>CAVVXG010000028.1:0-39031 GCA_963752125.1 uncultured Pseudomonadota bacterium | reverse complement strand
ACGCAATAGTTGAGTGCGCCGCAGCAGATGATCGCCAGCAGGTTCGCCGCCAGCACCGGCAGATGCGCGGACGCAACCAGCAGCCCGCATCAGCACCAGGTTACTCAACAGCGAGACCAGGCCTGTGGAGAGATGAAAGCGCAGCAGCTGCATGCGCAGCGGCGCGCTGCCTCTGCGGTCGCTCCATGTGTAGCGCGTATGCCACACGAAGTTGTGGCTATGAGCAGCAGTCGAGCGTGCAGTTGCCGACCTACCAGTGTGCCGGCGCCTACGGCCTCACGTGCGGCCAGCCGATTCCCAACTGGCGCACCTCGGTCCGTGGCATCTGGTCGCCGGTGACGCCGCTGACGCTGTCGTTGCGCTGGCGCTTCATCAGCAGCGTGGTTCTCGATTCCGACCGATTCTCCGGCACCCAGACCGACCCGCCCGATCACCGCCTGGCAGCCTATTCCTATTTCGACCTCGCGGGCACGTGGCAGGTCAACTCGTCGCTGTCACTGCGGGCTGGCATCAACAACCTGTTCGACAAGGAGCCGCCGCTGGTTTCGCGCACGATTGCAACCGCTTCCATATTCGGTTTTTCCAATACTTTCCCGGGCACCTACGACATCGACCGCGAGCTGTTCGTCGGCGCCACAATGAAGTTCTAAAAGCCGGCGGGCGCTGCTCGCCGTGAGGGGTCTTCGATTGCCAGCATCGGTGTTTACGCCCAAGTCGGAAAGCTACCTGGAGGAGGTCGCGGCGCGGGTCGCAAGACTCACGCCGCACGCGATCGCCGCGCGCGTCATTGCGCTGACGAACGCTCACGAAAGCTGGCGGGCCGGCGAGTGTTTGAATATGAATCCCGCGGAAGGTCTCATGTCACGTGGCAGCCGTCGCCTGCTCGACAGCGATATGGCGACCCGTGTCACCGAGGGGCTGCCGGGCGACAAGATCTTTCCTCACTACCGGCAGACCGCCTTCATCGATGAGATCGAGGCGACGATCGTTGCGCTGGCGCGTAGTCAGTTCGGCGCGCGCTTCGTCGAGTGGCGTCCGACCAGCACGTCGATGGCGAACGCCGCGGCGTTCTTCGCGCTACTCGAGCCGGGTGATTCGATGCTCGTTCAGAGCCTGGAGGGTGGCGGCAACTATGCCTATCAGCCCGAGGGTCCCGCGGGCCTGTCGAAAGCCCGGGTGGTCACGATCCCCGGCTCGAGCCGCACTTTTGAGATCGATCCCGAGCAGGTCGCAACGCTTGCGCGGCAGGTGAAGCCGAAGATGATTGTGATCGGCGGGGGCAAGGTCCTGTTCCCGTACCCGCTGCGCGCCCTGCGCGAGATTGCCGACAGCGTTGGGGCGATTCTTCTTTATGATGCAGCCCACCTCGGGCTTCTCATTTCCGCCGGCCAGTTCCAACGACCGTTGCAGGAGGGGGCGCACCTGGTTACGGTGAGCACCCACAAAGTGATGGGCGGACCGGTTGGCGGGCTGGTGTTGACCAACGATGCGTCTATCGCATCGCGGATCATGCGCCTGACCTTCCCGGGGCTGCTGCAAACACGTGATCAGAACAAGTACGCCGCGCTGGCTCTGACGCTGGCGGAATTGCAGCGCTTCGGCCCCGAGCTCGCCACCCAGATGGTGCGCAACGCACAGGCCCTGGCCACGGCCCTGGCGAACAAGGGGTTTTCAGTGATCGACCGCGGCGGTGTGCACACCCAGACGCATCAGGTGATTCTGGAGTTGGGAGCGCAGGCCGCCACATTCGAATGGCGCTGCCAGGCCGCGAACATTCTCATACCCGATTGCGCGCTCAATGGCGACGTCGCGAAAAACCGGCGCACCGGCGCGCGCATCGGTGTGCACGAAATTACCCGGCTCGGCATGCGGGAGCCGGAGATGATTGAGGTGGCGGGACTCGTCCGACGCGCCTTCGACGCCGTGGACGGATCCGCGGCAGCCGCGATTGCCGCGGAGGTGCGCGGGTTGTTGGGGCGCTTCCCCGGTGTCGTGTACGGGTTTGACGATGTCGAATGGCCGGGGCCTTAAGCGGGAAGGCTGATCGCCGCTGTGCTGTTTTTGGCCACCGCCGCGACCCGCGCGCGGATCAGGCGCGCGGTCGCGCCACCCGTCGACGTTGCCGCGCGGTTTCAGCCGCGGCTTTCGGGCGATTCGTGCCTGAAGCTGCGGCGTCACGCGGCGCCGCAGCATGCGCGTCGACCTGCCGCAGGTGCGACATCAACTGATCCCGTGCCCTGTTGACGTGTCGTGCCAGTATCGTCTCGGCCTTGCTCAGGTTGCGTGCTTTTACCGCATCCAGCAGCTCGCGATGTTCGCTCCCGGACTCCTCCTCGTAGCGGCGCGCCAGACTGGGCTTTTTCCGGATGAAGTCGACCCACAACCGCGTCAGGTTGCCGTAGATGTTCTGCAGGATGTCGTTGCCCAGCGTGCGTTCGGCGCTGGCATAGAAAATCGCATGGAATCTCTTGTGCGACTCGCCCATGAAGAAGGCCGTCTCCGGCTCCTTCTCCATGCTCTCGATCAGACTCCCGGCCTCGGCCAACTGCTCGCTGGTGAGTTTGCCGAAGTTGTTTCGCAGCCCCAAAAGCTCGATCGCCAGTCGGATGTCATACATCTCCTCCACCTGCGCGGTCGTCAACGTCGACACGAACGTGCCGCGGTTGCGGATCGAGGTGACGAGTGCCAGGGCTTCGAGCCGCCGCATCGCCTCACGGACCGAGCTCTGGCTGACATCGAAGCGGGCGGCGATGTGGTCCTGCAGGAGTGCCTGCCCGGGCAACAGATCGCCACGCAGGATCTCCCGTCGCAACGTTTCGGCCACGAACTCGGACGCCGTCAGGCGCGAGGAGGGGGGGAGGGGGGCGTCATGCTCAGTGCTGCGAGTTCGGGCAGTTCATAATCGATAAACGATGACTTATGGTTGCATAGGAGGCTGCCGCTTGTCGATTTCGGGCTCGAGCGTCGCGAGCGTGCGAGCAAGCTCCTCGACGGCCTCGCCGGTGCTCGCCCAGGAGCACATGAAACGCACCGAGCCCTCCTCGATCCGATGCACGACCCAGCCCCTCTCGCGCAGCCGGGTATGCGTCGCCGGATCCATGCGTACGAAAATTGAGTTGGTCTGCACCGGGTAGCGGATCTCGAAGGGCATCCGCGCGGCGAGCCGGCGCGCCATCGCGTTCGCGTGTGCGGCGTATTCGATCCAGCGGCCGTTTAGCAACATCCCCAGCCAAGGTGCGGCGATGAACCGTCCCTTGGAGGGTATGTGGCCGCACTGTTTCAGCCGCGCATCGAATCTCGCAGCCAACTTTCTATCGAACACCACGATGGCCTCGCTCGGCGGCATGCCGAGCTTTGCGCCGCCGATCACGAGCAGGTCGATGTCCAAGTGGCGGATACGTCGATGATCGAAGCCGGCCGCGACGGCATTCGCCAGCCGGGCCCCGTCGAGATGAGTCGCGAGTCCTTTTGACTTGGCCGTCTGTGTCAGTTCCTGCATGCCCTCCACGGTGTACAGGGTCCCGAGCTCCGTCGAGTTCGCCAATGACAAGGCCGCGGGGGACTGGCGTTGCGAGGCGTCCGCAACGTCCAGCGCCGCTTTCAGGGCGCGCGAATCGATACGGCCCTCCGCACCCTCCAATCCCGCTATTGCCAGTCCTTGACCGAAGAAGTTGGGCGCGCCGGCCTCGGAGGTAATCGTGTGCGCGTAGCGGTGGGCCAACACCGTCTCGAAAGGACGGCACAGCGCGGCCAAACAGACGGCATTCGCCGCGGTTCCCGTAGTGAGAAAGTACACAGGGACGTCGGCGTCGAGCCATGCCCGGAGCGCGTCAGCGGCTGCGGCGGTTGTCGTATCGGTCCCATAGGCCGCGCTGAAGCCGGTGTTGGCCGCGACGAGCGCGCTCAGCGCCTCGGGCGCGAGACCGGCCGTGTTGTCAGAGGCGAAGTCATAACGAAGTGCGGTTTTACTCATGTAAGGCAGGCACCTGAGGTCCCCAGGGTGTTTGTCAACGTGCTTGCGCCGGTATCAGCTGGGCGCGCCCGTACGGCGGCCTCAGGTGGCCCTTCACCCAATCGATCTGCAACGGGAAATACCCATCCGCCAGTCGTGTCCTCTGGCGCTTCCCGTCCGGCAGCGTGCGAAAATTTCCTAACCCGTGATCTGTGTCAGGAAAGATGGCCAGGTCGATCGGCACGTGCTCGCTCTGCAACTTGCGCAGTCGCTCGATCGACGGCGCGCTCGGCGCGACGGAGTCGGCCGCCGCCATCATCCACAATTGCGGCACCTTCACCGAGCGCAGCACGGCCGCCGCGTCGTAGTTCCAGATCACACCCGGGCTTTCTTCCTTGGCGCGCTGGATTTCCCCCCGCAGGATCTCCCCCGAGTATTGTCCGTCGATTTTCGACAACCAGGGCTCACCGGCGTATTCCTTCTGCAACGCCTCCACTTTCTCCAGACCGGCGAGGTAGCCCGAAGCGACGAATTCACCCGTCGCCGCGGTAACGCGCCGGGCCTTCGCCAACACGTCGGCGCCGAATCCCTGTTGCTCGAGTTGGTAGGAAACCTGCCAGACGTCCTGCTCCACCGGGGAGCCGACGACACCGTAGCCGACGACGACAAAATCGACCGCGGCATGTGCGGCTGCCAGCGGGGCGACCCAGCCCCCCTGACTGAAGCCCGCCAGCCCCAACCGGGTCAGCCGTTTGCCACCCACCCGCTTGGCCTCAGTGGTGGCAGCCACTACGTCGGTGGCGAGGGTTTCGAAGTTTTGCGTGAACTCACCCGGTGAAGCACCGGTGCCCCGCTTATCGAACACCAACATCGAGATGCCTTCGGCCGGGAGTAGCCATTGCCAGGGAACGGTATCGATCGAGGCGGTTGCGCCCGAGCCGTGCACAAACACCACGCCCGGGGCCGGTTGCTGCCCGGCGGGCTCTACCCAGACCGCCGCCAGCGAGACGCCCCCGGATTGGAAGCGGACGGTTTGAACATGCAGGGGGACTTTTTTCCACTTGCCGGAGGGTCCGTCTTTCAGGCCGAACTCGATTGTTTCGGCATTGCACGCCCCGAGCCGGGCGGTTGCGATCAACGGCGTACTCTCGCTCCAGCCGGGACCAGCCGTGTAGGTCGTCCCCTTGGCCGACGCCGACGGCGTCAGCAGCCCCGAGCGACCATCGAGCAGATAGAAGCGCAACGCTTCGCCCTCAGCCGCCGTCAACGCCATCAGGTGTCCCGCCGGATCGCGGTAGGCGCCAAGGTGGCAATGGGCGTCGTCGGCAGCTTGCGCCGCGCCCAAGGTGGTCGCGAGGGTGAAGCCCAGAAAAGCCACAACACACTGGAACGGGGTGGTAAGGTGCATAATTATCGATAATTAAAATCACTGTGTACGATTATGGTTTGAGCGGAAAATATATGCAAATAAATGCTATTGCAGCTGGTTATCAGCTCTGCTTCAATATATAAACGATTAACGATTATATGCTCGGCATACGGGGCACCTCCATGCAAATCGAATTCATAGCGGGCTCGCTCGATTCCCTGGGTGAAGAGGCCGTCGTCGTGCTGGCTTGGGAAGGCCGGCTCTGGTCTGACGAGCTGCGCAGCGCGGATCGCAAAATGGAGGGCGCCATCACCCGCACCCTCGAAACCTCGCGTTTCACGGGCGCCTCCGGCGAGGTGATCGAATGGTTGGCGCCTGCGGGATTGCCTGTCGATCGCCTGCTCCTGGTCGGTGCGGGCCCGCGCGAGCAAGCGGGCTCGCTGGCCGTTGAGGTCGCCGCGGCGTGCGCTCTCAAGGCTGTCCAGACCTCTGGGGCCAAAGCTGTGCGGGTCCTCCTGAACGAAGAGACGACGGCGCAAGCAGCACAGGCCGCGTATGGCATGGTGCTCGCGGCCTATCGTTTCGATCGCTACCGCACCAAGGAGAAAGCGGCGGCGAAGCCGTCAGTCACCACGATAAAGGTAGTGACTCGCGATCCCCAGGCCGCGCGCGCCGCCTATGCGAAGTTGGCTCCGGTTGCCGAGGCCATCTACTTCACACGCGACCTGGTGTCCGAGCCGCCTAACGTCCTTTTTCCGACAGAGTTTGCGCGTCGGGTGCGGGAGCTCGAGAAACTCGGCCTCGTTGTCGAAGTGCTCGATGAGGCGGCCCTGACGCAGCTCAAAATGGAGGCGCTGCTGAGCGTGGGGCAAGGCAGCCGGCGGGAAAGTCAGCTCGTCGTCATCCGTTGGAACGGCGCTGCGGCGGATGAGCCCCCGGTGGCGTTCGTCGGCAAGGGAGTCTGCTTCGACGCTGGCGGTCTCACGCTCAAGGCCGGCAAAGGTATGGAGAGCATGAAGTGGGACATGGCAGGCGCCGCGGCCGTGGCCGGCGTGCTGCACGCCCTCGCGGGCCGCAGAGCCAAAGTGAATGCGGTCGGGGTATTGGGTCTGGTGGAGAACATGCCTGACGGCAATGCCCAGCGTCCGGGCGATGTCCTGACCAGCATGTCAGGACAAACGATCGAGATCATCAGCACCGATGCGGAGGGTCGCGTCGTGCTCGCGGATGCGCTCTGGTATTGCCAGAATCGCTTCAGGCCGCGCGCGATGATCGATGTGGCCACGCTGACGGGGGCATCCCAGGTTGCCCTGGGCGTCGAGTACTCCGCGTTGTTCACGAATGATGCGAAACTCGCCGCGGGGCTGCTCGCAGCCGGGCAGGCGGAGGACGAGTTGCTATGGCAGTTGCCTCTGTCGAAGCGCTTGGAAAAGCAGCTCGACAGCGCGATCGCGGACATGAAGAATCTGCCCGAGCCCGCCGGCGGCGCGATCTCGGCCGCGCTGTTTCTGCAACGCTTTACGAACAACACGACCTGGGCGCATCTGGACATCACGCCGACTACCTGGTTGAGCCCTTCGTTGGTCGCCACCGTCCCGGATGGCGCGAGCGGTTACGGCGTGCGCCTCCTCAATCGCTGGGTTGCCGACAACTGCGAAAGTTAGGACCACATTGGATCCGGGAGCGCACGGTGTGAGCGAACGGCTGGTCACCCCAACACCAGCCCGGGCCGCCCCCGCGCGTCCCGCGCCGATCGCTCCATGGCCGCTGCGCGGGCACCCCGTCGGCCTCGTAATCGTCGTGCTGACAGGCATGTGGGAGGTGTTCGCACTCTTCGGAATGCGCACCGTGTTGGTTTTCTATCTGACACAAAGCCTGGCATTCGCTCCCGCTGCCGCCGTGGAGATCTACTCGCTCTCGACCTCGGCTGCGATGGCGATGTCCCTGGTGGGTGCTGTGCTGGCCGACCGCGTCATTGGGATTCGCCGTGCGGTCGTCATAGGCGCGATTGGCATGGCAGCAGGCCATCTTCTACTGGTCGTGCCTGGCATGCTGTTCCCGGCGCTGGCCCTCGTGGTGATCGCCAACGGGCTGTTCAAACCGGCACTCGTGTCGCAGATGAACCGGCTCTACGACCCCGACGATCCCCATCGCGACCGTGCGTTTACCCTCTACAAAGCCGGCTGCAATGGCGCGGCTATTTTTGCCCCCATCGTCACAGGTCTCGTGGGCGAGGCGTACGGATGGCCGGTAGCGTTGGGCGTCTGCGGTGTGGGTATGGTCATCGCTTGTGTCACCTTTGTGCTCGGCAGGCGCTATCTCATGGAATCGACACACCTGAGGTCCGCGGTTGACGAGTCGGTGGGGGCGCCGGGTCAACGCGGTGTGGCCATCGGCAGATTGGCGCTCGTGCTGCTGGGGTCCGCGTTGTTCTGGAGTGCTCACGGCCAGCAGGGAGGTACGATCGCCTTGTGGGCCGACACCGCGGTGAACCGTGCAGTCTCGATCTTCGGCCGGCCGTTCGAGATTCCCGCGACTTGGTTCCAATCCGTCAATCCCATCATCATTGTTTGCGCCACGCCCGTCATCAACTGGTGGTGGGCACGGCGTCACGCCCTGGGGCGCGGCGCGGACGAGCTGCGCAAGATGACCCTCGGCGCGGTCTTTCTGGGCACCTCTCTAACTATAGTGGCGCTGGCTGGATATTGGAGTGGCAAGCACCTGGTACCTTGCGTCTGGTTGTTCGGCGCGCTCTTCCTGCTGACCCTCGGGGAGTTGTACTTCGATGCGTTGGGACAAGCGTTCGTGCTGCGTCTTGCGACTCCCACAACCGCCACGACCTTCGTGAGCTTCTGGTTCGTCACTCTCGCCGCCGGTTTCGCCGGCGCGGGCTGGTTGGCGCAGGCCTGGGGTCATATCTCGATTCCCTGGTACTTTCTGTCAGCAGCGTTGCTGGCCGGCGCTGCCGCGGTGTTGGTGGCGAGCGCGCGGCGCATCGGGGGCACAGGAAAATGACGCTGGTCGAGCAGATGGCGCAATTACAAGCGCGGCGGCTCACGGCCATGGATCTCGTGTTGGATTCGTTGCAGGCCGTCAAGAAATGGCAGGGCACGGTGAATGCATTCGTGGAGGTCGATGCCCAGGGCGCATTGGCCGCCGCAGAAGCCTCGGACAGGCGACGCACCATGGCTCGCGCGATGAGCGCCCTGGACGGCATCCCGCTCGCTCTCAAAGACATGTTCGATCGCCCGGGTCACTGCTGCCGCTTCGGCTCTCGCTTCCTGCAGGACCCGGTCGAGACTGCCGCCACGATCGTGCAGAGGCTGGCAGATGCCGGCACCATCACAGTTGGCTCACTCAACATGGCGGAGTTCGCGCTGGGGCCCACGGGTCATAACTCTGTGTTCGGCCACTGCCGCAACCCATGGGATGCCGAACGCATAACGGGCGGCTCCTCGAGTGGTGCCGCGGCTTGCGTGGCGGCAGGTATCGTCGCGGGAAGTATCGGCTCCGACTCGGGAGGGTCCATTCGGATCCCGGCCGCTTGCTGTGGCGTCGTCGGCCTGAAACCGACTCACGGGCGCGTCAGCGTTGCTGGAGCGATGCCGTTGGCTCCTTCACTCGATTGTATCGGGCCGTTCGCGCGCACCGCGGTCGACTGCACGCTACTGTTTCGGCTGATCGCCGGCGGCGCTCATCCCGTCGAGCCCGAGCCGCCCCCCGCCGCGTCACTTCGGTTAGCTTTTCCAGCCGCGGCTATCGCACACAACGCCGAGCCGGAAATTGCCGCCGCCATTGAGGCGGCCGTGAGTCTGTTTTCACGCCAGGGAGCCAGGATAGCTCCGGCCCGTCTGCCTGACATCGCCGCCCTACATGGGCTTGCGGAAACCGTCCAACAGTCGGAGGCCGCCGCGGTTCACCGGGAGAGGCTGCGACAGCATCGGTCGCTTTATACGCCCCACATCCTGCGTCGTGCCGAAGCGGGTCTGTCTGTGGCCGCACCGGACTATATAGACGCGCTACAACAGCGTGCAATTCATCGCAGCGCTTTCGTCGCTGACACCTTAGGCGATGCCCATGCGCTGGTCGTACCGGTGTTGGGATTTGGGGTGCCGCGCATCGATGAGACGGATGAGGCCGCCTTGGGCAGCTCATCGGCGCCGGGCGACTCATTGGCCGGCGACCCATCGAAAATAGTCGCCCGCATGACACGCTGGACACGTTGGATCAGCTATCTGGGCGTGCCAGCGCTATCGATACCGTGCGGCGTCGATCGGCACGGCCTGCCCATCGGCCTGCAGTTGGTGGGTCGGCCATTCTCGGAGACGACATTGCTGCACCTGGCGCGCCAGTTCCAGGAGGCTACCGAGTGGCACTCCCGGACGCCGTCACTCGCTACCGATCCTGCCCCTGGAGCTTAAGAATCTTGCGCGTTGATCACGTCCTGTTCGCATCCGGCCACGGTGCCTTTTTCTACGACGACCAGGCGGCCATCCGCGCCGGCGCGCAAAGCGACGGCTTTCGCTATCGTGGCTCGCCCCTGACACCGGGTTTCAGCGCGATCCGGATGCCAGCGAGGTCGCTGAGCATCGGCCTCGTCCTGAGCGACGGCAGCGTCGCTTGGGGCGATATGATGAGCGTGCAGTACGCGGGCGCCGCAGGCCGAGACGCGCCGTTTGATCCGGTGAGCGCCGAAGCCATCGTTCGCAAAGAGCTGCTGCCACGCCTGGAAGCTCTGTCGGTCGCGAGTTTCCGTGAGGCAAGTGTGCGCGTGTTCGAAGGCGACGCCCAACCTGGCCAGTTGCGCCTGCCACTTGCGATCCGATACGGTCTGAGCCAAGCGCTCCTGCAGGCGGCGGCGCTGTCGAGCCGGCACAGTATGGCGGAGGTCATCTGCGACGAATATGGCTTGCCGTTGACGGCGCGTCGTGTGCCGATCCTTGCCCAAAGTGGCGATGCCCGCGAGATCAACACCGACAAGATGATCCTGAAGAGCGTCGACATCCTGCCCCATGGCTTGATCAATTCGGCCGCCAAGTTTGGTCGCAACGGGGACACATTCAGGCGCTTCGTCGAGTGGGTGGCCGCGCGTGTCCAGGAAACGGGTGCCGCGGACTATCGACCGACGCTGCACTTTGACGTCTATGGACTCATGGGGATGGAGCTCGGGCTATCGATCCCACGCATCGCCGGCTGCATCGCGGAGTTGGCCGAAGCGGTGGCGCCGCTACGCCTGAACATCGAATGTCCCGCCGACTTTGGCTCACGCGAGCGTCAGATCGAGGGCTACGCGGCGCTCGTCGAGGCGCTCGAAAGAAGCGGCAGCACCGCCAGGATCGTCGTCGATGAACGTTGCAACACGCTCGCCGACATACGTGACTTCGCGATCGCACGTGCCGGCCACATCGCGCAGATCAAAATGCCGGACGTGGGCGAGGTCGGGGATGCGGTGTTGGCCGTCATCGCCTGCAAGAGACATGGCATGGGCGCGTACATCGGCGGCAGTTGCGTGGAGACGGACCACTCGGCCCGGGCCTCGGTGCACGTCGCAGTGGCGACTCAGGCGGACATGATGCTCGCCAAGCCCGGCATGGGCGTCGATGAGGGGCTCTCGATCGTCGGCAACGAGCAAAGCCGGCTGCTGCGGCTGTTGGAATGGCGCGGTGCTGCTTGAGCGCGCCGGCCGCATCATCCGTCACGGCGCGCAAGGAGGCGCCCGCGCTGCCTCCCTTTAGGAGGCTCGCTGCAGCATACACTCCAACAACACCTGCGCCCCCGCGGCAAGGTCCTCGCGGGTGGCATTTTCGATCTCGTTATGGCTGATGCCTGCCTCGCAAGGCACGAAGATCATGCCTGTGGGCGCTACACGGCTGATGTAACACGCATCGTGCCCGGCTCCCGAGATGATATCGAGATGTGAAAAACAAAGTCGTTGCGCAGCGTTGCGCACCGCCTCGACGCACGCCGCATCAAATGCGACGGCCGGAGAGTGCCAGATCTGCTGCAGCTGCGCCTGGAGCCCCAATTCGTGGCTCACGGCTGCCACGCAGGCTCTGAGCTCCTGGTCCATCCGCGCGAGCACCTTTTCGTCGGGATGTCGAAAGTCGACCGTGAAGAAGGTCTTACCCGGTATGGTATTGCGCGAATTGGGGCTGACCTCCAAAAGGCCGACCGTGGCGCAGGCGAAGGGTTGATGGGCGAAGCCGATGCGGTTCACCTCGAGTATCACGCGACTCGCGCCCACGAGCGCGTCACGACGGCGCTGCATGGGTGTCGGGCCGGCATGCGCCTCTTGACCCTGCAAAGTCAGCTCATACCATCGCTGGCCCTGGGCGCCGGTGACCACGCCGATGGTCTTGCGCTCGGCTTCGAGAATGGGCCCCTGCTCGATGTGGAGCTCGAAGAAGGCCCCCAGCTCGCGAGCGCCCACCGGTGCCTCGCCCGCATAGCCGATGCGTCGCAATTCCTCACCCAGGGTCTTGCCATCCAGATCCGCTCGCGACAGGCCGTAGTCGAGATCGAACACCCCGGCAAATACCCCCGATGCCACCATGGCGGGAGCGAACCGCGAGCCTTCCTCGTTGGTCCATACGGCGACCTCGATCGGCGCGCGCGTGACTCGTCGATGCTCCTCGAGCACGCGCAGGATCTCCAGTCCAGCGAGCACTCCATACACCCCGTCGAATCGGCCACCGGTCGGCTGCGAGTCCAGATGGCTACCCGTGAGCACCGCAGGTCGCGAGGCGTCGCTGCCTTCCCGGCGCGCGAAAATGTTGCCCATCCGGTCGACACGAATAGTGCAGCCGGCCGCGCGGCACCAGGCCACGAACAGATCCCGGCCCTCGCGATCCAGATCGGTCAGCGCCAACCGACACACACCGCCCTTGGCCGTGGCACCGATTTTCGCCATCTCGGCGAGGCTGTTCCACAGCCTGTCCGCGTCGACTTTCAACTCTTGCATGGCCTCACCCCGAACTGAATTACGGATGGAAAACAGTCATGTCCACCCCCGCGCGAATTGTCCACACACAGGCCCAACCGCAGCTCGATCACATCGATCTGCGCATCGTCGAAGAGCTGCAGCGTGACGCCCGCCTGACCAACGTCGAGCTGTCGCAGCGGGTGCGTCTTTCTCCCTCGCCCTGTCTCACGCGAGTGCGCGCGTTGGAGCAGGCCGGGGTCATCGATCGTTATGTCGCGCTGGCTGCCCCTAGAGCGCTCGGGCTCACCGTCTGTGCCTTCATTCACGTCACACTCGATAAGCAGATCGACAAAGCACTGGAAGTGTTCGAGCATTCCATCCGTACCCGCTCTGAGATCCTCGAGTGTTACCTGATGACCGGCGATCACGACTATGTCATGAGGGTCGTGGTGCAGGATGTCGAGGAGCTGCAGCATTTCATAGTCGACGAGCTTTCCCGAATCCCCGGCGTGGCCAACATTCGCTCCAGTCTCGCTCTGAAGGAGGTGAAGTATGAGACGGCGCTGCCAATCGAGCACGACACGTGTCTTACCTCGTCCAGGGCGGCGCGAGCTCGGTATTGATCCCGTAGCGTTGCAACGCCGCCGCGACCAAGGTCGCACCGAATGCACCAGCGGTCGCCCCCGCTGTCAGTGCTGCTACGGCGATGTGGTGTTTGTCAACCTCGAAGAAGCTCCGTAGGCAGTTGCGTGTGTCACTTCTCCCGAAGCCGTCCGTCCCGAGCGCAGTAAACCGCGCATCGAGATACGGCGCGATCAATTCCGGGTATGCACGGACATAGTCGGTCGCCGCCACGATGGGCGCGGTTCCGGGCAGGCATTCCACAACGTAGCTGAGCTTCCGGTCGTCCAGGGGGTGCAGGCGATTATACCGCTCGGTTTCCGCGGCCTCGCGCGCCAGCTCGCTGAAGCTCGTAACGCTCCAGACTTCACTGGAAACGTTCCAGTGCTTTTGCAGAAGCTCAGCGGCCGCGATCACCTCGCGCAAAATCGCTCCGGAGCCCAGGAGGCGCACCTGAAATCCACCGCTGCCGCCGGGGCTCGGATAGTCGGCGTATCGGTACATGCCCTTGATGACGCCCGCGACCGTGGTTGCTTCGGACGGCAATGACGGCTGCGGATAGTTCTCGTTCATGACGGTGATGTAGTAGAACGCGTCCTCGTCGCGCTCCATGATCTGCCGCGCGCCGTGATCGAGGATGACCGCGAGCTCGCCGGCAAAGGCGGGATCGTACGCTCGACAATTGGGTATGGTCGCCGCGATGACGTGACTCGTACCGTCCTGATGTTGTAATCCTTCGCCGCCTAATGTCGTCCTGCCGGCGGTGGCGCCGATGAGAAAGCCGCGAGCGCGTTGATCGGCCGCGGCCCAGATGAGATCGCCGACGCGCTGGAAGCCGAACATCGAATAGTAGAGATAGAGTGGGAGCATCCGCGTGCCGTGCACGCTGTAGGAAGTTGCTGCCGCCACCCACGAGGATAGGGCTCCGGCTTCGGTGATGCCTTCTTCGAGTAGTTGCCCGTCGGGTGCCTCGCGGTAGGCCAACAGCGACTGTGCGTCCTCCGGGCTGTAGAGCTGCCCGCCGGGTGCGTAGATCCCAATCTGGCGAAACAGGCTCGCCATGCCGAAGGTGCGCGCCTCGTCGGCCACAATGGGGACGATCCTCGGCCCTAACTCCTTATCCCGGAGGAGATTGGTGAGCATTCGCACGGCCGCCATGGTCGTGGACATCTCCTTGCCGGCGGCGAGCCGCGCGAAATCCGCATAGCGCTGTAGCTCGGGCACCTTGACCGGTGGCGCCGAGCTGCGCCGTGCCGGTAAATAGCCGCCCAAAGCGGTGCGCCGCTCACGCAGATAGCGCATTTCCGCGCTGTCCTCCAAAGGACGCAGAAACTTGAGCCCCTCGACTTCCGTGTCGCTCAGGGGCAGAGCGAAGCGATCGCGAAATGCCAACAAGGCCTCGAGATCCAGTTTCTTCTGCTGGTGAGAGGTCATGCGCGACTCCCCGGCCGCTCCCATGCCGTAACCTTTCTTGGTCTTGGCAAGAATGACGGTGGGTTTACCGCGATGCTCGCAGGCGGCCGCGAAGGCGGCGTACAGCTTGCGCAAGTCGTGTCCACCCCGCTTGAAAGCGTGTATCTCGGCGGGCGACAGATGCGCCACCAGCGCGCGCAGCTCGGGATCCTGGCCGAAGAACTTTTCCAGGTTGTAGGCGCCGTCGTTGGCGCCGAGTGTTTGATAGTGGCCATCGACCGTCGCGGCGAGGCGGCGCAGCAGCGTGTGTTGGGTGTCGCGGGCGAACAGAGGGTCCCATTCGGATCCCCACAGCACCTTGATGACATTCCACCCCGCGCCACGAAACAACGCCTCGAATTCCTGAATGACCTGGCCGTTGCCGCGCACCGGTCCATCGAGGCGCTGCAGGTTGCAGTTGATGACAAACACCAGGTTGTCGAGAGTCTCGCGCGCCGCGAGGGTGAGGGCGGCGACCGATTCCGGCTCATCCATTTCGCCGTCACCGAATACACCCCACACCCGCCGGCCCGCGGTCGACAGAAGACCCCTATGCTCGAGATAGCGCATGAAGCGAGCGTGATAGATCGCGCTCAGTGGGCCGATGCCCATTGAACCGGTCGGCAGTTGCCAAAAAGTTGGCATGAGCCAGGGGTGAGGGTAGGAGCACAAACCCTGTCCCCCGACCTCCTGCCGGTAGTTCAATAGCTGCTGTTCCTCCAGCCGCCCCTCGAGATAGGCGCGTGCATAAATTCCAGGAGCCGAATGCGGTTGAAAGAAGACGAGATCGCCACCGTGATCGGTGCCAGCCGCCTTGAAAAAGTGATTGAAACCGGTCTCGAAGATCTCGGCGGCGGAGGCGTAGCTGGCAACATGGCCGCCGAGCTCCCCGTAGGCTTTGTTGGCACGCACGACCATTGCGAGCGCGTTCCAGCGAAGGATGGCGGTGATGCGCTCCTCGAGTGCGACATCTCCGGGGTGGGCAGGCTGGCGCTCGAGGCCGATGGTATTGCGATATGGCGAATGCAACGGAATCTGTACGTCGACGCCGCGATCCCGCAACCGCTGCGCGAGTTGCTCCACCAGAAAGGTGCCACGCGGCTGGCCGCTGTGATAGACAACCGACTCGAGCGCGTCGAGCCACTCTCGCGTCTCCTGCGGATCCATATCCGCCGACTCCGATCCCGACGCTTGTGGCACAGCCGCGGCCATCTACACCTCTTTACATGTGCTTGCGGCCGTCGCCTGACAACGTCCGACGCGAGAAGCATAAGGGCCGTGGGTGCGCATGTGCTGCCGATCCGCCTGGCACAGAAGCGCTGTGGCAGCATGATCTGCTGCGTGAAGCTGCTTTTCAGCAGGTCGTGCGGCTGCCATCGGTTGACACATCCGCAAAGATTGCCAAATTGGAAACAATTGGCTAAATTGAAAAGCCACTCAGCCACGGTGGAATACAACATTTCAGGGGGGCAACCGTGAATCGCAGCCAAAGAGGGACTGGTCAATGAGCTCGATCTCGATGACTCGACGCGAAGCGTTGTCGCTGGCCGTATCTGTGGCGGGAGCCGCGGGGGTCCTTACCGCTAGTGCTGCCCGCGCCGCTCCCGGCGGCGGCCAGATGCCTGGGGAACTCGATCGATTCATCCACAGTTATCTGCCGGCGATGAACGCCCCCGGTCTGACGCTTGCTCTCACCAGTGCGCAAGACACTCTGCACACCGGCGCGTATGGATACGCGGACCTCTCTGCAAAAACACCAGTGACTACCGCCCACCTGTTCGAGATCGGCTCGATCAGCAAGAGTTTCGTCGCCGTGATGGTCTTGCAGCTTCACCAGGAGGGCAAGATCGACCTGCACAAGCCGATTCTCCACTATCTGCCCTGGCTGGCGATGGAGACGCTTTACGGTGAAGTAACGGTTCATCACCTGCTGACACACTCCTCAGGTATGCCCGACGACGCCCCGGCATTGCCTGCAATCCCGGGATCGCGGCCCCAGCAAGCTTTCAAGCCGGGCACGAACTTTCATTACTCCAACTGGGGCTACGACGTCCTCGGGCGCCTGGTGGAGAAGATGGACGGCCGTTCCTGGGAAGCGGCGGTGACGCGTCGGATTCTCGCGCCGCTGGGCATGACCGAGACCGCTCCTCTCATCACGAGCTCGATACGCTCGCGCCTGATTCCGAGCTATGTGCCGCTGTATGACGATCGCCCGTACCCGCGCCACGGTGCGCTGACTCATGCGGGCAACCTGACCGTGACGACTTCCTCAGGTTGCATTGCCTCGACGCCAGGCGATATGGCGCGTTATATGAGAATGTACCTGAACCAAGGTGCCGGACCTTCAGCGCGAATCCTGTCGGAAGACAGTTTCAAGCTGCTTTCCACACCGTACATTGCGGCCGAAGAATTCGGGCCGGGCGCCTCCTATGGCTACGGTCTCGCCGTCGACCAGCTCGACGGACACAAGCGCTTGCGCCACACCGGCGGCATGGCTTCGTTCATGTCGGCGCTGCAGATCGACCTTGATGCGGGATTTGGCGCGTTCGCCTCCATCAATGCCCAGCTGGGCTATCGCCCCAACCCGGTCGTGCAGTACGGACTACGGTTGCTGCGTGCGCGGCAGGAGCATAAGAGTCCGCCACCTGCGCCAGTGCCGGACGAAGGCCTCGCTGTAGCGCATCCCGAGCAGTATGAGAGCACCTACACCGCGGCGGACGGACGGCGGTTGGAAGTTCGTGCAGCCAAAGACCGCCTGGTGTTGCGTGCCGATGGCAAGGACATCGAGCTGCAACAGGTGGAGCCGGATCAATTCATTGCCGACCATCCGAGGTTTGCTTTGTATCCGCTGGTGTTCGCTCGCGCGCCGCAAACCGAACAGCAGAAGGCTGCAGATGCCAAATCAACCCCGCCGGTCGTCGAGTTGTCCTATGGAGCCGACTCGTATTTCCATGCAGCGCATCCGCAAACGGATTCGCCGGTCGCCTCCGCAGCTCTGAACGCCTACGTCGGGCTGTATTACTCGGAGAGTCCTTGGTTGGGTTGCATGCGGGTGGTACAGCGTCGCGGACAGCTCTGGTTGAACGGTTCGACTCCGCTGGCGGTGTGTGGCGATCGGACATTTCGGGTCAGTGCCGATCCTTCGAGCCCCGATACGCTCGAATTCGTGGACATCATTGACGGCTGGGCGCAGGGGCTCAGGTTCGCGGGTGGCGACTTCAAGCGCGTACCAGAAGAAGTGACCTGACGATCCGTTCCGCACCGCGCATGCAAGCGCTGCGCGGTACGGGAGCGATTGTCGTATCAGGGCCGTGTCGGTTCCGGGTCGGGGCGGTCAGAAGTTCACACGGAACTGCCCCCCGACAATACGCGGGTCGTTGATCATCCCTGTCGCATTGAGAAAAGTTCCAGTGCCGATGGCGCGGATCTCGTTGGTGCAATTGCGGCAGAATACCGCGACTTCATACTTGCTGTTCGACCAGTTGTAGCCGAGGCGGGCCCCCAGCTGGTACATCGGCGGCAGAACGCCTTCCACCTCGTAGCCCAGCCCGGAGTTCATTTCGGAGCGGTAGGACATATCGGTGAAGAAGTAGAGTTCCGCGTTAGCCTTCATCGCCATGCCATAGCGCGCTGACAGATCGCCCACCCACCTGGCTGCTTGCGGCAGCGGGTTGCCGTTGATCAGCTCATTGCCGCCGGCATTGAGCGGATCCAATATCGTGCAGTGGAAGCTGGGTCCAAAGTTGAAGCAGGGACTGATTGTGAGTGCCGGATCGGCGATCCGCGTGTAGTTATAGCTGCCACTGAGATTGAGCTGCAGCCCACCGACGGGACGGGTCTCCAGGCTGAGCTCCGCGCCCTTGCCGTAAGTATTCCTCGCGTTGATGAGCTCGATGAGGTTGCCGAAGCCCGGGAAAGCCGTGAGCTGTTGGTTACTCACGTCGAAGTAGTACAGATCGAAGGACAATGACGTCCGGTAGTCGGGCAGCTCCGCTCTTGATGCCGAGCTCGTAGGAGATGTTGTCTTCCGAGCGCGCCACCTGAATCGGCAGTGGCGGCGGGCCCGAGGCCGGAGCACCGAAGCTCGGGGCGCGGAAGCCGGTGGCGACTCGCGCATAGAGATTGAGGTCCGGGGAGAGCTTCAGGCTCGGCCCGACTTCCCAAGTGAGTTTGCTGGCACTGGCCGATGCATGTGAAGGCGGCGGCAAGCCGCCCGGGACATCGGTGAAAGGCACGTCAAATGTCTTGTGGTCGAGGGTATAGCGTAGCCCGCCACGTAACTTGAACATGGACGTAAAGGCGTATTCGAGCGAGGCAAACGCCGCTTCGGCGTCGTTCTTCTGCTCGGAGATGGTGCTGTTCTCGATGGTCGCTCCAGTGATGTCGTAGTTGAGGTTGTTGGAGGCGACATTCTCGTAGAACAGGAAGATGCCCGCCTGGCCTTGCAGCGGTCCGGATTGATTGGAGATCAGCCGCAGCTCCTGGCTGAGTTGGTAGTGATGGGGCATGGCAATCGCGGTCTCCACGCCTCCGACCGGAAAGAAACCTGGTCCCGAGGGCACGCTCGGGTTGATGATGACGCCTGGTCCGTAGCCGCCGTCGATGTCGCCCTGGGTGAAGTAGTGTCGAACGGACTCGTAACCGGTGATCGACTGGTAGGTGAGGGCGGGCGTGGTCCAGGTGAGATGTACGTTCGCGCCGAGGCTGCTGTATGACTGGCCGTTGTAGCCGTCGGTATAGATTACGTTCGGCCGGAAGTCCGGTGCCAGGCTGTTGGACCCAAGCGATATGATGTTGGCGCGGAACAAGCGTGACGAGCCGTTCAGTGTCCGTCCGTGCACGTTGAGCAGCGCGCTGAATGCGTCGCTGGGCTTGAACAGAAGCTGCATGCGCAGCGCCCAGTCGTCGTAACCCTCGAGGTGCTGGTCGCCGGCAGGGTTGCGAGGCGCGTCGACCCAGTTGTCGCGATGCTGGCCCTGGGTGGAGAGGCGAAAGGCCATGATATCGTTGATAGGAGCGTTGACAACACCCTCGAAGTCCGCGGTGTTATAGGTCCCGTCCGATAGCGATGCGTAGCCCGAGAATTCTCCGATGACGGGCTTGTTGGATTCCAGCTTCACGACCCCCGCGGGGGAGTTGCGTCCGAAGAGCGTCCCCTGGGGGCCGCGCAGCACCTCGACGTCCGCCTGGTCGAAGATTGGAAAGCCTTTTAATGTCGGATTTTCCTGCACAATATCGTCGTAGTACAGGCCGACCGGCTGCGAGGCGAACGGAGTGAAGTCTGTGTTGCCGTAACCGCGGATATAGAGGCGCGGAAAGGTGCGGCCATTGGAGGACTCAATGTTGAGGCTGGGCACCGAGAAGGCGAGCTGGCGGATGTCCTGGCCAGCGCTCCCCAGTGCCTCCAGAGGAGCGCCGCTCAATACTGCGGTGGAGACTGTTACGTCGAGGAGGCGTTGCGCTCGTCGCTCGGCAGTCACAACCACCTCCTGCAGACTTCCGGTGCTATCACCGGAGTCATCCCCAGGTGCGGCGCCCGTGTCTGCCGCTTGAGCGACGCCGGCACCTAGCAGCAGAACGGAAGTCGGCAGTACACCTGCTATCGCGCGGTATACCGTCTGCTGAATCGCGCGCGGCACAGGCGTAGAAGATGGCGTGAGCATTTCGATACGTGAGCTTTTCACTGTGATTCCCCCTCGGAAGCTGTTTTCACCAACGCGCAGGCCACAACTTCGCAGGCCACCACCTGGCAGATACGTACGTCTCACAGGGACCGGGTGGTAGAGTGTGGCTTGTGTTGCATTTTTTGAGTAAAACGTTAAACTAACTATGATTAAACGTTACACTGGCAATGGCCCGGCTGTAAAGGGCGCGCGGCGCCGCGGTCGGCAGGACAGCGCGGGTGATCAGGGTGATGAGGACAAAGAGGGGTCGGAAAAAGTGGTTGTCCACGATGGGCCGAGCGCCGCGAGCGGCGGGGTCACAGTCAAGGACATCGCTGCGGCGGTAGGAGTCTCGGTGGCAACGGTCTCCAACGTGCTCAATGGCCGACCTAACGTCGGGCGTGCCATGCGTCAGAAGGTGCTTGCCGCCAGCCGCCGGCTGGGTTATCGCCCGAATCGCGCCGCGCAGGCTATGCGCACGGGGCGCACGCGTGCCATTGGACTGATCCTTCCGGATCTGACCAACCCGTTCTTCCCGGAGCTTGCGCAAGCGGTGGAAAGTACGGCGCGGGGACTAGGGTTGGCGGTATGTCTGATTGACTGTCAGGGGCAGGCGCAGGGTGAGACCGACGGTTTGGCGCTACTCACACAACACTCGGTCGACGGCATCATCTGGTGCCCTGTCGGAGCACGTTTGCCGACACAGCTGCGGCGCAATGACCGCCCAGTGGTCCTCATTGACCGTCCGCTGCCGGGCTTCACTGTTGTCCATTCCAACTACCTGATGGGTGGCGAGCTGTTGGCGCGGTACGCGCTGCGTATGGGGCATCGGCGTGTGGGCCTTCTGTCCGGCCCTCAGGAGATCGAGAGTGCGCGGCAGCGCCGCGAGGGGTTCGTCAAGGCGTTTACTGGGCAGATTGCATGGGACGTCGAGGTCGGATTCGACGGCGTATTGAGTGAGGCGGCGCGTGCGGTACTCAAGAAGCGCCGGGATGCAACCTTGGTGGTGGCTGCCAACGACTTGATCGCCATCAGCACCATCCGCTGCCTGGAGGAGCTGGGTGTCGGTGTTCCTGAGGAGGTTTCGGTGACTGGGTTTGACAACATCCGTTGGACGGATCTGGTGAGGCCACGTCTCACGACCATTGCGCAGCCGGTCGGTAGTATCGGGGCACGGGCCGTGACGCTCATCCAGGCGCGCTTGAGCGGCGAGACAGAAACGGTAAGCGGCGAACACGCCATTTTCGATGTGACGCTGGTCGAGCGCGAGTCGGTAAAACACTTGGGACAGAAGTAGAGCGAAACTGACATGCCGGGCACGCCGCGGATCGCCGTCATTGGCAGCGCCAATACTGACCTGATTACCTACAGCGACACTGTGCCGCGTGCCGGAGAGACGCTGTTCGGCCGGGATTTCAATCTGAGCTTCGGCGGCAAGGGCGCCAATCAGGCGGTTGCCGCACGATTATGCGGGGCCGAGGTGCTGATGATTGCCAAGGTAGGCGATGACTTGTTCGGCGAGGCGACGTTGAAGAACTTCGCCGCTTTTGGGGTCGACACGCGGTACGTGCAGGTCGCGGCCCGTGTTTCCACCGGCGTCGCGGCGATCTTCGTGGAGCCCAGCGGACAGAATCGTATCGTGGTGGTGAAGGGCGCCAACGATCGCCTGACACCTGCGGATGTCAACGCGGCGGCGGAGCGGTTGCGTCAGGTTGATGTGATTATTCTTCAGTTCGAGATTCCGTTGGAGACGATCTACTACACCGTGCATTTTGCGCGCACGCATGGCATTCGTTGCATCGTTAATCCTGCCCCGGCCGTCGCGGCGAGCTTAAGTGAGCTCGCGGGCGCCGACTATTTCATTCCGAACGAGACTGAGGCTGAGATCATCACGGGTCGGCCTGTGCAAACACTCGACGATGCGCAGGCGTGCGCCGAAATATTGCTGCAGCAAGGGTTCTCCCGCGTCCTGATCACACTGGGTGCTCGCGGGGTTTGGGCGGCCGGTGGCGGCAGCTGCGTGCATCTGCCGCCTTTTGCGGTCACGGCTGTCGACACGACTGGTGCGGGCGATGCCTTCGTAGGCAGTCTGTCGGTGTTTCTTGCCGAAGGGCAGGGGGAGCGGGCGGCTGTGGCGCGTGCCAGCTTGTATGCCGCGCTGTCGACCATGCGTCCAAGTGCGCAGAAGTCCTTCGTGACTCGTGCCGCATTCGAAGCCGAATGGGCGCGCCAGGCCAGACAATAACCAACAAACGTCTGTAAATGGGGGCTTGCGTATGTACGTCGTTCACAGCTATCCGCTGGCGGTGGTGTTCTGCGTGATCACCATGTTGTGCTGGGGCTCCTGGGCCAACGCCCGCAAGCTGGCAAGCCGCGGCTGGAGATTTGAACTGTTCTATTGGGACTACACGCTCGGCGTGTTGCTCGTGACGCTGCTGTTCGGTCTGACGCTCGGCAGCACTGGTAGCGAGGGACGGCCGTTTCCAGCCGACCTGTCCCAGGCATCCGGGGCGAGTATTCGCTCGGCACTCCTCGGCGGCGCCGTGTTCAATCTGGCCAACATCCTCCTGGTCGCGGCTATCGAGATCGCCGGGATGGCGGTGGCATTTCCTGTGGGAATCGGTCTGGCTCTGTTGCTTGGCGTGATCGTCAACTACATCGCCAGCCCGGTGGGTAACGGTTTACTGCTTGCACTCGGGGTCGGCCTGGTAGCGCTGGCCATTGTGCTCGATGCGGCGGCGTACCGTCGGCTGTCGGCGGGCGCCTCGGGGGTCAGCGCTCGCGGCCTGCTCTTGTCGGTGGCCTGCGGCCTGTTGATGGGTGTCTTCTATCGCTTCGTGGCTGCCTCGATGTACGACGATCCGGCGCTGCCCGTGTCCGGCAAGATGGGTAGCTATGCTGCGGTATTTGTATTTGCAGTGGGTGTGTTCCTCAGCAGTTTTGTGTGGAATGTCATCGCCATGAAGAAGCCGATCGGCGCCGCGCCAGTTGGTTTTTCCGACTATTTGCGCGGGCGCTTTGCCGACCATCTGATCGGTATTCTGGGGGGAGCGATCTGGGCGGTTGGAATGTCCTGCAATCTCATTGCCTCCAGCCGGGCGGGGTTTGCGATTTCCTATGGTCTCGGGCAGGGCGCGACCATGATCGCTGCCTTCTGGGGTGTGTTCGTCTGGAAAGAGTTTCGTAGTGCGCCGCCCGGGACTGGCCGCCTGTTGGCGGCAATGTTCGCCTGTTTCCTGAGCGGGTTGGCTTTTATCGTGATGGCGCGGGTGCCTTGAGGAGGTCCAGCGTCAGCTTCTCGAAGCGTGGCACATCCACGTCGAACACGACCGTGACCGCACGCTCGCCCAAGCCGGGCGCTTCGCCGGGAGTCCAACTTAATGTTTGGCCATATCCGGCCGTAAAGCTGGTGTCGACGTCGACGAACAGAGACTTCGAATGTGTGACCAAAGAGGGGTCGAGCCACACCGCCACGGCCAACTCGTCCCACATCGGGTAGTTCTTGCCGAACTTGCCGATGTAGGCGGCAAAGGGAGTGTGGCCCGCGGCGACCTCGCGAACGAACTCAGGCTTGAACAGCGTTTGCGTGGTTGGGTCGATCGGCACTTCGGTGATTTTCTTCCAGGGCTCGTGCAGCACGATGGAAGCGGCCTCTGGATCGAATCGCATGTTGAATTCCCGGCGCGGCGAGTTGGCGTACTCCGCGGCAAACGGCGTGTCGTTCGGGATCGGATTGAAACTACCGCCCATGAATACGAGCTCGTGCGCGAGCGCGGCGAATTGCGGGTCGAGTCGTGCCGCAAGTGCCAGATTGGTCAGCGGGCCTGCGGCGATGATAGTGACTTCCCCAGGATGTTCGTGCACCGCGCGCACCAGAAAATTGACCGCATTCTCAGGCGCGGCCTTGATAGTGGGCTCACCGGCCGGTGACGGCGGGACGAGGTAGGGGGCGGTCGCGTGATACGAGTTTGGCTGGGTCGTGCTCCCCGTGGGCACGGCTTCGGTCCACGCGCCTTTGTAGACCAGTTTGCCGTATAGGCGCTCCCACTCCTTCGTACGGTCGGCGCTGTTGATCAGAGGATAGACCGCCCCCGAATAGACCGGAATGTCGGTGCGATGAACGATTTCAAGCAGGCGCAGGGTGTTGCTGACTTCCTCGTCGCGCCAGCCGTCGCCGCTCGGGATGGTGATTCCCAGTACATCGACGTTCTTGGACTGGAGCAGCATCAGAATCGCCTGCATGTTCGATCCGGCGGTACCGAATGCGTCCTGATCGATGATCACTTTGCGGCGCGCCGGGCTGTCCGCCGCCTGCGATGCGCTGTGGGTCGACAGTAGTGCGGTAGCCCCCGTGACGGAGACGGCGCAGAAGGTCACCAGGAACCGTCGCAAGCCACGCCACGGCCGGGGGAGAGCCTGCGCAGAGGGCTGAGTTATTTTCATGGCGGCTCCCGGCGGTTGGAACGCTCGAGTGTATAACGTATTACTGACTGCCAGCTACTGACGCACGGAGCCTTGCCGTGCTACCGCCGCAGTGTCTCCGGCACCGCTCACATTGCGGCCTGCCCATTTCAAGCGCCTTCAGAACTTTTCAGAACCGATTCAGGACATTCGGGCCCGTCTCAGCCTATACGCCGGTGGTCGCTCGAAGAGATTTCCGCAAGTGACCAAGCCCGGTAGTACGACTATATCGACCCCACCGCCTCAGGTCTGCGCTTGCGTCGCCAGGGCGCCACTGCCGTCGGGGCGTCGACAACGGTCCCGGCCGTTCCTCTATCTTGGGATGGCCCTGGCGATTGCCGCGGTTGTCGGGTTCGGTTTCGGGCAGACGCTGGATGTCCGGGTGATCCACGCATCATCTCCTCGACCGTTAATTCTCTACGTGCACATAGCGGTGTTCACTGCCTGGGTGCTGATCTTCATCACGCAGACGGTGCTCGTGCGTATCGGCCGTGTCGCCTGGCATATGAGTCTTGGAACGTTAGCGGTCGCCCTGGGTACAGCGATGCCGTTTGTCGGAATCGCCACGGCACTGGCGATGACCCGCCTCGGGGCCAGCAGTGCCGGTGCAGCGATCGAGGGGGAGGCATTTCTCGCACTGTCATTCTTCGACATGCTCGCCTTTGCAGTGATCTTTTGGATCGCCGTGTCGCAGCGCCGGCGTCCGGACTACCATCGCCGGCTGATGCTGATGGCGTCCTGCGGATTGACTGTTGCCGCCTTCGCCCGGTTTCCGAGCGTGCTGATGCCGGGTGATGGTTGGTATGTAGGTGTGGACCTGTTGATCCTGATTGGCGTGGCTCGCGATCTTGTGATCGAGCGCCGCGTGCATCCTGTCTATGCCGTCGGCCTGCCTGTACTGATGGCAGGCCAGGCGGCGGTGATGTGGCTCTACTGGAACCGCCCAAGCGCCTGGCTCGCGATTGCCCGGCTAATCCTGCAGTTGAAATGGGTTGGCGGGCTTTCACTCCTCGCTGCAGTTGGATCTCCGGCGTTGGCCGCGGGCGCACCGTCTTCAGACCCCGCACGGCAGGCCTGGGTTGCAAGCTGGGCCACGAGCCCGGAGGCCCCGGACTCGGATGATGACGACTCGATGCTCAAGATAGACGGACAGACGGTGAGGCAGCGGGTGCGGCTCTCTGTGGGGGGCGAGCAGCTGCGCTTGCAACTATCAAACGAGTATGGCTCGACTTCTCTGGTCATTGGCTCGGCGACAGTGGCGCTGCCGGCTGACGCGGGCGGCGTGCAGCCAAAGTCGCTGCGAGCGTTGACGTTCGGGGGACGCGGTTCTGTAACGATCCCGCCGGGCGCGCCTGTGACAAGCGATCCAGTGGATTTCGCGGTCGCCTCCAACGCGGAGGTCACTGTCAGTCTTTATTTTCCACAGCGAGTCCGCACGCCTACCGTGCACTCACTGGCGTTGAAGCATGCCATTATCACGCCGCGCGGTGACTTTACTCGCGCCGATCATGTCGAGACACAGGCCGTGTCGGTTGCGTCGATTGCGCTGAACGCCATACTTGTGCCCGCCCGGCCTGGACAGCGCCTGGTGGTCGCATTCGGCGACTCGATTACCGATGGCGATTTTTCGAGCGTGGACGCCGACCGCGGCTGGCCGAGCGATCTGTCGCGGCGATTGAGCAAACAAGATGGCGCTGCGGGGCTGGCGATCGTCAACGAAGGCATCGCCGGCAACCGGTTGCTTGCCGACGGCTTCGGAATCAGTTCTCTTGGCCGCAGCGCCTTGGCGCGTTTCGATCGTGACGCTCTGGCCATACCCGGAGTGACGCATGTTGTGTTGGAGGAGGGCCTGAATGACCTGGGCTTCCCCGGCGCGACGCTCGGCGGTCAACCTCTCGGTGGTCCCGGTGAGTTGCGCACTGCGCAGGACTTGATCGACGCGTACGGACAGTTGATTGCGCGAGCTCACGTCCGAGGCGTGCGGGTGATCGGGGTCACTTTGGCACCCTTCGAAGGGGTGGATCTACCCGGCTACTACTCCGCTTCCAAGGAAGCGATGCGCCAGGCGATCAACCAATGGATCCGCACGAGTGGCGCTTTCGACGCCGTGATCGATTTCGATGTGGTGCTGCGTGACCCGGGCCACCCCAGTCGACTGCTGTCCCGCTATGCCTCGTCCGATCACCTGCACCCGAATGATCGGGGCTACCAGGCGGTGGCCGATGCGATCGACGCGACACTCTTCAAGTAAATAACGGAACTCGGAGACCAACATGAGCAATACATTGAGCGGCCCCCCGGCGGCCGCAACCCTGAAACCCTGGAGATCCAGGGGTTGGGTCCTTTGCGGCGCCGTCTCGATTGCCTTTGCCGCCGGGTTTCTTGTCAGCGCCCAGGTGACGCGCGCCGCCCAGAAGAGTGTTCGCGACAGCCGCCTATTCGAGCTCAACATCTATCACACCGTGCCGGGGAAAGTGCCGGCCCTCGTGGCGCGTTTTAGCGAGGGCTGGAAACTGCAGGCCAAACACGGCCTGAACGTGCTCGGCTACTGGGTACCTTCCGGTGATCCTGCTTGGGATAACACGTTCGTTTACCTGGTCGCGCACGCCAGCCGGGAGGAGGCTCGCAGGAACTGGCAGGCGTTCCACGCCGACCCGGAATTTCAGAAACATCTGAAATCCGAGCAAGCCGAGCCGCTCATCGAGAGGGTGGATACCGCATACATGTACGCGACGGACTTTTCGCGGCTGAAGTAAACCGCGGGAACGCGTCTGCGTTAACAGCCAAGGCAGGAGTTCGCGCCTGCCGGCTGTCGCAGTACTCGTTCGGTACCGACACCCTGTTCGACGCCCTTCAGCCCCTGTTCGTCACGGAGCAGCCGGGTCTTGCGCTTGGCTGTTGTCTTGTGTACACAGCCCGGAGAGCGGGACTTTGGTGCGCAAAACCACGATGTCTTACAGGAGGTCTTTGTCATGGGTGACGTCCGCGCACAAGGTGTTTGGCTAGCTCTGTTCCTGGCGATTGTCACACCATTTGCACTTGCGCAGGATGGGGTAGATCCGGCGGCTGACATCCAAAAGCAGCTCGAGTCGATCTATCCGCTCACCAAAGCGACCCCGGACGATACCGACATTGTTACTGCTGGCGCCGTGCTTGTCCTGCAGAAGGATAACTTGCAGATGTGCAAGGTGAAGGTGCCCATCCCGACCCGCAACTTCTACCGCAACGGCGCGCTTACCCAGGGTGGCGTGGCCAATTTTTTCAACGACCTCAGCAAGTTGACCGAGGACGCCGACCCCTCGCTGAGGCGTAAATTCGTAGCGGGAATGAAATTCTGGGTGACGAAGATCGAGGTGCAGAACGACGGAGTCACCTTCCACGTGCTAAGTGATCCGTTCGACGACGGCCGGTATCGAGGCGTGCTGAAATTCCCGTTTGTGCGCGGGCAGAAACCATCCGCCGATCAGATCGTGGCCACGGTGGCGGAGGTCCTCAAGCCTGACCAAAGCGCCGCGGTCGCGGACTCCGGGCAGCAGCCGGCCGGGCCCGCCGACGGGGCGCCGCATCCAGTGGAAACCAAGACGATCGCTCTCGGGCAGACCAAGGATCAGGTGATCCAGACGTTCGGGCCGCCCAATAAGGTGGTGCAGCTGGGCACCAAAGAGATCGACTACTACAGTGATATGAAGGTCACGTTCGTCAAGAATGTGGTCACGAACGTGGAATGAGGAGAGGTCTTTTGCGTACGTTCAATACTGGCTCATCGAGATTTCTCGCGCGCGGCGTGGCGGGTGCTTTCGTAGTGCTTGCGCTGGCCAGCTCGACGATGAGTATGGCGGGTGACGACAAAAAGAAAGCTGCTCCGCCTCCGCCACCTCATAATGCTCCTCCCCCTCGTCCGGCGGGTGGTCCCGCGGCGGGGGTTCCGCATGGCCCGACTACGAATGCGCCACATGGTCCGATGGCAAACGGGCCGCAGGGTGGGGCGATGGCCGGTCCGCGCGGTCCGACCACAAGCGCTCCGCACGGTCCGACAGCGAATGGACCGCAGGGTGGGGCGACGGGCGCTCCACATGGTCCGACGGCCAACGCACAACAAGGTGGTGGCTTCGGCGCCGCTCGTGGCGGTGCGCCCAACATTCCGCGCAGCCCGAACGCGGGCACGCCAGGTGGCGGACATGCCAATCCCACGCAGCCTGGCGCGTTTCGCGGAGGAGCGGCCGGTGGGTCCAACGGCGGGTTTAGGGGGCCCACACCCTCGCGGACTTTCGCCGGTCATCCCACTCCGGCCGGCGGACACGAGATGCGTACTGCAAACGGCAGTGTGATTCGGACGCGTCCCGACGGTTCGCGCGCGGACATTCACGATGTCCGGCGGGGTATGGAAATTCACCACGGACTAGACGGAAGCCGTCGCGTCGTGGTTGAGAGAGCGGATCACAGTCGTATCTTTGCTGAGAGGGGCGGTCGCGGGTACGTCCAGCACCCGTACATGTTCCATGGCCACGAGTTTGCTCAGCGCACGTATTGGGAACACGGACACCCCTACGCTCGATTTTACGGACGCTACCCGTACCACGGGGTCTTTCTCGAAGTGTACGCACCGGTGCACTACTATCCCGTCGGCTTCTACGGCTGGGCCTACAGGCCATGGGGAGCACCCGTGCCGTACGCGTGGGGCTGGGGGGGCAATCCTTGGTACGGCCACTACGGCTTTTACTTTGCTCCCTATCCGGTCTATGCAAGCCCGGCGTTCTGGCTGACTGACTATTTGCTCGCGACGACTCTCCAAGCAGCCTACGTGGCTCAGGCGCAAGCGAACGCACAAGCCGCCGCCGCGGCGGCGAACGGCCCTCCTGTCTTGTCCCCTGACATCAAGCAGCAAATCGCGGACGAGGTGAAATATGACGTCCAGCAGGAGAACATGGCGGCGCAGGCCAACGCTGCTAATCCGCAAGCGTCACCCAATGACACAGGCATCGCCGCGATCTTGAGTGATGGTCGCCCGCATGTCTTCGTCGCCGGAACGAGTCTCGATCTGGTGGATGCTTCCGGACAAGAGTGCAGAGTCACAGACGGCGATGTGATGCAGGTGCAGTCGCCACCCGGGCCCGATGCCGTGCAAGTGAGTGCGATCGTCCTTGCCAGCAAAGGCGGCAATGAGTGCGCGCGTTCCGACACGGTCACTGTTGCTCTCACGGATCTGCAGGAGATGCAGAATCACATGCGCGCGACGATTGATCAGGGGATGGCGGAACTGCAGTCAAAGCAGGGCCAAGGGGGCTTGCCCGCTGTCCCAGCCGCGGATCGCGGGCCGCCGGTGGAAGCTGGTTATGCAGCCAGCGCTCCGCCGCCTGATGCAAACGCCGGTACGGAGATCAACGCTCAAGTCAGCGCCGCCGACCAGGCCGAGATGCAGGACGTGGAGGCTGTCGATGCGGCTGGCCCCGCCGTTGCCGGGGGCGCTGCTGGTGCGGGCCCCTCGGGGCCTCCTCCGACCATCACGCTGGGTGAAACACCTGAGCAGGTCACCGCGGCTGTTGGGCAGCCGGCCCGTATAGTCGATCTCGGCGCGAAGAAGATTTACAGTTATCCGGACATGAAGATCATCTTCACCAACGGCAAGGTGAGTGACGTCCAATAAGGTTGATTGTTGGGTTATGAGTGCTGGGCGTACTGCCGGAGGCCGGGTTTATCCGCATCTCCCTCGGTATCGACGAAGCGTCCGAGCGGACTGCGATCGCCAATCGAGGAGATGTGGTCGTGACATTCAATCAGGCCCGGCAGCACTGTGTCGCTGGACAGATCGACTACTTCGGCGCCGTTCGGATTGATGTGGCCGCACGCATGAGTTCTGTCGTCCCGCTTACCCCAAACCTGCGGCGGGCGAGCGAACCAGGCCCTAGAATCCGTGTATGGCAGCAATTCGGAGCGAAACGGCTGCAAGCCCGCTTGCCGGCGGCTTCACCTTGGAAGGCAGCGTCATACGGCGCTCCGATGGCCTGATTTACGCATTGTGGGCGCTCTTTTGCTTGCTGCTCGTTGTCATTGCCGTGCGCGATTACTCCCGGGGTGGCGGGCAACAGTTATGGCAGCCGCTGCTTTGGGAGGGGAGCGCCATCCTGTTTACGACGCTGCTCATGGCAATCCAGCGTACGGCGGGCCGACGTAATTACAACAGGTGGCTGAACGAGCCGCTGAAATGGTTTGGGCATCACCTGAAATGGCTGCCCGTCTGCATTCTGGCGTTCGTCATAGTCGTGTACGGTATCCGGCATGGTGTCTACGCATTGCTGGGCGAAACCTATAGACATGAGCCGTGGGCTTTCGTAGTTCCTTACGAAGCCGTCAAGCTGTCACTGTTCATCGGCCTCTGGCTGGGCGTCATTTTCAGCTTCGACTCCTTCGCGCACTGGCGGACGCAACAGCAACACCTGCTCACCCTGCAGCGTGCGCTTGCCGAGTCGCGACTCGCCGCGCTCAGCGCGCAGTTGCGCCCGCATTTCTTCTTCAATGTCCTGAACACGATTTCCGCTCTGATGCACCTTGATGTGGCTCGTGCCGACCGGCTGCTCACTCGTCTGGGCGATTTGCTGCGAGCGAGTCTGCAGCCGCAGGGTCAGGATCTTGTGCCGCTGGCCGAGGAGCTTCGGCTGCTCAATCTGTATACGCAGATCATGCTCGAGCGGTTTGCGGATCGGGTGGCCATTGACTGGCGGATCGACGATGCTCTGTTGACTCATGGGGTTCCTGCGCTGCTGATGCAACCGCTAGCTGGAGAATGCGTTCAAGCATGCGGTTGAACGAGGCCGGGAAAAAGTCCGAATTGAAATCGCAGCGGCCCGAGAAGGCGCGGACCTTGTGCTATCTGTCAGAAATACCGGGTCCTGCTACCGCCGGACCTCCGTGAGGGGGTCGGCCTGAGAAACTGCCGTGAGCGATTGCATGTGCTTATACGGCGAAGCGGCAACGGCCGCCTGAACGAAAGCGCCACGGGCGTGGAGGCGCGGTCACACTACCCTGCCCTGTCAGCCCATTCATGATCCGGGCGCTCATCGCGGAGGATGAATGGGCGGCGCGTGCGAAGCTGGCACTCTGGCTCAGTGAGCAAGGCGACATCGAGTCGTCGCCCAACGCGAGGATGGCTTCGCTTGCCGCCGCGGCCATCTGCCGCACCACGCCCGATGTGGCATTTCTCGACATCCAGATGCCGGGGTTGACGGGCCTGGAGGTTGCGGCCCAGCTTGAACAGAATGAGGCGCCGCTGCTCGTGTTCGTGACTGCCTTCGATGCCCACGCCATCCGTGCGTTCGAGCTGAATGCCATCGACTATCATGCTGAAGCCGTTCGACAAGGACCGCCTCCTGCTGACGCTGGCGCGTGTGAGGGGGCGCACGCGCGACCGCGCAGCGCGCGGCCAGCGCCGTCACGACCGCCCGCGCACAGACGCACTCGAGCGAACGGCTGCTGGTTCCCGACGGCGAGGAGCTGCGGCTCATCGAAACCTCTATCATTGAATGGATTGAGGCGGATGATAACTACGTGCACGTTCATACGCCTTCTCGCATCTACCTGTTACGCAGAACGCTTCAAGACCTGTTGTCTCAGCTCGGGCGAGCGACCAGTTTGCACGCATCCATAAGTCCGCTGCGGTGAATCTAGCGGCGATCCGCGCGCTCGCGCCGCTATTTAAGGGGGACCACGAAGTGCAGTTGTCGGAGGGCAAGACTCTGCGTCTGTGCCGCCGCTACAAGGACGCGCTATTCGCCCGCATGCGGCGCTGACGTCCCGCTTACCCCGCCGGGGCCCCGATCACCCCATAATCCTGCAGCCAGATCTGCTCCACGTAGCGCGCGATGCTATGGGCTCAACGGGAAATCACCAAGGGGCAATGACATGGCGAAGATGACTGCTCGCGATCCGCATTTGCGGGCTGCCGCTTACGGTCCTGGCTGCCTGGGTACTCCTGGCGAGCCTGTGCGGCGGACCCGCTGCGGAGAGTGGCCGGGCTATGGCAACGATCCGGGAGGGATGCGCTTTTCCCCGCTGACACAGATCTCGCGCAAGAACGTCGCCAGGCTGAAGACAGCCTGGGTCTTTCACACCGGGGACATCTCCCCCGGGGGCCGGCCAGCCACGCAGTGGCTTTGAGAGCACGCCGCTGTTCGTCGATGGCACGTCTGTTCCTCACCACGCCCTTCAACCGTGTGATCGCACTTGATCCGGCCACCGGGCAGCAGCGCTGGGCATTCGACCCCAAGATCGACCGGACCTGGCGCTCCGGGCGACGGTCTGGTCAACCGGGGACTGGCCACCTGGGTTGATTCCAGGGACATACCCGGCACGCCCTGTCGCCGCCGGCTGTTCGAGGCAACGATCGATGCGCGGCTGATTGCCGTCGATGCGGCCACGGGTAGGGCCTGTGCCGAGTTTGGCAAGAACGGTGAGGTGAGCCTGCGCGACGTGCCGGGCTTTCACCCTGGCTGGTATCACATGACTTCGCCACCGGCAGTGGTCGACGACGTTGTCGTGGTGCGGCTCCTCGATCGATGACAACACTCGCGTCGACATGCCTGGGGGAGTCGTGCGGGCATTTGATGTCCGCACCGGGGCTCTCAGGTGGAGCTGGGATCCGATCCAGCCGAACGCCGCCGGCTTCCGCTCCGGGGCCGCTAACGCGTGGTCAATCATGACTGTGGATCCCGCGCGGCACCTGGTGTTCGTGCCCACGGGCAGCGCGAGCCCGGACTATTTCGGGGGACTGCGGGCGGGCGATGACAAGTGGGCGAATTCCGTCGTGGCGCTGCGCGCGGATACCGGAACCTTGGCGTGGGGGTTCCAGCTGGTCCACCACGACCTGTGGGATTTCGACGTGGCCTCGCCGCCGTTGCTGGCGACGCTTGCGCATGAAGGCGCCAAGGTTCCTGTGGTGATAGCCGGGGACAAGAGTGGGTTCCTGTATGTCCTCAACCGTGACACCGGCGTGCCCGTGTTCAAGGTGGAGGAGCGACCCGTGCCCCAGAGCGATGTGCCGGGGGAGTTCACCTCGCGGACACAACCCTTTCCTGTAGCGCCCCCGGCACTGGCGCCGCAACAGCCTCGATCTGTGGGGCGCGAACGATGCGGAGTTAGAGGCGTGTCGCAAGCAGGTGAGGGTCTGCGCGCCGAAGGGGTTTTCACGCCGCCATCGTATTCAGGGGATCTGTCGCGATGCCCGGGAAATTCGGCGGCATGAATTGGAGTGGTTATGCCTTCGATCCGCAGCGCGGATTGCTGATCGCGAACACCAAAATCTGCCTTTCGAGGTGAGGCTGATTCCCCGCGACGCTGTCGAGGCCTCGGACCGAAGCTCCTCTAGCAGCACGCAGAACACGGTGTCGCAGGCATTGGGTTCACCCTATGGGATGTACCGGCGGCGCTGTTCTCACTGTCGGGTCACCCGTGCACGCCGACCGCCCTGGGGTACGCTGATCGGCCGTGGACATGGTTCGCGGGACGATCCGCTGGCAGGTTCCACTTGGCGCCTTCAACCTTGCCGCACCCGAATGGGCCGCCAGGCACGTGAGCTTGGGCGGCCCCATGGTGACCGCCGGTGACCTGTCTTTATCGCGGGTACGCTTCCTGGATCCGCACTTGCGGGCGTTTGATATCGAGAGCGGGCGCGAGCTATGGAGTGCGGAACTACCCGCACCGGGCCATGCCACTCCCATGACCTATGAGTTCAAGGGAAACAGTATGTAGTAATCGCCGCCGGCGGCCACGCGAAACTCTCGGAAGAACCTTGAACGACGCTCTGGTGGCATTCGCGCTGCCCGACTGATGATCGGCCACCGCCGGCAAGTGCGCCGCCTGCGGCGGTTCGAGTAGCAAGAATCGGAATGCCGCGGGCGTGAGAACCTCGCAGCATTGGTGGCTCAGGCACTTACGCCAAATTCGCAAAGAGCGGTCATCGTGGGACGACTATCAGGTAAGACAGCGTTGGTTGCAGGCGCCAGCTCCGGCATCGGGCTGGAAGCCGCGCGACTGTTCGCGGCTGAGGGGGCAAATGTGATTCTCGCCGCCCGGCGCAAAGGGGCGCTGGATGATGCGGTGGACGGCATCAACGACAGCGGTGGTGTAGCATCGGCGCTTGCCGGGGACCTTACCGACGAGCGCTATGCGAAAGAGCTGGTTGAGGTTGCAAAAGGAAGCTATGGCGGGCTCGACATTGCATTCAACAATTCCGGCTCCCTCGGCGTGCGCGGCGACATCGGTTCGATCACACTTGAGGAGTGGAATGCGACGCTCCAATCAAACCTGACGAGCGCCTTTCTCGCGGCTAAACATCAGGTTCCAGCGATGCTCGAACGGGGTTCGGGCTCCGTCATTTTTACCTCCAGCTTCGTCGGGCATGCGATCGGGTTTCCGGGCATGGCACCCTATGCCGCCGCCAAGGCCGGTCTCGTTGGACTCGCGCGCGTGCTAGCGGCTCAGTACGGTCCGCAGGGAATTCGTGCGAACGTCCTCGCAGCCGGTGGAACGGTGACCCCGATGAGCAAGGAGTTCATCGATTCGAAGGAAACCGAGGCGTTTGTACGCTCGATTCATGCACTGAAACGAATGGCCGAGCCCATCGAGATTGCGCGCGCCGCGCTGTTTCTGGCCAGCGACGAGTCCAGCTTTGTCACCGGAACGGTTTTCTTCGCTGACGGCGGTGTGAGCATGTCCAAGACCTGATGGCACGCGCGACTTGAACCGGGGTTCGTTTGTCCCCACAGGAGGGGCCTCAGGGCTCAGCGCCCGCGGGGTGGCAGGTGAGGTTCAATGCGCGCTCTGATTCGTGCGACGGCTATCGTCCTCACTATCGTGCTCATGCTTTTCATGGCCACTGGGGCTATCCGCTGGGCTAAACGTCAGTCGACCGGTAGCCAACTCCTTGCCAGTGCGATGATGATGGTCCTGGGATTCGGCATGCCTATTGTGAAACCTCCACAGCAGGACATTGAGGAGGCCCGGGAGGACAAAGGCCGCAAAGGCGGGGAGTCCGGAGATCCGCCCGTGGGTTAATTCTTCGCCTAAGTGCGCCCAACGGCTACCGCGTCCGGCGACGGGTATCATCCTCAGCGACTGATACCATTCGGGCCGGTGAGGGGGAACATGAGCGCACCTAACACGGATTTCGCGGGCATCGTCGCGCGGGAAGAGGGGCTGCGCCGGGGCTTGAGCGCGCGCAAGCTGTCGATGATCTCGATCGGCGGTGCGATCGGCACGGGGCTGTTTCTCGGCAGTGGCTTCGCAATCAGCCTGGCGGGTCCGGGGGTTTTGCTGAGCTATCTGATCGGGGCGGTTGTGGCACTGCTCATGGTGGGATGCCTGGCGGAGATGACTCTCGTGCATCCGCTCACCGGTTCCTTTGGTGCTTATGCGGAGTACTACGTGGGGCCGCTTGCCGGCTTTATCGTGCGCTGGTGCTATTGGACCGGGAACGTGCTCGCCATCGGCACCGAAGTGACCGCCGTCGCCGTGTACATGAAGTACTGGTTTCCCGGGGCTCCGGATTGGGTCTGGATCCTCACCTTTTCCAGCAGTCTCGTGTTGGCTAACGCGCTGGCTGTGAACGTGTTCGGCACAATCGAGTATTGGTTTTGCGTGATCAAGGTGACGGCGATCCTCGCCTTTATTGTGCTGGGAGGGTATTTGGTGTTTGGCACCGACACCCCGGCGGGCTTCACCAACTACACCGCTCACGGCGGCTTCCTGCCGCACGGTCTGTGGGGCGCCTGGACCGCTGTCATGGTGGCGACGTTCAGCTATCTCAGCCTCGAGATGATTGCTGTCGCGGCGGGGGAAACGGAACATCCCGAGAGCGCGATCAAAAGCGCTTTCCGTTCGACGATCCTGCGGCTGATTCTTTTCTATCTGCTGACCCTGTCCTTGATGCTCGCGCTCCTGCCGTGGAATGTTGCTGGCGCGGGTGAGAGCCCCTTCGTGAGGGTGATGCGCACCGTGCACATCCCGGCGGCGGCCGGGATTGTCAATTTTGTCATCCTGGTTGCCGCGCTGTCGGCTATGAATAGCTTGCTTTACGTCTCGACACGCATGATGTTCAGCCTATCGCGCGCGGGACAGGCGCCGAGGGGATTTGGAAAGCTGACCCAACGTGGCGTCCCTCTGCAGGCACTACTGGTGTCGACCTCGGGAGTTGCGTTCGCCGCAATATTGGGCGCCATCTGGCCGGCGCACGCCTATCTGGTGATGTTGTCGGTGTCGGGCTTTGGCGTGATGTTTGTCTGGATGATGATCTTCGTCACTCACTATTTTTTCCGCCGCGCCAGGACGGCCGAGCCCGTCCCGCGCTTTCGCATGTGGGGATACCCGTTCACGACGCTCTTGGGTGCGGGGCTCATGGCGTCGATTCTCATCACGACTTTGTTCGACGCGCCGTTTCGAATGACGCTGATCTTCGGGTTACCCTTCCTTGGGTTTCTGGGGGTGATCTATTACATCGGGTACCGCAGGTCTACACGCTGACCGCTTGGATCCGGGTCACGACCTGCGTATCACGTGGCGGGAAAAGCTTTCCATCTCCTCGAGCTGCGGACTGAATTGCAACAGCAACAGATCCGCGCCCGCCGCCTCGAAAGCGGCGACGCGCTCGGCAACCTGCTCGGCGGTCCCTGTGAGTCCAGATCGCAAGCCACGGTTGGAGACGGAGTAGTCCTCCAGGGTGACCTGCTGCTCGAGTCGGGTGTTAGCTAACCAATCGCGGTAATTCTCATACCCCGGCGACCCGGGCTTCACGTCAGTAATACGAGCGATTTCCTCGCGAGCCTCTCGTTCGGTTTCGCGTACGATCGCATAACCCGCTACGCCGTACTTCATCGGCGGCAAGCCAGTCGCATCGCGCCGGCGCCTCATATCGGTGATCTTCTCCCGGATGCGTTCCGGAGGGTCGCCGTGCATCACATAAGCGTCACAAGTCCTGGCGATCAGATTCTTAGCCGTTTCCGACTCGCCGCCGGCATAGATGACCGGACGCGGCGTGCGCACGGGCTTGGGTTCGACAATCAACTCCTGGACGTTGTAATACATTCCCGAGTAACTCGTTCGCGGTGCTCTCCAGGCCTCGTTAACGACATGAAGCCATTCCGCCGTGCGCGCATAACGGTCATCATGCTGATCGAAACCCATGCCATAGCGCCGCGCCTCGTCGCTCCACCAGGAAGAAACGACATTCAAAGCCAATCGCCCGCCGGAAATGTGGTCGATATTGGCGGCCTGCTTCGCAAGCATAGCGGGTGAGTGGAACGTCGGTCGCACGGCCACCATCAATTCGAGCGACTGGGTGACCGCCGCCAGGCCCGCGGCCGTGGTCCAAGCATCCAGAGCCGGCGCATCGATGCCTTTGATGTCATTTAGGAACAGCTCGGCGATGAGTGTGAGGTCGTAGCCGATCTGCTCGCTGCGCTGAGCAAGCCGGCGCACGTAGTCCCAAGTGGCCTGCATTTGCTCGTCGGCAACATTGCGAAGCCATCCGCCAAAGACTGGAAGCCAGTATCCATACCGCATGCTCAAAGCCCTCCGGGGCCAGCCGCCAGGCGCGTACTCAGATACTCGACCAGACGCTCGAACGGATCGAATCCGATGACGTTGCGGGCGTCTGCTACGAAGTTCGAGAGCGCATTGATGTCGTAAACGTATCTTCGCCCGTCACGATCGTCGATCAGATACTCGATTCCGCCGACATCGAGGCCGACGTGGCGTGCGATACGCTCGATATCCGCAACGATTTCCGGCGCGGGGGTGTAGCTCTCCACCCGCAAGCCGTTCTTCGGCGCATCCATGGCGCATGCGTTACGCATGAGCTCACGCCCATCGTTAGTCTGACACGCGTCCGCCGGGCAGAGGTCAAACGAGCCGGGCGATGGGAACACCCGAATCGCGTATAGGAACTCACCGCCCAGCACCTCGACGCGCACGATATGGCCGTCGCGTAGCGGGGCGAGCTCCTGAACCAGGGCCGTCCCGTCAATGCCGAGATTGAGCGAGCCGCTGGCAACGGCAGCCGCAAGCTGCGCTTCGGTGTCGAAACGGCTGATTCCCGCGCCGCTGCCGCCCACATTGGCCTTGACGATGAGCGGAAATCGCAGTCCGTTTGATGCCAATACAGCGACGCTTGGGTTATTGATCACGCGTGCCCGTGGGTAAGCGACTCCCAACTCCTCGAGCGCGGTCAGTTGCCTGGACTTGGAGATTTCGTGCGCAAACACCCGGCTGCCGTTGACGACCGGCACACCGATGCGCTCCAGGTGGCTCAACCAACTCCAAGTGGAAAAAATGGTCCCCAGGTGGCCTCGCAGGTAACCCGATGGGCTGGCCCGATTGAACACCAGGGCGTAGGGTGGCTTGCGCTCGCCCACATCGAAGACGTGCGCTCCTGCGTCGAGTTTGATGTGGGGAACGCCATGTCGCTGCAGCGCGGCGAATAATGGTCGAAACCAATCCGGGTGCTCATAGTAAATCGCAAGCTGCCGCACCAATATCGCCTCCCTGGCCGCGAGTCGCTCAGCCTAACAATACACCCTACGATACGATATTCGATTTCGTAATAC
>CAVVXG010000027.1:0-26456 GCA_963752125.1 uncultured Pseudomonadota bacterium | reverse complement strand
ATGCCCTGTACGCTCAACCATCGTATTGCTAGCTGCAGATAGTCGACGCGTGAGAGCGCGCCGGTGTCCACCAGCGGGCGGGCGCTCGCCTCGCGCTCGGCGGCGATCGCGGTCGTCTCCTCATATTTCTTGAGTGTGGCTATGGCGGCAGCCAGCGCGGAGGTCTTTTCATCGACGGTTGCCTTCGCCTCCGCCATCTTCGCGGCATGGGCCTGCACGCGCGCCTGACGCATCTGCTCTTCCAACGCGACGCGCACAGCCGGTTGGCCCGTCGCGGGTAGTGCGCGTTGCTGTTGGCGAGTTCGGCGGTGAGTCGCGCCTGCTCGAGCTTGTTGAACCCGTATTTGTCCGCATTCGCCGCCATTCTCCGCGGCATTGAGCGTCGGATCGAGCTCCAGCAGCAGATCGCCTGCGTGGACGCGCTGGCCCTCTTTGACGTGGATCGCTTTGACGATCGAAGACTCGAGCGGCTGCACCTCCTTGACACGGCCATCCGGAATGAACTTGCCGGGGGCCGTCGCCACGATGGATATCCTGCCGACCGTCGCCCATGCGATGAGCGCGATCGACCAGAGCCGATGATGCTCCACAGCACCCAGCGCTTCACCGGCGATGGCGGCGTCTCCTGGATCTCCAGCAACGGCGGCAGAAACTCGCGCTCCTGCGCCGTCAGCTCGCGCGGCCCTCCTGACTTCACCAGCCGAAGCTTTGGGGGCGATCGCCCCGCTCGCCGCTGGGCGTCGGCTCATCGCTATCCGGTTGCGGCTCAGGCGACGGCATGCGCGACCCCTCCCAACTGTTGCGAGAACAAGTGGTGATAAATTCCCGGCCGCGCCATCAACTCGTTGTGAGCTGCCCTGCTCCACCAGCTGCCCCTTGTCCAACACCAGGATGGTGTCCGCCTGGCGAATCGTGGACAGGCGATGGGCAACGATGAAAACCGTGCGTCCTTTGCAGATGCGACCCAGGTTGTCCTGGATGATGCGCTCGGACTCGTAGTCCAGAGCGCTGGTCGCCTCGTCGAAAATCAGGATGCGCGGGTTGGCCATCAGCGCGCGGGCAATGGCGATACGTTGGCGCTGTCCGCCAGAGAGAGCCGTGCCACGCTCACCGACCGGCGTGTCGTAAGCTTCGGGAAGCTCGAGGATGAACTCGTGGGCGCCCGCGAGTTTCGCCATCTCAACGATCTGCGCCATCGGCGCACCGGGCATGTGGATCGCGATGTTGTCGCGGATCGTGCCGTTGAACAGGAAATTCTCCTGGAGCACGACACCCACCTGCCGGCGCAGCCACATCGGATCGGCCTGTTGCAGATCGATGCCGTCGATGAGAATCCGGCCGGACTCCGGGACATAGAGGCGTTGTAGCAATTTCGCGAGCGTGCTCTTGCCCGAGCCGCTACGCCCGACGATGCCGACAGTGGTACCTGGCGCAATTGCGCACGAGAAGTTGCGCAGGATTTCCGGACCATCGAACTGATACCGAAAGCGCACATTCTCCAGCCGAACCGCACCTTGAATCCCCGGCAGACTCATCTTGCCCGGGTTCAGCGCCGGCTCCGCCTTGGTGTTGATGAGATCACCGAGTCGCTCGACCGAGATGCCGACCTGCTGAAAATCCTGCCAAAGCTGCACGACCCGCAAAATCGGCGAGATGACGCGCCCGGAGAGCATCTGAAACGCGATGAGCTGTCCGACGGTCATGCTGCCGCGCATGACGAGGTAAGCGCCGACCCACAGAATCGACAAGGTCGAGAGCTTCTGGATGATCTGTCCCAGGGCGCCGGCGATGCCCGACAGATGGGACGTTCGAAACGAGGCCGTGACGTAGCGCGCGAGTTGCTCCTCCCAGCGCCGATAGAAGATCGGCTCGAGCGCCATCGCCTTGACCGTCTGCACGCCGGTAACCGCTTCCACCAGGTATGACTGGTTTTCCGCCCCGCGGTCGAACTTTTCCTCCAGCCGCCGCCGCATCAGCGGCCGGATCACAACAGAGAGAACGACGAATAGCGGGATACAAGCCAGCGTCACGCACGTGAGAATGCCGCTGTAGAGAAACATCACCGCCACGAACAGGACGGTGAACACCAGATCGAGAATCACGTTGATCGAGGAGCCGGTAATGAACTGCCGGATGTTCTCCAGCTCCCGTACCCGCGCGACGGTGTCTCCGACGCGGCGCAGCTCAAAGTAACGCAGCGGGATGTGGAGCAGGTGTCGGAACAGCCGTGCCCCGAGCGCCACGTCGATACGATTCGACGTGTGCGCCATGAGATGCGTCTTCAATACCGTCAGAATGGCCTCGAAGACGATCATGATGAGCATTCCCGCCGCCAGCACATGCAAGGTCGAGATGCTCTTGTGCATCAAGACCTTATCAATGATGACCTGAGTAAACAGCGGGGTCGCCAGACCGAAGAGCTGGATGACGAACGAGGCGGCGAGAATCTCGCCCAGAATCTTCCGATACTTCCAGATCGCCGGAATGAACCACGACAGGTCGAACGGGCGGTTCGGATTGTCGAATCGCAGCCGCGACTTGATCAGCAGCAGCTTTCCCGACCAGATCGCCTCGAACTGCTCGCGATTCAGTCGCTGCGGACGCGGTTGGCGCGGGTCGCCGGCGAGCACGTGATCATCCGCATCCAGACGCAGCAGTACGACGTACCCGCCATCCTTCAGCTGCGCGATCGCCGGCAAGGTGTTGTTCGGCAAGCGACTCCAGTTGGAATGGGCGGTCTTCGCCTTTGAGCCCGAGCTCCTTCGCAGCCAACAGCAGTTGCGGCTCACTGAGCTCCGCCGTCGGCTCAAAACCCAATGCGCGCGCCAATTGCAGCGGATCGGCCGCGCGCTGATGATGACCCGCGACGACACATAGCGAAATGAGCCCGGACGACAACGGCGGTGGCCTGTTGCCGGCGATTTCGACCCCCTGCGGGGGAGATTCTATTCGGGAGGCGCGCTCCTGAGCGACGTAGCGGCTCGCGAGGCTGCGAGTCCTTCCTGACGGGTCATTGTTCTGCTTGTGCGAATCATGAGTTTCCTGGGCATGAGAGTCGGCACTCATTCCACCCCATTCCTTGTTTTCCCTGATCCAACGTGCCTGCCGGCACTTTCGTCTTATGGCGATCGACTCTACAGAACCGCCTGCATCCGCGCAAATCTGGTTTGCGTCGAACCGACGAGTCATCGGAGTTGCGTTTGTCGCAATGTGATGGTAGGTCAACCGATGTCACATGACAGGCTGACGTCATTTCTGTTGCGTTGGCTAGGGGCGTAGTCATAATGGCCGCGCGTGCTGCCGGGAAGAGCCGCGCGCCGTCGGCCATAACGCCGTCGTAACAGGGATTTGCGATTAACGCGGCGCCGATGAAGGTTCTTTTCGTTCACCAAAACTTTCCAGGCCAATACCTCCACGTCGCCAGGCACTTGGGCGCAGTTCGTGGCAACCAGGTGGTCTGTATTACGCAGCGCAGCAGACGCCACCCTCCCCGGCATCAAGACAATCGTCTACAAACCCAAACGCGCCCCCTCCCCACACACTCACCACTACATTCGTGACACGGAAGCCGGGGTGCTCAATGCCCAGCAGGTCGCACGTGCCGCCCTGACGTTGCGCGACATCTGGGTTCGTGCCGGACGTCATGCTGGGACACAATGGTTGGGGCGAGATCTGGTACCTGAAAGATGTCTTTCCGAAGACACCGCTCATCGGTTATTTCGAATTCTTCTATCGCACCGAAGGTGCCGACGTCGATTTCGAGCCCAGTGTCGCCGAGAAATTCGATACCGCCCCCAGAATCCGCACCAAGAATCTCGGCAATCATCTCGGGTTGGAGGCAGTAGATCTCGGTCAATGTCCCACTCGCTGGCAGCAGTCGCTCTATCCCGAGCGCTACCATTCGATGCTGCGCGTCGTCCACGAGGGCATTGACACCCGTGCCGTCGCTCCAAACCCCAGCGCAAAATTACGCCTGCCGGAAGGAGGGCCCGAACTTTCAGCCGGCGATGAGGTCGTCACCTATGTTGCCCGTAACCTCGAGCCCTATCGCGGATTTACGAGCTTCATGAAGAGTCTGCCACTGATCCTAGCGCGTAGACCTAAGGCGCACGTGGTCATCGTGGGCGGCGATGACGTCAGTTACGGCGCACGCCCTCCAGCCGGAAAGTCGTTCAAGCAACAAATGCTGGAAGAGCTCGGCGACTCGCTTGACCTCACGCGGGTACACTTTCTTGGCAAGGTACCCTATCCCGTTTTTCTGACGGTCCTGCAGATCTCGCGCGCCCATATTTATCTAACGTATCCCTTCGTGCTCTCGTGGTCGATGCTCGAGGCGATGTCGGCCGGCTGCCTGATCATCGGCTCGAAGACGCCTCCTGTGGAGGAGGTCATCCACCATCAGGACAATGGACTGTTGGTTGATTTCTTCGACGTCGAAGCGATTGCAGCAACGGCCGTCGACGCTTTGGCGAATCCGGGTGCCTATCGGGCCACGCGCGAGCAGGCGCGGCGCACCATCATCGACACGTATGATCTGCACACCCTCGCGCTCCCCGCGCAACTGCGCCTGCTGAAGGAAGTCACGGAGCCCGAGGGGCCGTACCTGTGGAAGCGGAAACACCTGCCCGCGCGACGCAGGTGATCCTGTTGCGACTGCCGGTCGCCCCGGTCGTTCTCGAGATTTGCTCCGTAGTCCCGGCTTAGGAAGAATTAGAAGGCGGGTGCCAATACATCTTCGTAAATTTCCGCCAATGGGATAGCTACGCCCACCGAGCGCAGTTCGGCTATCCCTTCGGATCCGGCGACGAGGTCGGGCACCCAGTTCTCAGCGCGACGGCGGATGGTGAGCTGATGGCTGTGTTGGGCCACGATCACGTACTCCTCAATGGACGCGATCCTCCTGTAGGTCGTTGCCTTCTCTCGACGGTCTATGTGTTGGGTTGAGGGAGAGAGTACTTCGATCACCAGGCAGGGGTTGGAAAGCCATTTCTTGTGCCAGCCCGAGGGGTCGCAGGACACCATGAGGTCCGGGTAGTACACGAACTGATCCGAATCGGGTGTCAGTTTCAGCTTCTGATTCGAAATAAAGGCCTCGCATGGCCCCCCACGCAGCCGACTCGCAAGCGCGACATGCAGACGGGCTACGATTCGATTGTGCGCGGTGCTCGGACCGCTCATCGCGGATACGACGCCGTTGACGTACTCGTGCCTGGCAGGACTTCTGTCCTCGAATTCCATGTACTCCTCGAGAGTCATATACGGTGACGGCTCCACAGCGTAGGTCGCCGCCGCGGCCTCCGCGACCTCCATCAGATTGACGCCCTCCTCCTGATAGCCTTCAAGCCAGCTCGCGACCTGCTCTCGTTCCTCGATGCCCAGAAGCCCGAGTTGATGTTTGACTTCAGAGATTGTTGACATGACAGCGGTGCCTCTCCTCTGTTTCAGAGTCTTTCGTTAGCGGCACCCAGCCTATCGTGCTTTCGCCGCAACAAGACAGAGCAAAAGGCTCTGCGTTTGTTGAGAAACTCGAGAGCGTTTGTTTGACTAGACGTCAGACTCCGCGTGCGATGGCGCGTGGCGAAAGCACGTGGTCAGCATGCGTCTGCAAGCGCACGCTCAGCCCCACGCGTCCTCGCGTGCGACTGCACGCGCATGCGGTCACCGCGATATCCACGTCTTGCGGGGCTGCGGGCACGCACAGGCAGCGTCACACCCACGCCTGCGGGTACTGCGGGCGACCGGTCAACACCACATCCACGCCTTACGGGTGCCGCGCGCGCGTGCGCGTGCAGTTGGGGCTGGCCGGCACGCTGGGTGAGAATGCGGGCGTTCGGCGCGGCCTCCGACACCGCGCTCGCGCGTAGAAATTACGCCGCGGCGGCGGTTTCCTGGCGGGCGGCGTTGTCGCCACCGAGGGCTTGCGTCAAGTCATCGAGCATCTTCGCGAGTTCGCCGGCCATCACGGTGAAATCGATGTCGAATTGCTCGTCCTTATCCACTTCGTCGCCATCGGCGGCGTCCTTGGTCATCTCGAGAAACGCGACTCGCTTGACTTGTAGTTTCTCGGTGAGCACGAAGGAGATACGGCCATTCCATGTCAAGCCAAGGCGTGTCGGATACTTGCCACCGGCAAGATGTGACTTGATCTCTTTGCCATCCAACACGTGACGGACGTAGCGGACGGTGGCCTTGTTAGGATCTGCTGTTTGCAGCTCGAGGTCCTCGTCTATTCCAAACGCGCCAGGTGCGTCACCGTGAGTGAGCCACGCGGCCATGGACGTATGCGGTGTACGTTGCGTCTCCAGAAACTGGACGGCAAACGTGCCGAGCGCATCGCGCAGGGCTTCGACGAGCTCCTCAGCTTTGCCGGCGCTGCTGGCGTCAACGATAAACCAGCCGTTGATCGGATCGATCCAGGCACGCGTCATCCGACGCCTCGAGAGCGCGCGTGCGCGCAGCTCCTCGGTCACCCGCATCTTCAAGTCGCGCATCTGGCGGCGACCGACGGGAAAACCCTGGCTGTCGGCCAATACGGCCGCGCGCTTCTCGGTTTCCTGGCGGATGATCGAGCCCGGCAACAGCTTTTGATCCACGCCGAGGGCAATGAGGTGCTGCTGGTTCACGGTGTGCAGCAAGCGCCCCGTGCTTGACGGCGCCACCCAGCCCCGGCTGAGCATTTCCAACGGGCTGCAAGGCTGCAGGGTGTGCTTGCCGAGCTTTTCTTCCAGCTCCGTGGCAGACACATTCCAGTCCGCGGGCAAGCGGTAGATGGCGAGATTTTTAAACCACATTGGAAAGGGCGCCTGCGGAAAAAGTCGCGCAGTATATCGCCCGACGTCAGTCGCGGCGCACGAAAAAACGCTGCCGGAAAAGGTACTTGCAACCGCGAAAAATCACCGCAGCGCGGACTCGTCTGCAGCGGCCCTAGCCCCGCTGGCCACAAGCGGCGCCCCGCGCGGCAGACAACCGCATGCCCCCTGCGTACAGACGACAGCGCGCGCGACGCTCGCTACCGCCCACGCGCGGACGGCATCGGGTTGCGAGGGCGTAATGCCGCCCCCGCATCCGATCCGAGGGCGCCCGCCGACTGCCTGCGGCGCGCCAAAGTAGTACGCTTGCACACTGTCGTCACCGCCAAGGGTATTGCGTCGATGGGTATTCGTTTTGCAGCTCTAGTAGCCTGCCTCGCCTTCGTGGGCGTGTTGCCGCGTACGGCGCATGCGGAGTGGCACAAGCGTACCGACGCCATCATGGGGACCCGCATTTACGTGGAGCTGTGGGACACCGATGGAAACCATGGCGAAGCAGCCATCGATGCCGTAATGGCCGAAATGCGGCACATCGACGATCTGATGAGCCACTACAAGCCGGAGAGCCAGCTCTCGCAGATCAACCAGCACGGGGCCGACCATCCGGTGCAGGTCGACAAGGAGCTGTTCGACCTCATCAAGCTCTCGACGCACTACTCCGAAATCACCGAAGGCGCTTTCGATATTACGTATGCAAGCGTCGGTTATCTCTACAACTACCCCGACCACAAGCGCCCTACCGAAGCACAGATCAAAGCCGCGCTACCGGCGGTGAACTGGCGCAATATGAAGTTTGACGAGTCGAACCACTCGGTATTCTTCGAGCACAAGGGGATGCGCATCGACCTCGGCGGCATTGGCAAGGGCTACGCTGTCGACCGCGGCATCGAGATCCTGCAGAAGCGCGGAATCCAACACGCCGTGGTCACCGCGGGCGGCGATACCCGGATCATTGGTGATCACCTGGGGCGAGCCTGGCTGGTCGCCATTCGACATCCAGATGATCCCAATAAAGTCGTCACGCGCATTCCCTTGTCGGATGCGGCGATGTCGACTTCGGGTGACTACGAGCGCTATTTCGACGAGAACGGCGTGCGCTATCACCACATCATCGACCCGAAAACAGGCCATTCCGCGAGCAAAGTGCGCAGTGCCACCATCATCGGTCCGACGGCGACACAAACGGACGGGATGTCGAAGACGGCTTTCGTTCTCGGGGCTGAGAAGGCGCTCGAGATTATCAATCGCATGCCGGAGTACGACGCAGTGTTCGTCGCCCCGGATGGCAAGGTGTTCTATTCAAACGGCCTGCGCCCCGCCGCCGAGCGGGCGCCCGGCGCTTCACCGTCGCCCGCGCCCCAAGGAGCACAAAAATAACCCGCCCGCTGCCGAGGCAGCGTCATATGAACGATAGGCGCCAAGGGGGCTGGGCGGTCGACCCTCAGCGGCGTTACGGCGTGGTGTTACTGCGCTGAGCTACCGTGCCCTGCCTTCAGCAGAGCATCGACCTCAGCCTCGGCGGACAACCAGTCCTCACGCTCCTGATCGGATCCGCCAGTAAACCCTCGGCGCTCGGCGCGCAGGTAGGCGGCTTCAGCAATCATCCCGCGACGAACCTCGGGGGATATCTCGACTGTTGACCCCATCGTGGTGGCGGCGTCGCTTTTCGTCGTGCGAGGCGCGCGGGGCTTGCGCGTAGTACTCGCCTTTGCGGTGGTCGCAGACTCGGGGGCAGTTGGGGCGGTGGGAGTGACAGTTGGAGTGCGAGCGGAATCGGGGGGACGGCGACTGGCCATCGGCTCCTCCTTAGAAAACCAGCGGTCAGCTTGCCTTTCCCGGTGCCGCACATGCAAGCCGAAACGAAAGCGAGGCCAGGCTTCGGCGCGGCCGTGAGCAAGCGCGCGCGAAGTCGGTGCAACGAAGTTGGTTGATGCAGCTTGGGTGCACCTAACAAGGGCGCGGACAAGCGCGCCACGCCAACACTACAAGCCCCTGCCCTTCGCCCGCGACGTCCTGGCGACCCGGGCCGTACCAACCTTGCGCGCCGACCCGACCGACCGCGCCCATTGCGCATCGTGCTACTCCAGTTGAGCCGGATGCACGACGCTGCTGCGAGCGCGCGCCATCCGGCGTCAACGTCGTTCCAGCCGCCTGCACGCTACCGTCCCCGACACGCTATCCACCCGCACACGATTCCGTCCGCACCGTCCGCGGAAGTGTCCGCCCACCTGTCCGCTGTCCGTCGACCGGACACGTCAACGCCTCCGCAACCTCCGCTCAGACCACAATAACTTCATTTATTTTCAAGACGTTACAACTACACCGCAGTCTGGCACGCCAGCTGCACTGCAAATCAGCAAGGAAGCGGACAAGACATGAAAATCAGCCAACTCAAGCGCCTCGATACCGGCACCTCCCCTACGGCAGGCGTGCGCACCACAGCAGCGCAGGACAAAGCAGTCATCGATGACAGCGCCGCGAAGCGGCGGCGGACTCGGTGGTATGTCATTGGAGCGGGCGGCGCGGTTTGCATAACGGCGTTCGTCTGGCTGGCACATGCCTGGAGCAGGTCCGGCCACACGATCCCGGCGGACCGCCTGCACATCACCACAGTCCAGAAGGGTCACTTCGTGAGGGACGCCGCCGCCGAGGGCATCGTCGTTGCGCCTGTGAGCCCCACTCTCTTCGCCATAGCGCCAGGCACAGTGAATTACACCGTCCACGCCGGCGACACGGTCACCAAAGGTCAGGTATTGGCAAGCCTCGACAGTCCCGAGCTGCGCAATGAGTACCAGCGCGAGCAGGCGACGCTCGACAGCCTGAACGCCGCTTTGGCTCATCAGGAAATCGAGATCCGGCGTCAGCTCCTGACAAGCCAGCAACACGCCGACCTGGCACGCGTCGCCATCGAGGCGGCCGAGCGCGAGCGCAAACGCGCCCAATGGGCATGGGGCCTGCACGCAATAAGCGAGCGGGACTACCAACACGCGATCGACGACGTCGCCACCGCGAAACTCAATTTCGAGCACGACCGCGACGCCGCTGGCCTGGATCGCGAGGGTGTTGCTCTAGACCTGCGCACCCGTCGCCTGGAGCGCGACCGACAGGCGCTGGTGGTTGCCGACCTCAAGCAACGCGTCGACGACCTGAACATCCGCTCGCCGGTCAAAGGCATGGTGGCGAACCTTGCGCAGTTGGAGAAGACCCGCGTCGCGCGCGATGCCCCGCTTCTGACCGTCGTCGACCTGAGCGCTTTTGAGATCGAGTTCCATATCCCTGAGACCTACGCCGGTGACATCAAGCCGGGCATGGCCGCGGACATCCTGCTTGGGGGACATACGGTCGCCGGTACAGTGACCGGCATATCGCCGGAAGTGCGCCAGAATGAGGTCATTGGCCGCGTCAAGTTCAACACCCCCCAGGCCGGCCTGCGTCAGAACGAGCGCACGGCGGTGCGCATCGTCATGGACGAGCGCGACGGCGTGGTCAAATTCGAGCGCGGTTCCTCCATAGACGAAGCAGCGCGCGCGGTTTACGTCGTGCGTGGTGACCAGGCGTCGCGCACCCCTGTGGTGTTAGGCGCAGCGTCGGTGTCGGAAATCGAGGTCGTACGCGGCCTCCTCCCGGGCGACCATGTCATCATCTCCGATACCCGTGATTTCAACGATGCACCCGAGCTACTCATCGGGCGCTGACCGATCAGCCGATCAACCGAAGGACTCGCCATGCTCAAGATGCGCAACATCAGGAAAATCTATCGCACCGACCTCATCGAAACGCATGCGCTGCGCGACTTCTCGCTCGAGGTCGGCAGCGGGGAGTTCGTGGCGGTGACCGGCCCTTCGGGCTCGGGTAAGACAACTTTCCTTAATGTGGCGGGCCTCTTGGAGACTTTCGACACCGGCACCTACGCGCTCGATGGCGCCGACGTGAGCCGGCTCTCGGACGACAGCGGGCGCTGGTGCGTTATCCGTGGCCGGGCAATGTCCGCGAGCTGCAGAACGTGATGCGACGTGCTTGCCTGCTCTCCCCCGCGCGCGCCATCGGTGTTACCGCACTGGGGTTGCCAGCGACTGCCGCATCAGCGGGCGCAGCCGGACCCGAAGAGCCTCTCCTGGATCGGGCCACCGTGGAACAAGCATTAGCGCGCGCTCAAGGTGTCGTCGCACAGGCTGCGCGCGAACTGGGGCTCTCGCGCCAAGCACTCTATCGCCGCATGGAGAAGTTGGGACTCAAGAGCGACGGGATCCGATGACGCAGGAGCCGCCGTTGTGGCGAATGCCTCACGATTCATGACGCTCTCCTCCCTCGCCGGCCGTGTAGTCTTGGCAGCGACGCTCGTCGCTACAGTGGCCGCGTGTATCGCACTTGCCGCCACGCGATGGACGAGCTCCCCCTGGTTGGCGATCCTGTCCGCGGTGCTCATCACTCTGCCCATTTCATGGTGGAGCGCACGACTCGCCACCCACACCTGGTCAAAGGTCATCCACGCCGTCCGCGACGGCGTTTCGAGCCTGCGCGATCACGACTTCAGCATGAGCATCACGCCTGTTCCGCAAGGCGAGCTGAGCGAGCTGGTGGTCGCCTACAACTCCCTGGGCGATCTCTTACGTCGCGAACGTCTCGACCTGTACCAGAGAGAACTGCTGCTCGACACCGTGATCCAGACAACGCCACTGGTCATGGTCCTCACCAACGCCTCGGGACGGATTGTCTACAGCAACACCGCCGCGCGACAGCTGCTCCATGGCGGACGCAAGCTCGAAGGGCTGGACTTCACAACTGTTGTCGCAGACTCCCCAGCCCCGTTGCGCGAAGCGTTGCGCGGCAACGGCGACACCCTCTTTACCATGGAAGTGGCCGGCGAGCCGCAGGTGTATCACCTGTCACAGCGCGGTTTTCTGCTCAATGCGCAGTCGCATCGCCTGGTACTGCTCAAACAGCTGACGCGTGAGTTGGCCGCCCAGGAGGTCGCCGTCTGGAAGAAAGTGATCCGTGTGATCGCCCACGAGCTCAACAACTCGCTCGCGCCGATCTCCTCCCTGGCGCATTCGGGGCGCCTGTTGGCGCGCGAGATACCGGCGCATGCCTCGGGACAGTTGCAACGGGTCTTTGCGACCATCGGCGATCGCACGGCGCACCTGACTTCCTTCATCGACGGCTATGCCCGCTTCGCCAAACTGCCTCGGCCGCGGCCCGCGCCCATTGATTGGAGCGGCTTTTTCTCCAACCTCGAAGGTGCGGTACGCTTGCGCATCGAAGGGCAGCTGCCGCAGCGCCAGGCAAGCTTCGACGCGGTGCAGTTGGAGCAGGTGATGATCAACCTGCTGAAGAACGCCGCGGAGTCCGGCTCCGGGCAGGATGAGATTTCAGTCGCTGTCCGCGAGGAGCGCGACGGCTTTACGATCGAAGTCGCGGACCGGGGCAGCGGGCTCGCCAGCGATGTGCTGCGAGATGCTCTGTTGCCGTTTTACTCCACCAAGCCGACCGGTACAGGCCTCGGCCTGACCCTGTGCCGTGAGATTGTCGAGGCCCACAACGGACGGCTAAGCCTCGCCAACCGCCCCGGCGGCGGCGCCTTGGTCACCGTATGGCTGCCGGCAATTGCGCCGGCGGGAAGCTGATGGTCACCCGAGGCAGGCAACGACTGCGGCAGCCAGACTTGATGCGCGCGGCTCGCCGATCCGGAAGGACCAGAGGTTCGTAACGTAGGCAAAACCGACTTCGGCGTCGGGGTCGGCGAAGCCAACCGATCCGCCTGAGCCCGGGTGACCGAACGATCTCGGCCCCACCCACGGCATCGGCGGGCAGGCTCGCCAGAACCCGAGCGACATGTTGAAGGAGCGGTCAGCCGGGATATTCAGTTGCGCAGGCAAGCCGTGCATCCGCGTCTTGTCGGTCTGAACCTTGATCGCCGTTTCCACGGTCGCCGGACTCAGCAGCCGCACGCCGTCGACATCGCTCACCGTGGCAGCATACATCCGGGCCACCGATCGCGCGTCCGCGACCATGTTTGCGGCTGGAATCTCTGCCGCACGCCAAGCACGCTGAGTGTAGTACTCAGAGGTGTAGTCAAATGCGCCGCCGAGCTCACCCGCGCGGGCTTGCACCGAGCCCGGACCCCACACGGCGTTGATCCATGCGGTGACCGTGTCCGCATCGAGGCCAGTGGTCTCGATGATTCCAGCGGTCATCTCCTCCAGGGTGAACGGCTTGGCGTACTCGATCCGGGCGACCTTCTCTTCCCGTTCTTCGGGCAACCCGATCCAGGCGTTTAGTTTCAGAGGACCCGCCACCTCTTCGGCGAAGAACGTGCCGAGTGTCTTGCCGGAGATCCGGCGCACAATCTCCCCCACCAGATACCCAAAAGTCATCGAGTGGTAGACGTGCTCGGTGCCCGGCGGCCACAGCGGCTTTTGGGCCTCGAGTGCGCGAATGACCGGATCCCAAGCGAGGGCTTGCGCGAACGTGAGCGGCGTGTCGATGACCGGCAAGCCGGCCTGATGCGAGAGCAACCAGCGCACCGGAATCTGACCCTTGCCGTGGGCTGCGAATTCGGGCCAGTACTTCACCACCGGCGCTTCGAGATCCAGTGCGCCGCGCTGTACCAACATATGCGCACAGATCGCGGTAGCGCCCTTCGTCGTCGATGCAACCTGCATGATGGTGTCTTGTGTCCACGGCCGTTGCGCCTCGCTGTCCGCAAGGCCGCCCCAGAAGTCGACCACCGGGCGGCCGCCTACGTAAACACAGCACGCCGCGCCGACCTCGCCAGGGTTACCGCTGAAGTTCGCCCGGAACGCATCGGCGACCTTTCCCCAGCCGTCCTCGGCGTGTCCCTGCACCAGCGTCCCGCTTATCGCACTCACCATGTTGCATCTCCTTTCATCCCGACAGCCGCGTAATACTTCACTCTGCAAAGATGCGCACCTTGGAGTGCTCCTCATCCACATCGATCGTGAGGTCCTGGAGCTCATTCACAATCTCTTCCAGGTTTTCCGGCGTGATCTGCGACAGATCAAACGCCATGCCGCGCGTGCGCATCGCATCCTCCACGCGTTGCCGCGCTTGCACTGGAATCAGCCCCGCCAACCGCACACCGGAGCGCAATAACTGTATCGGCACACGAATGTTCACCTTCGTCGGCGTCTTCCGGTCGGGGTCCTCCTGGTCGACCGTAACGCGAATGTACTTGGCCTTGGGCTTCGGCGCGCTTGCGCCGGACGCCATGGAAATCGGCTCACTTTCAAGCGCCGCGAGCAGGCGCTCGGCCTCCTCGGCAGTCACCTTCCCCGCAGCGAGCAGTTCCAACACTTTGCGGCGATCCTCGTTCATAGTCTGTATCCCCTTTGCCGCAACCCGCTACGCAATGTGTATCCGGATCGCATGCTCGGAATCCTCCACTTCAATCAGTGTGTGTCGCAGCGCGGCCAGAATGCTCCACGCCGTCGCATAGAGCCGCACTGCGTTCACTCGCACAAACAGGCACATCACGCAAACCAGTGGAAAAAGCACCAACACCACCGGCAAGAGCAACAGCCAGAGCAGAAATAGCGGTATCCATAATGTGAAACCCCGCCGTCCGGAATAGCTCCAACCGACCGTAACACCCAGGGGGATCATTTCTTTGCCTCCATCTCCCGGATGGCCTCCTCGGTACCGATTTCTCCACGCTTCAGCCGGTCCAGAATCTCGCCCTGCGATGGGGCCGGATTCGTCTCTACAAACGGCAGACTCTTCGCGATCCGATTCAGACGAGCTTTGATCGTCGGGTAACTCACCCCGAAGATTTGCTCCATCTCCTTGATCGAGCCGTGGCAGCGTACAAAGGCGATCACAAAGACCTGATCTTCCGCGCTGAGCTGGACCAATTGCGGCAGCTCAAATTGACCTTCGATGGCAATTGCTTTGCCCTGAAGTCGCACGCGCTCCACAACGAGCGGCTGACCCTGGGTCAACTGAGTGAGTTCCTGCCAGTCAGACATGCTTTTGGAGAGGGACGATGGATTTACTTTCGGGAACTCAGTATGCCTCAAAGATTAAAAATATCAATATCTAAATCAATAAACTTAATTCTGAAAGCTAGAGAGGTCGCCGCTGGAAATCTCCAGGCACAGCCGATAGCCCGGCAGGATCACCTTGCCGGTGGCCGCTAAATCGAGGGGGGATTGACGGTCGATTCAGGAACCGTAGCGGCCCAGAGACTCGATACGGACCACCACGCCGTCCTGGGAGCCAGACTCGCTGCATCAGCCGGTTGGGTCCGAAATTGTAAGTCCACATTTCCACGTGGACTTCGACGGTTGTGCCCGTTGTGACATTCGGGTCGCCCGCCGACAGGTTCGGCGAGGAGTTCGTGTCGGCAATGGGTCTGAACATCACACAGGGTCGTGATTTATCCCAGCAAATGCGCACCGACACGTATGTGTGAGGGGCACGAGGGAACGGGAAGATTGCAATTCCGGGCCAAGAAAGTCGCCAGTCGCGGGGGACTCGTCCGCCCGAATTCGCGACAATCGGTCAGTCCGCCGCCACAACTGAGGGTACTTGCAGTGGTTTCCGATTCTGACATTACGCACTTTTGGAGCGTGCTGGCGAGCCTCGTGGTGCTGCTTGCCGTGAGCACCGTCGCCAACAGTGCGACACCCTCTGCATCGCTGCCGACGACGACGCGCAAAGTGGTACTCGAGAAGTCTGACCACGGCTATCGCTGGAAGGTTACCGTCGGTCCGCTGCCAGCGGTGGGCGTGCATGATGTTCTGATACATGTTCGAGCCGTCGCGCTCAATCGCGGCGATCTGGAGATACTCGAGTCCCAGAAGGGGCGCGACCTCTCTGGCCTCGAAGTCGCATCCGACGCAGCTGGAGACGTGCTCGCCGTGGGTGCGGCAGTGAGGGGGATACGCCCGGGCATGCGTGTGACCAGCACCTATTTCAAGAGCTGGGTGGACGGCCCCCCCGAGCAAGGAGCAGCTCGAGGCGGCACGCGGTGCCACGGTCGATGGTGTGCTCGGCGACTACATAGTCCTTGACGATGCAGGTGTGATTCCGGCCCCAAAAGGCTTGAGCTACGAGGAGGCCGCGACGCTGCCCACCGCGGGTCTCGCGGCATGGTCGGCGACGATCGGACAACACACACATCGTGGACAGATAGCGGTCATCGAGGGAACCGGTGGCGTCTCCATATTCGCGCTGCAGTTCGCCGCGGCTGCGGGTGCGCACGTCCTGTTGACTAGCAGCTCGGATGACAAACTCAAGCGCACGCAGGCAATTGCACCGAACGACAGCATCAACTATCGAGAGGTGCCGGAGTGGAGCAAGCGGGTTCTCGAGCTCACTCAAGGACATGGCGCCGACCTGATCGTGGATGTGGGCGGCAAGAGCACTCTCCCGCAAGCAGTGCCGAGCCTTGCTTACCTTGGCACCCTGTGCGTGGTAGGCGGGCTCACGGGCTTCGACGGGGATATTCCCGCCAGCCGCCTTCTAGTGCGGCTCGCCCGCGCGCAGGGCATATTCGTTGGATCGCGCGCCGACTTCGCCCGCATGAACGCCTTCATCACGGAGCATCACCTGCATCCAGTGATCGACCGTACGTTCACACTCGATGAATACGAGGACGCGCTGAAGTACATGGCGGCCGGCAACTTCGTCGGCAAGATCGTGTTGCGTCTGTAAGTCCCGGGTGGATGGGGCAGCGCATAGTCGGCCGCGGCCTCGGTGGTCGCACCCTTCGGTCAAACCGCTCTTCAGGCCGGCTGTGTTGGCCTCCCCGACTTGCGGCGGCCCCCGGCGCGCTTGGTTGAGCCGCCACTGTTGTTCGCATGCCCGTTGCTGCGGCCGCGAGACCCCGATCCGCTCGGGTGCGCCCGCTCCTTCACCTCCCGATCGTCTTTCGAGGCAACGGTGCTCAAGTTGAGATGTTGCAGGTAGCGGCGGAACTCCTTGCCGAGCTGCGCATGGGCCAAACCGTACTCGACGGTGGCCTGCAGATAGCCGAGCTTGCTGCCGCAGTCATAGCGCTTGCCGCTGAAGCGATAGGCGTACACCGCCTCCTCGCCCATCAGGGCCGCGATGCCGTCGGTGAGTTGGATCTCGCCGCCGGCGCCGCGCCGATGCTCGCCAGGTGCTCGAAAATGACGCCGTCAGGACATAGCGGCCCACGACCGCAAGGTTCGAGGGGCATCGGCGGGCTTGGGCTTCTCGACGATGCTGCGCACCCGGCCGGTGCTCGACTTGTCGGCCTCGATCTCGACAATGCCGTACTTCTCGGTGTCCTTGTGCGGCACCAGCTCCACGCCCAGCACGCTGGCGCGCTTGGCCACGTAGACCTCGGCCATCTGCTCCAGGCAGCGACGGTCGCCGCGGATCAGGTCATCCGCCAGATGCACGAAGAACGGCTCGGAGCCGACGGCCGGCTGCGCGCACAGCACGGCATGACCCAGACCCAGCGGCGCCGGCTGGCGGATGTAGATGCAGGTGGCATAGGAGGGCAGCACGCTGCGGATCTGGTTGAGCAGATCGCTCTTGCCCTGGCTCTCCAGCAGATGCTCGAGCTCCTGGTCCGAATCGAAATGATCCTCGATCGCCCGCTTCGAGGCGCCGGTGATGAACACCAGCTTGCGCGCGCCCGGCCAGCAGCGCCTCCTCGACGGCGTACTGGATCAGCGGCTTGTCGACCACCGGCAGCATCTCCTTCGGACTCGCCTTGGTGGCCGGCAAAAAGCGGGTGCCACGGCCCGCAACCGGAAATACGGCAGTGCGAATGACCGACTTGGGATTCGTCCTCATCAACCTTATCTCCAGCAGTAGCGAGCGTATGTGCCTAGTTTAACGACGCAAGTTGAGCAAGGTACATGCCGGGCCCGGCAATTTCATGACATGCCGAGGCGCTCCGCCCATTTAAATACCGCCGGGTGCATGCTGTCCCACGACCGGCACTTTGGACAGCGCCAATACCATCCGACGCTGTGCAGCCCACAGTCATCGCACTGATAGCGGCCGCCGGAGTCACCGATGCGCGTCAGCAAAGTGCCCAGGGAGGCTGCATCGGCGGCTGTTTCCATGTCGGCGCCTAACTCACCGGTGATCCCGGGCAAGCGGCGCACGTCCTGGGGAGGAAGCGCCGTGGCAAGCAACCAGACGAGCTGTCGCGCACTGACTCTGCCAGTGCGCTGCAAGCGTTGGGTCAGCTCGCCCAGCATGTCGGTTTGCCCCACTTGCGTGGCGAGGGCGAGTACGCGGGGAATGATCTCGAGAGCCAGGCCCGGAGAAACCTCCAGGGCTTTGAGGTACAACAACAGGGCGCCACCCGGGTCGCCCGCGCGCTCGGTAATCCGGGCGGTGAGGATATCGGCCCGCGGCAGGTCGGCATGGTGCGTCAAGGCTTGGCGCAACAACGTACGGGCACGCTCGGTATCGCCCTGAACCAGCGCCTGCTCGGCGAGCTCGCAAAGATAGTGGGCGGCGACCCGACGCCGTTCGAGCTGTACCGTCGGTGGCAGCTCGTGAAACACCTTCAGGGCGTTGGCCCAGTCGCCCTGGGCCTCATAGATTCTCACCAGATGGTCAAGAGCCGTCCGGCGGTATTCGCGCGAGGCGGCGAGCTCTTCGAGCAAGCGCTCGGCGCGATCCATGAGGCCGGCGCTCAGATAGTCGAGTGCGAGGGCAAAAGCCGCCCTATCACGCAGAGCAACGCCTCCCTGGTCGCGCAACCGCGAGTGAATGGCAATCGCCCTGTCGACTTCGCCGCGGCGCCGGAAGAGGCTGCCGAGCGCAAATTGGATTTCGGCGGCATCCCCATCGGCTTGCGCCATCCGGGCAAAGATCTCCGCGGCGTGGTCGAAACGGTCGTTGATGAGATGGTCGAGGCCAACATAGTAGTCACGCGGCAAGCGCACGGTGCGCGCCGCGCCCATGCGACGACCGAGAAACCAGGCCGCGACGCCTACAAGGACGAACGCCAGCGCGAGCAGAAGTGGAGGCAGCTCGAACACAGCACAGACGATAGCAGCATCAGCGCCTGCGTGCTGCGGGAACGGGTTGGAACCGGCGGTGGGTGAGTGTCAGTCCCTGATCGGGCGGTCGGCGCCGTCGTTGACCCGCTCGCGCAAGTCCTTGCCCGGCTTGAAGTGCGGAACGTACTTACCCGACAGGGCTACCGCCTCACCCGTCTTGGGATTGCGTCCCTGCCGCGGGGGTCGGAAGTGCAGCGAGAAACTGCCAAACCCGCGAATCTCGATCCGCTCTCCCTGTGAGAGCGCATCACTCATGATCTCCAGGATCTGCTTCAGCGCAAGCTCCACGTCTTTCGCCGGCAAATGCTTTTGTTTGGCCGTGATGATCTCGATGAGTTCCGATTTCGTCATGGTTGTCGTCATAGGTCTTCTTCACCCGCCGCGCGCGGGCCAGCCCCGTTGAAATTCGGGGCCCGCCTGAAGGCGGGCCCCGTCCAAATGGCGGCGCGCGCTAACGCGCGCACCGGGAAGATAAAGACCGTGATCGAAACTCAACTGAACCGACCTTTATTCGGATTTGGCCTCAGCCGCGATCTCCCGAACCGATGTGCTCCTTCAGGAGGTCGCCCAAGCTCGTGCCACCGGAGGAGGCGCCCGAGTCGGAGCGATAGCTCTGCACGGCTTCAGCTTCTTCGTGAATTTCCTTGGCCTTGATGGACAGCGAGATGGTGCGCGACTTGCGGTCAACACCGGTGAACTTCGCCTCGACCTCGTCGCCTGGCTTGAGGACCGCACGCGCGTCCTCGACGCGATCGCGCCCGAGCTCGGAAGCCCGTAGCTGACCCTCGATCCCGTTGCCGAGATCGATGACTGCGCCGCGCGCGTCCACATCCTTCACCACACCCTTGACGATCGTTCCCTTCGGATTCGTGGCGATGTAGGCCGAGAACGGATCCTTGGCCAGTTGCTTGACACCGAGGGAAATGCGCTCGCGGTCGGGATCGATTGACAGCACCACCGCCTCGAGCTGCTGGCCCTTGGCGTAGTTGCGCACCGCCTCCTCGCCCGGCAAGTCCCAGGAGATGTCGGAGAGGTGCACCAGGCCGTCGATGTTGCCCGGCAAACCGATGAAAATGCCGAAGTCGGTGATGGACTTGATCTGACCAGACACTTTGTCGTCGCGGTTGTAGTTCTCGGCGAACTCCTTCCACGGATTGGCGTTGCACTGCTTCAAGCCCAGCGAGATGCGGCGGCGCTCTTCGTCGACGTCGAGCACCATGACCTCGACTTCCTGACCGGTGTGCACGACCTTGGCGGGATTGACGTTCTTGTTGGTCCAATCCATCTCGGAGACGTGCACCAGACCTTCGACGCCGTCCTCGATCTCCACGAACGCGCCGTAGTCGGCGATGTTGGTGACCTTGCCGAACACGCGAGTGTGCGGCGGATAGCGGCGCGAGATGTTCTCCCACGGGTCGGCTCCGAGCTGCTTGAGCCCCAAGCTGACACGAGAGCGCTCGCGATCAAACTTCAGAATGCGCACATCGATCTCGTCGCCGACCTTGACGACTTCCGACGGATGCTTGACGCGCTTCCACGCCATGTCCGTGATGTGCAACAGACCGTCGATACCGCCCAGGTCCACGAACGCACCGTAGTCGGTGAGGTTCTTGACCGAGCCGCGTACCACAGCGCCTTCCTGGAGGTTTTCCATGAGCGCGCTGCGCTCGGCGGAGAACTCCTGCTCGACAACCGCACGCCGCGACACCACGACGTTATTGCGCTTCTGATCGAGCTTGATAACTTTGAACTCGAGCGGCTTGTTTTCCAGATACGAGGTATCACGCACTGGACGGACATCGACAAGCGAGCCCGGCAGAAATGCGCGGACGTTGTCGATCTCGACGGTAAACCCGCCCTTGACGCGCCCGGTGATGACGCCGGTCACGATCTCGGACTTGTTGAACGCGTCTTCCAGGCGGGTCCAGGTGCGGGCACGCTTGGCCTTCTCGCGCGACAGCCGGGTCTCGCCTGTGCCGTCTTCGACGGAATCCAGGGCGACCTCGACACTGTCACCGGTCTTGACTTCCAACTCCCCGCGCTCGTTCTTGAACTGCTCGAGGGGGATGACGGCTTCGGACTTGAGGCCCACGTTGACGATGACGACATCGGGTGTCACATCGACAACGAGCCCGGTGAGAATCATTCCGGGGCGAATACGCTGATTGGCGAGACTTTGCTCGAAGAGCTCTGCGAAACTTTCTGTCATACCTTCACTCGCACGCCTGCGGGTTGAAAAAGCAGGTCATGCATTCGTGTACTGGACCGGAAGACTCCCTTGCAGCCCAGGCAAATGTAACAACAGCGCACGCATCCTTAGCGCGCACCCACCTTCGACAAAACATCCCTCACACGAGGGCCCTCACGCAAACCGCTGCATCTGCAGCAGGATCAGCTCCAGAGCCGACCCATGCCCCACTCGAGCACACGGCTGACCACGGCCTCGATCGATAATCCGGTCGAGTCGATCACACGGGCGTCGGAAGCCGGCTTCAGCGGGGCAATCGCTCGGGTCGAATCCCGTAGATCCCGCTCGGTGATCTCGCGCGAAAGGGCGGCAAGGCTAACACCGGACCCCTTGTCTTTCAACTGCTTATAGCGCCGCTGGGCCCGCTCTTCGGGGCTTGCCGTCAGGAATATCTTGAGGTCGGCCCCGGGGAATACGACGGTCCCCATGTCACGTCCGTCGGCCACCAGCCCCGGGGGAGCGGCAAAAGCCCGCTGCCTGTCCAGCAGGGCCTCACGGACCACAGGCCACGCAGCCACACGGGAGGCCCCCTGCCCCGCCTCCTCGGACCGGATGTCGGCGGTCACGTCCTGGCCCCGCAGGGTCACCAGCTCGTCCCCGCGAGCATTGACCCCAAAGACGACGTCCATTGTCCGGGCCAGGTAGGCATGCGCCTCCTGGTCCTCGGGAGCCAGGCTTGCCTGCTTCCCAGCCAGTGCGACGAGCCGGTACAGCGCGCCGCTATCCAGCAGATGCCAGCCGACCCGATTGGCCACGGCCCTGGAGATGGTGCCCTTGCCCGAGCCGCTCGGACCATCAATGGTGAGGACGAAGGCTGTGCTGGGGAGCTTGGACGGCGGCGTTTGCTGCATTGACCCGTCAGCGTCCGTCAGCTCGCATCGATCTGCAAGCCTGCCGACCGTGCGGTCGCCACGAAGCCCGGGAACGAGGTGGCGACATTGGCCACATCGAGAATCTCGATGGCCGAGCGGGCCTTCAGGCTGGCAATGGCAAAGGCCATGGCGATCCGATGGTCGCCGTGGCTGTCGATGGTGCCGCCACCAAAGCGATCGCCGCCCCGGATCCACAGGCCATCGGCCAATAGCTGATTCTCCACGCCCAGGATGCTCAAGCCCTGAGCCATGGCGGCAAGCCGGTCGCTCTCCTTCACCCGCAGCTCCAGAGCGCCGCGCACCAGGGTCTCGCCTTCAGCGCAGGCCGCGGCAATGAAAAAGACCGGAAATTCGTCAATGGAGAGCGGCACCAGCGCCTCCGGCACCTTGATGCCGCGCAGGCGGCTCTTGCGCACCTCGATGTCGGCGATCGGCTCGCCGTTGGGACTGCTGTCGCTGCGAGGTCCATGCGGGTGGATGCGGATGTCGGCCCCCATCAACTGCAACATCTCGATCAAGCCGGTCCGAGTCGGGTTCACCCCGACATTGCGCAGGAGGAGCCCGTTCTCGGCCGCCAGGCAGCCGGCAACGATGAAGAACGCGGCAGAAGAAAAGTCCCCGGGTACGCGTACATGCGTACTGCGTAGGACTTGCCCGCCTTCGATGGCAATCCTGGAGCCGTCCCGAAGGACTTCGACGCCGAAGGCACCTAGCATGCGCTCCGTGTGATCACGCGACGGAGCGGGCTCGGTCACGTGGGTGCGGCCAAAAGCCTGCAGTCCAGCGAGTAATACCGCGGACTTCACCTGCGCGCTCGCAACGGGAAGCATGTAGTCAATGGCACGCATCTCGGTCGAGCCTTTGATCTCAACCGGCGGCTTGCCTTCACGGGTCTCGATGTTGGCTCCCATCGAGCGCAGCGGAGTGGCCACCCGCTCCATCGGCCGGCGCATCAGCGACTCATCCCCGATCAGAGTCGAGTCGAAGCGCTGCGGTGCCAGCAGGCCCATGAAGAGCCGGATCGCCGTGCCCGCGTTCCCCATATCAAGGGCAGTGCTCGAAGGTTGCAAGCCATCAGGTCCAACACCATGGACCAGGACGTTCTGCTCCTCAGGACGATCGATGCGGACTCCCAATGATTGGAGTGCGCGCAGCGTGGCGAGGCAATCCTCACCGGCCAGAAAGCCCGTGATCTCGGTGTCGCCTTCGGCGATGCCGCCGAACATCAGCGCGCGATGCGAGATGGACTTGTCACCCGGTACGGTGATCTCGCCCTCGATCCTCCCACCGGGAGTAACCCGATAACGGGGTCGGGATTGGGGTTCGGTCATATCACTCACATTACAGCCCGAGGGTATGAGCCCAGCACGCGGAAGAGCGAGGAACGCTTCTTCAGCTCCACAAGCGCCTTGGCCACATGCGGTTCATCCGCGTGCCCCTCGAAATCGATGAAGAAAACATAATCCCATTTACGCCGATGCGAGGGTCGCGACTCGATCCGCGTCATGCTGATCCGATACTTCGCCAGCGGCTCCAGCAGTCGCGACAGCGCACCGGGAGCATCGGTGTGGCTCACCGAGACCAGTAGCGTAGTGCGATCTTCCCCGCTCGGGGTGAAGAGTTTACGCCCGAGCACCAGAAATCGGGTCGTGTTGTCACTGCGGTCTTCGATTTCCGCCGCCAACACCTTCAGGCCGTAGACCTCCGCGGCGGTCTGTCCGGCGATGGCCGCGGTGCCCTTCTCGTCGCGCGCACGCCGGGCGCCCTCGGCGTTGCTCGACACCGGTATCAGTTCGACACTCGGCATATGTTCCTCGAGCCACACCCTGCACTGCGCAAGCGACTGCGGGTGGGAGCAGATGCGCACAATCCGCCCCAACGAGTTCATCAAGCCCATGAGGTTGTGATGGATCCGCAACTCCACCTCACCGCAAATCGTCAACGGCGACAGCAGAAACCGGTCGAGGGTGTGGTTCACCGTGCCCTCGGTGGAATTCTCGATCGGCACCACCCCGAAGTCGGCGTTCGCCGCCTCCACCTCGTGAAAGACCTCGTCGATGGAGGACAGCGGCAGAGCGCGGACCGAATGGCCGAAATGGGTGAGGACCGCCGTCTGGGAAAAGGTGCCCTCGGGTCCGAGGAAAGCCACTTTCAAGGGCTCCTGCTGCGCCAGGCAGGCGGACATGATCTCGCGGAACAACCGCAGGACCTCCTCGTCCCGCAGCGGACCGGCGTTGCGTTCGCGGGCCATGCGCAACACCTGCGCCTCGCGCTCGGGTCGATAGAAGTCCACCGTGCGACCATCACGGGTTTTGGAAATTCCAACCAACTGCGCCAGGCGGGCGCGATCGTTGATCAGCCCATGGATCTTCTCGTCGATCGAGTCGATCTGACCGCGAACCTCCTCGAGGTTCAACGTTTGGGTGCTTTTCGTCCGCGCAGGCTGAGCCGTTTGCTGCGCGGGCGGCTGGCGCGTTTTCTTCTTTCGGGACATCGGGATGCTCTCTGCGGCGGCCTGGTGCCGCATCTGGACTGCTTAAAGGGCGCTACAGAACCCGCGCCGAGAGTATCCCATCAATGGCCCGGATCCTGACCAGAAGATCATCGCCGATCGCTCCATCGGCGTCGACGAGTGTGTAGGCGTATTCGCCCCGGGATTTATTCAACAGTTCGGCAATGTTGATGCGCGCATCCGCCAGGCAAGTGGAGATCTGGCCCACCATGTTCGGCACGTTGCTGTTGGCGATAGCCAGTCGCGTCGTCTTCGGCGCGCGCGGCAGCACGGCTTCGGGAAAGTTCACGCTGTTGCGAATGTTGCCGTTCTCGAGAAAATCGCGCACCTGGTCGGCGACCATCACAGCGCAATTTTCCTCGGCTTCCCCGGTGGAAGCGCCTAAGTGCGGCAGCGTCACCACCTTGGGGTGATCCTTGAGGATCTTGTTTGGAAAGTCGCACACATAGGCGTGCAGGCGGCCGTCATCGAGCGCGGCGACGACCGCCTGGTCGTCGACGATGGCGGCGCGGGCAAAATTCAACACGATGCCCGTCTTTTTCATCAACTTCAGGCGCGCCTGATTGACCAGGTGCTTCGTCTGGTCGTTGAGAGGCACGTGCACCGTAATGGCATCCGCACGCGCGAACAGGTCATCGAGAGAAAGCGCCTGCTCAACGTTCGATGACAATTGCCAGGCGCGCTGCACGGTGATCTGAGGGTCGTAGCCCAGGACCTTCATACCGAGGCCCAGCGCGGCATTTGCAACTTCGACGCCGATCGCTCCCAACCCGACCACACCGAGCGTGCGCCCCGGCATCTCGAAGCCGACGAACTTCTTCTTACCCTGCTCTACCTCGACATCGATCGCATGATCGTCACCGGTCAACGAGCGCGCAAAGGACCAGGCAGGGCAAACGTTACGCGCGGCAAGCAATAAGCCGGCGAGCACCAACTCCTTCACGGCATTTGCATTCGCACCCGGAGCATTGAAGACCGGGATACCGCGCTTGCTGAGCTCCGCCACGGGGATGTTGTTGACACCCGCGCCGGCGCGACCCACAGCTCGGACGGTGTCGGAGACCGTGGTTTTGTGCATGTCAGCCGAGCGCACGAGAATCGCATCCGGGCGGTCGATGTCGGGCGCGACGTCGTAGCGATCGCGAGGCAGGCGCTCGAGGCCGCGCGCGCTGATGTTGTTGAGAGTCAGAATCCGGTAACGCATGTTTGCTGAAAAAAGCTTTAAACCCTGGACCTTATTGGATGGGCTCTTGCGGACCGGGTTCGTCAGCCGGACCGGGCTCCTCGCCGCTGTGCTCCCCACTGGAGGCCGAGCTTGCGGCGGCGGAATCGGCTGAGTCCAGACTCTCGATGCGCTCGATTCCGACCAGGCGCTCGCCTTCCTCGAGGCGGATGAGGCGCACACCCTGCGTATTGCGCCCGAGAACGGAGATCTCATCCACCGGCGTGCGCACCAGAGTGCCGGTGGAGCTGATGAGCATGATCTCCTGACCCGCCATGACTTGCAGCGCCGCCACGGTCTCGCCGTTGCGGTCGGAGGTCTGGAGCGCGATAACGCCCTGCCCACCACGCCCGTGTGAGGGGAAGTCATCCAAAGGCGTGAGTTTGCCGTAGCCTGCCGCGGAGGCAGTGAGGATGCGGCCTTCGCCCACGACAATGAGAGCGATGAGCTCCTGAGCTTCGCCGAGCTTCAAGCCGCGCACTCCGGCAGCTTCGCGTCCCATGGGGCGCACCTCATCCTCATGGAAGCGGATGGCCTTGCCGCCGCTCGAGCAGAGAATGATCTCCCTTTGTCCGTCGGTGATGGCAACACCAACGAGGCGATCGTTGTCAGCCAGATCCACCGCGATGATGCCGCTGGAACGCGGCCGCGAGAATGCCGTCAACGGTGTCTTTTTCACCGTTCCTTGGCTGGTGGCCATGAAGATGAAATGTTGCTCGTCGTATTGCTTGACCGGCAGCAATGCGTTGATTTTCTCGCCCTCCTCCAGCGGGAGGAGA
>CAVVXG010000026.1:0-27647 GCA_963752125.1 uncultured Pseudomonadota bacterium | reverse complement strand
TCGAGGCTGCTGGTGGCTTCGTCGGAAATAAGATCTTCGGCTGCTTGATCAGCGCGCGAGCGATCGCGAGGCGTCGCTTTTGTCCACCGGACAGACCGACGCCGCGCTCGCCGATCTCGGTTTGATATCCCTTCGGGAGGCGCTCGATGACGTCGTGGATTTCGGCCACCTGACAGGCGTTGACGATCTGCTCGAAGGTTGCGTGCGGATGGGCGGTACCCGCGGAGCCGAAAATCACATCATTACCGGAGCCGCCGGTCACATAGTTCTGCTCGAGATTAGCGCCGGCAAAAGCCAGTGTGCCACCAGGGCCGTTCGCCGCTACGAGAGTGGAATTGCCGGAACCACCGATGATGGCGTTATTGCCGTCACCTCCGTACAGGGTGTCGGAGCCGCTACCGCCCTCAATATAGGTCGTGCCACCGCCTCCACGGACATTGTCCGCCCCCGATCCGGCGATGATGGTGTCGTTGCCCATCCCGCCTTCCACGGTGTCATTACCATTGCCGGTCTCGACGTAGTTATTGCCATTTCCAAGAGCAATAAAATCATTTCCGCTGCCCCCAAACACCGTGTCGTTGCCGGGTCCGGCGGGTACCACGCCGTTATATGGTTGGGAATAAGTATTGGTGAAGTTCTCGTAATATCCAGTCACCCCGTTTTCAGTGAGCTGGAGCCCCGCCCCACCGCTCGGCGCAGTTGCCGTGGTACTCCAGGTGGCGACGGCCTGAGTCAGCTCAAAGCCACCCTCAAACGTATCGTTGCCCGGCCCCATCACGACCACGTCGTTGCCCGAACCGACGTCAATCAGATCGTTGCCATTGCCTCCAACGATCGTATTGTTGCCATCCCCTACGGAGATGAGATCGCCCTGAGCACCCGTGGCGGTTGCGCCCGATCCGGCTGCAATCGCGTTCGTAAGGCTGGTCTGGGCTCCCGCAAAAATCTGACTGTTGCCAGCGCCGAGAAGGATCAGATCCGTGCCACCGTGGCCGATGATGAAATTATCGCCGCCGCCTCCCTCAATGACGTCGTGGCCCGAGCCTCCATTTACGGTGTCGTAACCGCCACCCAGGGCCACCGTGTCGAACGTGCCACTCAGGGTAAATACCGAGTTGCCGGAACTGCCATTGATGGTGTTAGTCCCGCTGCCGCCGACAATACTGTCGTTACCGCTGTTCTGATCGTTGATGAGATTGGCGGAGCCGGTGGCGGTGATGAAATCGTTATGGCCATCGCCGTTGTAGCTCGTGATACCAGTACTGCCGTTGTAGCTGCCGTTGATGACGTTCGAGGGTTGCGGGGCGGGAGCTGTGTCGTTACCTTCTGGGATGTAGCTGAGCGTGAGCGGGGTGCTGACAGTTGGCGCGCCATCCGGCGTGGACAATGACGCGCTCAGTTGGAACGTAGCACCGCTGGACAAATCGCCATCAGCCGTCGTATTGAGAAGGCCGAAGGCGAGGTTCGTCTGTCCGGCAGTCAACGTCAGCGTAAAACTGCCATCTGCTCCGGCCTGAACAACGGTGTCTCCAAAGGTGAGTTCGAAGTCAGAGGGATTCGCTCCGCTGAGTGTTAGGGAGACCGTCCGTGCCTGCGGAACGGGAGCACTGACTGAGAAGGTATAGAATTGCAGAGCTCCGGCAGGAAAGTCGGTGGGAAGGCCAACCCCAACGCCCGCCCCAGCACTCACTCCGACCTCTTCGGGCAGTTTTATTCCAAGATATCCCCCTGCGCCCTGTGCCGACTCCACATTGAAATTATCGATGACGATTTCGTTTCCGCCAGAGCCCAGCAGCCCCTGGCTGATGGTCAAGGTCCCCACTGCTGAATTCGGCGCGTTCTGGAGGAAGGTGTAGCGGTCGCCCTGGCTGTCAACCCACATATCAAACTGTCCGGCGACGGTGTCCCCACCGGTCAGAGTGGTAGCGTCCTCTCCCAGGACGATGATCGCTCCGATACTGTTGTCGATACCATTGTCGATCGTCTCAATGACTGTCTGGCCGGGCGCTGGCACCGCATAGTCGAACGAGTTTGCAAGGTTGCTCGCCGTAATCGCGAATTGATCTCCGGCAGCAGGGCTATTGGCTGAAGTTCCACTCGAAAATACGACATCGAATGTATCGTTCTGATTGCGCGTAATCGATTCGCTGATGAGCGCAGCGCCCGCAATGTTGTTCAGAGTCTGGTCCAACCCATTCACGGGCACGGAAACCGTGCCAAACGACGCCAGCGCCTGGGCGAATGCGGAGGTTCCACCGCTAAAAGTCGCGATGAGATTTTCGCCGTCCGGCGATAACGACAAGGTCGCCGAGATGTTGGAGACCGGATCCGTCACCACCAGTGCCCCACTAGGGCTTTCGGAAAACAACGGCAGTGAAATATTTACAGGCGATCCCGGAATCGAAGCCGCACTCGAGCTAGACGTCCAATTGAAACTTCCGGTAGCGCTTCCGGCGGCACTCTGGAGATAATCGATTTGCGTCTGAATGGAATGAGCAGGACCGACTATGTCGTAGACTGCCGCACCAAGCAGTGCCAGCACTCCGATAGGCCCCGCTTCAATCGCGTCGGGAGCCAACATCAATAGTTGGCTGGTATCCGGACCCGCCGGCAGATTGATCAGGTTGCCGGCGCCGCCCAGGTGCGTGCCGCCGGCCAGATGTATAGCGTCACCCTGATCGTAAAGATCCACTACGTTATAGCTGGAGGCAGACCCTGCAACTGGATAACCTCCTATCCCTGGGGAATTGAATACCACGCCGGAGACTTGTGAGTGGGGCAGCGCATGCTGTGACAGGAAGACAACCGCTGCCTGCGCCTCGGTACCCCCAAGCGAATGGCCGGTTTCGATCACGCTTGTATAACTCGTCCCGGACCTGTTCAGACTTGTGATCACCTGCTGGGCAAATGCAACCGCATCGTCCTGAACCTGAATGGCGTTGTGCAGGGTCAATCCCGCATCACTAAGTACGTTATTGAAGACGGTACTCGCTCCGTGCCCCAAATCCGTACCGCGGTTTGCGATGACCACCTCGTGAGTTACCGTATTGTAATAGGCAACTCCGAAGTATCCCTGACCCCAGAACTGCGCGTTATCCAAGTTTGAATTGGCGATGACCTCCCAATCAGAGGACAAGCCGGCGAGTAGCGGCCCCCCGGGCCCGTGTTCTGCGTCGGGTAGGGACTGCCATCGTAGGCATTGTTGCTCATCTGGGCGAGCTCGGCGATAGTAGCCACGGTGAGCCTCCTTTCGAGTTATTTGAATTCCCAGACCGTTGTATGGCCAGTGCTGCCCACAGCGAGATACTTTCCATCCTTGGAGAGGGCAATGTTGCCGATGTCGCCGGGAATCGTCTGTAATAGCCGCTGCCTAGGACCGTCCCAGATTTTGACGCCCAACCCCTTCCCCATGCCGTTCAGGTCGCTTTCGATGAGGTACCGCCCGTCCCGCGTATAGCGAACGTGCATGCTGCCCGACTTGTCAACTTGCTCGTACACCAGCTGCCGTCCCGAGGGCACCTCGAACATTTCCACGATCAAATGTCCCGCCAAAGCAATCCGCGTCCCGTCGGGACTCCAGGTGATCGGCCCCATTGCAGAGGTCTTGATGACGCCGACTGTTTTGCGCTCGTTCAGAGTCACCAAGTCAATAGTCGGCTCATGAATCAGTGTGTCTATTCGCGGGGGACGATAGTTCTTCGGAACAATTGTCAACACGCCGGCAACCGCGGCCAGCTTGCCATCCGGGCTAACAGCGATCGATACCGGATCCAGCTCCGAAAGCGCTACCCATGCGCGCTCCCACGTGCCTACCGAATGTGCGATCACCTCGCTCTGCCGCAGGCCGATTCTGTCGGCGACCCAAAGCAGGAACTTCCCGTCGGGCGTGAAGTCCATCGCGACGCAGCCCGGTCCGAGGTCGGGGTCGGTGATGTCTCTTGCCAGAGCACCGCTGCCAGCGTCCCACACGCGGATCACCACATTGCCTGCGGCTTTTGAATCGCAAGCGGCAAGCCAGCGCCCATCCGGGCTATAGCGCAAAGGATTCGATTCGACGTGTCCGGGCGCCCCCCGTGGCTTCTCCACAGTGCGTTCGATCCGACCACGGCGCCAATCCCAGATGTTGACGTTCTCCCCATCCGACAGCACCGCGACATGCCTACCGTCCGGACTGAAATCCACTCCACGCACAATCACATCGTGGTACTTCTCGGGCAAGTCGGCTACTTTTGTCGCAACGTCGTTCATAGATGACCTGAAGATGTTTTTGAGTCCCTCAGTCAAAGATTCGCAATACCCGAGGCGAGACCAACTCACCGATAACAGCGCCACGATTGTTACTATTGAGGTACGCGGGACTACCCGATTACTTCTCGCCATGTATCATTTCTCCCACCCCTGGCTGCCGATATCCGCAGCTCACGAGGGCTGCCTCAGGACTTCAATTGGCGGACTCAATTCGGACGGCGCCGGCCGCGCCGCTCCGATCTGGACGATCTGATCGACCTGTAGGTTCTTCGGTAGTGCATGGGTGATGAACAGCATCGTGACTTTTCCCCTGAGCTGATTGATGGTGGCGCAGAAGTGCTCTGCGGTAGCCATATCCAGGCTACTAGTGGCCTCATCGAAGATGAGGATCTTCGGGTTTTTGAGCAGCGCGCGCGCTATGGCCAGACGCTGTTTCTGGCCCCCGGAGAGTCCGACACCGCGCTCACCGATTTCCGATTGATAGCCCTTCGGTAGGCGCTCGATGACATCGTGGATCTCAGCCACTCGGCAGGCATTGACGATCTGCTCGAAGGTCGCGTGAGGATGAGCCGCGGTGAGGTTCTCGTAGATGGTGCCAGAAAACAGAACACTCTCCTGGGGCACAACGCCGAAATTCAATCTCAACTCGTTGGCGGCGAGATAAGTGATGTCAGTGCCATCGAGCTTGATGCGCCCGTCGCTGGGGCGATACATCCCCTGTAGCAGCTTGGCAAGCGTGCTCTTGCCGCAGCCCGACGGTCCCATGAACGCGACGACCCTGCCCGGCTCGATGCGCAACGTGAGCCCCTTGAGCAACATGGGGAGGTGATCCGCATACCGGAAACTCAACTCCTCGATCTCGATAAGCCCACGCCCGCCTCGGATCCGTCCCGGGATGAGTGAGTAAGGCTCGCATGGGGCATTCATGATGTCGCCCAAGCGCACGACGGAAAGATTCGCACGATGCTGCAGTGAACTATGAAAGTTCTGTGCGTACATCAAAATTTCCCAGGGCAGTACCTGCATCTCGCCCGCCATCTGGGTACGCGGCCCGAACACCAGATCGTTTTTATCACCCAACGTCAGGACACCGAATTGCCGGGCGTGCGGAAAATCGTCTACAAGCCACGCCGGACGATCTCGCCACAAGTTCATCATTATCTTCGTGAATCCGAGGCGGCAGTCCTCAATGCGCAGGACGTGGCACGAGTCGCGTTGGATCTGCGCAAAGCGGGATTCATCCCGGATGTCATGCTGGGCCACAATGGTTGGGGCGAAATCTGGTATTTGAAAGACATCTTCCCCGAAGCGCCTCTGATCGGTTATTTCGAATTCTTCTATCGGATGCAGGGCGCGGATGTAGGTTTCGACCCCGCCGACCCCATCAGCCCGGACACGGCGCCCCGCTTGCGCACCAAGAATTTCGGAAATCTGCTCGCCCTCGACACCGCCGATCTGGGCCAATGCCCCACCGAATGGCAGAAGTCAGTGTATCCAAAGCGGTATCAGACGATTTTGAACGTGATCCATGAGGGCATCGACACCCAGGTCGTCAAACCCGACCCGCAAGCGCGCCTGATGATTTCGGAATCGAAAGAGCAATTCACCGCGGGCGAGGAAATCGTCACCTACGTGGCGCGCAATCTCGAGCCGTATCGCGGATTCCCCAGCTTCATGAGAAGCCTGCCCAAGATACTGAGCAGCCGCCCCGACGCACGAGTCATTATCGTAGGCGGAGACGAGGTGAGCTATGGCGCTCGGCTACCGGAAGGCCAGACCTTCAGGAAGCAGATGCTGGCGGAGCTTGCGGGGTCCATCGATCTGTCACGCGTCCATTTTCTCGGCAAGATTCCGTACGACGCCTTCCTCAAGGTGTTGCAGGTGTCGCGTGTGCACGTCTACCTGACCTACCCCTTCGTGCTGTCCTGGTCGATGCTTGAGGCCATGGCCGCCGGCTGCCTGGTGGTCGGCTCTCGAACTCAACCCGTGCAAGAGGTCATTCAACACGCGGCCAATGGTTTGCTGGTGGATTTTTTCTCGCCCGATCAGATTGCCGATCGAGTCATCGACGCATTGGAAGACCGCCGATCCTTCCAATCACTACGGCAAAACGCGAGACAGACGATCATCGATCGCTACGATCTGCGCTCGATCTGCCTGCCCGCTCATTTGCGCTTGCTCAACATGCTGGTACCGAGAGAAGGTCGCGCCGTTACTGCGCTGGCAACCGCCTAACAACTCTTCAGGGGCGCAACTCCACGTTCGACGCAGATCCGCTCGCCTGTTCCGTCGCCATATCAAGATCCAAAGGCCGCGTCGCGCGCCACGCGAATATGACCGCAGCCAGCACCAGGCCGGCAGACAGCAAAAACGGTGCGCCCGACCACTCTCTCGCGCCAGGACTGCTGATCGCAGCGGCAAACGTCTCGGTAAACACGATGGGACCGATCAGGCTGGCGAGACCCATGAGACTCGCAAGCGCTCCCTGGAGCCGGCCTTGCTCCGTGGCACTCACCAAGCGCGTCATGATGGTCTGGAGCGAGGGGGTCGCAACCCCCCACAGGGCCATGACAGGCACTCCGAACCAGAAGATGATTCCCGTGGGCGCCAGCCCATAGATCGCAAAGCCGGCGGCGCCGCAAGCCAGACCTGCCGCGAGCGCGCGTCGCTCCTTCAACCATCCGACTATCGGCTTTACGAGGGCCCCCTGCACAATCAGCGCCGAGACGCCCACGCCGGCGAGCAGAATGCCCACGGCGCGCGTGTCCCAACCATAGCGATAGTTCATGTACAGCACGGTGGTGCTGGGGAGTACCGAATGAGCCAGATTCATGAGGAAGTAAGCCGCGGCAAGCCCCGTCAGTGTTGGATGGGATCGCAGCAGTTTGAGAGCACCGAACGGATGCGCGCTATGCCAGGAGAAAGGTGCCCGTTTGTCCCGCGGAAGCGACTCTGGCAGAACAAACAAACCCCAGCAGACGTTGGCCAGCGCCATGACGGCGGAGGCCCAGAACGGGAATCGCGGCGATATCTGACCTAAGAGCCCGCCCAAAGCCGGCCCTACGACAAATCCGACACCGAAGGCGGCCCCCATCAGGCCGAAGCTGGCGGCACGCTTTTCCGGCGGGGTGATATCCGAGATATAGGCGCTCGCGGTGCTGAAGCTGGCCGCCGTGATTCCGGATATCACCCGACCGACCAGCAACCACCACAGGTTGGGCGCGAGCGCCATCAGGATGAAGTCCAGGCCCAGGCCGGTGCATGAAATCAGGATGACCGCACGCCGGCCGAACCGATCGGAAAGCGATCCCTGCACCGGTGCGAAGATGAATTGCATCAGCGCCCACGCGGTACCAAAGAGCCCGTACATCTGCGCCGCGCGCGCCGCGCTGCCGCCCATGAAATCCTGAACCAATATCGGCAGCACCGGAATGATCATGCCGAAGGCCAGCATGTCGATGAGCACGGTGACAAAGATGAAGGCCAGAGCGGCCTTGCGGTTTGCGGGCGTGGGGGTATTCATCGGGCGATTCTAATCTGGCGGGGCAACCGCGGGCTCGATTGTTGCGTTTTCAGCACCCATCGCGTCTTTAGCCATGCCAATCGGTGATATCACCGGCTGCGCGGTGGGCGATATGCTTTGCGCCCCACAACGCACGGCATCATGGGCAATGAAAACCCGCACCTCAGTTCGATCAGCGCTCGCCGCCCTCGCGCTCACAGCCGCAGCGACCGGCTCAGCACAGCAGGCGCCCGATTTCAGCAAGGTGGAGATCAAGACCACTCAGCTGGCGCCGGACTTCTACACACTCGAGGGCCAGGGCGGCACCATCAGCGTGCTGACCGGAACGGACGGGGTGCTGCTGGTGGACTCGCAGTTCGCTCCCTTGACCGACAAGCTGGTCGCGGCTATTCACAAGATTTCCAACAAGCCGATCCGCTTTTTGATCAACACACACGTGCATCCGGATCACACCGGCGGCAATGAGAATTTCGCCAAGCTCGGCGCGCTCATCTTCAGTAGGGACCAGCTCCGCGCCCGCCTGGAGCACCCGAATCCGGCACCCGACGGTACGCCCGGAAAGCCAGCCCCGCCGCAGGCATTGCCCGTGATCACCTACGACGGACCGGTATCGATTCATGTCGACGGCGAGAACGTGCGCTTGATTCCGATCCGCAACGCGCACACCGACGGCGACACCCTGGTCAGCTTTCCGGGGCACGATATTCTGGCAGTCGGCGATTACTATCGCGGCGTCGGTTACCCGTTCGCGGATCTCAACAGTGGCGGCTCCCTCAGCGGTATTCTCGAGGGACTCGGGGCAACGATCGGCCGCGCCGGACCGCACACGAAGATCATTCCAGGGCACGGCCCCGTCACGGACCGCAACAGTCTCATCGCGACACGTGACCTGATTCTCGCGGTGCGCGACAAGCTCGCGCCGCTGGTTGCCCAAGGAAAGACGCTCGAGGAAGTCATTGCGACCAAACCCACCGCGGAGTTCGATGCCCAGATTCCGCAAGCGGCGCAGTCCTCGGACCGATTTATCAAATGGGTGTACACGGAGTTGGCCACGCCGCGGGCCTGAAGGGCGGGAACCTTCAGCGCGGAACAGGGGTGACGGATGTGTCCACCGTCTGGTAGCGCACCGTGGCGCTGCCTTCGGCAGGAACGGTCACTCGGAACGTCTGGTAGCCGTTGCGCATCACAGGAACGTGGTCCGCTCGTACGATTTGCATCCCTCCCGGCAGGCCGAGACGTAACTCAACGGCCGCGGGAAGATTGCGGGCGTTGCTGATTTCAATGCGATTCGACTCGTCGATCTTGATCGAGCGCAACTGGAACGCTCCAGGGACGAGCGGCAGTTGCTTCACCGTGGACAGATCCGCCTTCCTGCTCTCAACCACGGCGGTCAGCTGCAGATCCGGCGCCTCGCCCGCCTCGATTTCAACCTCCTCGTCAAGGGCGATGTCCCGCAACGGCGCCTCGTGAACCAACAGCGGCACCCCGCCCTGCTCGTAGAAGGCAGCCACTTGTCCTGAGGGCAGCGGCAAATCCAGGTGGTGGGCTTTGTCATTGCGGGTTCGCAGGACTTTGCCCAGGGGCCGGGAGTCGACCTTCTGGTTGGCCTCGAGATCCGCGCGATAGAAGAGTTCGATCGGTATGTCCTTGCGATCGAGCAGGCGCACCTGTTTGATCTGGCGGCTGGCGACCGAGGTACGATCAGGGACGCGGTACAACTTCAGGTCGCCGAGTTGCTCTTGTTGGACCATGGTAGCGGCACTGGCCGCCATCGCGACCGGCATCATCGCGTCATACTGCGCTTTGCGGGCCGCGGTGACCACGATCAAGTTGTCCCCGCCCACGATGGGACTTGCGGCAACGATATTCGCCTGCTCTGGTGTGTCGCTCGTTGTGCCCCGCGGCCAGCACTGCGCAATGATCTGCGCTCCTGCGTCCACAGGCTCGACCTCTTCGTACTCTCTGTTGAGTCGTCCGGCGACCACTTGTGTGTGGGCCTGGGGGAATGAGGCGGTGTTGCTGTTGGCAAGAGTGACCCAGGCACCAAGATCCATGGTCTTGCCGTCGGGAGAGACGAGCGCGACATAGTTGGCCATCCAGTCGAAACCATATGCGAGATACGACAACCTGACGGTTGCGGTGCTGGCGCCGGGGCTGCGGATCAACGCCGACAATGTCGGTCTGGCCCCTGCCTCGAGGCCGGGGTCGAAGTGAAAGGTCTCGGGCAGGCCTGAGCAACGCAGCGCCTCGATACCCGCGTCGCTTTTGAAAGCCACACCGTCCGCGTCGGAGAGGATCGTTCCTGAGACCTGGGTGGCCTTGCCGGTTTTCGGGTTGGTACGCACCAGCCAGGCCTGCTTGCCGAGGGTGGCGGTTACGAGCTCGGCGGGGCTGAGCACCTTGGCGTCGTGGTTCTTTTCGAGCACACCCGTCGGGAGCCCTGTGATGATGGCGGTCGCGGGTTGGATGCCGTCGGCCACGCCTTCAAAGCGCAGGCGACTCTCGCCGGCGGGAATGGAGACGGTACGGGTCTCGGTGATGAGCGCGAAACCGCCGAGCGAGTCGAGGTCCAATGAGTCCGAGTAGCGGCTCGCAGCTCGGTAGACCGTGACCGAAACGTCGGAGATCGCGCCGGCCGTCTCCGCAGTCGCCCGCGCCGCGCTGGCCGGGCCCAGCACAGGACTGAGCACCGCCGCGATCAGGAGCAGCCACTGTTCGAGGAAACTCCGCATGAGCGGGCGCTCTAGAACTCGGTTTCAAAAGTGGCCGTGACGGTTTTTGTGCCGTTGGCCGGAATGTCCACCTTCCACTCGGCCTCATCGGCATTGCGGCGAGTGCTCTTCTGACTTTCCTCCTTGATGGACGTATCGCCCCACAAACCGCCCTGGAGCAAGGAGACCGTAACGGGTTTGGGCATAGCATTGGTCAGGACGTAGTGCATCTCGGTCCGCCAGCGGAAAGCACCCAGGCTGGTGCGCTTCTCCGTTGTCGCCTGCACCTTGACGTCAAAGGCGTCTCCGGTTGCCAGCGACAGCACCGACCCCATGGGGGTGTGATCGATGCGGCTCTCGCCGATGAATTGCGGATCACCGCGTTTGTCGCGCATGTAGAAGCGCAGGATTCCAGCGGGAAGTTGGTCTCCGAGACCGGAGTGCGCGCTGGTGGAGAACCGATAGACGGTCTTGGCGCTCAACGGCGTATTGGATGAGCCCAACCATTGGTTTTGGAATTCGTAGGCGTGTTCGGCGGGGACACCGTGCACGTCAAGAAAGCTCAGCTGTTTGGTCTGCAGGTCGGCGATGGTGGTGCGCTCGGCAAGCGGATAAAGGTAGTAGTCGCCAAGGCGCTCGCGCTTGCCCGACTCGGTTCCCGCTTTCACCAGCGTCGGCCGCCGTGGCATGGGGCGGTTGAACGGGACGCTGCCCTCGGCGCTTGTCTGGTTCGGCGCGCCTGCCACCAATAGCGTCTTGGCATTGTCGTAAGTGGTGCCGCTCGAGTTAGTCAGGGTCACCCAGCCCTGTACGTCGATTTTCGAGCTGGCCTCGTCGAAGAGCGCGACATAGTCTGCCCGCCACCCGAGCCCCGGGGTGAGATAGCTCAGTGTGACCGGCACCGCAGCGCTCTTCGGGCTGTTGAGGGTGACCGACAAAGTGGGATGCGCTCGCAGGTTGTCGGGCACCTTGTCGAAAATGACACGCGCCGGCAGGCCGTCGTCGCGCAGCACTTCGATATGGTCGCCGATTTTCAGCACCACTCCGCCATTGGTGGCTAGAACTTGCGCCTGCTCGCGGGTTTCCGCGCCCGTGCCGGGATTCGTACGCACGATGGTGACGGTGTGGCCCACCGCCTTTTCCATTAGTTTCCCCGGCGTCAGCAGGTCGTAGTCGAAGTTCTGCTCGACGATCGTGAACGGCTCTTTGGAACCCAGCGAGACCGTTTCGGAGCGGATCTTGGCGGACACGTTCTCGAACTCGACGCGCTGCTTGCCGCCCGTCAGGTCGATCGTGCGGTGGTCTTGCACCAGCGCAAGATCATTGGCGTAGATCGTGACCGAAAGGTCCTGATCAGCGGCGCTCGCGATGGATACCGCGGCGGGCAAACCCAACGTAAGCGAAGCAAGTGTCAGAGCGAGCAGGCGCTTGTTGATATGTAACATAACCGTTCGTGCGAATTCACTGGGAACATGCAGTTAAACGGAGTCTACGTGACCGTGGGGTTCGCGGGGGGCGCCGTGACACACATTCGAACCCGATGCGACTATCGCCGGGGGAGCCTCAGCTGCAGCGGGACCGCTACCGAAGTAGCCGCCTAAGCTCGCTCTCGTCTAATTTGTGTTTGCAAACGACAGTGCCGTCCAGCAGCAGAACCGGGACGTCGAATCCGTGCCTGCGCTGCAGCGTGGGTTCGCTGTCGACGTCGATAACGTCGATGGGTGGCAGCGGCAACGTGCGGCCGAGCACCTGCAATTCTCTCAACATCTCATCACAGAGTTCGCACTCGTGACGATGGACTACCGTGAGACGGCTATTAGTGATGGGGTCCGGCCTGTACTGAGTTAGCGATGAAGCGCACCGTGGCTGGAGGCACCTCACCCACGGCGGTCACTTTGTGACCATCGATAACGGTGGAAAAGGCCGACGATGAGCCTACACGCGCCGACTCATCCATCTGCTCATCACCGTTGGCCTGGGTTGGCTGCTGTGTCTCCTCGACAAAGACCGAGACAGACGCCAGACCGTCCGTGAATACCAGATGATCCACCGGCGATGAGGATCCGGGCATGGTTTGCGCCTTGCGGATGGTCATCTTGAAGCCCGGCGGGAGTTTGAGCGCGTCCCAGACTACCGGGTCCGCCATCGCCTCTCTGGCGGAATCCTTTGGCGGCGTGTCATTGCGCAGCCATTGGAAGCCCTCGGTGGAGACTTCAGGCTTGAACGCGGAGTCCGGAATGCGAGACGACAATGTCAGGCTGGCGAACACTACCTGCTCGATGACATGGCCATGCGCATCGCACAGCTGCGTCTTCAACGGCATCGCGGTCTTCTCGTCTATCCAGAGGCGGTAACCGTAGCGGTACTCATCCTTTGGCATGACCGTGATGAAGTGCGTGTCGCGGCCCAGGAGGCGGGTCTCCGCAACTTCCTTGAGATCGTAGAATCGGACAGTCTGGTCGTTGATGGTTGGAAAGCCGCTCAGCAGCGATTCCTCGGCCGGACGATTCTCGACGAGCACCGTGCGCTTATCCGGGAGATAACAAGCGAGGTTCGAACCGGTGCGGATGAACTCCCTTCCGGAACCATCGAGTGAAACGAGGCGCTCGGACACCGCGCCATTCTGCACCCGGTGGATGATGCGAAGCATCTCCACCCTCCCACCTTGCCAATGAGAGAAGGTGCCGTCGTAGTTGCGGGCGGTGAGTGCCTGATTCATGCGCTCGAGCCACTTTCCCGGCTCCTCCGCCAGCGCCGCGCCGGCCATTGCCAGGGCAAGCGTGAACAGACTGCCCAGCGCGAGCGAATGGCCCCGTTCGCTACTGCGGATTCTTCGCATCGTCTTGCACGTCCTCGGTTGGTTCTTCCGACCCGGCGGACGTGCCAGTGGTTCCCGATTCACTGGCCATAAAAGCCGATAGCAGATTGCGTCGCGTCACCGGCGAGGAGAACTCACTGTGAGCAACCACATAGTTGGCAAGCTCTGTGCTTGGAACCACCAGCCGCCGGCCCGGGCTCTTGGGTACAACGTAACTGTCCGGCTCGCCCGCGGTGCTCACCGGGACCACCGCTGAGCTACCGGTCATGGAGGCGGCGACAGTCGCCCCGATCGGCAAGGCGGCGGCGGTCTGCGCGACCGAGGGCGCGAGCCTCGTCTCAGGTGCCTGGGAGCGCAGCCACATAACAGAGACTACGGCCACTCCGGCGACGGCTGCTGCGCTCGCCACCGGCTGCCACCAGCGGTTGCTCAAGCGCTTCTTTGGCTGAGGCGCGGGCTCTGCAGTGAGCGTGGGCTCCGACGAGATGGCGGCGCTCACGCGACTCGCCAGAGCTGCGTTCAGGCGAACTCCTCGTTCGGCACGGATAGCGGCACCCATGACGGCATACCGCCCCCAACGCGCCTTGAGTTGCTCATCACGTGAGAGGCGGCGCGCCAGCAACTCGCACTCGGCGGCGGGCAGCTCGTCGTCGAACATCGCGGAAAGCTGACTGTCGAGTTCCTCGTTCATCCCAGCTCCTCCACACGACCCAGACCGCCTTCGAACACTTCGCGCAAGCGACGGTCGATGGCTTCACGTGCCCGGAAGATTCGCGAGCGGACGGTGCCGACAGGGCAATCCATCGTAGCGGCAATTTCCTCATACGAGAGCCCTTCGAGCTCGCGTAAGACAATTGCAGTACGCAGATCCTCGGGCAGTGCGTCTATCGCGGCGTTCACCGTCGAACGGATCTCATCCGTCAGTACGAGACCTTCGGGGGTCTCGGCATCTTTCATACGGCCTTGCATGTCGTAAGACTCATCGGTGTTGTTGCGGTCGAGGTCATATTCGATCGGGCTGCGGTCACGTGAGACGACGGCATTTTTCGCGGTGTTGATAGCTATGCGGTAGAGCCAGGTATAGAAGGCGCTGTCGCCCCGGAATTGGGGCAAGGCGCGATAGGCCTTAATGAAGGCTTCCTGAGCAATGTCCTCGGCTTCCGCCGGATTGCGTACATAACGCATCACCAGCTTCACCAGTTTGTGCTGGTACTTGAGAACCAGCGCATCAAATGCTCCCTTGTCGCCACGCTGCACGCGGCGGACGAGGCTTAAATCGCTTACGTCGGCGCTCATGGGCGCCCCTGCTCCTGGACAGAAGGTCGCCCCTCGGCGACCTGAATAGACCCTGAACCTTTCAGAAAGTTCAGGCACCCTGCCGCTGAAAAAGACCTGCGGCGGAAATGCAGCTCTGGACCGTGCGCCCATTGCGAAGGTGTGACAGGCTCACTAACAATCGGGGCCCGAAAATCGGCTCTCAAGAGGCCCTCTTTGGCGCCCGATCATGCCTTACGAGGGAGGCATTCGCCATAGGTTAGGTACCGCAGAGGCGGGGTGCCGGAGCGGCGATCCGCCGGACTAGCTCCGCCAGCTCGGGCCCGGGAGGAGTCTCCTGCCCGAGCAGGTAATCTACCAACACCGGGTCGGGCAACTCGAGGAACCGGGCAAAGATGCTGCGCTGCTCTGGGGTGGCCAGTGGCAATTCAATACGAGCGAAGCGCTCCAGGAGTACGTCCAGCTCCTTCATGCCACGGCGGCAGCGCCACAGGAGGCGGCGTGCTTCGACGTCCCCTTCTTCGATGTCCGCCGCATGGTGCATGACAACTTTAGCCCTCGCGCTCGACCAGCATTTTCTTGACCTCCGCAATCGCGCGTGCCGGATTGAGATCCTTGGGACATACGTCCGTACAGTTCATGATCGTGTGGCAGCGATAGAGGCGGAACGGGTCCTCGAGCTCATCGAGACGCTCGCCGGTCGCCTCGTCGCGGCTGTCAATAATCCAACGGTAGGCCGCCAAGAGGGCCGCGGGGCCGAGGAATCGATCGCTATTCCACCAGTAGCTCGGGCAGGAGGTAGAGCAGCACGCACACAGAATGCACGCGGCGGGACGGTCGATCTTCTCCTGCTCCTCCTTCGACTGCAAGCGCTCTCGGTCCGGCGGCGGCGGCGTGCGGGCCTGCAGCCACGGCTTGACCGACGCGTACTGGGCATAGAAGTTGGTGAGGTCGGGCACCAGATCCTTCACTACCGGCATGTGCGGCAGCGGGTAGATCTTGATCTCACCCTTGAGGTCGAGCATGGACGTCGTGCAGGCGAGCCGGTTCAGGCCGTCGATGTTCATCGCGCACGAGCCGCAGATGCCTTCGCGGCACGAACGCCGGAAGGTCAGGGACGAGTCGATACCCGCTTTGATCTGGATCAGCGCATCGAGGACCATCGGACCGCAGCTCTTCAGGTCGAGCTCGAAGGTGTCAACGCGTGGGGTTTCGCCCGAGGTCGGATCGAAGCGATAAATCCGAAAGGTGCGGACATTGGCCGCGCCAGCGGGCGCCTTATGGGTGACGCCTTTGCGGATCTTGGAATTGGGGGGTAATAGAAACTCAGCCATAGTATTCCATCAATACGTGCGCGCCTTCGGCGGAATGGTCTCGACGTCACTTGTCATGGTGTTCAGGTGCACAGGCCGGTAGTCGAAACGAACTCTTCCCGGCCCCTCGACCCACACTAACGTGTGCTTCATCCAATTCTGGTCGTCGCGGTTTGGATAGTCCTCGCGCGCCTGCGCGCCACGGCTCTCCGTACGGTTTTCCGCGGAGTGGATGGTCGCCGTCGCCTGCAGCAGCAAGTTCTCGAGCTCGAGTGTTTCGATGAGGTCCGTATTCCAGATCAGCGAGCGGTCGGTGATCTTCACGTCGGCGAACGTATCGAAGGTCTTGGCAAGCTTCGCCATACCCTCCCTCAACGTATCGCCCGTACGGAATACCGCCGCGTCGAGCTGCATCGTCTTTTGCATCTCGAGTCGTATCGCAGCCGTCGGACGTGAACCGTTCGCGTTGCGGAGCTTGTCGAGGCGCGACACCGCAAGCTCACCCGCCTCTTTGGCGAGCGGCTTGTGCCGCGTTCCCGGCTTCACGACCTGCGCGCAGCGGCGCGCGGCCTCGCGCCCGAAGACGACGAGGTCCAGGAGCGAGTTCGAGCCGAGGCGATTAGCTCCGTGCACCGACACGCACGCCGCTTCACCCACCGCCATCAGCCCCGGTACTACGCAGTCGGGATCGCCACCGCGAGCCTGCACGACCTCGCCGTGATAGTTACAGGGGATGCCGCCCATGTTGTAGTGGACGGTAGGCTGCACAGGAATCGGCTCTTTCGTGACATCGACGCCCGCGAAAATGCGCGCGGTCTCGGCGATCCCGGGGAGACGCTCGTGGATCACCTGCGGCCCCAGGTGCTCCAGGTGCAACTCGATGTGATCGTGCTCGGCACCGACACCGCGGCCCTCGCGGATTTCCATGGTCATTGCGCGACTCACTACATCGCGGGACGCGAGATCCTTGGCGTTCGGCGCATAGCGCTCCATGAAGCGCTCGCCCTTTGAATTCGTGAGATAGCCGCCCTCGCCTCGCGCACCCTCGGTAATCAGGCATCCCGCACCGTAGATCCCGGTCGGGTGGAACTGCACGAATTCCATATCCTGCAGCGCAAGGCCGGCACGCAAGGCCATCGCGTTTCCGTCGCCGGTGCACGAGTGCGCCGATGTACAGGAGAAGTACGTGCGACCGTACCCGCCGGTTGCCAGAATCGTAGTGTGAGCCGCGAAGCGATGCAGCTTGCCTTCCGTCATGTCGAGTGCCACGACCCCGCGGCACACGCCCTCTTCCATGATGAGATCAATCGCGAAGTACTCGACGAAGAAGGTCGCTTCGTGACGGATCGACTGTTGGTAAAGAGTGTGCAACATCGCGTGACCGGTACGGTCGGCGGCAGCGCACGTGCGCTGCGCGATGCCCTTACCATAGTGTGTCGTCATTCCGCCGAACGGCCGCTGGTAAATGCGGCCGGCATCGGTGCGTGAGAACGGCACGCCATAGTGCTCGAGCTCGATGACGGCGGCGGGCGCTTCCTTACACATGAGCTCGATGGCGTCCTGGTCACCTAACCAGTCCGAGCCCTTCACCGTGTCATACATGTGCCAGCGCCAGTCGTCCTCGCCCATGTTGCCGAGAGCGGCGCTGATGCCACCCTGCGCGGCGACGGTATGACTGCGCGTTGGAAATAGTTTCGTGATGCATGCGGTCGACAGACCCGCTTCGGCGAGACCGAGCGTGGCACGCAGGCCGGCACCGCCGGCGCCGACGACAATGACATCGTAGGTGTGGTCAATGAATTCGTATGCGCTCATGCAGCGCCTCCGAACGCCACCTTCAGAACAGCAAATACGCCCGCTACGGCAACGAGCGCGTGGATAAATGTGACCACAACGAGCATCACGGTCTTGAGCCCACTGTGGACGTAGTCCTCGACGACGACACGCACACCGAGTTGCGAGTGCCAGGTCGTCACAAGAATGAAAAGGATCAGGAACAGCGCGGTCCAACTCTGCGCCATCCAGCTAACCACAGTGACGTGCTCGAGTGACGGCAGCGACAGTAGCGACACCACAAACCAGATGGTCAAAGGCACCAGCGCAATGGAGGTCAAGCGCTGCATCCACCAGTGGTGCACGCCCGATTTGGCAGAGCCGTGGCCCAACACTTTACCCAGGGGACTGCGCAAGCTCATGACTGGTGCGCTCCCGGGCAGAAGGCCCAGTAAATCAAAGCGATCGTCAGCAGTACGCTCACCACACCGACGATCCAGGCGCTGCGTTGTGACTGATGACGCTCCAGACCACGACCGGTATCCCAGACGAGATGCCTCACCCCGGCGACGAGGTGATATGAGAACGTGAAGAGCAGCCCGGCGTATATCAGCTTGAATATCGGTAACGAGAGGATTGCAGCTGCCTGCGTGTAAGCGGCGTTTCCGCTCGCAACCGACATTAGCCAGTACACCAGCACGAGCAGTCCGATGGACATGAGGATGCCGGTAACGCGGTTCGCGAATGAGGTAAACATCGTGTACCGGAAGATCCGGTACACAGACACATGAGGTGAAGTAGGTCTTTGAGGCATAAGGTTAGGCCCGCAGCGAAGGCTGGCGGCTTAAGGGCCCGCCACGCGCGGTTTTCAGTTAGCTTAGAAATCGATGCAGCGACCCTTCTTTTCCCAATCTCCATACCGGGTGGGCTCGGGGCCGCCGGGGCCACCGATCTCCCCGGTGGCGGTTCCCTCCCTGGCCCCCGCTGGGGGTTCCCTCGCTGACCGCTCGGTCGCCGCTGGCGCCAGCGCAACGTCATCCGCTGGATTCGGTGGCAAGGCCTTCGGAGCGGGGTCAGGATGCGCGACAGGAACAGCGGGATGTGGTGAATCAGCGTTCTTGTCAGCGCGTTTCGGCATCCTGCGATTGTGCCAGAATTCGCGACTCTGGACTACCGGAAACCTGTGGAAAAACAATGTCTAGAGCCCCATCTTCATGGGTATGGGCGTATACCGTGACCGGATGGCGTCCATGCCACGAACAAATGGCCCCGCGCGTTCAGGTGATGAGCATATGAGTAATGAGTGGAATTTGATTGAGCTGGGCGATTTGGGTGTTCTGCGACTGTATGGGCCGGACGCCGTGCGATTTCTGCAGGGGCAGGTCTCCATTGACGTGGAGCGGCTAACCGCGGATCAGTCGCAGTTAACGGGTTACCACAATCCGCAGGGTCGCGTGATTGCGCTGCTGCGGCTCGTGCAGCTGGCGCCGGAGGACTTGCTCGCCATTCTCCCTCGTGAGCTCGCGGCATCGGTGGCGAGCCGGCTCGGGAAGTTCGTGCTGCGGGCGAAGGTGAAGATCGCGGACGAGTCCGCGCGCTGGCGCGTGATCGGGTTGGTGGCACCGCATGCGTCCGCGGGTGCGGTTGGGTCGGGCGCCGAGTCGCACGTGCCCGCAGGCGCACCCAGCTCGGACGCGCCGGCGTCTGCAGCGCGTGCCGCAAGTTGGGCTGCGAAGCAGTTTGAAGAGGTGGCCGCGCGGGCGGCGGCGGCCGGAGAGTCGACTTCGGCGGCGGCGCAGTTGGAGGACGCCGACTCCGTTGTTGAACTTCCAACAGCATCGGCGCTGATGCTTCCCGAGGAAGTCAATGGGCAGTCGCGTTCGGATGCGACAGTCATTGTCCGCGTTGGTGCAATGCCCGCGCGATGGCTGATCGTTTCTCCCACTGACCAACCGTTGCCCCTATCGAGTTGCGCCCCGGGTACGAGAGACGCTTGGCGTCTCCTGGATATCGCCGAAGGTTTGCCCACGGTTTACGCGACAACCTCGGAAGAGTTCGTCGCGCAAATGCTGAATCTGGATGCGCTGGGCGGCATCTCCTTCGACAAGGGCTGTTATACGGGGCAGGAAGTCATCGCACGCGCGCACTATCGCGGGCGTGTGAAACGCCGGCTGCAACGGTTTGTATCTCGCGCGCCGGTAAGGCTTGCGACCGGGCAGGCCGGGCAGTTATCGGATGGGAGAACGTTCAAGCTTGTGGAAGCCGCGTCTCTATCTGACGGGCGATGTGAGTTTTTGGCTGTGACAACCACGGCCGTGAATGCGCCGTCGGAGTCCGACGAGAATGCAGCGAGCGTGGAGTCAACTGTGCTCGATGCGGAGGTTTTGCCGCTGCCTTACCCGCTGCCAGACTAGCAATTGTCCGCCGCCTGTCACCATTTTTGCTCCGCGCGAACCGCGGCCAGGAACCGGTCGCACCATTCGGGCATCGCTGCATTCACCTTGTCAACGATCGTCACTACGTCGCGGAGCCGATCTTCGCGCAGCGTTAGATCATATGCGTGCCGAATGAGATGGCGAAACCTTTTCAACTCCCGCAATTCGGCTACCGTGTCCTCCGGCAGAAAAGCCGGCCGTAGGCCTGGTAGCTGCAGTGCGAGGCGGTTAAGAAGCTTCTCATGCCAATCGCCGTGGTGTTCGAAATGATTTTCAAACGCTTCGCAGATGTTCTCGAGCATGCGTTCGAATACGGTGTAGAAACGAGCGGTCTCGTAAGCACATGCCTCGAGGTGCCCGGCGTTCGACTCGGCGATGCGTTGCGAAGCTTTCCACGCAGCATCAGCGAGTACCTTGCGGTCGGCTATCAGCTCTCGTTGTAGGATTTCCAGGCCTATAGCGTCCATCGTTCGCCCGTTTGCTCTATCTTCGTACGCAACCCGGTTTCGTTGAGGTTCAGGACGTCCACCTGACGCTCGAGCAATAACTCGAGCTCACCTTGCAGCCAGGCTTCGGAACGTCCAGCCGGCAAATCGGCTACGGCGATGTCGATGTCGGAGTACTCGCGGAAGCGACCGGCGTGGAGAACAGATCCGAATACCCACACCTCGCTTCCCGTAGGAAGAAGCCTGCCCAACGCCTCACGCAGCCGTCGGTAAGCCGCCGTTCGGTCGGCTTCGCGCACGCGGGCGCGCTCTTCGTTCATTTTGACAAGCAGAGTGCTCATGGTCCTATCACCCAACGACGATGATTTCCTTTACTGGATACGTGCACGTATCCAGTACTTTATACGTGCCCGTATCAACCTGCTCAAGTCAAGGACGGCAATCCTCCGAACGCCAGTAGCCCACTCTTGACGGCATCCATCATTCAAATTCAATGGCTTAAGTAGAAACGCCGCAGCCTGGACCGCAAGGAGGGGGTTCCTAAAGATCGACGAGCTCGACTTCCGCGGGGTCGATGGGCCGCTCGAGAAAGCGGCTACCGGTGCGGGTGAAGCGCTCGACGGAGTCGGTCGCGAGAAAGCGTGTCGCGCCCTCGCCGGCCGCACGTGCCAGACCTTGGCGATCCAACAACTCGCGGACACTCTTTGCTGTCGTCGCCGCGGAGTCGACAATGCGGACATCAGGGCCGATGGCGGCGCGAATCGCGCCCACGAGCATGGGAAAGTGCGTGCAACCTAACACCAGGGTGTCCGGCGCTGTACTGAGGTCAGGGCGCAATACGGGCGAGCCAGTCCGGAACATGGGATCGAGGTAGTGCCGGGCAACGCTTGCGGCAATCGGACCTTCGTGCAAGCCCTCCTCAGCCAGCGCCACGAACAGTTGGGTCGGTTGCGTAACGACACGCGCGCCAGCGCGAAGCCGCAAGATGGCTTGGCTGTATGCGCCTTCGCGAATCGTACCCTCGGTGGCGATCACCGCGATGTGGCCGGACTTTGAGGTAGCGCAAGCCGCCTGCGCGCCCGGCTCGATGACACCGATCACCGGTATGTCGCGAATGTGCTCGCGAATGACGGGCAGCCCGACCGATGAGGCGGTGTTGCAAGCAATCACCAACCCCTTGACGCCGTATTCCAACAGCGCTCCCGCCGCCTGCAAGGCATAGCGGGCCACGGTCTCGGGGCTTTTGGTCCCATAGGGCAGCCGCGCTGTATCGCCGAGATACACAAAGTCCTCGTGCGGCAACTCCGCCGTCAGGGCCTTCAGAACCGTCAAACCGCCTACGCCGGAATCGAATACCCCGATCGGGGACTCTTTCAATCGACCTCCGGACGAAGGTGCGGGAACAGAATCACATCGCGGATGGATGCGGAATCGGTGAAGAACATGACGAGGCGATCGATACCGACGCCGAGACCGGCGGTCGGCGGCATACCGTACTCGAGCGCTCGCACGTAGTCGGCGTCGTAGAACATCGCCTCTTCATCGCCCTTGTCCTTGCGGGCCACCTGGGCACGGAAGCGGGCGGCCTGGTCCTCCGCATCATTGAGCTCGGAGAAGCCGTTACCCACCTCGCGACCGGCGACGAAGAACTCGAAGCGATCCGTCAGAAATGGATCCGCGTCGTTCGCACGGGAGAGTGGGGAAACTTCCGCTGGATAGGCGTACACGAACGTCGGGTCCACAAACGTGTGCTCGGCGGTCTTTTCGAAGACCTCGATCTGCAGCTTGCCGGGCCCATCATGCGCGTTCACGGGGATGCCGAGTTTCTCGCACAGCTTGCGCAGGTAGGTAGGATCACGAAGGGACAGCGGATCCACGCCCGGGTTGTTCTCAATGATCGCTTCTTCAATGGTCACGCGGCGAAACGGTTTGCTCAGATCGTAGTCGCGCCCTTGGTAGGTGATCTGCTGCGAGCCGTGGAGTGTATCCGCAAGCCCCCGCATCGCCTTTTCGATCCAATCCATGAGGTCGCGATAGTCGGCGTACGCAAGGTACAGCTCGAGCATCGTGAACTCGGGATTGTGACGGGTTGAAACGCCTTCGTTGCGAAAGTTGCGATTGATTTCGTACACACGCTCGAAGCCACCAACGACCAGCCGCTTCAGGTACAGCTCCGGCGCAATGCGCAGGTACATGTCGATATCGAGCGCGTTGTGATGCGTGATGAAAGGCCGCGCGGCCGCACCACCCGGAATGGCCTGCATCATCGGAGTCTCGACCTCGAGGAAGTCGAGCGAGTCCAGGAAGTCGCGCAGATAGCGCACGATCCGGGTCCGCGTGCGGAAGACGTTCCGGCTCGTCTCATTGACAATCAGGTCGACGTAGCGCTGGCGATATCGGGTTTCGTTGTCGGACAGGCCGTGCCACTTGTCGGGCAACGGCCGCAGCGACTTCACCAGCAGGCGCAAATTGGCGGCGCGCACCGAGAGCTCATTGGTCTTGGTGCGAAATAGCACACCGGTGGCGCCGATGATGTCGCCGACGTCCCAACCTTTAAACGCATCGTAGGCCTCGGCACCCACCGATTCCTGTTGTAGGAACAGCTGAATCTGGCCGGTGCGGTCGGCGATTTTGACGAAGCTCGCCTTGCCCATGACGCGCTTGAACAAGATGCGGCCGCCGACACTGACATGCGTCGGGTTGGCATCGAGCCACGCGCCGTCACGCTCGCCGAAAGCGTCATGCAGTTGCGCGGCCAGAGCGTTGCGACGGAAGTCGTTTGGAAATACCGGAGTGCCTGTTTGCTGCGCGCTGTCACGCAGCTGCGCAAGCTTCGCGCGCCGTTCGGCGATGAGCTTGTTCTCATCGACGGGCTCCTCGCCGGAGCCGCTGCCGCCGCCCTTCACACCGCCGCCGTTGCCTTTCACTGCTGTCACCTAAACTCCCGCCTTGAGCGAGGCTTCAAGGAATTGATCGAGGTCGCCGTCCAACACCTTGTCGGTGGCACCCACTTCGACACCGGTGCGCAGATCCTTGATGCGCGATTGATCGAGCACATAGGAGCGGATCTGGTTGCCCCAGCTCACGTCCGACTTCGAGTCCTCCAACACCTGGGCCGCGGCGTTGCGCTTGTTGACCTCGAGCTCGTACAACTTGGCCTTCAACATTTTCATGGCCGTCGAGCGGTTCTTGTGCTGGCTGCGCTCGTTCTGGCACGCGACCACGATGCCGCTGGGCATGTGAGTGATACGCACCGCGGACTCGGTCTTGTTGACGTGCTGTCCGCCCGCGCCTGAGGAGCGATACACATCCGTCTTCAGGTCCGCCGGGTTGATGTCGATCTCGATGTCGTCGTCGACTTCGGGCGAGAGGAACACCGAGGCGAACGAGGTGTGGCGCCGATTACCGGAGTCAAACGGCGACTTGCGTACCAGCCGGTGCACTCCGGTCTCCGTGCGCAGCCAGCCGTAAGCATAGTCCCCCTTGATCTGGATACTCGCGCTCTTGATGCCGGCGACTTCACCCGCATTCGAGTCGATGACCTCCGCCGAGAAACCGCGCGCGGCGGCCCATCGCAGATACATACGCAGCAGCATCTGCGCCCAGTCTTGCGCCTCCGTACCCCCGGCTCCCGCCTGAATATCGAGGAAGGCGTTGTGCGAGTCCATCTCGCCATGAAACATGCGCTTCAGTTCAAGGCGGCGGACTTCGGCCTCGAGGCGCTGGGCGTCGTTATCGATGTCGCGCGCGGCGGCTTCGTCGCCCTCGCTTTCCGCCAGCTCAAGAAGCTCCGCCGCGTCGGAAATTCCCTTGGTGGTGCGCTCGATCTCGCCTGTATCCGCCGTCAGGCGTGCCCGCTCGCGCCCGAGCTCCTGGGCGCGCTCCGGCTTGGTCCAAACGGCGGGATCTTCCAGCTCGCGCGCTACCTCCTCGAGGCGCTCCTTCTTGAGATCGTACTCAAAGAAACCCCCGTAAGGAGTGAATACGCTCCCCGAGGTCTTTGAGCTGGCGCTTGAGCTGATTGACTTCCATCGTATTGCCGTTAAGTGGTGCAAAAATCAGGGGATCGCGAATGTTAGCACGGTGCCGCATGCACCGGCAGCACGTGGTCCACCAGAAGCTGCAGGCGGCGCTCGCCCTGGTATTCGTTCACATCGAGCCGGTAGACGAGCTGCACCGCGCCTTCCGGGGGTACAAAGTGCTCCCGCGCCTCAATGTGATTGAAGGCGATCGCATCAAAGGACCGCCCGGTTCGCGGTACTTCAACCCACATTTTCAGGTGGCGGTCACCGACAACGCGCGTATTGCGGATGGCAAACACCCCATCAAAGGAGGGCTCAGGGAAGGCCTGTCCCCAGGGACCTCCCGCGCGCAGGGCTTGTGCGGTTTCGAGCGCTATCTCTTGCACCGAGAGCTCACCATCTGTCTCAACTGTGTCAGCCGCGGAGCGCGCGGCCCATCGACCGACCTCAGCGTCGAAAGCTTTGGCGAAGCGGTCGAGGCACGAGCGATCCAGCGTCAGGCCGGCAGCCATGGCGTGCCCGCCGAACTTGCTGATGAGATCAGGTTCTCGCGAGGCTATGGCGTCGAGCACGTCACGAATGTGGATACCGGGTACTGAGCGTGCGGAGCCTCGCAGAGTCGCGTCACTCGACACCGCGAATGCGATCACCGGGCGTCGTACGCGGTCCTTCACCCGGCTCGCCACAAGCCCCACGACCCCTTGGTGCCAGCCTTCGTCAAATAGACAGACGCCACTGCGCTGAACAAAGTGCGGGCCCGGGTCGCGTAGGCGGCTGACGGCCGCCAGCGCTTCAACCTGCATGCGGGCCTCCGTCGCGCGGCGCTCTTCATTGAGTTGGTCGAGGCGCGCCGCAAGCATCTGCGCGGCGGTAGGATCGTCGCTCAAGAGGCACTGAATACCGATCGTCATATCATCCATGCGACCGGCCGCGTTGAGTCGCGGGGCTACTGCAAAGGCGACGTCTGCCGCAGTCAGATCGTTAGGACGTCTGCCTGATAGGTCCAGCAACGCACGAATGCCCGCGACACAGCGGCCGGCACGGATGCGCCGCAGCCCCTGGGCGACCAGAACGCGATTGTTGGAATCCAGGGGCACGACATCCGCGACCGTTCCAAGTGCGACGAGATCGAGAAACGAGGCCACACTGGGTGCGCCGGGCGGCGTCAGCTGCTGCGCATCAAGACGACGACGGACAGCGGCCATGACGTAGAACGCAACGCCTACCCCAGCAAGCGCGCGGCTTCCGAATGTGCTACCGGCGAGGTTGGGGTTGACGATAACGTTGGCATTAGGGAGCTCAGCGCCCGCAAGATGATGGTCGGTGATCAGAACATCGATGCCTTGTGCGCGCGCATGCGCAACCCCTGCCGTGCTGGAAATCCCATTATCAACCGTCACAATGAGCGTCGGTGAACGTGAGGCGGCAAGCGCGACGATCTCAGGCGTAAGGCCGTAACCGAACTCAAAGCGGTTGGGAACGAGGAAATCGACCGACGCGAATCCCCAACCCGTCAGCGCACGAACCATCAGTGCGGTGCTCGTCGCACCGTCGGCATCGAAGTCACCCACCACGAGGACGCGGCCCATGCGGTGCTTCAACAGCAGATCCACCGCCGCAGGAACCCCTTCCAGCGTGCCTACAGGGTGCAAGCGCTCGAGCGAAATGTCGAGATCAGCAGGGGTGCGTACGCCGCGGGTGATATAAACGCGCCTGAGAACGGGATGCAGTTCGCCGCTCAAGGAGACAGCATCCTGAGAAACAGTCTCTCTACGCACAATGCGCAACGTCAAATCAAATTCCCCCGCTTCGGTTGTGCGTTCGTCGGCGACGGTAGTCACCCGGACCGCAACTCGTCAAGGACTGATTGTCGGCGGCGACGCCAGAATTTCAGGAAATCACCGCGCTCGACGCGCAGTTGGATGTCGTTCGCAATGAGGACGACCGCCGCCGTGGCGCCGCGGCGTAACGCGACCAGCGCCGGGGTGATGAAGCGGTGGTCGAGGTCGGCGAGGGCTTCAAACACGCTCCAGTGAGGATTTATGTGTAGCAGGGGCGTGATTTCAGTGACGAGCGCCGCGCGTTGAATTCCAGGATAGCTGTGGAGGTCAGGTAGATGATCGGGCAGTGCTCGAGGAGCGGCGCCGTGCAGGCCGAGGAGCCCTATCAGTAGGGATCGGAGCCGAAGAGTAAGTCAGAAGACGCGGCACCTCCCGGGTTGCCGAAGTGGGCAGCGTTGCCAGGCTCTCGTGAAACCCTACAGTTGCGCCACCGCCCCAAAGCCAGAGTGTGCTAACGGGCAACTCGCCGCGACGGGCGCGCGCTCGTTAACCGGATGAGCGTGCAGCCACATCTCCAGCTCTGCGCCCAGGCGCTTCACACAGCCGCCTCAGGCCCCCTGGGCAGCGAGGCTTCGAGCTCACCAGCCAGCGCCCGAGCGGGCCGGTTGTCACGGCTTCCACTGCGTCGTGAGCACGCATGACGAGCGCGCCGGACGCCACAGATTCCAATCGAAATCGCGAATCAGCGAAGGTGCGGTCGAAGTCCTCGGCGAGCATTGCGCGCTCATCGTGGGAAAGCTGGAGGATGCTGCGCGGGTCGAGGTGCAAGCTCGTCAGGCTCGCGATCAGGTACACCGGAGTGGCCAGCCAGGCGGTTGCATTGGAGTCAGCAAGAGCAGCCGCGCCTGCGATGCGGACTGCGGCGGGTGTGTTGTCGGCCATTGCCAGGCGCGCTGCCTCGCTCGCGGCGGCGACGATCGTAGCGGGAGCCGCGCGAGCGAGATCATCGCGGCGCAGCCAACGCGCAAGCCAGGGACGCCAGTCGGCACCAAGAGGGGCTTTCCGGCCAAAACGCGCAGCCTGCTCCAACCCGGGTAATGGGAGGCTGGCGGCAGCTTTACGCTGGCCGGCCTCCCGGGGCGGCAGATACAGATCCGAAATGATGATGACGAGCTCACGCACCGACGTATCGTAACGGCTCGGCACTGCGCATTGCGTCCTATCGCAACACCGATGACGATCGCGCGCACAGAGCGGTATCGTACCGGCGATGAAGTTCACACTTGAAGCAAGCTCGCGGGT
>CAVVXG010000025.1:0-48951 GCA_963752125.1 uncultured Pseudomonadota bacterium | reverse complement strand
AGGCCCGGCAGATCGCCGATGATGTCTGCCGCGCGGTCGGGGACTACCGCTTCGTCTGGAAGGACAAGATATTCAACATCGGCGTCTCCATCGGCCTCGTCGAGATCTCGCGTGAAAGCGGGGCGCTCGAGGAGTTGCTCGCCGCCGCGGATTCAGCATGTTATGTCGCAAAGAAACAGGGCTCCGGCCGCGTCGTCGTCTATTCGGCGCGCGATGAGGCGCTCGCCCGCCACACCGGCGAAATCCAATGGCTGCAGCGTTTGCAAAGCGCGCTCAAGGACAACCGCTTCCACCTGTATCACCAACCTATCATTCCGGCCTACGGCCAGGACGGCGGCGGGCCGGCCATGGAAGTGCTCGTCCGGCTGCAGGATGAGGCCGGACACGAGGTACCGCCGTCTGAATTCGTGAAGGCCGCTGAACGCTATCGGCTGATGTCGCTGGTCGACCGCTGGGTGGTGCAGACTACGCTCGCCGCCTTGGGCCGTGGCGCGATTCCGGTACCGCCTAACCGCAGCGTTGCGATCAACATCTCCGGGCAGACGTTGAGTGATGTGCAGTTCCTGGAGTTCGTGGTCGAGTGCCTGGACAGCACCGGTGTCAATCCGACACAGGTATGCTTTGAGATCACCGAGAGCGCGGTGGTCGCCAACCTCGATCATGCGCGCCGTTTCGTCGGCGTGTTGCATGGCATGGGATGCCAGTTCGCGCTCGATGATTTCGGCTCGGGTGTCGGCTCGTTCTCGAACCTCAAGAACCTGCCGATGGACTACCTGAAGATCGACGGCTCGTTCATGCGCAATCTGGAGCGCGATTCGGTCAACCAAGCGATGGTAACCGCCATGATCAAGCTCGCTCGCACCCTCAACTTCAAGGTGATCGCGGAACAGATCGAGGACGTCGCCACCCTCGATACGGCGCGACGTATGGGCGTGGACTATCTACAGGGGTATGCGGTAGGCAGACCGCAGCTGCTGTCACTCGCGGCGTAAGAGGAGCACCTCTTCCGAGAGGCTCTCAGCGCCGCAGCGTGTACTCGGCGCCGCAATAAGGGCATTTCGCCCAGCCGCTCGCCTCGATCGGCAGATACACCCGCGGGTGTGAATTCCAAAGGTACATCTGCGGCATCGGACACGATAGCGGCAGATCCTCGGCCGTGACTTCGTACTGGTTCTGCGCGTTCGGTTGAATAAGCGGCTGGGTCGTCGCGGCCATGAGAAAGCTTTCTGGAAGGTTGATCGTTGCGCTGATTATACGCCCATCGCCTCGTTCCAGACGCGAGTCACCGCAGCCCGTTCGGTCACGAACTCCGTGGCCGGCACGATCGCCTCCGCTCCCGCGAGAGACAAGTGGTGTGATCGCGCTCGGAACGCGCGATAGGCGCTGGTCAGCACATCGACCGTCGACTGCGGCACCAGATCGGCCGAGGCGACCGATTCAAGCTGGCGGATGGTGTCGGAGAACATCACCACGGGTGGGTAGTCCTTCGCCCACCACAGGGCCCAATACTGCGCGAGGAATTCGATATCGGCGACGCCCCCGGGATCCTGCTTGATATCAAACCCACTCGGTCTTCCGAGTGGGGGCCCACCCGGTCCTGGAGCGCCCCCCTTGGACAGCTCCTTGCGCATGCGTTCCCGCATGCTACGCACCTCGGATCGCAGAGTGTCACGGCGCACATGATCAGCGAGAGCCTCGAGACGGATGCTCTCGAACTGCGAGCGCAAGCTCGCAGCGCCTGCGACGGCGCGTGCGTGTAGCAACGCCTGATGCTCCCAGGTCCAGGCGTCCCGTCGCTGATATTCGGCGAACGCCCCTAGGCTCGTCACGAGCAGGCCGCCCTTGCCGCTCGGCCGCAGGCGCACATCCACCTCGTAAAGGCGCCCGGCGGCGGAATGCATGGTGAGCAAATGCATAATCCGCTGCGCCAGCCGTACGAAGAAAATCTGGTTGTCGATCGGCTTCGTGGCGTCCGTCTCTTGCTGCTCTCCGTGCGAGTCGTGGAGGAAGACGAGGTCCAGATCGGATGAATAACCGAGCTCCATCCCGCCGAGTTTGCCGTAGCCGACGACGCAGATACTCACTGGCCGGCGTGCGCTGCCCTCGCCGCAATGAGGGGCACCATACTGGGCGGTAATCTGGCGCCAGCCCAGCTCGATGGCATGCTCGACGATGATTTCCGCGATTTCGGTGAGACGGTCGCTCACACGCATCACGGGTAAACGACCGGTGAGATCCGCCACGGCGACTCGAAAGATCGAGGCGCGCTGAAAGTGGCAAAGAGCTTCGACCTGACGCTCAGGATCATCGTCGACGAGCTGCTCGAGTCGCGAGCGTACCTCTGCCTCGAGGGTCGCGCGGCTCGGAAGATCGGCGAGCAGCCGCTCGTCGATGAGCTCATCGAGGAGCAAGGGGTGGGAGGCGATCTGTTGCGTTAAAAATTCGCCATGGCCGCAAAGCTCTACGAGGCGTGCGCGCGCCGTAGCGTTCTCCTGCAGCAGCGCGAAGTACGCCGACCGTTGGCCTATGGCCTCGACGATGCGTAAAACGCGACGCAACACTTGGAGCTGTGTCTGCGAAGCGGCAACTGTCGCGCCGGCGCGTGCCACATCCGCCAACAGCGGTGGCAGCAGTGCCTGCAACCGCTTGCGGCCAGCCTCATCAAGCTTGCGAACCAGCGCCGAGGAGCGCAATTCCAACAACAGGCGCGTAGCCTCAGCACTCGCCACGAAGCCCGCGTTTGCCAACGACTCGGCAAGGGCGGCGGTCTCGGCCTGCGTATCCCAGAATCGCCCGAGATCAATCCGCACAGCGCTACTGTCATGTTCCGCGCCACCGAATACGACGAGCCGGAACTGACGACCGACGCGCTGGCGATGTCGATTCAACTCCTCGAGCAAGCCGTTCCAGTCCCGCGTCGCCCCACGTCGCGCCGCTGGCGCTTCTTGGGATTCCTTCCGCTGCGCTCCAGTCGCGCCGCCGGCGCTTCTCGGGATTCCCTCCGCTGTGCTCCGGTTGTCGGCCGCACCCATCGCCAGCGCAATACGCTCCCGCGACAGCGTATCCTCCGGAAGCTTATGAGTCTGCGCATCACCCAACATCTGCAGGCGGTTCTCCAGGCGGCGCAGGTAGACATACGCGGCCCGTAAATCCTCCACCGCGCCCTGCGGCAGCCACTTCCAGGTCTGGATCAGTTGCAGCGCCTGCAACAGCGACGTCGTCTGCAAACGCCGCTCCCGTCCGCCGCGGATGAGCTGGAAAGCCTGCACCATGAACTCGATCTCGCGAATGCCTCCCGGACCTAACTTGACATGGTCCGCCAGCTCGCGACGCTCCACCTCGCGCCCGATCAGCCCCTTCATCTCGCGCAGACTCTCGAACACTCCGTAGTCGAGATAGCGTCGATAAACGAAGGGCCGTACGGCAGCCGAATACAGCTCCGCGTACGCATCCGGCGCCGTGACCGCTCGCGCCTTCACGTACGCGTAGCGCTCCCAATCGCGGCCGTGCCGCGGCAGATAGTCCTCGAATGAGGCAAAGCTCGCCACCAAGGGACCACTATCCCCGAACGGCCGCAACCGCATATCGACACGCAAGACCAAGCCTTCATGCGTCGGCGCCCCCAACAACCGGATGACACCCTGTCCGAGCCGAGTGAAAAACTCTTCGTTCGCGATGCTGCGCGCGCCGTCAGTTTCGCCGTGCTCCGGGAATAGGAAGACCAGGTCCACATCCGAGGAGAAATTCAGCTCGCCACCGCCCAACTTGCCCATGGCAAGCACCACCAGCGGCTGCACCACCCCTTGCGCTGACCGCGGCTCTCCATACCGCAAGACAAGACCATGGCGCGCGTAGCGCACGGCGGCCTCGATAGCAGCGTCAGCAAATGCCGAAAGGTCACTGAGAGTTTCCGGCAAATCCGCCCAGCCGGCGAGGTCGCGCCAGGCGATCCGCACGATTTCGTGACGGCGCCAACGACGCAGTGCTGACAGCACCTCAGCCTCACTGGCATCGGGCGGTGAGGCGAAGACCCGCGCAGGGAAATCCGACGGCGCCAACGTTCTCTGCAAATCCTGCCGCGCGATCAGCTGCGGCAGCAGCCCCTCATCGCGAGCGCATAGCTGCGCGACAAAATCGCTCCCCGCGAATACCAAGGGTGCCGATTCACGCACCTCGGCAGGTGCCTCGGCAAGAGCAGCCGCGGCGACGGCGTTGGAGCGTAGTGCCTCGAGCGCACGCTCCACCAACTCCTTCAGGTCACGGCTTGCAGCAAAGCCCAGCGGCGACGGATGCAACGTCAATTCCAGACATTCCCACCGAGGTCATGGAACGACGAGTTGTCGAGCCGGCGACTCAAGCCCTTGAACCTCGATGAGGCGGCGTAAACCTGCCCGCCCTCGGAGGAGTCGATTGAAGCCGTGCCGCCCTCGATCTGGCTGTTGTCGATATGAACGTTGGCACGGCGCACGGCTACACCTACACCCTTGGCGACGATACGGCTGTTGGTGATGTGAATTTCGCAGCCGTCTTCGGCGGCTACCGCATCTCCATCGAACTCGAGATTGCGATTGTCGATCTGCAGCAACCGCTCGCCCTGGCAAATGATCGGCTCGTGACGACGCTCGACCGCCGCGCTCGTCGTCGAGCGCTCCGTGCGAACCGGCGTGGGAGCGCCCTTCGAGGCAACCTTGATGGCATAGCCCGGCCCCGACTCGAGCGTCCGGCCGCCGGGGGTAACGGAGGCAACATCGCTATTGGGATTCGGGGCATCAGCCGGCGGAGTGGGCTCGGACCGGAAACCGGTGCGCGGTGCGTTGCTGCCGGAAGCGGCGTCACCCGAGGGTGAGGAAGCCGAGGTGCCGGAAGCGGTGTTGTTGGTCGGTGAGTTAGCCGCAGTCATTGTCGGCGGCAGGGTCGCCTCGTTCGGCGCGGCGGGTTGCGAAGTCGCCGGGCTGGTCCCACCGGAAGCCGCGCCAGCACTCTGAGCGGCCCCTGCACCTGCGGCTTCCTGGGTTCCACTACCTCCAGGCGCAGCCGCAGGACCACCCGCAGGGCCGCCGACCACCTGGTCCGCACGAATCATCCGCAGCTCGCCGGTGCCCTTGACGCGAACGGTGAACGTATTCGTCTGCGGGTCGGCGGCTATGACCTCCAGCTGGTTATTCCGCTCGAGCGCTGCCCGGGCCCAGCTCATCTCTTCCCCACCATTCCCAAGCCCGAGCTTGCCGCAAGCGGCAACGCTGAAAAGAGCAGCGCAACCCAGGCCAACCAGCGCGAATGATGTCCACCGCTGCGAGAACCTGGCACGCTGCTGCGAGCGCCCGCATGTAACATAAGCCGCCATGGTGAGCTTCTCCATTCCGTAATGGCGACAACATAACCCCCGCGGGTTGCGAAGAGAAGCGGACGCCCGCATGCGACCCTAATCCGACTCAATCAGCGTCGCCTCAATCACTGAGGAGCACCACCAGACGCTTGGCCGTGAGCAGGTTGGTACCGGTGTCGTACTGACCCGCGGCCGCGACGGCGTCCACGGTCGTGGTCGTGGTCGCCATGGTGCCCGCTGTGGGGGCCGTTCCAGCGAGGTCCGCCGCCAGTTGAGTGACGAAGGCGGCAAACGTATTGAAGTTATCAGTCCTGAATTTCCCGGCGTGACCGATGGTAAAGACCAGACCCGTCCCTGGAGCCGAAGCAATGCCGGGCGCGGCGGCGAGCTTCGTCAGGTCCAGAAGCTCCGGCCCGATTTTGACGACATGCACAGTGCCGACCTGCGCCAGATCGAGCTTTAGCGAGGTGCTAGTCGCGGTGAGTCCGGTAAAGGCCATCGCTGAGCCGGCACGACCCCAGTCCACGACCAGCTCCGAGGTCACCGCGGAAAAGTTTTCGAGCGTCTGCGCGGTGAAGTCCGGTGGCGCCTTGCCGAAGGGAGTCACGAATCCGAACGCGCGGGCCGGCGCATTCACGGCAAGACCCGTCTGACTCAACATGTCCGCATTGACGATGTAGGCGGACGCGGTGGCATCCATCGCGGCACTGGCACCCGTGCCCGCGAATGTGAAAGCAGTAGCAGGCAGACCGTCGAGCGACTGCAGGTTGAGCGTCAGGCTTCCGGCAGCCAAGGTGGTGATCGTTCCCCACACGGGCGTGATGTCCAGTTGCACCTGCCCTGCAGTCGCATCAAGGGTAACGACCCCGTTGGTTGCCTGCGTAGCCATGCCGAACGCATCGATATGCTGCCCGACCGAGATGTCGGCAGGGGTGAAGGTCCCCATCCGCCCTTCTTCGAGGACGTCGGTACTCGCACCGACGTTCACCATGACATTCGCCATCATGAAATCGAAGTCGCCCTCCGTGCGGGTCCAGAGGGCGCTGCGCACCGTCAAACGATTGGCCGTCCGGGCAATCACTGTCCCGGAAATCCGGTCCTGCGCTGAATTCTGCAAACTCGTTCCTGCCAGCACGTTGGTCGCCGTGAATTGCGTACCCGACTGTAGAGAACCGAACGCCGCCACCGGGGTGTTGGCGGGCAGCGCCGCCAGGGCCGCAAGCCCAGCCATGCCAACATAGGCGGTGCCGCTGATCAGATAGGTCGTCGACGCTGTCACCTGCGTGGTGACTTGGCCCGCGGTAGCCGTCTGAACGGCGAACGGCCGCACATTGACGACAAAGTCGTTTTGCGCCGCGCTGACACTGGCGAGGGCCCCGCGCACCCGCACCCGTTTGGCGTCGGACGGCACCACAGTGGCTACCAGCGTCGGGGCCACCTGGACTGTCTTGGCCGTGAGATTGACCATGTTGGACGCCGCAAGATTGAAGTCGAACGCCAGACGTCCAGTGTTGCCGGGTGTGATGATGAGTTGGTTGGAATTGTCGAGCATCACTGTCACGGTCAGTGTGCCGGTAACGGCGTTCCCGTTGGCATCCACCGGTGCCAGGGGGACGGGAGTACCTGTGCCGTTATCGGCGGTAATCTGCGCCTTGGTGAAGTCGAGTGTGAGTTTGGCGCTCACGTAGTCCGCCGCGGGGATCTGGCCCGCGCTGACCACCTCGGTAAGGTTGACGAGCCGGGTGAAGTCAACCTGGGTCGCCGCGGGAAGCGTTTCCACGGAGGCGCCAGCGGCCGTCTGCAGTTGCAGCGAGGTCAGCGTAACGATGTAGCTGAGAAAGTCTCCGGCCGCATCCGTCATGGTCAACACCGACGTACCGCAACTCCCGGTACAAGCCATAGGCGTGCTGCTTCCACCTGTACCAGTCGCGCCCGTGCCGGCCCCACTGCCTCCGGAACCCATACCGGGAGTACTGCCCGCCATGCCGCCACCGCCGCATGCGGTGACCAGGAGCGCGACGCAACATCCGATCAGGAAAGAGAGCCCGCGCGCATAGCGACGCTGCGACGGGAGAGATGATGACTTGAACATGAGAGGAATCCTCGCGCCAAAAACTTTTGCGCGAGTGACCGTACGTGCAGCAGCTCAGTTCCCGCAAATCGTCTCGACCGACAGACATGCGCGTCGTGAAGCTGCGACTTGCAGCTTTCGAACGGGCCGGGGAACGTTACTGCTACAAACGTGTTGCAATGCAATTAAACACGTCTGAACCGCCGCTGAACCAGCGGTTACAGCGCGGTCGAATTTGCCGTCGCGAGCGGTATACGTGTGGGTTGTTGCGTGGATGCCGACAGCGCCACAGCATTATTTCCTCGGAAAAAAAAGAGCCCCGCAATTGCGGGGCCCGAGGTGTTGCGCGGAATAGGGGGTCTTGTTCCGCGTCTTTCGAGACTCGCTTCATGCAGGGTGCATAAAGCGAGCCTCTAAACCAATGTCGAAAGAGTACCGATTGTTTATGACAGATTCGATACCTCTTTCGAGAGGTTCCTACATGTCCATTCCGCCCATGCCTCCCGGAGGCATGCCACCGCCGTGGCTGTGCTCTTCATCCTTCGGAGCTTCCGCGATCATGACTTCCGTCGTGAGCAGCAAACCAGAGACGGACGCCGCGTTCTGCAGAGCCAGACGCGTCACCTTGGTCGGATCCAGAATGCCTTGCTCAATCAGGTCGCCGAACTCGCCCGTGGCGGCGTTGTAGCCGAACGAGCCCTTGCCTTCCTTCACGCGGTTGAGAATGACAGCAGCATCCTCGCCGGCGTTCTCGACGATCTGACGCAGCGGCTCTTCGATCGCGCGCGCCAGAATCCTCACACCGACCTGCTGGTCCTCGTTCTTCGTCTCGACCTTCTCGAGTGACTTCAGGACGCGCACGAGCGCGACACCGCCGCCCGGCACAACGCCTTCCTCGACGGCCGCACGGGTGGCGTGCAGGGCGTCTTCGACGCGAGCCTTCTTTTCCTTCATCTCGATTTCAGTGGCCGCACCAACCTTGATGACGGCGACGCCGCCGGAGAGCTTCGCTACACGCTCCTGCAGCTTCTCCTTGTCATAGTCGGAGGTCGCTTCCTCCGCCTGCTGGCGGATGGAGTCGATACGCGCCTTGATGTCGGTGGCCTTGCCGGCGCCGTCGATGATCGTGGTGTTTTCCTTTTCCACGACGATCTTCTTGGCATCGCCGAGATCATTCAGCGTGGCCTTCTCGAGCGACAGACCGACTTCATCGGAAATAACGGTGCCGCCGGTGAGAACCGCGATGTCCTGCAGCATGGCCTTGCGGCGGTCGCCAAAACCGGGCGCCTTGACTGCGGAAACCTTCAGAATGCCGCGGATGTTGTTGACGACCAGGGTGGCCAGCGCCTCACCCTCGAGGTCCTCGGCGATGACCAACAACGGACGGCCGGCCTTCGCGACACCCTCCAGCAGCGGCAGCATCTCGCGGATGTTGGAGATCTTCTTGTCGCACAGCAGGATGAGCGGCTTTTCGAGCTCTGCGGTCTGGTTCTGCTGATTGTTGATGAAATACGGGGACAGATAGCCGCGGTCGAACTGCATGCCCTCGACCACTTCGAGCTCGTTGTCGAGGCCCGAGCCCTCTTCCACGGTGATCACGCCTTCCTTGCCGACCTTCTCCATCGCGTCCGCGATGGTCTTGCCGATCGACTCGTCGCTGTTGGCGGAGATCGTGCCGACCTGGGCGATGTTCTTGGAGTCCTTGCACGGCTTGGAGAGCTTCTTCAGCTCCTCAACGCAAGTCACTACGGCCTTGTCGATACCGCGCTTGATGTCCATCGGGTTACGGCCCGAGGAAACGGCCTTCAGGCCCTCGCGGATGATCGCCTGCGCAAGCACGGTGGCGGTCGTGGTGCCGTCGCCGGCCTCGTCGGAGGTGTTGGACGCCACTTCCTTCACCATCTGGGCGCCCATGTTCTCGAACTTGTCCTTCAGCTCCACTTCCTTCGCCACGGACACGCCGTCCTTGGTGATAGTGGGAGCGCCGAAGCTCTTCTCGAGCACGGCATTGCGGCCCTTGGGGCCGAGGGTTGCCTTGACGGCATTGGCGAGGATATTCACGCCCCTGAACATGCGGGCGCGGGCATCGTCGCTGAAACGGACTTCTTTGGCTGCCATTGTCGTGATTCCTCGCTTATTTACTCTCGATTACCGCCATAACATCCTCCTCCCTCATCACAACAAGATCTTCGCCGTCAACCTTGACTTCGGTTCCGCTATATTTGCCGAACAGGATCTTGTCGCCGACCTTGACGTCGAGGGCACGGACGTTGCCATCGTCGAGAATTTTGCCTTTACCGACCGCTACGATCTTTCCCTGCACCGGCTTTTCAGCCGCGGTATCGGGAATGAGGATGCCGCCCGGGGAGGTACGTTCCTCCTCCAGACGTTTCACGATGACGCGGTCATGAAGAGGACGAATCTTCATGGAGAAGCTCCTTACAGAACATTGAGATGTTTTTGGGACTGCGCTAACGCCAGGCAGGCTATTAGCACTCCCCCGGCGTGGCTGCTAATGATAGGCGGCGACCTTACGATTTCAAGCCAGGCGGGCGATTATTTTTGGCGGGTGGATCGTGAGTCCCCCGTTAACGGGAACGTTTCGGGGCCCGAACGGCGGCCGTCATAAAGCGTCCAAAAGCCCGGTCAATCGTCTATGGAGAGCGACCCCGAGACCAAGGGCCGGAAAGTGCGGTCTGGCTCACTTCATCGGGGATCGGGTACCGGAAATTATCACTTTGCCTATACTGCTGCTGAAGGGAGAGGGTGCTGTCGCGAGCACCCCGCGCGAGGTTCGGGCTCGTATTGCGCGCATTGCGCGCTCACAAGCCGCAGACGTAGCGTGAACGCCCTCAGGTGGGTGGGTAGCTTTGAGGTCCTCAGGTGTGATTAAACATATTCTCCTCGGAATTCCCGCTCTCGCCGCGATTGCCCTGCTTGGCAGTACAGCCGCCCAAGCGCAGGGAGCGCTCGACAAAGCGACGTCTTTGCCAGGCACGTCATCGGCCCCGGCCTCCTCGACACTCACCGCCAAGGGCATCGAAGCCGTCCTCGGCAAGTCCACAGGGTTGAAATCATCCGGCGACGAATTCCTGCCCGCCGATGAAGCCTTTCGTTTCGACGCTCTCTCGGATGGCCCCGACCACGTAAAGCTCGTTTGGCAAATCGCTGACGGGTACTACCTCTACCGCGCTCGCGTGAAAGTCGGGACCACCAGCAACCAGGCGCAGCTCGGCGCCCTGGAGATGCCGGCCGGCGAGACGAAGACTGACGAGTACTTCGGTAAACAGGAGATTTACCACCACCAGTTGGTCGCGGGTGTACCCGTTGCGCGCGCCTCCAGCGCACAATTTCCGCTCCCGCTGAAGGTGACCTATCAAGGATGTGCGACCGCAGGACTGTGCTATCCGCCAATAACCAAGGAAATCACCGTCAACCTCCCGGCCGGAACCTCCGCGGGCGGGGCGGCGGTGGGCGTCAGCCAGTCGATCGACGCATCGTCCGCGCAAGCAAGCAGCGCGGGTAGCGTTTCGAGCCAGCCTGACAGCGCCGCAAGCCGCACGGCGGGCGCCACGAAAGCCGCGCCCGGGGGCGCCTTTGTCTCCGAGCAGGACCGTTTCGCCTCGCTCATCACCTCCGGAAACCTCTTCCTGATGTTGGGCGGCTTCTTTCTCGCCGGCCTGGTGTTGGCTTTCACGCCCTGCGTATTGCCGATGGTTCCGATCCTGTCCGGCATCATCGCCGGGCAAGGCAAAGATGTGACGACCGGCCGCGCCTTCTCGCTCTCGCTGACTTACGTGTTGGGAATGGCATTCACCTACACTATCGCCGGTGCGCTCTGTGCCGCCGCGGGTAAGCAGGTACAGACGGTCTTCCAGCAGCCGTGGATCCTGGTGTTGTTTGCCGCGGTGTTCGTGGTCCTGGCGCTGTCGATGTTCGGACTTTTCACCATTCAAATGCCGGCTACCATTCAGACACGGGTCGCCAACATCAGTAACAACCAGGCGGCGGGAACATTCGGTGGTGTAGCAGTGATGGGGGTCCTCTCCGCCCTCATCGTCACCACCTGTGTCGGGCCGGCGCTCGTTGGCGCCTTGGTCGTGATCGGCCAAACGGGGCAGATCGTCCGCGGCGCCGCGGCCCTGTTCGCGATGAGCATCGGCATGGGAACGCCGCTCCTCATTGTCGGCGCCTCCGCGGGCAAACTCCTGCCCAAGGCTGGCGCCTGGATGGACACCGTGAAGAAATTCTTCGGCGTCATGATGCTGGCCGTTGCAGCCTGGATGCTGGCGCGTGTCGTGCCTGAGCGCTTCTCGCTGGTGCTTTGGGCGATCCCGACCGTCATCTGCGCGTGGCTGCTCTGGACTGCGGTGCGCAGTCGCTCTGCGGCCACCTGGGCGGTGCGCCTGGGAGCCGCGGTCACCGGCCTCTACGGTGTCGCGCTCATAGCAGGCTTCGCGCTCGGCAGTACGGATCCGCTGGCTCCACTCACCTCGAGTGCCCTCGCCCATCAGCAGGAATTGCCGTTCCGGCACATCAAGTCCGTCGCGGACCTGCAACACGAAATCTCAGAGGCCAAGTCGCAAGGGCGAACCGTGCTGGTCGATTTCTCGGCGAAGTGGTGCGTATCCTGTAAGGAAATGGAGAAGTACACGTTCACTGACACGACGGTTAAGACCGCTCTGAACAAGACCGTTCTGCTACGAGCCGACGTCACCGACAATGACGCCGACGATCAGGCGTTGTTGAAACACATGGGGATCATCGGACCGCCGACGATCGCGTTCTACGGTCTCAATGGTGAAGAGCGCGCCAACTTTCGTGTGGTGGGCTTCATGAAGGCCGATCAATTCGCCCTACACGCCCGGGAAGCCCTCGGCGGATGACCGCCCCTGACGATTCGCCCGGAATAGCCAAAGTTGCTGCGGCGATTGCACTGCTCGCCGCCGCCGGGTCGGCGGGCTTCATCGCTTATCGTGCCCTCGGGGCGCGTCATTCGAGCCTCACTCCCACCCAGCACCCCGGCGCCGTCAGCCTGCAACCCTCGAGCTCCAAGTCGAGTGACTCCGACGCGCCGGTCGCACACAAAATCCCAGAACAGCTGCCTGAACTGGTTATGCCGGACGCAAACGGCGTCGAGCACAAATTGTCGCAGTGGCGGGGGCGACCCCTGATGGTTAATTTCTGGGCAACCTGGTGCGACCCCTGCCGCCGGGAGATTCCCCTCCTGAAGCGCCTGCGCCAGGAGCGGCAAGGCGAGTCCCTTGAGATCGTCGGCGTCGCCGTCGACTTCAAGGATGCCGTCATTCAGTACGCACACTCGATCAGCATCGATTATCCTGTACTGATCGGCGAAAAGGACGGTATGGCGGCGATCGAGGCGCTTGGCATGGATACGGTCTTCCCGTTCACCGTATTTGCCGACGCCAAAGGCCGGATCCTGACGGTCAGAGTCGGAGAGCTGCATCGGGATGAGGCGGAAGTGATTCTGGACGGGCTACGCGACGTCGATTCGGGAAAGAGTGACCTTCCCGCCGTGCGCCAACGGGTCGCCGCTGAGATAGACCGCCTCGAGAGCGCACATTTGCGGCAAAGCTCGACCGGCACACCAGCCGCCGGAAAATCAAGCGAACAGCCGCGTTCGTGAACGATCTTCGGAAATCTTTCCGATAAAGTACCCGAACGGCGCGAATTAGGTTACATTCGCGGCCTTTTCAACGGTCGGCGAAGACACCTTCACATGGCTCGAGTGCTGTTGCTCAACGGCCCGAATCTGAATCTGCTTGGCAGCCGTGAACCTAGCATCTATGGCGCCGAGACCCTGGAGTCCATCGAGAAGCGTGCCGCCGAGGTAGCCTCGGAGAGTGGGCACGAGCTGCGCGCGTTCCAGAGCAACGCCGAGCACGAGCTCATCGAGCGCATCCACAGGGCCTCGGCCGACGGCATCAGCTTTCTGATTTTCAATCCCGGCGCGTTCACACACACGAGCGTGGCGCTGCGTGACGCCATCACAGCCGTCAGGCTGCCGTTCATTGAAGTGCATCTGTCGAACACATACGCACGCGAGCCGTTCCGGCGCCATTCCTACTTCTCCGATATCGCGGCCGGTGTGATCACCGGTCTCGGTTCCTTTGGCTATGAGCTGGCGGTGCGCGCAGCCGCGCACCAGCTCGAGCAGCATCGTGGCACCCCATGAGCATTATTTGCGGACCACACGACGCGTCAGCACCTTGCCACCAAGCAGGCAAAACCACGCTTTTGCCTGCGGCACGACCAGAACGACAGCCTGCGTCCGCTGAAAGCGCCGCAGGCGACTTTGAGCCTATTAATTTTAGGGGAGCATTCCCGGCATGGACATTCGGAAAATCAAGAAACTCATCGAGCTGCTGGAGGAATCCGGCATAGCGGAGATCGAGATCAAAGAGGGGGAGGAAGCAGTGCGGATCAGCCGCATGCCTGCCCCGAATACATTCCCGAGCTACCCCCAGTTCACGCATATGCAAGGCCTGCCAGTCGCAGTGAACCCGCAGCTCGAAGCGCCCGCTAAAACCGCCGCAGCACCGGCTGCCGAAGCTGCCGCCAAGCCCAAACCCAATGAGCATGTCATCACCGCTCCGATGGTTGGCACCTTCTACGCATCCCCCTCGCCGGGCGCGAAAGCGTTCATCGAGATCGGCGACGAGATCAAGGTAGGCCAGGTCCTGTGCATCATCGAGGCCATGAAGATGATGAACCAGATCGAGTCGGACAAGGCCGGCAAGGTCACCTCCGTCATGGCCCGCAACGGCGATCCGGTCGAATTCGGCCAGCCGCTCTTCGTAGTCGAATAAGCGCCTTGGCCATGCTGGAGAAGGTCGTTATCGCCAACCGCGGCGAGATTGCGCTGCGAATCCTGCGCGCCTGCCGGGAGTTGGGAATCAAGACGGTCGCCGTGCACTCCACGGCGGACTACAGCCTCAAGCACGTGCTGCTGGCCGACGAGTCGGTCTGCATCGGACCGCCGCCCTCGGCGGCGAGCTATCTCAACATGCCGGCGATCATCAGCGCCGCGGAGGTCACCGACTCGGTCGCCATCCATCCGGGCTATGGCTTCCTGTCCGAGAACGCGGATTTCGCCGAGCGGGTGGAGAAGAGCGGCTTCATCTTCGTCGGGCCCAAGGCCGAAACCATCCGCACGCATGGGCGACAAGGTCTCCGCGATCCGGGTAATGAAAGCGCACGGCGTGCCCTGCGTGCCCGGCTCCGACGGCCCGCTGGGCGAAGATCCGGACGAGAACCTGCGCATCGCGCGCGACATCGGCTACCCGATCATCATCAAGGCGTCCGGGCGGCGGCGGCGGCCGCGGCATGCGCGTGGTGCACAGCGAAGCATCGCTGCTGAACGCTGTCGCCATCACCCGCGCCGAAGCACTCGCCGCGTTCGGCAACGATTCGGTCTACATGGAGAAATTCCTCGAGCGTCCGCGCCACATCGAGTTCCAGGTGCTCGGCCGACGGCCAGGGCAACGTCATCCACCTGGGCGAGCGCGACTGCTCCATGCAGCGCCGCCACCAGAAGGTCATCGAGGAAGCGCCGGCGCCCGGGCATCACCGCCCGCCAGCGCCGCATCATGGGCGAGCGCTGCATCGAGGCCTGCCGTGCGGTCGGCTACCGCAGCGCCGGCACGTTGGAATTCCTCTACCAGGACGGCGAGTTCTACTTCATCGAGATGAATACGCGCATCCAGGTCGAGCATCCGGTGACCGAGCTGATCACCGGCATCGACCTGGTGAAGGCGCAGCTGCTGATCGCCGCCGGCGAGCAGCTGCCCTACGCGCAGGCGACGTGCAGATCCGCGGCCATGCCATCGAGTGCCGCATCAATGCCGAGGACGCCAAGACCTTCATGCCCTCGCCCGGCCCGATCCGCCTCTGGCATGCGCCCGGCGGCCCGGGCGTGCGCGTCGACAGCCATGTGTACTCGGGCTACAACGTACCGCCGAACTATGACTCGCTGATCGGCAAGATCATCGCGCACGGCGATACTCGAGAAACAGCCATTGCGCGCATGAAGAACGCGCTCGCGGAAATGGTGATCGAAGGCATCAGGACGAACGTCCCGCTGCATCAGGAGATCTTCAATCACGCGGCGTTCCAAAAGGGTGGCACCGACATTCACTACCTCGAGCGGCGCCTGGGACTACGATAGGGCGGCCCGCGTAGGGCGAGCCGCGTAGGCCGGGCTGCTTAGGCGCGATTGCGATAGGGGCGGGGCGGCGTCGCGACCCGCCTTCAGCGGCAGGTTCCACGCCCGAAGGATCCAAATGACTTCTTTCATCGAGCTGTCGTTTGAGTTGGGTTCGCTCGATCCGGAGGAAGCGGAGGCTGCCTGCTTCGCCTGTGGCGCGACTGCAGTTACGTTTGTCGACTCACGCGACGATCCTGTTCTCGAGCCGCTGCCAGGGGAATTCCGCCTGTGGCCGGCCACCCGACTGCAGGCGTTATTTGCAGGTGCAGGTGCGGATGCAGACGCCGACCAGTTGCTGCAGCGGTTGAGCGCATCACTCGGCAAACCGGCAGCGTTGCTACGCGTCCGGATAGTGGCCGACCGCGCCTGGGAGCGGGAATGGCTCAAGGACTTTCATGCCATGCGCTTCGGCAAGCGGCTCTGGATCTGCCCACACCATGAGCGGGTTGAGGATCCCAACGCGGTGATTGTCAAAATGGACCCGGGGCTCGCCTTCGGCACCGGCACCCATCCAACAACGGCGCTGTGCCTGGAATGGTTGGACCGGGGACCCGTTGCGGGCGCGCGAGTCATCGACTATGGCTGCGGGTCGGGCGTGCTGGCGGTAGCGAGCGTCCGCTTGGGCGCCCTTGAGGCCCATTGCTTCGATATCGACCCGCAGGCTCTGCTGGCCACCCGGGATAACGCGGCGGCCAATGAAGGCAGCGCCCAGGTGCGACTGCATAACTCCGCAGAGACTCTGCCGCACGGAGTGGATATCCTGCTCTCGAACATCCTTTCGGGTCCACTGTGTGAACTGGCGCCACGGTTCGCGGCGCTCGTCCGGCCGGGCGGGGACTTGGTCCTGGCGGGACTCATGGAACAGGAGGTTTCAGAGGTGACACGCGCTTACGACGCATGTTTTGATATACATCCTTTCGGACAGCGCGAGGGCTGGGTCGGCCTTTGCGCGCGGCGTCACTGACGCCAGCGGCAATATCTAGCGAATGTTTACGGTCTGTCCAAAGTGCGCCTTGACGCTCGTGGTAACCGCCCAGGATCTGCGGGTGGCACAAGGTTATGTTCGCTGCGGACGTTGTTCCAACGTCTTCAATGCGCTCGCGCGTCTGTCAGAAGATCGGAATGCGGCCGCCTCCGCCTCGCAGACCTCACCCGCCGCAGCGCACCCCGATCCTGCACGACCCGAGGCGTCTGCGACACCCCCAGCTCCGAAGACTCCAGCGGAGACGTCTTCACGGCCACAGCAGGCGACCGGGTCGTTCATGTACGCCCGACCGCCGACACCGCCGTCTGCGGCCCCGCCCGCTTCGCGGCCGCCGCCGGCGCGCTTTGACATTGATGACGATGACTCTATTCCGGAGGACGCGCTCGAGTTCAACCCAGCCGCGGCGGACGTGAATCAAGTCTTTGTCGAGCCGCCGCCGAACCCGGAGTGGACGGCCGCCACGGGGACCTTCAAGTCCATCATTCTCAAGAGCGACGAATCCGGGCAAAGCGCCGAGATCGAACTGGATCCGGACTTCCTGTCCTCGACCGCCGAGATGCGCAAGCTCAAAATGGGATTGGGCGAGGCGGACACGGCGCACCGGCCAACGGAAAACAACATAACAGGCAACGCTGTTGGCCGCCCCCCAGACCCGCAAGCACCGCCTCGCGCACCGTCACAGCCGCAAACGCGGACGGCTTCGCCAGGCGCGCAACCGCCTGCGCCCACAGCCGGACAGGCGCCGCACGCACCGGCGAGTCGATCCGCGCCACTACGAAATCCGCCCGCGGAGCCGCAACCGCAGGTGCACGCATTCCTGTCGGAGACCCAGTCGCAACCGCAATTGCGCATCTCGCCCTCGGAGACCCAGTCGCAGCCGCAGTTGCGCACCTCGCCCTCGGAGACCCAGTCGCAACCGCGTTTGCGCATCTCGCTGTCGGAGACACAGTCCCAACCGCAGGTACGCCCCTCCCCCGCGGACACCCAAACGCACGCGTGGCTCTCACCTGCAGAAACGCAACCGCATCGCGTGCCGCCGGAGCCAGATGAGCCGCAGGTCGCTACGCGGCCTCAGCCCCACAAAACCGTCCGAGCATTCGGACTCGACTCGGCCGAACCCCCACCGGAGCGGCTGGCCTCGCTAGCGCGCGCGCGCGTGGCGCCCGGATCGATCGAGTCACAAACGCCACATAGCCTTCGACTGTTAATTGACTCGCCGGCGCTATGGAGCGCCGGCGTGGGTGCGCTCGCCATCCTGCTCCTGGTGCAAATCGTAAATCACTACCGAAACGACTTGGCCGCCACTCCCACATTCAACAAACCGATTACCGCTTTGTACTCAGCATTCGGTGTGCACCTGACGCCACGTTGGGATCTGCGTGCCTATGACGTGCGCCAGCTCGGCGCCTCTGTCGATGCCGAGAGCGCTGGCCAGATTATGGTACGCGCGAGCGTCAAAAACGGCGGGCACCAGGCACAGCCCATGCCACTGCTGCGTGTGACGCTCCAGGATCGTTTCGGCAATCGCATCGCAGCCCGCGACGTCGCGCCAGGAAATTACCTGCCGCACGCGATTCCAGCGGCCTCATTTCTATCGGCTGGGCAGCGCATCGATGCGGAAATGGCTTTCGTGGATCCCGGCTCCAACGCGGTCGGTTTCGAGATCGATGCCTGCCTTCCGGCGCCCGCTGGCGGGATAGCGTGCGCCAACGATCCGGTTCCATGATCAAAATTGGACCGTACACCCTACCCTCTCGTGTTGTACTGGCTCCGATGGCCGGTATCACCGACCGCCCGTTCCGCATCCTGTGCCGCAAACTCGGCGCCGGACTGGCGGCGTCCGAGATGTTGACGTCCGATATCCGCCTGTGGAACACACCCAAATCGCGCTTGCGTATGAGCCATGAAGGTGAGCCCGAGCCGCGCGTGGTACAACTCGCGGGCGCGGATCCGCTCGCGCTCGCCGAAGCCGCGCGTCTGAATGTCGACCAGGGCGCGCAGATCATCGATCTGAACATGGGCTGTCCGGCGAAGAAAGTGTGCGGCAAGCTCTGCGGCTCGGCCTTGCTCCAAGATGAGCCGCAGGTAGCGCGCATTCTTGAAACGGTTGTAAGTGCGGTGGGCGTGCCCGTAACGCTCAAGATACGCACCGGTTGGGATCACGGGCATCGCAACGGTGTACGTATCGCAAAGATCGCCGAGAGCAGCGGAATTCAAGCACTTGCCGTGCACGGCCGCACACGCGCGGATTTTTATGACGGCGACGCGGAGTACGAGACCATTCGCGATATCAAATCCGCCATCCGGATTCCAGTGTTCGCCAACGGTGATATCAACGCACCGCAAAAGGCGCGCGAAGTACTTGATTTCACCGGTGCTGACGGAGTAATGATCGGCCGCGCAAGTCATGGCGCGCCATGGATCTTCCGCGCTGTCAACGCGTTTCTCGACAGCGGAAATAGTCACTCCGCACTCTCGCGAACGGAGGTGCGTGATATTATCCTCGCGCATCTCGACTCCCTGTACGCCTTCTACGGCGAGACGACCGGAGTCCGGATCGCGCGAAAACATCTCGGCTGGTATTGCGAACAGTGCTTTCGGGATTCGGCGCAGGTCCGCCGCGATCTCATGGGAGCTGCAAGCACGGCTGCGCAGTTCGCGCTGGCGGGCAAACTTTTCGATGCATGGGTAGGCGAGGCTGCGCGAGCGGCCTGACGAGGCGATTTTTTTCGGGGGCTTCCACACATGACAGCAAAAAAGAAGAGTCGAGCTCGGGAGGGTGGGGCTGCAGCCAGAGTCAACGGGCGCGAGTTGCCATTGCGCGGTCATGCCGAGCGCGCACTGAGCGACTACTTCACCAGCTTGAACGGCCATCGTCCCGCACACCTGTACGATCTGGTGCTGCGTGAAGTCGAGGAACCGCTGTTTCGCGTCGTACTCGACTACGCTGAAGGCAATCAGAGCCGCGCGGCCGGCATACTCGGCATCAATCGCGGCACGTTACGCAAGAAACTCAAGCAGTTCGGTCTCGGGGGCTGAACCCTCCTCACACGCCGTCATGTTATTACCCGTTCGTCGCGCACTTCTGTCTGTTTCCGACAAGACCGGCCTTGTGGAGCTGGCGAGCTGGCTCGCGAGCCACAATGTCGAGATTCTCTCTACGGGCGGCACCGCCCGCCTGTTGACGGGTAAAGGGCTGACGGTACGTGAGGTGTCCAGCTACACCGGGTTTCCCGAAATCATGGATGGACGGGTAAAGACCCTGCATCCAAAGATCCACGGCGGACTGCTAGGTCGCCGCGGGGTCGACGACGCGGTCATGACGCTGCATCAGATCGCGCCTATCGACCTCCTGGTGGTCAATCTTTATCCATTCGCGGAAACCGTCGCAAAACCCAACTGCGGCTATGCCGAGGCCATCGAACATATCGACATCGGCGGGCCCGCAATGCTGCGCGCGGCCGCCAAGAATCACGAATCCGTCGCGGTCGTCGTGGATCCGGCGGACTATTCGCTTCTGTTGGAAGAGTTGGCGCAGCAGCAGGGCTGCACCACACTGACGCTACGTTCCCGGCTCGCTGCCAAGGCGTTCGCCCATACCGCGCGTTATGACACTATGGTCGCGAGTTATTTAGCGCAGCGCCATCCGGTCGAGACCGAGCGGTTTCCCAAGACTCTGCCGTTAGTGTTCGACAAGGCGCAGGACCTTCGCTACGGCGAAAACCCGCACCAGAAAGCGGCTTTTTACCGCGATCCGGCGCCACGGGGCGCGAGCATCTCTACGGCGACGATCCTCCAGGGCAAGGACCTGTCGTTCAACAACATCGCCGATGCGGACGCGGCGATAGAATGTGTCCGGCAGTTTAACGAGCCGGCCTGCGTGATCGTCAAACACGCCAACCCTTGTGGCGTAGCGGTGGCCGCTTCGCCGCTAGAAGCCTATGACCGGGCTTACCGGACCGACCCGACCTCGGCGTTCGGGGGCATCATCGCGTTCAACCGGGAGTTGGATGCGACCACAGCCGCGGCAATCATCGACCGGCAGTTCGTCGAGGTGCTGGCAGCTGCGACCATCTCCGCAGACGCCGCGAAGGCGCTCGCTGCAAGACCGAATGTCCGTGTGTTGGCTCTGGGCGACTTGAGCCGCGCACCCGCCGGGGAGTTGGAATATCGCAGCGTGACCGGCGGCTTGCTCACCCAAACACGCGATACCGGTAGCATCGAAGCAGCGGATTTGAAGGTGGTGACGAAGCGCAAGCCGACACAAGCTGAGCTCGCCGACCTGTTGTTCGCCTGGCGCGTGTGTAAGTTCGTGAAGTCGAACGCAATCGTGTTTGCACGGGATCGCAGCACGATCGGCGTCGGCGCTGGGCAGATGAGCCGCGTTTACTCCACGCGCGTGGCAGCAATGAAGGCCGCGGACGAACGACTGGAAGTGGAAGGGTCGGTGATGGCCTCCGACGCCTTCTTTCCATTCCGCGACGGCCTCGATGTGGCCGCGGAATACGGCATCCGCGCGGTGATCCACCCTGGCGGCTCCAGGAATGATGCCGAAGTGATCGCAGCCGCGGATGAGCACGGCATTGCCATGGTGCTCACCGGCATGCGCCATTTCCGGCACTGATGAAAGTTCTGGTTATCGGCTCAGGCGGCCGCGAACACGCCCTCGCCTGGAAATGCGCGGCTTCTACGCGGGTCGCGGAAGTCATTGTGGCTCCCGGCAATGCCGGCACGGCGACCGAGCCAAAAGTGCGCAATGCAAATGTGACTTCGGAAGATATTCCCGGCCTGATCGCTCTGGCGCTCGCGGAAAAAATCGACCTCACGATCGTGGGACCTGAAGGGCCGTTGGTTGCCGGCGTGGTCGATGAATTCACCGCCCGCGGTTTGAAGTGTTTTGGACCAGGCAAAGCAGCATCGCAGCTTGAAGGCTCGAAGGCGTTCACCAAGGAATTTCTGCGCCGGCACCGCATTCCCACCGCACGCTCGGCTACTTTTACGCGGGAGACGTTCAATCCCGACTACGTTCGACGCCACCCCGCAGGCCCGATCGTCGTGAAGGCGAGCGGCCTGGCCGCCGGCAAGGGCGTGGTGATTGCGGAAGATGCTGCAGAAGCGATTGCGGTCGCCGAATCGATGTTCGCGGGTCGCTTCGGCGCCGCGGGCCGCGAGATCGTGATTGAAGAATTCCTCGCTGGCGAGGAAGCCAGCTTCATCGTGATATCGGATGGCACCCATACCATCCCCTTCGCGACGTCTCAGGACCACAAGCGTCGCGACGACGGGGACCTTGGGCCTAACACAGGAGGCATGGGAGCTTACTCCCCTGCTCCGGTCGTAACGCCGGGTGTGCACGCGCGCATCATGCGCGAAGTGATCGAACCTACCATCCGCGGGCTGGCCGCGGACGGTATGCCTTACAAGGGATTTCTGTACGCAGGAATTATGGTCGCGCCGGACGGCACGCCCAACGTGATTGAATTCAACTGCCGCTTCGGCGATCCGGAAGCACAGCCAGTCATTTCACGACTGAAGTCGGATCTGACGGTGTTGTGCGAAGCCGCGGTGGACGGACGACTGCGCGAAGTGACGGCCGAATGGGATTCGCGAGCGGCACTGGGCGTGGTGCTCGCAACCGCAGGCTATCCGGAAACAGTGCGCAAGGGCGACGCCATCGATGGACTCGATCTGGCGGCCCGCCTGCCCGGCAAAGTATTCCACGCGGGTACCCAACTCGAAGCAGGCAAGGTACGCACGAACGGCGGGCGCGTGCTTTGCGCAGTTGGACTCGGTGCAACCGTTTCAGATGCGCAACACCAAGCGTATGCGCTCGCTGAGCCGATCCATTGGCAAGGACTGCAATACCGCACGGATATCGGATATCGCGCCATTGCCCGCGAGCGAGAAGCGACGCGCTGAGCGCGCTTCAGATACGCGACTCATATGTCCGCGGAGGGTTTAACAACGCCCTGGGACTTCCCCTCCCCTCACGTCGTAACGCTCGAGGTATCACCTGCGGATATCGACGCGTACGATCATGTCAACAACTCAGTGTATCTGGCGTGGCTCGATCGCGCCGCATGGTCACACTCTTCCGAGTTAGGTATCAGCCTCGAGCACTGCGTGAAGAGTCTGCGACGAGGCATGGCAGCGCACCGGACGGAAATCGACTACGTGCGCGCGGCAGTCATCCGTGACACGGTGTGGGTTGGAACTTGGATTGTCGATACCGACAACAAGCTGCGTGTGCAGCGCCGCTTTCAAGTGTGCCGCGCTTTGGACGGCACAACTCTCGCGCGCGCACGAATCGACTACGTCTGCATCAATCTCGACTCGGGGCGAGCTGCGCGCATGCCGGATGTCTTTCAGCGGGCCTACGTGGTTAGTCCGTCTTTGGCTGTCAAGGGTTTAACTTCTCAATAGTACGGAAGTTCCCGCACGCACTCTTATCGCGCGCAGGAGTTGATTGCTGCACGCCACCAGGTGTAAACGATACACGTTCACCGCAAGCTCACACTGCAGTCATAAAAAGACCCGACACTCGAGATTTCAGCGATCTATGCGCGCCCCGCCCCATGCTCGGGGGCTTTCGGGAAGGGTGGCACGACGGTTGCAGGGATCTTAAGCGAAACTGAAGCGTAGGGGAGAAAGGAACCATGATGAGCGCCACCCGCAATACTGATCGAATCTCGAACTGGCTGGAGACACAGTACTGCGCCTCGGTAGCCGCAACGCTGATGGCGCGCACTGAATATTTCGAGCTGCTGGAGGACGCCATGGTGCCTCAGAAACAGCTTGCGCGGGCCCTCACGAACTGGCGCCACTGCGCCAATCAGACGCAGGTGCTCGGCGGGCTCGTAGGCAATGCCTGAGGCTGCTGCGCGCCTGGCCTTTTAAAAACTCACGCGAAAGAACGCTTCCGGACCTTCCAGGCTCATGTGGAACTGTCCGGGAAAGTTGCCGCCGCTGAGCGCGAGCTTCGCGCGGATCGACGAATAGCCAACACCGAGGGCGAAGTTGGGTTTCCAGCGATACTGCACGTCCTCGTGGATGTCAGCGAGCCACCCGTCGAAATTGCTGACGGCGGCATGGAAGTACTGTCCGCGCCAAGTCAGCGACCAACGCTGTGAGATCCGGAATGCAAAATCCAATGGGATGGTGGGAAACGCGCCCGCCCCGGAAACATCCTGCCGCTGCGGAATGTCGGTCACGCGTCGCGGGATGGTGTTTGCCTGAGCTTCAGCCTGCAACAGGTGAATGCCGATGCCGGTGCCGAGCTCGAAGCGGTCGTTGTGGAAGATCGAGTAGGTATACGTCATCGTGAAGATGCGCCAATCGATCTCGCTCTGCAGGAGCGATGTGGCCGCGAAGGTCTCGTTGCCGAAGTTGATCGCTTGGTTGATCTGATGGGTGGCCGAGCGGTCGACCTCCAGCCAGTCGATGCGGATCTTGTTGCGTTCCCGAAAACGGAACATCATTTCCACACGCCCCTGGTTGAGCCGGCTGGCCTGCCCCAGATCACGCTCCGCGCTAAGACTGCTGCCGAACTCCCCCGGTGGCGACCCATGTGGATTGACCTGCAGCAACGTCGACACATGGGCGGGATAGTAGATTCCCTCCACGTAAAACTTGTCCGTGATCGGGCTGTTGCTCTTATGGCGGGTTCCGGGCGGCAACGGCCTACCCGAGTTGGGGTCATGGTCGGCGTCGACCGCCAGCACCGGGGTGGCAGTGGAGGCAAGAAACGCTACCGCGACGGGCGCGAGCCAGCTTCGCATGCGATTGTGGACTCCTGGCAAGTGGAACCGCGCGAATTTTACTGACGCGCGGACCCAATGTACCAGCGTCGCAGGGGCGCGACTGTTAACTATGTATTGTCTAGGCCTTCGGCCACCTTCTCTCGGGGTCGAAGCGACCCCGTACATATAGCCCGGCGCGAAGCGCGCCGGGATAAGAAGGGACCCACTGGAGCCAACCGCTCCCGGTTAGCGCTTCATGGCCTCGAAGAACTCACTGTTCGACTTGGTGTCCTTCATCTTGTCGAGCAGGAATTCAATGGCCGCAAGCTCGTCCATAGGATGCAGGAGCTTTCGCAGGATCCACATCTTCGCCAGCTCGCCCTGATCGGTGATGAGCTCTTCCTTACGCGTGCCGGAGCGGTTGATGTTAACCGCCGGGAAGACACGCTTTTCGGAAATGCGCCGGTCGAGGTGGATCTCGCTGTTACCGGTACCTTTGAATTCCTCGTAGATGACATCGTCCATCTTCGAGCCGGTATCGATGAGCGCGGTGGCCAGAATCGTGAGACTTCCACCCTCCTCGATGTTACGGGCGGCGCCGAAAAAGCGCTTCGGCCGTTGTAACGCGTTGGCGTCGACACCACCGGTCAGCACCTTGCCCGACGAGGGCACCACAGTGTTGTAGGCGCGCGCGAGGCGGGTGATGGAGTCGAGCAGGATGACTACATCCTTCTTATGCTCGACGAGGCGCTTGGCCTTCTCGATGACCATCTCGGCCACCTGTACGTGCCGCGCGGCGGGCTCGTCGAACGTGCTCGAAACGACCTCGCCCTTCACGGTGCGCTGCATCTCGGTGACTTCCTCCGGCCGCTCATCAATGAGCAACACAATGAGGTAGACCTCCGGATGGTTCGCCGTGATGGCCGTGGCGATGTTCTGCAACAACATCGTCTTGCCAGCCTTCGGCGGCGAGACGATCAGGCCACGCTGTCCCTTGCCGATCGGAGCCACAAGATCGATGGTGCGCGCCGTCAGATCTTCGGTAGAGCCGTTGCCGCGCTGGAGCTTGAGACGTTTGGTCGGATGGAACGGAGTTAAGTTCTCGAACAGTACCTTGTTGCGGGAGCTGTCCGGAGAGTCGTAGTTGATCTCGCCGACCTTCAACAGCGCGAAATAACGCTCGCCGTCCTTCGGCGGGCGAATCAGGCCGGAGATGGTGTCGCCGGTGCGCAGGTTGAAACGGCGGATCTGGCTCGGACTCACGTAGATGTCGTCGGGACCCGCCAGGTACGAGCCGTCGGAGGAGCGCAGAAAGCCGAAGCCGTCCTGCAGTATCTCCAGCACGCCGTCGCCGTAGATGTTCTCCCCGTTCCGGGCATGCGCCTTCAGAATCGAGAAGATCATGTCCTGCTTGCGGGAACGGGCCACGCTGTCCAGACCCATCGACTCGGCGAGCTTCACCAGGTCGTGGATCGGTTTCAACTTCAGCTCGGTGAGATTCATCGAGCTGCGCGATTGGGTAAGCTCCGCGGGACTGATAATCTCGGAGTCGTCCGGATCGAAAGCCTCCGGCTCGTGGCTCATGTCATCGGCACGGCCCCCGCCGTTACCGTTGCCATTGTTATTGCCCCGATTGCCGTCACGGTTGCCGTGGCGCGGGCCCTTGTTGTTGTTGGGCCGGTTGCGGCCCTGATTACCTAGGTAGCCTCTCACAAATTAGTGTCCAGGAATGCCGAGAGTTGAGATTTGGACACCGCGCCAACTTTCTGGGCCTCGAGCGTGCCGTTCTTGAAGAGGATCAGCGTCGGGATGCCCCGAATGCCGAATTTGTGCGGTGTCTGTGGATTTTCGTCAATATTGAGCTTGGCGATTTTGACGCGGTCCTGATATTCGCTGGCGATCTCGTCAAGAATCGGTGCGATCATCTTGCAGGGTCCGCACCATTCCGCCCAGAAGTCGAGTAGAACGGGTTTGTCGGATTTGAGAACGTCCTGTGCAAAAGTGGCGTCCGTGGTGTGCACAATGTGCGGGCTACTCACGCGGTTCAACCTCCGTCGAATGCAGAGCGTAAAAAGCGTTGTTTTGTTCGGATAGAAGACTTAAAGACGTCATGCGGGGCGGCAAAGGGCAGCGAAAGCCATGCCAGAAACACCCGTCAAACGGTTACACTAACTCGTGAAATGAGTATGAGTTCGAGCCTTAGGGATGTGAAACTTGGCTGGTAGGCGCGGGGACGATTGCCCGCTGTCTTGTTCACTTTGTAGCGCTTCCGGGCTGCTTTTGCAAGGGCCGCCCGCCCATTTCGGCCAACACGAATAGATACTTTTGATGAATGACCCACACTCCGGTTCCCCGACATTCCAATCTTTTGGCCTCGCGCCGCCCGTCATGGAAGGCATTCGCGACGCGGGCTTCACCGTGTGCACGCCTATTCAAGGGCAAACGTTACCGATTGCCCTTGCCGGCCGGGACGTCGCCGGCCAGGCACAGACAGGCACGGGCAAGACCGCCGCCTTTCTGGTGGCGTTGTACCAAACGCTGCTCACACACCCGCCGTCGCCCAGCCGGACGCCGACCTCGGTTCGAGCGCTCGTGGTCGCGCCGACGCGCGAGCTCGCGGTGCAGATCCACCACGACGGCGAGATCCTCGGGCGCCACACAGGCCTGAAACAGGCCGTAGTGTATGGCGGCATCGACTACGAGAAGCAGCGGCGCCAGCTCGAGGAGGGCATCGATGTCCTCATCGGTACACCCGGGCGTCTCATCGATTACTTTAAGCAGCATGTATTCGACCTGCGCCACGCTCAGGCGTTGGTGCTGGACGAAGCTGACCGCATGTTCGACCTCGGCTTCATCGCCGATATCCGCTATCTGATGCGTCGCTTGCCGCCGCCGGAAAAGCGGCAGTCGATGCTGTTCTCAGCCACTCTCTCCTACCGTGTCCTGGAGCTCGCCTACGAGCATATGAACAACCCGGAGCTGGTGCGGATCGAGCCGGACAAAATGACCGTCGATCGGGTGCGGCAGCTCATGTACTACCCTTCGATGGAGGAGAAAATCCCGCTGCTCGTCGGGCTGCTGCGCCAGTTCGAGGCCCGCCGGACCATGATCTTCGTGAACACCAAGCGCATGGCCGAGCGACTCGAGAGCACTTTGAAGGCCAACGGCTTTCATGCACAAGCGCTCTCCGGTGATGTGCCGCAAAATAAGCGGCTGCGCTTTCTGCGCGACTTCCACAACGGCGACCTCGCGGTGCTCATCGCAACCGATGTCGCCTCACGCGGCCTGCACATTCCTGATGTGAGTCACGTGTTCAACTTCGATCTCCCGCAGGATGCAGCCGATTACGTGCACCGCATCGGACGCACGGCGCGCGCCGGCGCGGAAGGTGATGCGATCAGCTTCGCCTGTGAGGAGTTCGCCGTGTCACTTCCGGAGATCGAGGACTACGTGGGCCATAAGATCCCCTCGGCATCGATCGCCCGGGAAATACTCGCTACGGAGCTCGTCGAGGGCGCGGCCCCCGAGGGACGACGCCATCATCGCCCTCATGGTGGAGGTGGAGGCGGCGGCCGTCGGCATGGTAGCGGAAGCGGCGGCAGCCACGGTGGCGGTGGCGGTGGCGGTGGCGGTGGCGGAACCGGAGGCGGCAGACACCGCAGCAGACGTTCTAAGAAGCCCTCGTCCGGCTCCTCAAGCTAGCCAGACGAGGCTTCGCTAAAGGACAACAAGCTCGCCCACTCCGTCGACCGCAGGCACGTCGACGTGCTCGCGGACCGTTTGTGCAGAGTCCGGCCGGCGTACGCCATAAACCCAGCGGATGCCGGCTCCGCGCGCCGCCCGGAGTACTGACGGATTGTCATCCGCAAATAAACTCCGGGAAGGGTCAAAGGGCTCTACCGCCCGCACGGCGTCCCAGAATTGCGCCTCCTCCTTGGGCACTCCGAACTCGTGCGACGTGAACGCCGCATCGAAGTAACTCAGAACTCCGGTCTTCTCGTCCTTGATTCGCAACACCTGGGGATGGCTGTTCGTCAGCATCACCACGCGCTTGCCGCTGGCCCGCAGGTGCAGCAGAAACTCCCGCGCGCCCGGCAACCAGCCGATTTTCTCGGTGTTCGCTCGCTTCAGGGCTTCAATGTCGAGCTCCAGCTCGCGGCTCCAATGATCAATGCAGTACCACGGTAAGGTGCCCTCGCAGGCACGAAAGAGGGGAGCGATCTCAGTCCGGGCGGCATCGACGCTCTTCATGCGCGCCGCCGCATAGGCAGTGGGCACGATCTCGAGCCAGAAATGATTATCGAAGGCCAGATCAAGCAACGTGCCGTCGAGATCCAGCAGCACGGTATCTATATGGGCCCAATCGGGCTTTGCAACGGCGGTGGCCGCCGATACGGCCGTCGCCGCAGGTCCTGGGGCAGGGGTGGGCATGGGCGCGTATGATACCTCCCGTGGCGCTATAGGGCTCTCTTCCGCTAAGCTACCGGCCGGCGGCGGGCGTCTTTGTTCGCGCCCTGCCGTGATTGTCCGTGGCCTGTGCCGCGACGATCTGCTCGCGCGTTCGCCTCGCACGCAGGGCGCTTAACAAACCGTCAAATGGGAGACCGCAGGCGCGTTACCCGCCATGGCGGAAATCGAAGACAACGTCGACCGCGAGCTGTTCCGCAACGTTGAGAAGTTGCGTGCGCTACGCATTGAGCATCGTGATCTGGACGAGGTGATCTCCCGTCTGACACTCGACATCCATTCCGATCAGCTGCAACTGAAACGGCTGAAAAAACGCAAGCTCATGCTGAAGGATCAGATCACGCGGATGGAAAGCGAGCTCATTCCGGACCTCAATGCTTGACTTATGGACACGCGGTGACAGCGATGCTGATCGCCGTCGCCACGCAGAGTGGCCGCGTTCGGCCGGCAAAAACCACGCGCCGAAATTGCCCTGGGCAATTTCGGCCAAAAAAGGCATTTGCCGGCCCTCAAACGAAGCCACATGCCTGCGTCCGCTGAAAGTGCCGCAGGCGACTTTCAGCCTATGAACGATGACAACGCCCTTAAAGGCGTATTTCTCAGGCTGACATCGCCGCAGATCCTGACCGAGGTCATTGCCATCGTCCTCGCGGGACTGATCGCGCTCGCGGGCGCGCATATAGTGCGCACCTGGCATCGCAACTACCTGGCGAAACCCACCAGTGCCCGTCAGGACATCTGGCAGCTGCACGTTCTGGAAGGAACCGTGTTGCTCGCGCCCTATCTGGTCGCGCTCATCGTATTGCTCGTGGTCCGTTGGGTGCTCGCCATGCTCGGCACCTCCACCACCGCGGTGGATACCGCTTTGCAGCTCACCACCGCCCTGGTGCTCGTCCGGTTGGGTGTTTATCTGCTGCGGCTGATGATGGGTTCGGAATCGTGGTTCCGCGTGTGGGAAAACCGGATCACCTTCATCTTGTGGCTGATCATCGGCTTCTCGCTCGTGGGGTGGCTCGATAAGGTCGAGAACACCCTCAACCGCATCAATCTCATTCCCGGCAAGTCATTCAGCCTATGGGCCTTGATGAAGGGCCTGGTGGTCGTCACGGCGTTCGTGGTGATCTCGAGCCTCATCGCTCGCTGGTTGGAGAGGCGCGTCATGCGGCTCGAGCAGCTGGCGGTCTCGACTCGCATCGGTATCTCGAAGTCCACGTATTTCCTGCTGGTGGGACTCGGCATCATGCTCGGCATCAACGCCGCCGGCGTCGATGTCACGACCCTCAACGTGCTCACCGGCGCTATCGGTCTCGGCCTGGGCTTCGGCCTGCAGGCCATCGCCAGTAACTTTGTCAGCGGGTTTGTGCTACTGATGGATAAGTCCATCAAGCCGGGCGATGTCATCAGTTTCACCGGACACACGGGCACGAGCACGGAGAACTTCGGCTGGGTGCAGGAGCTACGCGGCCGGCACGTAGTGGTCCGCGACCGCGACGGGGTGGAAACCCTGGTGCCAAATCAGAACCTCATCACGAATCCAGTGATCAACTGGAGCTATTCGGATCAGCGGGTGCGCATCCGCTTACCGGTGATGGTGAGTTATGACGACGATCCCGAGATTGCCCTGAAGCTGTTGTTCGAGGCGGTCGAGCATCACCCGCGCATCCTGAGCGATCCGCCGCCGGTCACGCGGCTCATGGCGTTCGAGGACTACGGCATGCGTATTGAGGTCCGGTTCTGGATCGCCGATCCGATGAATGGCGTGAACAACGTGCGCTCGGACGTGAATCGTGCAATCTGGAAAATCTTTCGTGCCCATGGCGTGAAGATCCCGGTCGCGCAACGGGAGCTGCGTATTCTCGACAAGGCCCCGCCGATCGCTGTCACCCGCCCTCCGCCAGGGATGACGACACGCGACGTCGACCTCGGCGAAAACGGCGACTGAGGGCGCTCTTCGCAGGAAGAGCGCAAGATCTCATGGCCCTCGAAATCAGCCCCGACGTTATCATTCCCGACAGCGATCTATCGTTTGCTTTCGTGCGCGCCTCCGGGCCGGGCGGGCAGAATGTCAACAAGGTCTCCTCCGCAGTACAGCTGCGTTTCGATATGGCCGGCAGCACCGCGCTGACGGAGGCCGTAAAGTCCCGTCTGCGGGCGATCGCCGGCCGGCGGGTCACCGATGACGGCGCCATTCTCATCTTTGCCCGCAATCAACGCTCACAGGACCAGAACCGCCGCGAAGCGCTCGAGCGGCTCGCCGAGCTTGTGGGGCGGGCACTCGTGGTGCCCAAGACGCGTCGAGCTACCAAGCCGACACGGGCATCACGCGAGCGACGTCTCGAGGGCAAAAGCCGCCAGCAACAAGCCAAGCAGCGACGCAACCGGGTACGGTGGGACGATTAGACATGTATATGCCCGCGATCCTGGCGTTTCTACATCATCTGGCGGCCTTCACTCTGGTCAGCGCGGTGGTCGTCGAAGTGGCCCTGCTCAAGCCACCACTGACCCTCGCGCAGGCACGCCGGCTGCAGATCACTGACAGTCTTTACGGGATCAGCGCCGGTGTGTTGCTGGTGGTGGGACTGCTACGCGTGTTTATGTTCGAGAAAGGCGCGGGGTACTATTTCAAGGATGTCTTCTTCCTGGCGAAGCTCGCCACCTTCCTCATCGTCGGACTGCTGTCGATCTATCCGACCGTGTTGTTTCTTTCGTGGCGCAAGGCGCTCAAGCAGGGGGTCGCGCCTGAGATCTCGGCGGTGCAGCTGCGGCGGGCGCGCATGGCCCTGATGTGGGAACTGACCGGGATTGTGGTCATTCTGTTCTGTGCGCCCTTCATGGCCCGTGGGTTTGGGTACTTCGGTGCGCCTTGACGCGGCCCCTACCCGCCGCGCACCGCTTGCTCCTGCAGCAACGTCCAAAGCTCCTCAACATGATTGCGTTCGGTGGCTTCGGCGCCGATGGAAACCCTGACCATCCATCGTCCGTCCAGCATGGCTGGCGTGAGGTACGCTTTGCCTGACTCGTTGATGCGGCGAACCCAAGCCAGGGTGTGAGTGTCGAGGGCGTCACCACTCAAACCCGCGGGCTCATGCCGCACGCACACGGTTTGCAATGGCGCGGGAGCCACCCGCTTCCAATTGGGAGTGGCATCGACCTGTGCGGCCAGCCATTGCGCGTTACCGATATCGCGGCGTAAGCGGGCCTGCAGTCCGCTGACACCCTGCTCGCGGATCAGGAACCACAACTTCAGTGCGCGGAAGCGGCGCCCGAGCGGAATGCCCCAATCGCGGAAATTCTTGACCTGGGCATCGGCGGCGGTGCGCAGATAGCTGGGGTTCGTCGACATCACGCGCACCAAGTGCTCCGGATCGCGCACGAAGTAGATCGAGCAATCGAATGAGGCTCCCAACCATTTGTGCGGGTTCGTGACGATGGAGTCTGCTTCCTCCACGCCGAGCCAGAGCGGGCGGCACTCGGGAAGAATCATAGCGGAGCCCGCCATGGCGGCGTCCACGTGCAGCCACAAGCCGTGAGCCTTTGTGACCTTCGCGATGGCGGCGAGCGGGTCGACGGCGGTCGTTGTAGTAGAGCCTACGGTAGCCACGACAGCGCACGGCAGCAGACCTCGCGCTCGATCCGAGTCGATCGCCTCGGCCAGCGCCTCAGGACGGATCGCATAGTTGCCGTCGACGGGAATGACGTGGATGTTGTTGCGGCCGAATCCGGCCAGTAGCGCTGCTTTGTCCACCGAGCTGTGGCTTTGGCTGGAAACATAGACCACCAACGGCTGCTCGCTCTCTTGGAGACCGCCGCGGGCGGCGCCATAGTTGGTAGCACGCTCACGGGCGCTCAACAGAGCGACCAAGGTGGTGGTCGAGGCCGTGTCCTGGATAACGCCGTTCCAGGCCGTCGACAAACCTAACATCTGGCGCAACCAGTCCGTCATCACTTCCTCGAGCTCGGTCAACGCCGGGCTCGACTGCCAGTTGAGACCCAGCTGCGCCAGGCCCGTGCTCACGTAGTCCCCCAACACCGCCGCCAGGCTGCTGTTGGAAGGGAAGTAGCCGTAGAAGGCCGGGCTCTGGAAGTGCGCGCAGGCAGGCAGGATTAACTGCGTCAAATCGTGCACGACGCTCTCGAAAGGCTCCGGCGCATCCGGTGCCGCCGCAGGCAGCTGGGCTTTGAGCGCACCAGGGGTGGCACTGGAGAGCACCGGGAATGCCCCGGCCTGGGCTTTCTCGCGGTAGTCGGCGATCCAGTCAATGAGTTCATGGCCGAAGCGGCGGAAATCCTCGACGTTCATGTGTGAGTTACCTGCAGAATGCTGTGGCGGAGTTGCTCGCTCAAAACGAACTGCGCATCCGCTGCGACGCGCATCAGGACTTCGTCGAACTCGAGCTTGCTGCCGGGGCTGTTACGGATGACCTGGCGATCGCGCAACAGGTCGATGAAGTTGCTGAACATGGCGCGGTCGAAGAACTCCGGTGAGTTCAGGCCGTGCAACATCGCCATACGCTGCGCGGTCACCTGGCAGCGCTCCTCGAGCGCGGCCTGGGTAATCTGTCCGCTGCCGGCCTTCACGAGTTGGGCGATGGCGAGGTAGTAGCGCTCGATGGTCTGGATCGTGGCCTGCGCCAGCAGGGACAATTGCATGGCCTTGATGGAGGTCGGAAGCGGCCGCTGCCATTCGGCGCGCGCGGCATCGCACTCGATCAAGCCGTGCTGCTCCAGGCAGGCGAGGACCTTGTCCACCACTTCCGGCAACTCTTGCTCATCCCATCGCAGGAACAACTCCGCCGCAATGTACGGATAGATCCGCCAGGCGAGGCGTTGGATGTCTTCGGTGCGCACGCGGGCGTTGCTGGAAAATACGCATGCGACCAGCGAAGGCAGGGCAAACAAATGCAGGATGTTGTTGCGGTAGTAGGTGGCGAGAATCGCACTCTCATCGCTCATGCGTACGATATCGCCGAGTCCGTGCGACTGGCGTGAGACCACCTTCATGGAAATACCGTATGCCAGGATTTCGGCGCTCGTCAGCTCAGATACGGTAACGCGGTCACTGTAGGTGAAGCCGCGCAACAGGGCGCTGTACAAGTCGATCTGTCGCAACAGGTCGGCCTCGGGAAGCGCCTGGCGCGGGGTCGCCAGCAGCGTCACGGCCAACAGCCCGATCGGCGTCACGGCGGCCGCCGAGTTGATGTTGCGCATGATCTTGGCCGCCAGCGCGTCGACAGCGCGGCCCACCCATGGCAGGCGTGTGTCGTCTTCGAATTTCAGCGCGCGCCAGTCGGGCTCGTGTTGGTCCAGCAGGTCAGCCAGCGCAATGGGCTCACCGAGATTGACGTGCACCTTACCGAAGCGTTCGCGAAGCTTGCGGAACGTGCGCAGCAGGCCGAGCACGCTTTCCTTTTCCTTGGGTTTGCCGGAGAGCTCGCCGATGTAGGTGTTGCCTTCGACGATGCGCTCGTAGCCGAAGTAGACCGGCATGAACACCACCGGCCGCACCGGATCGCGCAGAAAGCTGCGCAATGTCATGGACAGCATCCCGGTCTTCGGCTGCAACAGCCGCCCGGTGCGGCTGCGCCCGCCCTCGATGAAGTATTCGATCGAGTGGCCACGGGCCATGATGGCCGCGAGGTACTTCATGAACACGACGGTATACAGGGCATTGCCGCGGAAGCTGCGGCGAATGAAGAAGGCGCCCCCCTTGCGCAGGAAGCGCCCGACAATCGGCAGATTGAGATTGATGCCGGCGGCGATGTGCGGAATGGCATAGCCGTTCACGTAGATGACGTACGACAGCAGCAGGTAGTCCATGTGGCTGCGGTGGCACGGCACATAGACGATCTCGTTGCCCTCTGCGGTGCGCTCCAGCGTCTCTACGTGCCCGAACACAACGCCGTCGTAAAGCCGATTCCACAGGCGCGACAGTGCGCTTTCCATGAAGCGGATGAAGGAATGCGAGTAGTTCGCGGCAATCTCTTCAGCGAAACGCTTGCCACGCTCGATCGCCTGACTACGGGTGAGTTTCTTCTCGCGCATCTCTTGCGCAAGAACAGCACGGACGGCGCGAGTTCGCAGCACGCTCGTTACGATGGTGCGGCGGTGGGAAAGATCCGGTCCAATACGGGCGGCGCGACGTTTCGCGTATAGCCCCCGCAAGGTGCGGGTAACCCGGCGCCCTCGCACTGCCACGCCGATTTGTTCTCCCAGCAAACTGCGCAGCGAGATCGGGTCGTCGAACTCGATCAGAGCGTTCCGGCCGTTCACCAGGACTTGCATGAAGCGACGCGCACGAGTAGCGAGCGCCCAATCCTCCACGAATAGCAGGCGGAACCAGGAACGTTCCTTCTGCGGCGCGCGACTCCAGTAAACCGCGACAGGAACGAGATCGACGTCCAACCGCGGATCCGCCCGCAAGGCGTCGATCATCTGGCGCAGGGGTGTCGGGGTGCGCCGGTCGAGCCGTTCGTCCCAAAACCCCCGTGGCTGGCTGAGGTAGAAGAATGAGCGCAGGTCCTTCGCTTTTTCGATGAGCCGCTTGCGCGGCCGGGCAGCTTCAGGCGGACACAGGCGTTCTGCAGCACCGCCAGATCCATTGAGCTGCGCTGCTCGAGCACGTAGCAGATGGGGCTGTTCCGCGCGTGCAGCCGAGCCACTACATCGTCCGGTCGCACTTTGTATTTGACCAGGAGCCGCGACAGCCAGTTCATCGGATCGTTGTCGTTCTTGTGACTAGGCTGTCACTCGAGGGCACTTGGGAGGAGATCGAGCGCAATGAGGAAGTATTCAAATAGTGACTGGATGACGCGCATCTGGTTGTGCAGCCGATGATCACTCTCCAGCAGATGAAGGGCCGCAGCGTAGCCTTGCGCGAATCGGACGCTGTGATCGAACGGCACCACCTCATCACGCCAGCCATGCACCACCGTCACCGGACAATCAAGCGCTCCGGACCGCAGCTCCGGCAACCCCTCGACATACAAGGCGGGGGCCATGAGGAATACGCCACGCGCATGCAGAAGCGAGGCCGAAGCTACCGACACGTAGCCGCCCATGCTCGAGCCCACAAGCACCAGGTCGCCGGCGAGCTCCTTGCAGAAGTCCACGAGTTTTGCAACGCGTGCGCGCGGCTCGACAATGCCGCGATAGTCTACGGAGTGCGCGTCATAACCCTCGCTGCGCGCAACTTCGGCGAGCGCTGAAATCTTACGACCCCACGGACCACTTTCCTGCCCGTGCGAAAAGACGACATGTCGGCCCGTGGCGACCGCTTCCATCAGTTTAATACCGTCAAAGCAGGGTGCGTTGCATAGAATAATGCAGACTACGACAGAACGGCGCTCGAATAGCTATTTTCGATAGAGCGAGATGGCGAAACATGGATACCCCCGGTGGTTGGCAGTTCTGGATAGATCGCGGTGGCACCTTCACCGATGTGATCGGCCTGTCGCCTTGCGGTGAGCTGCACATTCGGAAGGTACTTTCGGTGCAACCGGGTGCGCGCGACGTGGCGGATCCGGGCATTCGTGCAGCGCGGGACATCCTGGCCGGCGGGCACGGCCGCGTGGAAGCGGTAAAAGTCGGAACGACAGTCGCCACCAACGCCCTCCTCGAGCGCAAAGGCGAGCCGGTGTTGCTGGTGACGACAGCCGGCTTCGCGGATGGGCTGCGCATCGGGTACCAGAGCCGACCCGACCTTTTCGCTCGTCACGTCGTGCTGCCCGATCGACTGTACCCGATGGTCATCGAAGCGATCGAGCGAGTCGATTCCGCCGGGAGCGTACTCACACCCTTGGATACGGGCCGGCTGCGAGTCGACTTGCGAGCGCGGCCGCGAGGCAGGGCTCAAGTCGGTTGCCATCGTTTTTCTGCACGGTTGGCGCCATCAGCAGCACGAGCGGGAAGCCGCGGCAATCGCACATCAGCTTGGCTTCGAGGAAGTCTCTGTCTCGCATCAGCTGTCGCCGCTCATTCGCTACGTCGCCCGCGGCGACACTACGGTGCTGAATGCGTACCTGGCGCCGCCCTTGCGGCGTTATATCGCTGGGCTGCAACGCGAGCTGCACAATCTCGATCCCGACGGCCGACTGGAGCTGATGCAAAGTAACGGCGGACTGGCGGCGGTGGACCGTTTCCATGCCGTTTCGAGTGTGCTGTCGGGTCCCGCCGGAGGCCTGATTGGCATGGGTTGGATCGGGCGCCGGTTGGGTCTGCCGCGGCTCATTGGCTTTGACATGGGAGGCACCTCAACGGATGTGTCATTGCTCGACGGCGAGCTGCCACGCCGTTTCGAGCACTTGATCGCGGGAATCAGGCTGGTGCAACCCATGCTCGACGTACACACGATTGCCGCCGGCGGCGGTTCGATCGTCAATTTTTCGGACGGCCGTTTCGGGGTGGGGCCGGCCTCGGCGGGATCCGACCCCGGTCCGGCCTGCTATGGGCGCGGCGGTCCCCTCACCTTGACGGATGTGCAGGTTCTGCTCGGTCGGTTGCGGCCGGACACGTTACCGGCGGTGTTCGGGCGTGATGGCAGGGAACGCATTGATGTCGAGGAGGTTGCCGCTCAGTTTGCGGCGCTCGCCGACAAGGTGCACGCGGCTACCGGTCGCAAACCAACTCCCGAAGCGCTCGCTGCCTCATTTCTCGAGGTCGGTGTCGAAGCGATGGCAAATGCCATCCGGCAAGTTTCCACCCGGCAGGGGCACGACGCGGATGACTTCACGTTGTTTTGCTTTGGAGGTGCTGCAGGCCAGCATGCGTGTCGTGTGGCGCGCGCGGCGGGGATGGGCCGGATCCTCATTCATCCCCTTGCAAGCGTGCTTTCCGCGTTTGGCATCGGAGTTGCTGATCGGTTGGCGGTGCAACGTGCGAGCCTGCAAATTCCGCTCTCGGCAAGCGCGCTCGATGCCGCGCGTAAACGGCTCGCCGAGCTGGAAGCGCAAGCCCGCGAGGAGCTGGCAGCGTTCGGGGCGAGCACCGGGCCCATCCGAGTCGAATACGCGCTCGAGCTTCGAGCGGGGGATAGTGAAACAAGCCTGTCAGTTCCTGCCGCCTCGCCGGAAGAGGTGTTGTCCGCATTCGCGGCCGCTCACTTGCGTCGCTTTGGGTTCGCGGCCAAGGGACTGAGGATTGTGATCGATGCCGTCCGTGTCGAGGCGCGCATGGCTTGCGTCGATGCGGAGTCCTTGAGGTTGCCCGAGGTACGCATGGGGGTAGAGCTTCCCTCGATCGCACACGCCTGGTTCGGCGAGTGGCAGGAAGTCCCTCTTTTGCTGAGTAGCTCGCTCACGGCAGCGGCGGTTGCGGGGCCAGCGCTCATTGTCGAGCCTCATTCGACCCTGGTGTTGGAGCCGGGCTGGCAAGCCCGGCGGTTGCCGGGTGGGGAGTTGATGTTGGAGGCGGTGCAGGTGCTGCGGGATGAGGCCATCTCCGCTGCGACCACGCTTCCGGCCCGCATCGAGATCTTCAACAACCTGTACATGCATGTTGCCGAGCAGATGGGCGAGGTACTGAAGTCCACCGCGCAGTCGGTCAACATCAAGGAGCGCTTGGACTACTCGTGTGCTTTGTTCGACGCGAATGGCGGGTTGGTGGCCAACGCTCCGCATATGCCGGTCCACCTGGGCTCCATGGGAGCCAGTGTGCGAGCGGTGATCGATGCGCGGCAAGGACAGATGCGGCCCGGGGATTCGTGGCTGATCAACAGCCCATATCACGGAGGCACGCACTTGCCGGATATGACGGTGGTGACGCCGGTGTTCATGGTCATGAAGGGCTCCTCCGGGAGCGGGGGCGCCCCACATTTCTTTGTAGCCTCACGCGCTCACCATGCCGATATCGGCGGCACCACGCCCGGGTCGATGCCACCGTTCAGCCGCACCATCGAGGAAGAAGGTGCCCTGTTCGAGCTTTTCCAACTCGTAACGGCCAACGAGCTGCAGGAGCAGGAGTTGCGCGACAAGCTTGCGGCGGGCCCGTATCCCGCCCGCAACCCCGATCAGAACGTCGCGGACCTTCGGGCGCAACTAGCCGCGAATGCGCGCGGCATCGGCGAGATCGAGCGCGCGGTACAGCGGCACGGACTCGACACCGTGCATGCCTATATGCGCCACGTCCAAAACAATGCCACGGCCTGCATGCAGGAAGCCATCGAGAAGCTGCGACCGGGCCAGTTTCGCTACGAGTTGGATAGCGGGCAAGCCATCGTGGTGCGAGTCGATGTCGATCGCACCAATCGCCGGGCGCGAGTCGATTTCACCGGCACCTCGCCCCAGGACCCGCACAACTTCAACGCCCCACGCGCCGTCTGCATGGCCGCCGTGTTGTACGTCTTTCGAACCCTCATCGACCGGCCCATCCCCCTCAACGAGGGCTGCCTCGAGCCGCTCGAGATCATTATTCCGCGCGGCTCGATGCTCGATCCCGTGCCACCGGCCGCCGTCGCCGCCGGTAACGTGGAGACCTCGCAGTGCATAGTCGATGCGCTCTACGGAGCTCTCGGTGTCCTCGCCGCCTCGCAAGGCACGATGAACAATCTCACTTTCGGTGACGCCCGGGTTCAGTACTATGAAACCATCGCCGGTGGCTCCGGCGCCGGTCCGACCTTCGACGGTTGCGACGCGGTGCAAACCCACATGACCAACTCGCGGCTCACCGATCCGGAGATTCTCGAAGCCCGCTTCCCGGTATTGCTACGGGAATTCTCGATCCGCCGCGGCTCAGGCGGAGCGGGCCGCCACACCGGCGGCAACGGGAGTGTCCGGCGACTCGAGTTTCGAGCGCCGCTATCAGGTGCGCTGCTCGCCAATCACCGGCGCATCGCCCCCTTCGGCCTGGAAGGCGGCCAGCCAGGCCAAGTGGGAAGCGCCCGCCTCGAGCGCGCCGCAGGCGGTGAGGAAGTGATCGGCGCCACGGCCAGTTTCAATGCGGAGGTGGGTGACGTGCTGACTATTTTCACTCCCGGCGGGGGCGGCTTCGGTACCGGAGCCTCTTCATGAACGAGACTCTTTCCATCAGTCCCACGTTGGCCGAATGGCGCAAACGCTCGCCCTCCCGCTTTGGCCGTTGGCTGTTCGCGCGCAAGGTATGCAAGCGCGCCCCGTACTTTGCCTCCGTCAAGCCGCAATTCCTCGAGGTGCGAACCGCCCTCTGCGTCGTCCTCATGCCACGGCACGCCGCGACATCCGGCGCAGCCGGCACCGTTCATGCGCTGGCAGTCGCCAATCTATGCGAGCTAGCCGTCGAAACCGTGATCGAGGTGACGGTGCCTTCCAACATGCGTTGGCACACACGCGGCATGACGGTCGAGTACCTCCGCCGCGCCGAATCCGACGTCACCGCCACCGCCCGCCTCGATAAGGCCGAATGGGGCGAGGCCACGAATGTCGCGATTCCGGTGAGCGCCGTCGATCGCAATGGGACCGAAGTTGTGCGCGCCGTGATCACCGTACGGGTGCAGCCCAACTAACATCGCGCATAGGCGCCATCACCAGGTCTCAATCGTCGATAAAGTCATCCAGACGGCGATGAACAGGTCGCAGCAATGGGTTGTCGATCGGCTGGCCTATCAGCTCGCACATTTTGGTGTACGTGCGCACCAAGGCTTCCATCAAGGGCACGTGTGAGCGGCCTAAGAGATCCGGTCGTAACGCCACAATGCCCTCCCGAGCCGCCTGCAACGCAGACTCGCGCCGCTCCAGCTCGACCAACCTATCGGCCAGAACGTTGAGCGACTCCGCCAGAGCCACACGATATTGATCTGGAGACTGTTTGGCGAGCTCGCGGTAGACATCGACTGCTTCCTCTGCTGCTTTCAATGCCCCCTCGCGTTGGCTCAATTTTGCCAGAGAGATGGACAAGTCACAGAGTGAGGTAGCGAGATATGCGCGAAACCGGTCCGGACGCTGCGCAGCCAGTTCCCGGCGAACCGTGACAGTGTCCTGGTCGGCCCTCAGCGCCGCTTCATACTCTTTCAGATTATGTAGCACATCGGCCAGGCGGCCCAGCGATTTGGCCAACTCGAACCGATACATGTCGGGATGTAGCGCGTTGAGCTCGCGGCGGATCTCAACGGCCTCCTGTATGGCCCGAAATGCCTGTTGAAACTGGCTCAGTCCTCTGTGCCCAATGCACAGATTATTGAGCGTGCATGACAGCTCTGCACGAAACCTATCGGGTTCCTTCGCAGCAAGCTCGCGGTATAAGTCGGCGGCCTCCTTCGCAGCCCTCAGCGCAGGCGCGGGTCTATTGGACCTGCTCAACACGATGAACAGGTTATTGAGCGAGCCGGCCAGACCGGAACGCAGCTCCCGCGCTCCACCGGCGGCGAGCTTGCGATACAAATCGATCGCCTCCTGTGCCGCTTGCAGCGCCTCGGCGTGCCGCTCCCGATCGCTGAGATTGAGGGCGAGATTGTTCAGCGACCTCGCCAGGTCCGGAAGGAACTCTTCGGGCTCAGCAGCGGCAAGCTTGCGGTACAAGTCTACGGCCTCCTGATTGGCCCGTAACGCGGCTTCTGAGTCACCCGTCCTCGCCAGTCTAATGGCCAGTCCGACAAGAGCCGATCCACGGCTCGAAGCATCTGCCCCACGCCTCACTCGAAGCTCACAGAGGCGCTTTGCAACCGCCACACTGACATCAGCCAGTGTGACGCTGTCAAACGGCATACTCGCATCCAATGCCGATAGTGCTTCCTCATCGCCCTCGACCGCACCGACAATGGCCGTCAGCCACTCGAGCGGCGCCGCCGAATGCTCCCCCAGGTCTTGAGCACATCTAATAACTGATTCGGCGACGGCATGGCCAAAGGTCGCATGACAACGCAGTACAGCCGAGCGGCCCGTATCGTGCTGCAGCGTTCGCAACAGCACAGCCTCACCGATCGCATCCGGGACGATCGCTCCGATGCCAGCGCGTCGCGGATACAACTCTTGCAACAAGTCCGCCAGGTCCGCTGGGTCTGCGCCGGTGGGCATTCCGATTGCATTCTTCTCAATAGTCGCAAAATGTTCAAAATCCTGACGATCCAGCCCCTGAGCCAGAGTGGTGCACGCAGCCATGTGCCACACCAATGCTGGATTCAACGACCTGGCAGTCGCCAGCCTCGACAACCGATCGAGCTCACGCACGGCAAGCCCAACAGCGAGATCGGCTCGCGATAGCGTCAGCACCTTGGCATAGCTCACCCGAACCATTTCGAGCGCCGCCATCATCAAAAAGAGCGGCTCACCGCCCCAGCTCAGTTGCAGGACCTTACTGTTGAGCGTGGGCTCGTTCGCCGGCGACGCGAGTGTGCCGCTTGGATCTGCTTTGAGCAGCATCTCCCCAAGCACCGTCAAGCGATCTTCGACCCGCAAGAGCGGCTGAATCCTTACAGGGCCGATGGGATCCAGCAATGCACGCTTGCTCGAGGCGCCGTAACCACCGGAGGCGAACACCGTCGTCCACCATCCTGTCTCCGTACTGGCCGACCGCTCCAAAAAGAGCAGGCGCAGCGGCTCCTTCGGTCGCACAGCACGATCTGCGAGCTCGTCGAGCCAATCTCGCAGGAGACTCGCGTGCTCAGCAGCGTAGTCCACCGCGATCAGAGTAGGCCTATTCCAGCCCCAATCGCTCATATTCTGCCGCTCCAAAGCCCGCTTCAGCTCATTGCGGCCGACAAAGCCGGCGTACCAACCCTTGCCGCTGGCCTGCTCGCAAAGATGCAGTGCCAGGCGCGTCTTTCCGCAGCCTGCGTTACCCACTAACACGCGCACAAGCATCGGTCGCAAATCGCTCAGGAACGACTCCAAGCTGGCAACCTCAGTGCTCCGACCGACCAGCGTGGTACTTTGTGTATACGGCGAGAGCCAATCCAGCTCCTCCCGAACTGCTCGCCGACTTACATAGCGAGTCAGCGTCAGATGGGGGTGATCCAGAACGACGCTATTGCCATCGCCCACTATCTGGACAATCGTGTTTCCATCGCCGGCAATTTTGGCCTCTTGCCTCATGTGGCGCTCATTCCCCCGACTGCGTCGACGTGCCGGGCCGCAGCTAACATCATGTTGCTTAAGTCACAGGGGATAGCGGCCACAGAGTTGTCGCAGCTCCAGGTGAGGGCGGGGAGGCGCGTTGCAAGGCGCCCTGCCAGGATATGTCCCGGCGATCGGGACCTAGTGCGACCCCGTGTGCACCGGCCCCCGTAGAATCGACGTCTCAATCTCCCACTCGACCCGGTGACGCGAGGTAGTCAAGCGATTCACGGACACGGGCCGAACGCGGCTGGCGCCGGCCTGATGAGTCACCAACCATGTGTCAAACTCGCCCGGTTTGCTGGTCGCAAATCCGAACAACAGGTTGAACTTCCCCTCGGCGATAGTCTGCGCCCTGTTAACCCGCTCATCTGCAATGACGAAGTGACTTTCGTCAGGCGAATTCCCCACAAACGCCCCGACTTCCGCGAGCTCGTCGAGAAAGCGCTCCACGAGCGCCTGCGCTCTTTCCCAAGTCGCGGCACTGTTGTGCTCGAAGATCACCCAGCGCGTCCCCTGCTCGATGCTGGCGGCAACAAACAACGACAGGCGGCGGGCGGAAAGATACTTCCAGTCCGAAACGCCGCAACCACCGGCAGCAAGAGTGCGCGGACTGCCCTGGAGCCTCACGCTCGAGCGCACTGACAGCAGCGTGTTAACCCCAACCTGCGCCAGACGCTGCCGATCCGAATCCGATACAGGAACCGCCGGACGAAGCCCCGGACGCAAAATCGCCTCCTCCGTTTCAGCAGCAGCCCACACCGGCCAGGTTTCATCCGAGCGAGCAATCATGCCGGCTGCGGCTCCGCATGAAGCAAACGTCTCGACGCGCCCCCGCAGACGATCAAACGCCTGCACCCGCGGGAAATACATTACCGCACTGTCGCTTCTAAACGGCCAGATACGCAGTGAATCGAGCGCGGTACGCGCGGACAGCCATGCGGACGGAGGATCAACAACCAACAGCGCCTGCCGCTCGCGACAGAACTTCGCGGCAACGAGCAAGGAGCTCAGACCAAGGTCGCTGTCACGCGTCAACGGCGGAATACACAACAAGTTGAAACGCGAGGCGCCTTTCAGAGCGAAGACCCCCGTTCCCTCGATCGCCGAACCGATGACGTCATAGTCGGTGAGCGGTCCGCCATCGTCGCCGTCTGGATTCGATACCGCATAACCGATCACCCCGCCGTGGGCTCCGCTCGCGGAAACGCCGGGCCGTTGCGCAGGCACGGGGCCAGTCACCCGCACGAGGTGCGACTCGAGCAGGACATCCGGCACGAATCGGCCGGACTCCGGCAGCACCGAGACGCGGCGGAAAATCTCCTGGTCCTCGATCAGCTCGGACGCCGCGGAGCGTACCCGTTGCACGACGAGGTTGAAGCGGTCGAGCTCGGTTTCACCGATGCCGTCGTAGTCGACCGAGGCGCGCAGATACTCGCGCGAGCCAGGGTTGAGTGCGATCAAACGCAACGCCGAACCCGATGCCGGTAGTGTTAGGGTGGGTGGCCGCGCACTGTTGACCACACGGACGACGAGCGCCTGACGGCCGCCGTTTTCGAAAAACTGTTCCAGTGCATAGGAGAGTGTGGACGGTTGCCACAGTCCGCCGAAGGTTTGCTGGAATTCGGCGAAGCTCGTCACCGCTACTGGTTGGTTGACCGGGCCTTTCAGGGTTCGGCCGACAAAGGCGGCGATCCCAGTCGGCACGCGTTCAATCGCATGCTCAATGACCCGGCTTTGTTCTGTGAGCTCTACGCCGGTAACACGGCTGTCGGCCACTTCGAGCGCCTCGGGAACCCCACCCATTGTGCTCGGCCGACTCTAGCATAGCGATAGCTTGTGGTCGTCTCTATTTGGCGTCAGTACGCCTGTATGAGCGGAGCGCAGCGGAAGGAATCCCGAGAAGCGCCCAGCGGCGCGACGCGGGAGACCGGAGCACAGCGGCGCGACTGGAGCGCAGCGGAAGGAATCCCAAGAAGCGCCAGCGGCGCGACGTGGGACGACGCGGGCGACCGGACGATGACGGTCACAACACTTTAGCGTCGGGCGGCGCGCGCCTCCTGGACGCTGCTGACCTTGGGGGGAGAGTTCGAGGTCGACTCCTGCACCCGCTGCGCCTCCTCGGCACGCGCGTGCTCAAGATCGTCACGCTTACGCGCGATCTCCGCGAGCATCAGTTGTAGCCACTCAGACAGTGCCGCCATTTTTCGTCAATCCTCGATGCTAGGAGCCTGTCGGACTTAGGAGCGCCGTCGCGAGGACGACCCCCATCGAGCAGCTTGCTGCAGATCGTTCCGCGCGCATAGCACAGCCTATGTAAGCGGCAGGATCTCGGCAAGCTGCCGATGCGGGTCGTCCGCAGCAGGCGAGCCTAAGTCCGACAGGCTCCTAGTCAGCCGACTTCGACGCAGAGCCTGCCGTAGAAGTGACGGGTGGTCCAGCCGGTTGTGGCTTCGGAGCCGGGGATGCGGAGGTGGTGTGGCCGGCAGCGGGCGGCGCAGCAGCGGGGACGCTGCTGGTGGGGGTACCCGAGCCGGCCCCGGACGGCGAATTCGGATCGACCTCCGACATCATCTGCCGGAAAGTGCCTTCGTCCATGGGTAGGTCGCTCTTGCCATCCCAGGTGGAGCCGTCCGGCACGCGGTTCTGGACCCGGGAGGCGGAAGCCACGACCTGGTCGACGCTGCCATCGGCGACCGAGATCGGCACGGGGAGGCCTCGCGGCTCGTGGGAGAGGTTGGCGACGAGATCCCAGTTCACCTGTTCGTTGTGTGCCTTGAGCTCCTTCTGCAGGCTGACGCTAAGGGATTTGCTCATCAGCTTGCGCGGGGCCTTTTTCCAGTCCCGGGCATCGTCCTCCAATACGTCGTAGGGCTGCATGTATAGCTGGTCCTGGTGCCAACCAAATAGGATCGGCTGGTTGACCACGCGCACCTGCGTTCCCACCGGGACCGTGTCATACAACTGCGCGATGTCTTCCGGATAGAGACGGATGCATCCGTGGCTCGAGCGCAGGCCAACCCCGGCGGGCTTGTTGGTGCCATGGATGAGGTAGCTCGGCCACTGCAGATAGAACGCAAACCGGCCGAGCGGATTGTCGGGGCCCGGACCGATAACCTTCTCCAGCTCCTCGCCGTTCTCGCGGTGTTCCTTGATGACCGACGCGGGAACGCGCCACGTCGGATCAGCCTGGCGTCGGACGATCTTCGTCACCCCTTCTGGGGTCTTCCAGCCCATTTTGCCAATGCCGATGGGGTGGGTGATCACCACCTGCGGTTCCCCAGCCTTGTGCGGCGGGAAGTAGAACAGCCGCATGGCGGCGATGTTGATCACGACCCCAGTGCGGGGCGCGTTCGGTATCACGAACTGCGTCGGCACTACGATCGCGCGATCCGCGCCCGGAAGCCAGGGATCGACCTTGGGATTTGCACGGAGGATTTCCTCGTATCCGACGTTGAAGCGGCGTGCGATGTCGGTGAGCGTGTCGTCCTTAGAGGTCTTTACGACCTGCACCATGCCGATGACGTCCTCGTCGGGCGCGACTTCGAAGCGCTGCGTGGCGACCGGTGCCGGCTCGACGGGCGCGGGTGGCGGCGCGGGCGGCGGAGGCGGCGGCGCTTGCTTCGGATGGAACAGGGAGCACGCGGTGACGAGCGTACACAGGCAGGCCGCTGCGGCGGCTCGAATCTGGGAGGTCTTCATGGTGCGGAAATTATGACATTCCCGGCGGCGCGCGCTAGCTAATGTCTGTGTTTCACTACGCAATCAGGCTCGCGCTGAAGCTCGGCCGGGTCTGTTCAGCATCTGTTCAGCGCCGGTGGTTGCGCGATCGGCGGTGCGTAATTGCTCTTCGGGTCGGCCGTTCGCCGTGCTCATTCAGGGTCTGGCACCCGCAAGGTTCGGGCTTCGGACGGAAATCAAACATCCGTGCGGTGAGGTCGGTGGGGAAAGTGCGTACTGTGGTGTTGAAAGTTCGTACCGCCTCGATGTAGCGGTTGCGAGCGTCCATGATGCGCCCTTCCGTGTCGGCGAGCTGCGCGCGCAAATCCACGAAATTGGCGTCGGATTGCAACTGGGGGTAGGAGGCGCTGATGCCCATGAGACTGCGCAACGATTGTGTCAGCTGCTCCTGCATCGCCTGGTAGCTGGCAAAGGCCGCTGGATCGCTCAAGACCGCCGGCGCTGCCGGTTTCGAGCCCGAGAGGGCGTTCGCCTCGGTCATGCCAATGAGCGCTTGCTCGGAGGCCGCGAATCCCTTTACGGAAGTTGCGAGACTGGAAATGAGATCAGCACGGCGCTGGTATTGGCTGACGACTTCGGACCAGGAGGTCTTCACCGCCTCGTCCTGCTGTTGCAGGGAGTTGTAACCGCAACCGTAGCGTCACCAATACCGTGCAAATCAGGCAGGCCGCAACCAGGAACGCATCCGCTTCTCCAACTTGCCACTTCTTCAACTTAACTTAATAACCCAACGCCCGCCGCCGCAGTGCATTTTCACACGCGCGGATTATTTGCCGACTCCGTCACAAGGGCGACCGATGCCCTTCAAGTCCCGCAGCCCTTGCGCCGATATTCTTTCGGGACGGCCATGGTAGTGGCCATCACGGAGGCAATTGCGCTTTGGTCGGCATTTACACTCCCTGGCTCGTCCTGCTGTCCGTCGCCGTTGCGATCTTCGTGTCCCATACCGCTCTTCGTCTGTCGGCGAGGGTAGCCCGTACGGACAGTGTGCTGTCGCTCTGGCTCATCGGCGGCGCGGTGGCGATGGGCAGCGGAATCTGGTCGATGCACTTCATCGGCATGCTCGCCTTTTCCCTGCCGATCACGCTCGCATACGACGTACCGACTACCGTCACTTCGCTGATTCTGGCCATCATTTCTTCCGGTCTCGCCCTCGGTATCGCGAACCGTCCGCAGATCAGTCTCAGGCATCTCAGTGTCGGTGCCGTCCTCATGGGCGGAGGTATCTCCGCCATGCATTACGTTGGCATGGCAGCGATCCAGATCACGCCGATGATCACCTACGAGCCGGGGCTCGTCGCGATCTCCGTGGCGATCGCCATCGCCGCCTCGTTCGCGGCGCTCTGGCTATGTTTCCGTCTACGCAAAGGCGGCTCGTGGCTCATGCACCTCACCCGCGTCGGTGCCGCGTTCGTCATGGGCGCCGCTATCAGCGGCATGCATTACACCGCCATGGCGGCTTCGCGGTTCGGCGCTGGATCCTTCTGCACCGGAACCGGCACTCTCAATCAGCGCTGGCTGGCCGTGATCATCGCAGTGCTCGCTATCGCGGTGCTCAGCATCGTTACCATCCTGCTCGTCTACGATGGCCATCTCGAGTCGCGTACCCGCAAGCACAACGCACAGCTCGAGGCAGCCAACGCACAACTAGAGCATGCAGCAACGCATGACTCGCTGACTGGTTTACCCAACCGTGTGTTGCTTGGTGACCGGCTCTCTCAGGCAACCGCGCGCAGCGAGCGGCACTCATGCGGGTTCGCGGTTCTGGTCGTTGATCTGGACCGTTTCAAATCGATCAATGACTCGCTCGGACACACCGCCGGCGACGAGATGTTGAAGGAAGTGGCGCGGCGCCTGCGCGTGCTGTTGCGCAAAGCCGATACGCTGGCGCGACTCGGCGGCGATGAGTTCGTACTGGTGCTCAATGAGACCGCCGGCCCGCGAGATGCGGAGCACGTGGCCAGTAAAGTACTGGCCAGCCTAGCTAATCCCGTCTTCCTGTCGGGGCTGGAAGTGCAGATTTCCGCCAGTATCGGCATCAGCGTATTCCCGGACGACGGCGTGGATGCCGATACATTGTTGCAACATGCCGACGCGGCGATGTATCACGCCAAGAAAAACGGCCGCAATGCGTTCCAGTTTTTCGCCCCCGTGATGAATGTCTTCGCGCGCGAGCGGCTCGAGCTGGAGAGCGGCCTGCGTCGCGCGTTGGTACAGGGAGAGTTCGAGCTTCACTACCAACCGAAGGTGGATGTCAGCAGCGGTCGCATCGATAGCGCCGAGGCGCTCATCCGCTGGCATCATCCCAAGCGTGGCCTCACCGCACCCAGCGGCTTCATTCCGATCGCGGAGGAAACGGGGCTCATAGCAATACATC
>CAVVXG010000024.1:0-96342 GCA_963752125.1 uncultured Pseudomonadota bacterium | reverse complement strand
CGTCACGGCGCAGGGCCAGGCGAAGCTGCTCGACTTCGGCGTGGCCAAACTCATTGCGGACGCTGATCGCAATCTGACGCGAACACTGGGTGTGCCACTCACACCTGCCTCGGCGGCTCCCGAGCAACTGCTCGGCCAACCGGTAACAACCGCCACCGATGTCTATGCGCTGGGCCTGCTGTTGTTCGAGCTGCTGACGGGCGAGCAGCCCTGGTCCCCGGCGGGTGAGCCGATTGCGCCACGCCATGCGTGTCGTTCTTGAGCGGCCGGCTCCGGCTCCGAGCACGATAGCCGCATCGCTGGCGAATCCGCCAATCGCGCTGAAGCTGCTGCGCGGGGATTGGGATGCCATCGTGGCGAAGGCTCTACGCAAGGAGCCTGAGCATCGCTATGAAACCGTCGACGCGCTGAAGGTCGATGTTGCACGCGCCCTGCGCGGGGAGGCCGTTGCGGCGCGTACCGGTGCCTGGATGTATCGGTTTGGCCGCTTCCTGCGCCGCTACCGTTGGGGTGCCGCCGCGGTTGTGGCCGTCATGCTGTCACTTGCAGCAGGGCTCGGTGTAGCCGCGTGGCAGGCGCGGCGGGCAGAGGTGGAGCGCGATGTTGCCCGCCGCGATGCCGCACGTGAAGAAGCTGTGCGCTATCAACTGACCCGCCTGTTCAAGACGGCGGTGCGGCTATCGCGGCCCCGGCGGGCCGCCAACGGCAAAATCGATGATCGACGCCAGCGCGCAGCGTGTGCTGCGCGAGTATCGCGATGACCCGCAACTTGCTGGCGAGATCGTCGTCACCCTTGCGGACCTGTACGATACCTTGGAGGACCCCGAGGGCGCGGCGGGACTGTTGGACGGTTATTTGCGCCAGGCGGATCCGCAGTTGGATCCAATTGATGTGGCCGTCGCCCGCCAGAAGTTTGCCAGTATCGAAGTCGCGCGCGGTCATGTCGAGCATGCCGGGCAGCTGTTGGCGCAAGCGGAGGCCTTTTGGGGCGGCGTGCCAACCCGATACACCGAGGAGCGCCTGGAGGGACTCGGAATCAGGGCCAGGCAGCAACGTGCCGCCGGCGACATCGACGGCGCCATTGCCACGACCAAGAGCGCCATCACGCAACGGATAGCGTTTTCCGGCCGCGTGCATCGCGAGACGGCCGTACTCTATAACTCCTATGGGATCATTCTAACCACCGCGCACCGTCTTGGGGAGGCTCTGGAGGCGTACCGGGAGACCCTCGCAATCTATCGCGCGCTCGGGCTGGCGGATGAGCTGGATGCTCAGATCCTACTGGCCAACACGGGAACGCTCGAGTTGCGCACCGGTCATCTGCGTGAGGCTGAAACGACGCTGCGGGATGCGATTGAGCACGAGCGCGCGCTTGCGGGAAATTCGGCGGCGGTGGCAGCGGCGTTAGGTTCCTACGGACGGGTCTTGTTGATTACGAGGCGGCCGGCGCAGGCTTTGCCGATATTGCGCGAGGCCACCGATCTCGGTGTCCAATACGCGGGCTCCGCCAGTCCGGTGGCTGTGCAAAATCGAATCCTCCTCGGCGAAGCGCAGCTTGCGTTGGGCGATCGCGTAGCTGCACAGGCGACCCTGACCGCGGATGAGAAAGCGGCCATCGCCCAGTATGGCGCCAACAATCAGTGGTCCCTGCGTACGCAACTCGCGCTGGCGCGCCTCGGGATGGCTGAAGGGCACGCGTCGGAGGCGCAATCGCAGTTGAGTGCGATCCTCCCCGCGCTACGGCGCAATGGTTTGCAGATGGCCGGGGAGTTGGAGGAGGCGCTACGGACGCTGGGCGAGGTGTTTGTTGCTGAGGGTCGCACGCGTGAGGCGATCCCGTTGCTGCGCGAGGCCGTCGCCGTAGGGGAGGGGTCGCGCGATTCCAGCTGGGAGCTGGCCATTGCGCGTGAACGCTTGGGCGAGGCCCTCGCCGCCAACACGGATGCCGCTGCTCACGATTTGTTGCAGGCTGCTTTCTCTACCCTCGAGGAGCAGCTTGGCGCCGCTCATCCGGAGACGGTGCGGGCCCAGCGTGCCTTGTGGGCGCACCCTACGCCCTGAGCCCCCCGAGCTCGCGAAACAACCAGGCACGTGCCTTGAGCCAGTCGCGCTGCACGGTTCTTAGGGACATCCCCAGCGCGCGCGCTGTGTCCTCTTCGCCGTATCCTCCGAAAAACCGGCACTCGACGACGTCCGCCAGGCGGGGACGCTCGGCCGCGAGGCGCTGGAGGGCGGCGTGGAGCAACATCAGACCTTCGTCTGTATCGACGCCAAGGGAGTCAGCGCATGTGAGGGTGACGTGCTCGATGCCGCCGCCGCGCTTGTCAGTAAGGCGTGCCGCGGCATGGTTGATGAGTGCGTGGCGCATGGCCAGCGCCGCCGCTCGCAGGAAGTGTGTTTCGTCGCTAAATCCGCCCGATTGCCGCAGCCGCAGGTAGGCCTCGTGCACCAGCGCGGTGGTCTGTAGGGTGTATTGCCCCCCCATACGGGCGCGGGCGCGCTGTGCGATGTGCTTCAACTGACCATAAAACGTGGGTAGCAGCTCGGCGGCGATGCGTTTGACCTCCGCGGGGGCGGAGCTCTCTGCAAAATCGACGTTAGATTCGGCAGAACTCATCGGCAAACTTCGATTGCGTCCTGTATGGCGGGAAATGGCGTCTGTTCCGGTAATAAGAGAATACCCGTACTTTTTCCGAAGGGACCGCAGTTTCCGTGAGTCACCATACACCCGCCGAGGTCTCCGTGGCATCCTCCTCCAGGGTGCCCCGACTTCTGGGTCGTATGGGGGGGATGCTGTTGAGACCTAGGGCCGAGTGGGCGCTCATTGCGCAAGAATCCACGCCGCTGGCCTTGATCTATACCCGATTTGTTATACCCCTCGCGGTTCTCGGGGCATTGGTCGGGCTCGTTGAGGTGTCGATAGTTGGCACGGCGATTCCGTTGCTCAGCAGGGTGCGCGCCCCCCTGATCGGCGGCTTGGCGACCGGGGCGCTGGCGTTCGTCTGCGGGCTGTTGGGTATCTTCCTGGTCGCGTTGATCATCGAGGGGTTGGTTCCGTTTTTTGGCGCCGTACGCAACCGACGGGTTGCCACGGCCATTTCCGCCTATGCCTCCACGCCGGTTTGGGTGGCGATAATCTTCATCCCATTCCCAACCCTATGGCCGGTGCTACAGATCCTGGCCGTGGGCTATCACACTTACCTTCTGTACCTGGGTTTGCGAGTGTTGACGCGGGTGCCGCCAGACCGTGTGTTGGGTTATGCTACGACCATCGTGCTGTGCACGCTCTTGTTGGAAATCGCGTTCGCCATCGCGACTACCGCACTCGGTGGCGCCACGCACGTGAATCTGTACCCGGCCTTCGTCTGAAGCCCCAACGCCGTTCCCGGGAGCCTAAGCTCCAGGCCCAGGTGGCGTGGCGCAGGCCGCATCCGGCACACTGAACCCGCCTTCACATCACGACCGGAGACTCTCCCGGGGGCGGGGGGCCAATGCTCATCCAGGGGTACAAACACACGCGCCTCATGGAGGAGTCGGAGCTTTGTCTTGCAGCGGTAGCCAGAGCGGGGCCGCCTGGCGATATGGTGCTGGCCAGCCGGCTCATCGAGCATCCGGGGGCGTATCGGATGTGGGAAGCAGAGCACGATCGCCTGCTGCGCAGGGTGTCGGCGCACACCCGGCTGTCGCCCCAAATGGGTGCGTTGCGCTCGGCCACTTTCGCGCTCATCCACCGCAAAGCCCTGTTCGAGTATGTTCGCGAGCGCCAGCTTTCGGGAACGAAGCGCCACCGGCTGTTCGCGCTCTTCTACGCGGCTCGCGACTACTCCAACTCCGTGATCGCCGAGCATGCCAACTTCGTACGCTGCAGCTCGAGTCGCCTATGCATGGATCACCTGGCCGCCCAGCTGATGCGGGACGCCGCCTTCGATGAGCCGATGCAGCTTTACCAGGAGTGGTATTCGGACTACTTCCGAGTGTTCTGCGACGTGGCGCTTGCCGAGACCGAGGAAGAGAAGCTGGCGCTCGGACCGGTTGAGGCACTCAAGCCGCTGTTGAAACATCGCTTACGCGAAGCGCGCGATGCGATCCTCAAGCTGCCGGAGGTGCCCGCGACTGTGTGGCGCGAAGTCGAGATGCGCAAGGCGACGGGCGAGACGCAGAAGTTGCGCCGCATCTCGATCGAGCAGAGTCTGGATGGCTTCGGGCTGGAGGAGCCCGAAGCGCGCCGTGGCAAGTCCCGCCCGCGGTAAACGGGTGCCGCTCGCACCACGAACATGGCGCGAGCCTGCGGGGGGTTCAGCGATCGACGATCACGATGGGGTCAACCTGCAGGTTCCCCACGGCCACCGAGTACTTGAAAGCCGTGGCCGGCTGTCCCTTGCCGGTGAGCGTGCCGCGGAAGGCCCGTGTCGGTCCAACGATGCCGTGCGGCGGAGCCGGCTCGGCAAACGGCCAGGGCGACAGCTGCGCCACATCGGTTGCGCACGGCGCCTGCGTGCTCGGCTCGGCCGCGAGTTGGTGAAATTGCAGCGTGAAGGCCTTGGTGCCGTCAGCGGCGCGCCAGAGTAGGGTTTCCCCCGGCGCCCCCGTTATGTTGCCGCCATTGACGCCGACGATCAGTGTGTTGTTGTGTACGCTGACGTCGATTTCGACGTGCGCGGCGCTCTGCCCGGTCGTTGACATGAGTGATGCTCCTTTTGTTGGTTGGTGGCGCTGCCGCCGGGAGCGGCGTTATTGGGCCGCGGCGAGCAGTTCTTGAAAACGTTCGTCCTGGCGAAACTGTGCAAGCTCGGGCGCCGCGCTGACCATCTGTCGCGGGTAGCCGAGATCGATCGCGCGGCGCAGGTTGTCGAGCGCGGCATCGGTGTTGTGCGTTTCCAGCTCGGTGAGCGCGGCGTAGTACTGGACAAACACATCGTCGGCACCGAGGGCAAGCGCGCGACTGAGGCAGGGCGCGCTGCGCGAGGTGTCGCCGAGGCGGGCCTGATAGAAGGCGAGTTGGATCCAGGTGGTCGCATCGCTGGAGTTCACCGCGATGCGACGCTCCGCCAGGGTGATTGCGTGCCGGTACTGCTGCTGCGCCTCGGCATGGCTGGCGGGGATCATATAGAGCGCATCGGCGAGATTGCCCCAGACGCGGTGATCTTCCGGGGCGATCTCGGTGGCCCTGCGGAACATGCGCGCGGCATCCGGGAAGCGCCCGAGGTAGTAATAGACCATTCCGGAGTTGGAATAGGCACTGCGGCTCGGTCCGAGCGCGAGCGACTTGCTGAATGCGTCGGCGGCTGATGGGAAGTCACCGCTCATCAGCAGCGCGCCGCCCAGATTGTTGAAGGCAGTCGCGCTGCCTGGCATAAGCTCGGTTACGCGTTTCAGGTGCGGTACCGCTGCCGCGGCGCGCCCATGTTGAGTGAGAAAGTTGCCGAGCGCCGTGCGAGCGGCGGTGTAGCTCGGTTCGGCCTCGACGGCGCGATAGTAGGCGATTTCCGCCTCCGCCGTCTTGTGTTGTCCATCGTAGGCGTCCGCAAGGGCGATGTACGCATCCGCATCCGTCGGGTCCTTGCTGATCACCGCGTGCAGCAGCACAGCGGCCTGCTCGGCGCGTCCGGTAACGAGATAAAGATGCGCAAGCCCCATTTCGACCTCGCGCAGGGTGCCGTCAAGAGAGAGCGCCTTCTTGCATGCGGTCTCGGCTTTGCTCGCCAGTGCCGCATCGCGAGTGTTTTCATATCCGCGCGTGAACCGCTCACACAAACCTGCGTACGCCGGCGCGAACGCGGGATCGATAGCGATCGCATCCCGGAATGCCTCTTCGGCGGTGTCGAGTTGTTCGGGTGTCGGCGGCTGCTGGCGCAGCTTTGAGATTCCCGAGAGGTACAGATCGAATGCGGCGATTTGAGCCGTGGGCGATTGCCCGACGCGTTGTGCCACATCGCTGGAGAGCACGACCTGCAGTGTGCTGATGATGGAGCGCGACAGATCATCCTGGATGACCAGAAGATCCTGCCAATTACGATCGTAGGTCTGCGACCACACGTGATAGCCCGAAGCCGCGTCGATCAGCTCTGCGGTGACCCTGATCTGGTTGCCTTCGCGCCGCACACTGCCCTCGAGAATGTGCCTCACACCGAGCTCCCGCCCTATGGTGCGCACGTCGGCACGGCTTCCCTTGTATGCGGCTGCCGAGGTTTGAGATGCGACGCGCAAGCCAGGGATCCTCGCCAGGCGACTCGACAACTCCTCGGCGAGTCCATCGCCGATGTAAGCGTTTGCGCCGCTCGGGCTGAGATCGACCAGGGGTAGGACCGCTATGCTCTTGGGCAGCTGCACCAACACGGACGAGTTGCCCGCCGCGGCAGGCGCGGAGCCGGTGTGCGGCCGATCCAGGTACCGCGTCAGAATTGAAGCGCTAACGGCCAGCATGACGACCACCAGTCCGGTTCCGATCGCTGCCAGACGTGAGCGCTCCGGTTTCGGCACGTTGATTGGCGGGGCAGGGGCCGGCGTGACCGGCGCTTGCGGCGCCGCTTCTGATGTGACCTCCGGCGCGGTCGCGACGCTCTCGAGCCGACTCACCGTTGCAGCCATCCGGTAGCCGCGCCCGCGGACCCCGGCAATGTAGCGAGGCGACTGTGAGTCGTCGCCGAGCGCGTCGCGCACCAATTTGACGCGCTGGCTGACGGTCTCCGGGGTCACGACCAGGCCAGGCCAGACCCGCTCCATGAGCTGATCGAAGGACAGCACGTTCGGTGCCGCCCGCGTTAAGGCAAGCAGCAGCTCGAGGGACAGTTGCGATAGTGGCAGCTCGACCTGTCCCTGCGGCGTCTCGCGGGTGACCCTTTGGCGGCCGATGTCGACAAATAGGTCCCCGACCCGATAGCCCGCTGGCTCCAGGATAGGTGTAGCTGGATTGTTCGGCTCCATGCCCGGTGCGTCTCCCCCCGAGCGTAACGTCTGTCAGTGCTCTCATCATGATATTAACCCGGCCAAGTGCCTCGGCGTCATTACTGTTTGGGCATCTGCAATTCGACCCAGGGCGGTCGATCAGCTCTCACGAGAGCGCGGGCTCCGCAATGCGGCCAGCTTCGGGCCGCCGGTCTTGTTGTCATGAATGGCGGCGAGCCAGGGACTGTTCACTTTGGCCACGGCGGCCGCGATCGCCATCCTGCAGCACAACTTCCACTGACCATGGCGCGACACCTCGCTATCGGGTCCACAGACATCGCGCGCGGCACGCTCGATCCGGTGATAGAGGACGGCGGCTCCGGCTAGGGTGTGCACATTCAGGTCGGCGTAGTCGACCTTCATGGCGTGCAGCTCGTCGGTGTCACTGGGGTTGGAGCTGGCGGCGGCCGAGGCCAGCGCCAGCAATGCCACCCAGGCGGAGGATTGCTTCAGTCGGATCGAAGTGCCCATTTTGGCGTCTCCATGGTGTTCGGGACGCCGAGCACCGTAGGGCGCGGCCTTCAATGAAGCATGAAGGTCGGTTGAAGCTGCGTGAAGATTGGGTGATGTCAGCCAAAATGCCCCTCAAGGCGGTGCGCTGACCGCCCTTAGGAGCACTGTGAGAATCATCAGTCGCGGATTTCGAGCGCGCGGCGGTTGAGGGTGAGGGCCGCCAGAGTGCCGGCCGCGCCGGACAGGAGGTACACGCTCACGTAGGCCAGTCCGAAGTGAGCGGACAGACCCAGCGCCACCAAAGGAGCGAAGGCGGCCCCGACGAGCCACGCCAGATCGGATGTCAGCGCGGCGCCCGTATACCGGTACTTCGACTCGAAATTAGAGGTGACGGCGCCTGCGGCTTGACCGTAAGACAGCCCCAGGAGCGAGAAGCCAAGCAGGATGAAAATATCCTGCCCGAGACGCCCGCCGCCCAGGAGGGTAGGCGCGAAACCACTGAACACGGCAATGAGCACTGCGACGGCGCCGAGTGTGGTGCGCCGACCGTAGCGATCGGCAATCCGTCCGGAAGCGATGATCCCAATTGTCCCGAGGGCCGCTCCGCACATCTGCACCACCAAGAACTCGCTGATGGATTGGTTCGAGTAGAGGCGGATCCACGACAGCGGGAATACGGTCACCAGGTGGAAGAGGGCGTAGCTGGCAAGCGCGGCGAAGGCACCGATCACGAGCGTGCCACCCTGGGCGCGAGTCATTTCGACCACGCTCGTGGGCTCCAGCTCGTGCGCATCGAGCAGGCGGGAATACTCGTGGGTGGCCACCAGTCGCAGCCGGGCAAAGAGCGCGACGACGTTGATCGCGAAGGCGACGTAGAACGGGTAGCGCCAGCCCCAGTCGAGGAAGTCCTCGGAGCTTAAGCTCGAGTACAGATAAGCGAACAGGCCGCTGGCGATGGTGAAGCCGACCGGGGCGCCGATCTGTCCCAACATCGCGTACCAGCCGCGGCGGTTCTGCGGCGCATTCAGCGCCAAGAGCGAGGGCAGTCCGTCCCAGGAGCCGCCCAAGGCAATGCCTTGTCCAATCCGGAAAACCGATAACAACACGATGGACAGCGGGCCGATGCTCGCGTAGCCCGGCAGGAAGGCGATGCCGGCGGTGGAGACGCCCAGGCAGAACAAAGCCAGTGTCAGTTTCGTCTCGCGCCCGTAGCGACGTTGGATCGCCATGAATGCGATCGAGCCGATCGGACGCGCAATGAAGGCGAACGCGAAGATCGTGAAGGCGTACAACGTGCCTTCCAGGCTGCGCTCGAACGGAAAGAACAAATTGGGAAAGACCAGCACCGAGGCGATGCCGTAGACAAAGAAGTCGAAATATTCCGAGGCGCGACCGATGATCACGCCGATGGCGATTTCACCCGGGGCGACCTTGGAGTGGCCCGAGTGTTGAGTATGAAGTGCTGTGGTCGTCATAGTGGCAACCTGAGCATCGCATTCGCATGGGGTGTCACGCGATAGGACAAAACGTCCAATCCTCAAGCGCCGCCGCGGCCCCTACAGTTGCGCCCATGTCACGTTTGCCGAAAATTGCCCGCGTACCGCTGGTACTGGGCCCCGCTGCACTGTTTGCGGGCTGTAACACAGTATTGTTGCACCCAGCTGGTGCGGTAGCCTCGCAGCAGGGGCATCTCATCGTGGTCGCAACGCTACTGATGCTGCTCGTGATCATTCCTGTGATCGCGCTCACGGTTTTGTTCGCATGGCGCTACCGCAAATCCAACACGAGCGCCACCTACACGCCGGATTGGGATCACTCTACCCAACTGGAGCTGGTCATCTGGGCCGCGCCGCTGCTGATCATCATCGCCTTGGGTGCGGTGACCTGGATCAGTACCCACACGCTCGACCCGTATCGGCCGTTGCACCGGGGTGATGCCTCGAGCCACGTGGCTGGCGATGTGAAATCGCTCACGGACGTGAAGCCTCTCACGGTGGAGGTAGTCGCGCTCGATTGGAAGTGGCTCTTTATCTATCCGGATCAGGGCATCGCCGTGGTGAACGACCTCGCGGCGCCCGTGGATATGCCGATTACGTTCAAGATCACCGCCTCCTCGGTGATGAACTCATTTTTCATCCCCGCTCTGGCCGGGCAGATTTACGCCATGCCTGGCATGCAGACCGAGTTGCATGCCGTCATCAACAGCACGGGCGACTTCGACGGATTTTCCGCCAACTACAGCGGCGCGGGCTTCTCGGACATGCGCTTCAAATTTCACGGTTTGAATGCCGCGGATTTCGACAGCTGGGTGCAGTCGGCCAAGGCCAGCGGCAAGAGCCTCGACCGCGAGGGCTATCTGCAACTCGAACAGCCCAGCGAGCGCGACCCGGTGCGCCGCTATGCGAGCGTCGCACCCGAGCTTTTTGACTCCATTGTCGAGCGCACTGTGACCGGTAACAACGTGACTCCTGGCTCCACGCGAGACCCGCGATGATCGATTCTTCTGAGCTTGCTCGCCTCGTGTTGGGCAGGTTGTCCTGGGACGCGATCCCTTTCCACGAGCCTATCCTGCTGTGGACCTTCGTTGCCGTCGCGTGCGGCGGCGTGGCAGTCCTCGGGGCGATCACTTACTTGCGTGTATGGGGAGTGTTGTGGCGTGAATGGTTCACCAGCATCGACCACAAGAAGATCGGCATCATGTACATCATCCTCGGCCTCGTCATGCTGCTGCGTGGCTTTGCCGACGCCGCCATGATGCGCTTGCAGCAGGCGATCGCCTTCGGCGGCTCACTCGGCTTTCTGCCGCCGCATCACTACGACCAGATCTTCACGGCGCACGGCGTGATCATGATTTTCTTCGTCGCCATGCCGCTGGTCACGGGGCTGATGAACTTCGTCGTGCCGCTGCAGATCGGCGCGCGCGACGTGGCTTTCCCGTTCCTGAACAACTTCAGCTTCTGGATGACGACCTTCGGGGCGGGCCTGGTCATGATCTCGCTGTTCGTCGGCGAGTTTGCCCGCACCGGCTGGCTCGCCTACCCGCCGCTTTCCGGGATCGTCGCGAGTCCTGATGTCGGCGTGGACTACTACATCTGGGCGCTGCAGATCGCCGGCGTCGGCACACTGCTGTCGGGCATCAATCTCATCGCGACCATCGTCAAGATGCGCGCGCCGGGCATGAGCTTGATGAAGATGCCGGTCTTCACCTGGACCGCGCTGTGCACCAACGTCCTGATCGTCGCCGCCTTCCCCGTGCTGACCGCGGTGCTCGCGCTGCTGTCGCTCGACCGCTACGTCGGCACGAGCTTCTTCACCAACGATCTCGGCGGCAATGCCGATGATGTACGTGAACCTGATCTGGATCTGGGGCCATCCGGAAGTCTACATCCTCGATGCTGCCGGCCTTCGGCGTGTTCTCCGAGGTCGTGTCGACCTTCTGCGGCAAGCGTCTGTTCGGCTATGCCTCGATGGTCTACGCCACCGTCGTGATCACGATCCTGTCGTACCTGGTGTGGCTGCACCACTTCTTCACCATGGGATCGGGGGCGAGCGTCAACTCGTTCTTCGGCATCACCACCATGATCATCTCGATCCCGACCGGGGCGAAGATGTTCAACTGGCTGTTCACCATGTATCGCGGCCGCATCCGCTTCGAGCTGCCGATGATGTGGACGCTGGCCTTCATGATCACCTTCGTGATCGGCGGCATGACCGGCGTGTTGCTGGCGGTGCCGCCGGCCGACTTCGTGCTGCACAACAGCCTGTTCCTGGTCGCGCACTTCCATAACGTGATCATCGGCGGCGTGCTGTTCGGCATGTTGGCGGGCATCACTTACTGGTTCCCGAAAGCCTTCGGCTATCAAGCTCGATCCGTTCTGGGGGAAGCTGTCCTTCTGGTTCTGGCTGATCGGTTTCTTCTTCGCCTTCATGCCGCTTTACGTGCTGGGCCTGATGGGCGTGACGCGCCGATTGAGCCACTTCGACGATCCGTCGCTGCAGATCTGGTTCCGGCTCGCGGCCTGCGGCGCCGTGTTGATTGCACTAGGCATCCTGTCATTCATCGTGCAGCTGGTGGTGAGCTACGTGCGCCGCGACGCCTTGCGAGATGTTAGTGGCGATCCGTGGGACGGCCGCACGCTGGAGTGGTCGACCTCCTCGCCGCCACCGGCCTATAACTTTGCCTTCACGCCGCGGGTTCACGACAACGACACGTGGGCGGACATGAAGGCAAACCAGTACCGCCGGCCGCGTGAGGGATTCATTCCAATTCATATGCCGAGGAACACCGGCGCCGGCTTCGTGATCGCGGCCTTGTGCGCGGCATGCGGCTTTGCGCTCATCTGGCACATGTGGCTGCCGGGCGCGGTCTTGTTCGTCGCGGTGTTGGCCGCAACCATCATCCACACTTTCAACTACGACCGGGAGTTTTATGTTCCGGCGGACGAAGTCGCCCGGGTCGAGCGGGCGCGCACCAGGCTCTTGACCGCCCATGTCTGAAGTCATTGAGAGAATGAGCGCCGCGGAGGCGCTCGGCCAGCACCCGCGCTACTACCTGACGGCAGAGCATCACCCGGAAAATGGCACGCTGCTCGGGTTTTGGCTGTACCTGATGAGCGACTGCCTGGTGTTCGCGTGCCTGTTCGCCATGTACGGCGTGCTGGGTCGCAGCTACGCGGGCGGTCCGACCGGGGCGCAATTATTCGATCTGCCACTGGTCGCGGTGAACACATCGCTGCTGCTGCTGTCATCCATCACGTACGGCTTTGCGATGTTGGAGATGCAGCGGGGTCGTTTGCGAGGGACGCTGGTCTGGCTGGTCATCACGGGTTTGTTCGGCGCGGGCTTTATCGGTGTGGAGCTGCACGAGTTCGCGCATCTCATTCACGAGGGAGCCGGACCCCGGCGCAGCGCCTTCCTGTCATCGTTTTTCGCATTGGTAGGCACCCACGGCCTGCACGTCACTTTTGGCATCCTCTGGCTCGTCACATTGCTGGCCCAGCTCGGGAGGCGGGGGCTCACTGCCGCCAACCGGCGTCGTCTGATGTGCCTGTCGATGTTCTGGCACTTTCTGGATGTGGTGTGGATTGGAGTGTTTACGTTCGTGTACCTGATGGGGGTGCTACCGTGAGCGAGCCCGTAGCAGCTGTCGATCATGCGGGAGCCGGCCATGGCCACGGGGAGCACGCGAGCCACAGCACCCTGAAGGGTTATATGACGGGTTTCGTGCTGTCAGTCGTGCTGACGGCGATCCCGTTCTGGCTCGTCATGGGGAAAGTGTTCGAGCCGCCAGGGGCGACCGTCGCCATCCTGCTCGCCTTCGCCGCGGTGCAGATCGTGGTTCATATGGTGTACTTTCTACATATGAACGCAAAGTCCGAGGGCGGCTGGTCGTTACTGGCGCTGATTTTCACGGTGGTACTCGTGGTCATCACGCTGAGCGGCTCTCTTTGGGTGATGTATCACCTGAACGAGAATATGATGCCCTCGATGATGGACATGCGTCACATGCCTTGAAGTCGTCGGAGCGCAAGCCGCGCTCGACACTGGCGTTGGCCGCGATGTTGGTCGGCGCGCTGGCTTTCTTCAGCGCCTTTGTGGCACTGGGCACCTGGCAGGTGCAGCGCCGTAGTTGGAAGCTGGAACTCATCGCCCGCGTCGAGCAGCGCGTGCATTCTCCTGCGGTCGAGGCACCGCAGGAGTCACAGTGGCCTGCGGTGACCGCTGCAAACAGCGAGTACCGCCACGTGCGGGTGGCCGGCGCTTTCCTCAACGACTCCGAAACATTGGTGCAGGCGACGACCGAGCTCGGAGCGGGTTTTTGGGTTCTGACGCCGCTGCGGCGGGCGGATGCCACGCTGGTGCTGGTCAACCGCGGGTTCGTGCCGCCGGAGAGAGGTGATCGCGCGGCTCACGGCGCCGCGGCTGCGACAACTCCTGCCACGGTGACTGGCCTGCTGCGCATGACGGAGCCAGGCGGAGGGTTCCTGCGTCACAACGACCCCGGTGCGAACCGCTGGTATTCGCGGGATGTCCAGGCAATCGCCAGGGCGCGGGCCCTGGGCCCCGTCGCCCCATACTTCATTGATGCCGACTCGACGCCGGCATCCGCGCCCTTGCCGATTTCCCGGGAAGGCCCTGTTGGTGGTCTCACCGTCATCAGCTTCCACAACAGCCATCTGATCTACCTGATCACTTGGTATACCCTTGCACTCATGGTTGTCGCAGGAGCCTGGATTGTGGTCCGTGAAGAGCGCCGTCTGCGCCGCGGGTCGGGTGTGGCGGATCGTTTGCCATGAAGCAGGACGCCATACTGTCCGGCGAGCTGGGACCCGCCGGATCGCCAGGGCCCACCGCGACGCTGGCGGGTGCGAGCGAGGCGAGTGCCGCCGCAGCCGTTTTTGACGACCCATCCGGCCGCGAGAACATGCAGCAGCTGATCCAGCTGCGTTGGTTCGCCGTCATCGGCCAGGTGATCACCATCGCGATCGTGAATTTCGGCCTGCGCATTGAGCTGCCCCTGCATGACATGTCCGTGGTGCTGGCCTGCCTGATCGCATTCAATGTGGCGAGCCTGGTGCGGCTGCGCTTCTACCACGAAGTCACCAACACGATGTTGTTTGTCTCGCTGCTGGTGGATGTGAGCACGCTCACGGCGCAGCTTTTCTTGAGCGGCGGTACCACCAACCCGTTCGCCTTCCTCTACTTGCTGCAGGTCATCCTGGGTGCTGAGCTTCTACGGGCCTGGTCCGTGTGGACGATAGTTGGCATCACCTGTGCTTGTCTTGCGGGACTCACGGTGTTCTACCGCCCGCTGGCACTGCCGCCGGACGATTACGGCAGGCTCTCCGGGCCCTATATCCAAGGGTTACTGTTGTGTTTCGCGCTGAATGCGGCGCTGTTGGTGATTTTCATCACCCGCATCAACCGCAACCTGCGTGCCCGCGATGCCCGCCTGGCGTACCTGCGCGAACGTGCCGCCGAGGAGGAGCACATCGTTCGTATGGGCCTGCTGGCATCCGGAGCCGCGCACGAGCTCGGCACTCCGTTGTCAACATTGTCGGTGATCCTCGGTGACTGGCGGCGTATGCCGGCGTTTTTGAACGCGGAGCTCCTGCAGGAGCTCAATGAGATGCAGGCGCAGGTGACCCGTTGTAAGAGCATCGTGAGCGGCATCCTCTTGTCTGCTGGCGAGGCGCGCGGCGAGGCCCCGGTTGAGACGACCGTCAGGACTTTCCTGGATGAGCTGATTGCGGAATGGCGCGCAACGCGGCCTGTCGCGCAGTTCAGCTACGACAACCGGTTCGGGAAGGACTTGACCATCGTGTCCGACTCGGCACTGAAGCAAATGATTTGCAATGTGCTGGACAACGCCTTGGAGGCCTCGCCTAAGTGGGTCGGATTCGAGGTGGCCCACGAAGGTAACTGGCTGAGCATGGTGGTCAAGGACGCCGGCCCGGGCTTCGCGTCGGACATGCTGGCGCAGCTCGGCAAGCCCTACCAATCCACCAAGGGCCGGCCCGGGGCTGGCCTCGGCTTATTCCTGGTTGCCAACGTGGCGCGCACGTTGGGCGGCAGCGTCGTAGCGCAAAACCGCCCCGGCGGCGGCGCGATGGTGACATTGGCCTTGCCGCTCGCGTCCCTCACGTTTGAAGAGGAGGGTGGCGCGGATGGAGGAAACTGAAGTGGAACAACCCGAGCGCTTGCTGCTGATCGTCGAGGACGATGCGGCCTTCGCCCGGACTCTCACCCGTTCCTTCGAGCGGCGCGGCTACACCGTGCTACTCGCCGCGAACCTGGAGGAGGTCAACGTACTGCTGCAAAACCGGACTCCTGATTACGCGGTAGTCGATCTGAAGCTCTCGGGGGGCGCCTCGGGCCTCGCCTGCGTGCAGACCTTGCATGCGCACGATCCTGAGACGCTGATTGTCGTGCTGACCGGTTATGCCAGCATCGCTACGGCTGTGGAGGCGATCAAGCTGGGCGCCTGCCACTACCTCGCGAAGCCTTCGAATACGGACGATATCGAGGCGGCATTCGGGCGCGCCGAAGGCAATGCCGATGTCAGCCTCACGGAACGACCGACCTCGATCAAGACGCTCGAATGGGAGCGGATCCACGAGACTCTGGCCGCCACGGGATTCAACATCTCGGAAACGGCGCGGCGGCTGGGAATGCACCGGCGCACCTTGGCGCGCAAGCTGGGGAAACAGCGCGTGAAATAGTGGGGTCCGCCGTAGAACCCGGCGGACCCCGACCCAAAGGGTCTTATTGGACCTTATAGCTGTACGGAATCGCGGCTATCTCGTCGCCTGTCAGTCCCCCGTACGGTGGGGTGCCATTTTCCAGCGCATCCACGTAGAGGATGCCGTTAACCACCGCACCCGATGCGCCTGTTGGCGTAATCGTTACCGGAATGGTCACCGTCTGTCCGGGGTTGACGATAATGCCGTAGAAGGAGTTCAACACCGTCGGATCCAGCGACGCGAGCCACAGATCCCCTCCAGGCGTGGTCACCGAGGTGTCGAACGCTTTTGTGGTGACTGTCATGGTCATATTGACGAAGCCTTGGGGAGCAGGTCCTGGATAGGGTCCGAGCTCTGAGGGCAATGCGGCCCAGACACCCTGTGTCAAGGTGCCGCCAGCCGGCGTGTAGTGACCCGCGGCCGTATTGTTCGCGGCCGGCACGCCGACGAGATCCGGGTCGCCGTTATTCGGCCCGTAGTCGAACATCACCGGCAGGGTTGCCGCGGCCGCGACCTGCACACTCGAGCTGTGTGTGGGCAGCAGCCACAAAGGATTGGCGGTTGCGGGCAGCACGTAACCGGCGCTGCTGGAGGGCGGGCTTTGGTTGGCCAGGCTGATGGTGGCCGTCTGATTCAGACGCGGATCGAGGAAGAATGCCTGTACTACCGTGCCGTTGTTGGTAATTGAGACCGGGATGGTCACCGAGCTTCCCGCAGCCACCCCATTCGTGCCGGTCGGAACGCCTGCGACAACGACACCGGTGTTGTCCAACCTGACATTGCCGCTGAACGGTTGGGAGATCTCATTGCCCACCACCGGGATGGCGAAGTCGATGATCAGCGTCCAGGTGCCGGGCTTGGGATTGATGGTGTACGCGGTCAGCGCCGTCAGTGCCGTATTGACGAGGCTGTTTTGCGCGAAGGCGACCGCCGTGCCATCGGGTGCCACGAGGTAGGCGCCCACCGGGTCAGCGGCATCGTTGCTGAGCGACACGGTGGCCGTAATGCTCTTATGGCCCGGACCCACATTGAACTGGTAGAAGTTGGCCTGACCTTCGCCGGGCGGACGTCCGTTGCCACCCGTGACAGTGCCACTGAAGCTCCCGTTGTGAGCAAGATCAATCGTGCTGCGCAAGGTGACGGGGATCGAGTTGCTCTCATAGCCGACGAAGGGGTCGATCCCACCGCCTGTCGAGGTGAGGACGATTGATCCCGAAGAGTCGCCCGGCGTCCCGGGTGTCGTCGCACTGACGTGGATTGTCTGGCTCTGGCCCGGGGCAAGCAAGAGTACTCCCGGGGAGACCGAGCCGAAGGGCACGAATTTCTGTGTCGACACTTGCCACGGGACGGTGCCGTTGGTTCCGCCAGATGATGCGACGTCACCGAAGATCACAGCTGTCCATGTACCCGCCACTGGCTGGCGCACATCCACGCTGCCGTAATTGCCCACGCCCTGTGGTATCGAGTGTGCGGCAAAGCGACCCAGGGGATCCACGAGAATGAGGCGCACTCGCGCGTTGAGCGTTGCTCCCGCCTTGGCAGGGTAGGCAATCTGGGCGAACAGGCGGTCCTGATCGCGGCCCACGTTGAACTTGAATACACCGTAATTGTTCTGCAATCCCTGGTAGTTGGCAAACTGCGGGCTGGTGCCGTCGTTCAGTGTGACCGATCCTTTCTGCACATTTTGCGGCGTGCCGAAAGTGCGGCCACTCACTCCGAGAAGCTGGGGCAGGTTGCCGGTGTTGGTCACGGTGACGGGCCAGTTTTGGGCGGTGCCGGGAGCGGCTACGGCGTTCAACTGGGTCTGCGAGAACAACAGCGTCTGGCCCGGGGAGCCGCCGTGTCCGTTATTGATGGACTCGGCGAGTAACACGGCCTTGTAGGAGTTGAGCAGTCCCGAGCCCTGTTCGGCAGCGGGCACACCTAAGTCAGTGGCGGTGCTGGTGAGAATCTGCTTCACCACTGCCGGTGAGGGCGAGGCGCCGCGGTGCGTCTTGCGATAGGCCTCGATGACCAACGCTGCGGCGCCGGCGGTCAGGGGCGCCGATTCGCTGGTGCCGCCGGCATTCAATATATCCGAGGGCTTGCTAAGGAGGTTGATGCACCCGGTGAACTCCGCGCTGGCCTCGCAGGAGGCGAAGCCCGAATCGCCCGGCGCCACCAGGTCGACGGTGCCGCCAGCCTGGCTATAGCCGCTGGAGCTGAGCGGGGTGATGTTGTCATTCAGCCACCCCGTGGTGGCGAAGTAGCGCGCTGCGGCGTAGTTCGTCTGCGCATAGTATCGAAACGTCGTGGTGCCACCCACCGAGATGACATTCGGGTCCGTCGCGGGGGAGCCGATGGTGTTGGTATAGCCGCCATCCCCGGTGGAGACCACCACCGTCACGCCGGCCCTGACCGCTGCCTCGTTGAAGAGCTTCGTGGCATTGAGCGAGGCGGTATCCGGGTAGGGGTTCGAGCCGAACGACTCGTTCAACACATCCACGTGAGCGACCGTCACCGCGTAGTCGATGGCCTGGAGGAAGTTCGACTGTGTGGTGTCGGCGAAGGTGCTGAATACGTCCAGACCGACGAGGGAGGCGCCGGGGGCCGTGCCTTCGATGCGGATGTTGCATGCGCTCGGATCGAGCTGCGCGCTGAAGCCATTGACGTTGTAGACGTGCAGGCCCTGGCCGGCAATCGAGTTGGCGTCGAGGAAGGCCTCATCGCCGCTGGTGACCTTTCCCGGACCGTCACCACTGAAATCCTGGTAGTCGATGAATACCTTGGAGCCATCCTTGCGGATGAAATTGATGTTGTTGGGATCGAGGCCGTCGGCGATCCACGCGACTTTCACTCCCGCGCCGGTCAGGCCGAGCGAGCGGGCAGTCTTGGCCGCCGGGTTGTCGGAATTCGTGTTCGTGGTCTGCAGCGCCTCCGGATCGAGCATCACCGCGCCGTTGGCGCCACAGGCGCCCGGAATGACGTGGGGGACGAGCGAGGTCTTTCCATTGGCTGTCGAGCTGCCGCTCTGCTGCGTGGCGTGGTGAATGATCACGTCCGGAACCACCATCGCAACGGAAGGATCGGCTTTGAGGCTCTCGATCTCAGCCTCGGTGGCCGTGGTCGCCAGGGAGTTGACCATCCTGAATTGCTTGACGTGGCGGTTGCGGACCTGCGCGAGCCGGCTCACCACGGGCGCCTGGTCGGCGAGAGCGCTGTCACCCTGGAGTTGGCTCTTCATGATCACGATCACAGCGTGGCTCGGCCCGGAGGCCAAACGCTGGACCTCCGCGGCGGACATCGCGCCGGCGGTCGCCCCGGTTGTCAACAGGGTAGAGAGAACGGCAGCGCCGCCCCCAAGGACGATGGAGGGTTTCATATTTCCTTCCCTTTAGTAATTTCTGATTCTTAGCGCTCCGCTCCCCTACAACGACATCGCCCCCCGGGGCACGCCAGGAGCGCAACATCGTGCGTGTCCCGCGAGACGATCCGACCGCCTGCCTTGGTCGCGCGTAACCGTACGCCCGCAACAATTCGTAAGTCAACGCTATGGCGGAAATAAACCAGGCTACACCGTGCGGGTCGATGTCGTACGAGTTACCGTCAAGCTGTCAGCACTTTCTCGCCAATACAGCTGTCGCGCAGGACGGTGAATGTCGTGCTCAGGCTTGCCCGCTGTAAAGAACATCGACGTTCTGGCATCCTCACCGATTGCAATGGGCGCAACGGACCCCAACAATCCGCGCAACGTCTGAAGGAATTCGTACAGCAAGGTGTCCCCCACATGAGCACTTTTAACCTGACACCCCCGACTGAGGCGCAGCGTCGCGACATCATTGCAGGACTGGATGCAAGTGAGCGTCGCGTGCTGCTCGAGCACGGCACTGAAGCCGCCTTCTGCGGCGTCTTCCTGGACAACAAAAAGGACGGCATCTACACCTGCCGCTTCTGTGGCCTGCCGCTGTTTCGCTCCAACGCGAAGTTCGATTCCGGCACCGGCTGGCCGAGCTTTTTCCGCCCGTACGTGGAAAGCCACATCAAGCGCTTGCGTGATACGAGCTACGGCATGGTCCGTGTTGAAGAGGTGTGCGCGCGTTGTGGCAGCCATCTCGGCCACGTATTCCCCGATGGACCGCCGCCCACTGGCGAGCGCCACTGCCTGAATTCGGTCTCCTTGTCCTTCACCGAGGAGGGGAAGCCGTTACCGGATGTGCTCGGCCGTGGAGTGCCCGAAGGAGTGCCGGATGACGTCTGATTAAGTAAAATCGAGCTTCATGACCCCTACGGTATCGTCGGAATCACGAGTCCTCGGATTTTGGACGTGCACCGCACTGGTGGTGGGCAACACCATCGGGATTGGTATTTTCCTGCTGCCGGTGTCGCTGGCGCCGTACGGATTGAACGCGCTATGGGCCTGGGTCATCACCCTCGTCGGCTGTGCCTTACTGACGATCGTTTTTTCGGGGTTGGCCCGCGCCTTTCCAAAGGATGACGGGCCCTATGCTTACATACAGCGTGCCTTCGGCGGCGGCATCACATTCTTCGTCCTCTGGTGCTATTGGTTCTCGACCTGGGTGACCAATGCCACGATCGCGACCGGCATCGTCGGCTACCTGGCGATAGTGGTCCCGAGCCTGCGGGCGGCCGCGTGGCTACAGCCGTATGTGGCTCTCTCGCTGATATGGTTGTTTGTTCTGGTCAACTGTCTGGGCATCCGCACCGCGGGCTGGATGCAGATCGGGAGCACCGCCCTGAAGTTGTTGCCGCAGGCGGCAATCATTCTCCTGGGCGCCTGGCAGCTGGTTGTGCACCCTGCCGCGTACACCGCGCACGTACCGCCCACTCCGATTTCGCCGCACGCTGTCCTGGATGCCTCGACCTTGGCTCTGTTCGCCATGCTGGGCATCGAATGCGCCATGATTCCGGCGGGAAAGGTTCTCGACCCCGCACGGACCATCCCGAGGGCGACCCTGGCCGGAATGCTGCTCACAGGAGTGATCTGCATCTGCGCCTCGCTCATTCCGATGCTGTTGATTCCGCAAACCGAGCTGGCTACTTCCACCGCGCCATTTGCCGACCTGTTCGGAAGGTACCTGGATGCACGGTACGGACGCTGGCTGGCGCTGTTCATTGTCATCGGCGGCCTGGGGGCGCTGAACGGCTGGACGCTCATTGTCGGCGAGATGACGCGGTCGTTCGCAGTTCACCGGACCTTTCCGGCAGTTCTGGCGAAAGTGAACTCGCGCGCGGCCCCCACGTCTGCCTTCCTGCTGACGGGGGTGCTTGCGAGTGTAGTGCTCGTGTTGAACTACAGCGCCTCGTTGGCTAGCGTGTTTACGCGCCTCATCACCATTGTGACCGCGGCTAACCTGCCTCTCTACCTCGCTTGCTCCCTTGCAGTCCTGGTGTTGTGGAAGAGAGGGGAGGTCCGCAATGTAAGCCGGCGTATAGTTGGATGGTGTGCCGCCGCTTTGTTCGCCGTGGTGTACTGCATTTGGGTCTACGCCGGTGTGGGCGCCGTGCCATTCCTATGGACTCTGGCACTGGCCGTGGCTGGTATTCCTTTCTGGTGGATCGGCCGGACACAGCGCAAAAACCTGTCCTCCGCAGCGCAGGCCTCACGAGGACCGTAATGAAACGTAAGCAATACCTTCTGCCGAGGTATTTGCCGCACGGCACCCGTTCGTGGAACGATAGAGGCTGTCCGGGACCGTGGATTCGCAGCTGTGCCCGAAACTCGATGGAAGCTTTTGGTTTGTATCTCGGATGTGCCCTCAGCAGTCGTCCTGACGGACCTGCTGGCCGCTGAAGGTATCGCCACGCGCGTAGTCACGGATGCCGCGGTAATGGGCCAGGCCGCTCCCTGCCGTATTTTCGTCGACCCCACTCAGGTCTACCGCGCGCGGCAGGTCTTGTCGCGGGAACAGCTGACGGAGTCGGAGCTGACTTTCCTGGCCACCGGGGAGCTGCTGGAGGAGGACGATTCCTCTGCCAGCAAGGTCGCGCCGGCCTCCTGAAGTCCCCGCTAGCTCTGAGCCTGCTTCAACGCCCCATCACCGCCCCACAGCTCGGTGAGGTAGGCGAAGTTCCACTTCTCGGGCGCCTCACGCGCTTCGATCTGGTCGACGACATGAAGAGAGGAGAGGTCGAGGACCTGGGGCTCCAGCGGCAAGCCCGCCTTGGTGGAGAAGAAGATCTTCACCCGCGGCTTGGTCAGGTTGGCGGGGTTTTGCTCCAGCACCACCGCGAGCCGGCCGGAGCGCATGCGCACCAGTGAGCCTGTCGGATAGATGCCGACGCTTTTGACGAAACTTTGGAACACAGCCGGGTCGAAGTGGCCCTTCCACGAGGCCATCTGTGACAACGCGTGTGCCGGATCCCAACCCGCCTTGTACGGCCGGTCCGAGGTCACCGCATCGTACACGTCGCAAACGGCGCCCATGCGCGCCACCAGGGAGATCTTGTCGCCGGCAAGCTTGTCCGGATAGCCGGTTCCGTCGACGCGCTCGTGGTGGTGCAGGCAGACGTCCTTCGCGCCTTCGCAGACATTCGCCGCATCGAGCAACATCTCGTAGCCGCGCACCGGGTGGGTCTTGATGATGTCGAACTCCTCGTTCGTCAGCTTACCCGGTTTATTCAGAATGTCCTGAGGCATCGCCGCCTTGCCGAGGTCGTGCAACATGCCCGCCATGCCGGCGTCCCGACACTGCGCGTCATCCAAACCCAACTGGCGCCCGAGCGCCACCATCAGTGCGCAAACCGCCACCGAGTGCAGATACGTGTATTCGTCGGCTGTCTTCAGGCGCGCGAGACTCAGTAGCGCGTCCGGGTGGCGATTGATCGATTCCACCACATCGTCGACCAGATTGACGCATTCACCCGGCTCGATGGCCTTGCCGAGCCGTACCTCGGCGAACATGCGTCGCATGGCATCTGCCGAGCGGGCGCGCAGGCGCGCAGCCTCCTGAAGCTCCTCGGAGAGTGGCACGCGTTCACGCTTTGGCGGCTCCGTCTTCGCCGCCGCGGCGACCAACACCACAGGCTCCTTTGTCTGAGGCACGTCCTGTCCCTTGGAGATATCGATCCAGGCCTGCGGAATGCCGCTTTGCTGTACCTCGCGCAGCATGGCCTCGTCCTTGATCAGGAACTTGTTGCGCCAGAAAGGGTGTTTGAGCCAACTTTCGTCAAACCCTTGGACGAACACACCCACTGTGAGCTGCTTCACAGCGACTTTCTTCAGCACAGGCCGATCACCCTTGAACGCACTTTGGGAGCGACTCTAGCGCTGCGGTGCGTCTTTGGCCGGGCGTGCATCACGAAACGCCCCGGGTATGCCACGAAGAAGCTCGGTTTGGGGGCTACGCCCGCCCAAGCACGGTGAGCCAAGCGTGCCTGCTTAGTAAGCCGGCCGCTGGGGCCTGCTAACTATCCTCGAGAGGGCACAGCAACGAATGGGTTACCCGGGTTCCATCGAAACGAAATTCGTGTGCCGGGCGCCGCAGCGCTTCGAGGGTCGTGTCGGGGTGAACTACGATGCCGCCGCCGAAAGGGATGCCGAGCCCGACGGCGGCTCCTTCCAACAGATGGACAGTGCCGGATAGCCTGGTCCATTCATTCTCCTCGTCATGGGCGTCGATGACCGCCGCTACGAGATTGAACACGTCCACCAGCTCCGTCGCGGAGGGCTCTGGTGTCTGGATGATGGCATGGCGTCCCAGTTGGACCGCGCCGGCGGAAACACCCGCCAGAACGGCGCCCTGGGCATATCGTGCCAGGATCACATCCTTCATCCCCGTCTTGTTGAAGGTGTTCCAGCCCAGTCCAACATCGCCACCTGCGAGCACGATCACCTGGGCGCGCTCCAGGAAAGCGCGATCCTCGGAATCGAAGGATGCGGTAATCATCCGCTGGCTTGCGATTCCCGCGGCCTCCACCGCGGCGACGAAGATTTCATAAAACTCACGGCGGTCGCCGTTGGACGCTCCGATATAGGCGGCCGAGGGTGCGGTGTCACCCGTCCCGTCCAAGGCCGTCTCCAGCAACAGCCGCCCGTTGCGCTTCCAGAAGAGGAGCTGGCTATCCGCGAATAGATAGAGCGGTTTGAACTGCGAGGCTGAGTCGGTCATTGATCACGCATCAAGTTCCCGTGCGACACGGCAGCATAACTGGGTGTCGCCCAAGAGTGAACCGACCGACTCAGCACCCCGTTCCGCTCTCTTTAGCGCTCTTCCGCCTTCATCCGTTCCACGTGCTGCTCCAACTGATCGAGTCGCTGCTCCCACAGCGCTCTTTGTGTCACCATCCAGTCTTCGGCGGCCGCGAGCGGCTGCGGCATGAGCCGGTAGTTGCGTACTCTGCCGTCCTTGCGGGACTGCACCACGCCGCATTCCTCCAGCACGTCCAAGTGCTGCGCAAAGGAGGGTAGGGCCATCTTGAACGGTCGTGCCAGCTCGGTCATCGACGCAGGCCGCTGCGACAGTTGCGCGACCACCGCGCGGCGAGTTGGATCCGCCAGGGCGCGGAACACCCGGCTGATCTGCCGCTCGCCCGCTCCACCGCGCCGGCCGGTGGCAGGTTGATTGGCGCTCATATCAACCTCGCGCCAGGTACGCGACCAGCTTGTCGAGGGTCTGGTAGCCCAGTTCGACGGCGCCGAATTCGATCGTGGCGGTACGCTGCTCCTTGCTCGGATGCAGCTGCCGTAGTGTCAACAACGTTTTGTTTTCACCCTGTTTATCGAAAGTGATGGTCATCCTGAACCGGGCCGGGTCGTCGTCCTTGTCACCGCCGTGATCCATGACCAGTCTTTCATTTGGAATGATTTCAAGAAAGGTCATGCGGCTATCCCACCGCCGGCCGTCCGGAGCAATCATGTCGAAACGCCACAATGTGCCGACTTTCGGCTGACTTTGTTCGCGCACTTCGCAACGGAAACCCTTCGGACCAAACCATTGGAACATCCGCTCCGGCTCGGTCCAGGCGCGGTACACCAGGTGCCGCGGCGCATCGATCACTCGCGTCAGAACAATCTCGCGCTCGAGCTCGCCGTTTGCATAAAAACTGCTGGCCATCGGTCTCTCCATCTCGTGGTTACTTAGGTATGTGCCTATGTATAAACTCATTGAACACTTAGGTCAACGCCTTTGTATTAGGCTACGTGGGAACCGTGATCGGCGCGCTCGGGTTCGGCGCTAGCGCCGTGACTGCTTCCGTATTGACGGAGTCGATCTTTCTGGCGCTACCGGGGGCGCTGCTCGGCGCAGCGCTCGCCTGGTTGTTCTTCAACGGCTTCAAGGCAAGCCCGTTCGGTTTTACATTTCATCTGGCTGTCACCGCTCCTACCGTCGCCATCGGGATTTCCTGGGCACTCGCCATGGGTCTGTTGGGCGGAGTTTTTCCGGCCTTGAGGGCGGCACGTGTGCCCGTTACGGTAGCTCTGCGCGCCGTCTGATGATTCGATAAGATCCGAGGCGCATGATCTTGAATCGATCGACGGCGCTTCTATTGCCCCTAATCATTGCCCTGGCATTGCTGGCCGGGTGCTGGACGGCGCCGGTTGCCACTGTGCAGCCGAAAGGGCCGCCGCGCCTGATCCAAGAGCGGATTGTCGTCGACTCGATTGCCTGGCCGGCGACCGTGCAGTCGGTGGACCCTGCCGCGCGGGTGATTGTTCTGCAAACTGCCAAGGATGCCTCGGCCCACGAGTATCGAGTCAGCCGCAGAGTCACTGGTTTCGAGCGCGTCATGGCCGGGGAGAAGGTGTACGCGGTCGTTCGTGAGGAGCTCACGGTCAGCGTAGCGCAAGACAACCGGCTTGCGGGGGCCCATGGGACACCTCGGCCTTTCGTATCCAGCGCCAAGATCCTCTCCCTCGACCCCAGCTATAGGCTCTTAACCCTGCAGTACCCCAACGGCCAGAGTGAGACCATCAAGGTTGGCAGGGATGTCAGGCTCAAACAAATGCAAGCCGGGGACGATGTCGGGATTCAGCCCCTCGAAGTAGTCGCCGTTGCGGCGCGTAAGCCGTGGTGGAAGGTGAGCGGGTGAGGGGCCCTCGGCCGTCGAGCCGTTCGCGCGCGTTTGCTGCAGCAGTGATGGTGCTCATGGTCGTTAGCGCAGGACCGGGTATCGCCGCCCCGCAGATCAGACCGATAGAAACGCAGCAGCTGCAAGAGTCCATCGGCAACCGCATCGAGGCGTTGACCATCCTCGGCGGTGATTTTGGACTGTCGGACGGCAGCTTGCGATCCACCGGATCCGGCGTGTTACGGCCGAAGGAATACACCGATACCCAACTCGACGTCACCAAGATCGGCGGCGCCGGCGACATCGGCGACCCGCAGCCTCTGGGTCACTCCGGGATCGGCTGGCAGCCCAGAGTGCAGGGCAACATGGGTTATCTGGAGTCCACGAACTTCATCCACGGAGCTCCGCTGGATGGCGATACCAGCACATTCCGCGATTTCGCCATTCAGTTCGGCGGCGGCGCGCGCTTCTGGTTCAGTGAGCACCTGAGTATGGCCCCGACGATCATGGGGATGTACGGCCACACCTCCAATACCTATACGGCGGTCAGTGCCTTCGGACGCAATAACCTGGCCCGCCTCACGGGACTGGGTTTGGTGGACTGGCAGGTGCAGACTTGGGCGTTACGTCCGGCGCTCAACCTCCAATACCTGATCACGTGGGATCGTTTGATCGTCACCTTGTCCTCGGATGCGACCTATTTCCACATCCAGAGCTTCCAAGCCTCCAACAAAGGCGTGCAGGTCGATGGTGACTCCGGATCATGGTCCAACAAGGTCGATTTTGACGTCCCGCTGGGTGTGCGGCTGGATGGCCACGAGCTTCGCACCGGGGGCTACTTCAGCCGCACCGAGCTGTTCGGCGATCTGAAGTCAGGACTCAACGTGCAGCACATCGATGAGGTGCACGGTCGCCTGGTGCTCGACTTTCTGAACCAGCTGTGGAAGGTGCAGTGGATCGGGATCGGCGGCTCGTACCTGTGGGGTACGAACATCCGGGGCTGGACTCTAGGTGCGGACGTGGCGTTTCGCTTCTGACAATCACCTTTTCCGAAAGAGCCAAGGAGGTCAGCTCATTCTGTTTCTTTTCGCCGCCCGCGGCCTTTTCACCCGGCGGACCTACGACGGCGTCTCGCGAGCCGGATAGGCCGATGTTTTGCGCTAAAAACACCCGCCACGTCCATATGGCGGGTGCTCGCTTCTGTACGGCCCTCTAGGGCGGTGGCCGCACCGAGCCGATCCTGGCTCTCCTGAAGAAAGACCGCTCCAGGGGGGTAAATATTCCCGTGACCCGTGGCGGGAACGAGCCGAAAAAACGGTGCCCGGCGACGTCGCGAATGCACGACAGGGCAGCCTCGTAACTTATGTTATGCAAAATGTGAGCTGTGTCATCGTGATTTCACGTGTGCCCCGTACACTGCGCGCCGTCAGAAACATGGAGTAGCAGTTGTGTATTTCTTTGTTGTGTTTCAGTTAGTCGCCACGATGGTGCTGTTTGTCAGCCATCTCACCATTATTGTGAGAAATCGGCTGGCCCGGGGACGTTAAGCCGGGTCGCATTAGGTCGGGACGCGTAAGCGTCCACCAGCGGGGCCTCTTCCGGCCCGCCTGCATTCGCATGGCGCCATGGATGGCAGCTGCAACTTGAGCTTCAGCGGTTCCGCGCGGGAGTCATCCAGTCGCTTTCGGCAGCCTCGAGCGCGTCAGCCTCGAGGAATCTGCTTTAGAATTCTCCCACTGTAACGACTAGAGGGAGAGGTCTCATGCAGCAATGGAGTCCTTGCGATAGCGCGCTGTCGCGCCGCGACTTTTTCGGCCGCGCGACGGCGCTTGGCATGTCCGGCCTGCTGCCTGGATACCTCGTACTTCCCTTTGACAACGGGCAGCGTGAGTGGGTCACGGACTTTCCGCAGAAAGGTCCGATGATTCTGCAGCGTACGCGGCCGCCGCTATTGGAGACCCCGTTCGAGGTCTTCGATCAGGGCGTGTTCACACCGAACGATCGGTTCTACGTTCGCTGGCACCTGGCGAATATCCCGACGGCAATCGATTCGTCCCGTTTTCGGCTGAAAGTTCACGGGGTGGTCCGTCAGGAGATCTCGCTGTCGCCAGCGCAGTTGATGCACGACTTCCCTGTGTTCGAAATCGCCGCTGTCAACCAGTGTTCCGGAAACTCACGTGGGCTCTTCGCACCGCGCGTCGCTGGCGCCCAATGGGCTAACGGCGCGATGGGCAACGCGCTGTGGCGCGGCGTTCGTTTGAAGGACATCCTCGATCGGGCAGGTGTCGCCGTGGGCGCGCGGCAGGTGCGCTTCCGAGGTCTCGATACCGGTCTGTTGCCGCAAACGCCAACCGTGATGAAGTCGCTCGAGTTGGACCATGCCCGCGACGGAGAGGTCATGATCGCTTACGCGATGAATGGCAAACCGCTGCCGTTGTTGAACGGCTTTCCGTTGCGACTGGTTGTACCCGGTTGGTACGCGACGTATTGGATAAAGGCGCTTGCGGACGTCGAAGTCCTGAGTCAGGACGATGATAACTACTGGATGAAGAAGGCCTATCTGATCCCCGACACCCCTGGAGCCGACATCACGCCCGGACAGCAGGGCGTGAACATGATTCCAATTAACCGCATGGTACCGCGCTCGTTTTTCACCAATGTGAAGAGCAATTCGCAGGTGCGGCGTGAGCAGACTCTGCGAGGCATCGCCTTCGGTGGCGATGCGGCAGTTGCGAAGGTTCTGGTGTCGGTGGACGGCGGGCACAGTTGGCAACCGGCGCGACTGGGTCCCGACCACGGCAAATACAGCTTCCGCCAGTGGGAGTTGGCGGCGCGATTTGGCGCCGCGGGCCCGCATGAGCTGCGGGTCAAGGCGGTCAATACGGCGGGCGTGGCTCAGCCTGAGCGTCCGAACTGGAATCCCAGCGGGTTCATGCGCAACGTGGTCGAATCGATTGCCGTACAGGTCGGATGAGAGCTTAAGGAGCACGCCATCATGAGCCGAAACACGCTTGCACTGTTCGCGGTCGCCGCGATGACGGCAGGGGCTCTGGTTTCAGCGGGACTACAGGCTGACCCGAAGTCGGACAAACTCAACGTTGAGCTGCCCAACAGCACCCGGCTGTTTCCGGCGGGCGACGGCGCGGCTGTCGCGAATGCGCAGTGCCTGATGTGTCATTCGGTCGAGATGGTATTGTTTCAGCCGCAGCGAACCCCGGTACAGTGGGTTGAGACGATCAATAAGATGCGCACGGCCTATGGCGCCCCCATCCCCGAGGGACAGGTGGATGCGCTGGCCGGATATCTTGCGGGTGTTGTAGGCCATGAACCGCGTTGAGCCCCGTCACTGGACGAGGGCCTCAACGCGCCATCGCGCCGCGATGATGACTCACAATTGCACATGCACTCGCACGCCGACGATCGACACCGGCCCACGGTCGGTATTGTAGGCGGGGTTTCTGACCCACTGATAGTCGGCGGTCACCTGCAGCCACTGCCAGGGCGCGAGGCCGTAGTACGTCTCCAGGATCTGCTCCGCCGCTGGATGGGGCAGTTGGCCATCGCCCACCAAAATGCCCAGGCCGCCGGCATTCAAGTATCGCTCGCGTGCCGCGGAAATGTCGTTGACCACGAAGGCGAGTCCGAGTGTGTCGCGGGGCCGGCTCCAGGCTGAGCCCTTTACCGACACTCCAGCGCCGATCGTCCGGTCTATATCCGTGAACTCATAAGACTCCACGTTACCGGCGGCCTTCCCGAACCGCGCAAACACGCCGACGTCGCGCCATATCTGTTGTTGCACATTGAGGCTTACGCCGAGCCGGGTGCGATAGCGTCGTACAGCGCTGATGTCCACCGGATTGCCGGTCGCGTGCGCGAGGTTCACGGCGTCATCGAGCAGTCCCATGCGGCCGCGGCTGTCGAAAGCGGTGACCAACACCTTGCCGGGCAACCCCAGAATCTCATGCCGTCTCTCGAGTTCGAGGATCATCTGAAACTCATGCGCTCCCGGGTCCAGACGCGTGCTGTTGGGTACATCCGACAAGTCGAACACGCCGCCGCGTAGCGTCCAGCGTCCCTCGTACCACTCGACCGCGGCGCCGACGGTGTAACCCCAAGCATCGGCGGCATAGTCAAAAGTGCCTGCATCCAGCACGGACCAGTTCAGGAAATCGCCCCGCGGGTCATGCGCGTAGTCGTTGGCATCGAAAATGTCGACCACACTGAATTTGCCGACGGTAAAGACCAGTCGATCGGGGCTGCGAGAGCCACCGAACTGGTTGGCGGCGCCCTCGATGGCCTCGTTCGCCTCGTCAAGGTTGAGCGTTTGCCGCACGAACACTCTGGGGAGGCGCAAGTAGGGCGAGTTCTTGCCGACTTTGTAGGCCTCGCCGCTGGGGAATCCTGCGACACCGAGAGTGTTGTCGAGACCAAACCCCTGGTCCATTTCAGGATTGACCCAGAGCTCCGCATTCGGCCACAGGCGCGCCCCGACGAACAGTGTCATGTCGGTGGTCTCTCGGCCCTCGTGTGGCATTAGGCTGTTGGTACCCCGATAGGGCGCATGAAACCCCAAAGAGTCCTGCTCGACGTAGGTTGCTTGCCAGTGCACGGCAAACCGATCGCCGCTTTCCCCGCGAGTTATGTTCGACAGCACGCTGTCCTGCGCGGCGTGCGCGAGAGGACTGAGCATCACAAGAAGCCAGATGGTTCTTTTCGACATCATCAGTACTACCACAAAAAACCAACCAGGACGAGCAACCAGAATAAGAGCGCCGTCACGCCGCAAAGTGCCAACAATACCTCGCGCCCGATCCGTACCGCTCTTGCGAACGTTCCCCATGGGGAATACCGGCGCCGTTCCGTATGGGTGCACTCGAGTGCCACGGCACGCGCCGTGAGGTACGCGCGTCGATGCAGGGCCGGAACGAGAAGTCCCAATACTTCCGAGCGACTATGCAACGTCATGGTGGCGATCCTCCAGATCGCACGCAACGGGGCGTGATCCGCTTGTCGATGATGTAGCTTTGCTGAAAGAACAGCGTACGCTCCTCGAGCGACGGCCGCTGTCGTGAAGGAGCCGGGTGGTCTCCTTGATCACCCCGATCTGCTCCTCATGGGCAGCAGTGTCATCAGTGGAACCGGTAAGGCCGTCGTGGTTGCAACCGGACGTCATACGTACTTTGGAGCAACGGCTTGGAAGCTCGCCGGCGCGCGCTGTCCGCCGGCACCCAATCGCCGGCAGGCGACAACTTGGCCATTTCAGAGCATCATGCAGCCCATGAGCACCGGTGTGATTGAAGTTCGGTCGATTGATTACGTGCCCGACGGTGAGCGGCATGGAGGCCTGGTAAGCCAATTCACCTTGTGGCTGGGCGCGAATCTGCAGATCACCGCCATCGTAACCGGCGCGCTGGCGGTGGTTCTGGGCGGAGATGTGTTCTGGTCGCTCGTGGGGCTCCTGGTGGGCCAGGTGCTCGGCGGCGTGGTGATGGGGTTGCATGCCGCGCAAGGTCCCCAGCTCGGCCTGCCGCAGATGATCTCCTCGCGAGTGCAGTTCGGTGTCTACGGCGCGATCATCCCGATCGTGGGCGTCTGCCTGATGTATGTGGGGTTCTCCGCCAGCGGTTCCGTATTAGCCGGACAGGCTGTCAGTCAACTGCTCGGCGTGCAAGAGAGCGCCGGCATCGCGATCTTCGGTTGCTTCATCGTGGCGACCACCCTGTTGGGTTACCGGTTCATCCACGGGCTCGGCCGAGTGGCAAGTGTGGTCGGAGTCATCATTTTTATCTACATGTTCGCCAGACTCTTCGCCAGCCATGACATTACGGCGTTGCTCGGCATGCGCCACTTCGTGTTGAGCAAGTTTCTGCTGGCCATGTCTTTGTCGGCGTCGTGGCAGATCGCGTATGGCCCGTATGTGGCAGACTATTCCCGCTATCTGCCGCGGTCGACCTCCACGTGGAGCGTTTTCGCCTCCGTCTGGGCCGGATCGGTCCTGGGCTCGCAGATCTCCATGACTTTCGGGGTTTTCGCCGCGGCTTTGGGCGGCAAGCAATTCGAGCATCACGAGGTGGCCTACATCGTCGGCCTCGGCTCGAGCGGCTTGATCGCCAGTGTTCTGTTCTTTGCCATCGCCTTCGGCAAGGTGATGGTGACCTCCTTGAACGCTTACGGCAGCTTCATGTCCCTGGCGACCATTGTCAGCGGCTTCCGGCGGGGCTTGCGAGTCTCGACCTGGCACCGGTTTCTGTTCATCCTTGCCATGGTCGGCGTTTCCATCCTCATCGCGCTGCTGGGCCGTCACTCGTTCCTGAGGAGCTTCGAGTCATTCATTCTGTTGCTCCTGGCGGTGTTCACTCCCTGGAGCGCGATCAACCTGGTCGACTACTATTTCCTCACCCGCTCGCGCTATGACGTGCCCGCGCTATCGGATCCCAACGGCCGCTACGGCCGTTGGAATGTCGCTGGCATCACCATCTACTTTGTTGGAATTTTGGTGCAGGTGCCGTTTCTGGCCACCGACCTCTACACTGGCCCGATGGTCGGCATGCTCGGTGGCGCGGACATCTCCTGGATTCTCGGGCTTCTCGTACCGGCTGCGCTTTACTACGCCGCCACGCGCGGCGCATCGGGACGCATTCCGTCACGTCTGATTCTACCCGGCGAAATTGCTCAAGATCCGCTGCCACCGACCGCGTAGGTTCGTAACTCATCGATCAACACCCTGGTGTTCTCGGAGTAATCGACCGGTACCGTGACGAGGTGAACTCCGCCTGCGGCGAAGGCAGCTTCGAGCATTGGCACCAGAGCCTCGGGAGTTGTCAACCCGGCTGCCTTGGGCGCCATAAGCTTTGGCGTAGGTGACGAAGTCCGGGATTGCCGAAGGTCATGCCGAAATCGGGGAATCCATCGACCGCCTGCTTCCAACGGATCATGCCATAGGCGTTGTCCTGGAGGATCAGCACCACCAGATTCAGCTTCAGGCGCACCGCGGTTTCCATCTCCTGCGAGTTCATCATGAAGCCGCCGTCGCCGCATACCGCCAGCACGCGCCGCGTCGGGATACAGCATGGCCGCCATCATCGCCGACGGCAGCCCGGCGCCCATCGTCGCCAGCGCGTTGTCGAGCAGCAGGGTGTTGGCGACCCGCGTGCGGTAGTTGCGGGCGAACCAGATCTTGTACATGCCGTTGTCGAGGCAGACGATGCCGTCCTCCGGCATCACCTGCCGCACGTCGTGCACGATGCGCTGCGGCGTCAGCGGAAGCGGCTCTCCTGCGCCGATCGCGCGATGCGCGCGAGGATCTCTTCGCGCAAGCGGCAGCAGGGCCCCCGCATTCGGCAAGTTGCCCTCGAGGCGATCGGCCAGCAGCGCCAGGCGTCGGCCCCATGTCGCCGACCAACTCCGCATGCGGGAAGTACACCTCCTCCACGGTGGCCGGAAGATAGCCGACGTGCAGGACCTTGGGTCCACGCGGACCCATCAGGAAGGGCGGCTTCTCCACCGTGTCATGGCCGATGGAGATGATCAGGTCCGCCCGGTCGATCGCCTCGTGAATGTGGTCTCGCTCGGAGAGCGCCGCGGTGCCCATGTAGAGCCCGGATCCGCCGGCGACCGAGCCCTTGCCCATCTGCGTGTTGAAGAACGGGATCTGCACGCGCCGGACGAACTCGGACAACGCACCGGCAAGCCGCGGGCGACTCGCGGCGGCACCCAGCATGACCAGCGGGCGCTGGGCCTCGCGGATCAGCTCAGCGGCCCGGTCGATCGCGGCACGGTCTGCGACCGGCAGCGCCGTCGGGTGCGGCGGGATGAGCGGACGGTCGGGTGCTTCGTGCCCGGCGATGTCCTCCGGCACTTCGAGATGAACGGGGCCGGGCCTTTCCTGCTGCGCGACCCGGAAAGCCTCGCGCACGATCGACGGAATGGTCGCGGGACTGACAATCTGGCGCGCCATCTTGGTCAACGGAGTCATGGTCGCGACGATGTCGACGATCTGAAAGCGCGCCTGCTTGCGAGTCAGGATGCCTTTCTGGCCGGTGAGCATCACCATGGGCATCGCGCCGAGCAGCGCATAAGCAGCACCGGTCGTCAGATTGAGCGCTCCCGGACCGAGTGTGGCCAGGCAGACTCCCGGCTTGCCGGTGAGGCGCCCTTGGGTTGCGGCCATGAAAGCCGCCGCTTGCTCGTGGCGGGTCAACACCAGCTCGATGCTCGAGCGTCGCAGTGCCTCGAGGACATCGAGATTCTCTTCCCCGGGCACGCCGAAGATTCGCTTGACTCCTTCGTTCTCCAGCGCCGCGACCAGCAGTTCAGCACCCTTCATTGATCTCTCCACATGGCCGCGCGACATGAGCCGCGGCCTTCGCACCGTACCGATTGTATCGCTTGGCGGCGGGCAAGGATCTCTATTGCCTCCGGAAAACAGCTGGGTTAAATTAATTAACCCAGACGTCTCGGGACGGGAGCGGGCGCCGAAGTGCCCGTTCCTTGCTCGAAGAGCCAAGCAGAACAATGAGGGGGAGTAATTGAACGTGCGCAATGGCAGCGGTGTGAGCGAACCGCGCTTGTATCTTGCGATCCTGGCGGCGATGACGGCGCTTGCGGCGCCACAGACAAAGGCCGCGACGGAGCCCGCGCACGTCGATCGCATCTATATCAACGGCAAGATCTGGACCGCCGATGACGCCCATCCTGCCGCGCAAGCTCTGGCGGTGAGCGGCGATAAGATCGTGGCTGTCGGCACGACGGCGAGCATCCGGGCATTGGCCAACCCGGATACCCAAACGGTGGATCTGCACGGCCACTTGTTGGTACCGGGCTTCCAGGACTCGCATCTGCACTTTCCCGGCCCGTCGGTGAATTCGGTCAGGCTCGATGGCATCGAGACCTTGCAAGGTTTCCAACAGGCCATTGGCGACTTTGCCAAGAGCCACCCGCAGCCAACCTGGATCACCGGCACCGGTTGGGGGTACTCCGCCTTCCCCAATCAAACCGTCGACAAGAAATACATTGATGCGGTAGTCGCCGACCGTCCCGTCTATGTCCACGAGCGCGACCAGCATATGGGACTGGCCAACTCCAAGGCACTGCAGCTGGCGGGAATCACTCGCGATACCCCGGATCCGCCCAACGGCCACATCATGAAGGATGCCACCGGCGAGCCGACCGGCGAGCTGAAAGAGGCGGCGCAGCATCTGATGAACGCGAAGATTCCGCCACAGTCGCTCGATGATGTCTACGAGTCATTTTTGCAGCACATGGACGAGGCAGCAGCGGATGGGCTTACAGCAGTACTGAATGCGACCTGGTATTCCCGGGACGAACCGGCCTATGAGCGCGCCCTGGCAGCCGGTGCATTCAAGGTCCGGATTCGCTTTGCGCCCCTCATTCTTCCCAAGGGGGAGGGCGGTTCGCCAGCGGGCCATTTTCTCAAGACACCCTTGACGGAAGCCGACCTGGCCGAGTATCGACGCCTGCGTGCGACGTTTCGCGGACCGCTCATGGAGTTTGGCTCCATCAAGGGATTTCTGGACGGGACCGTAGATGCCAAGACGGCGGCGATGTTCGAGCCCTATGTCGGCGGCGGACAGGGCATTCCCTTTTGGGAACAGGATGATCTCAACAAGACCGTCGCGCTGTACGACAAAGAAGGCTTTCAGGTGCTGTTGCACGCCATCGGCGACAAGTCCATCAACATGGCATTGAACGCCTTCGAATATGCGGCCAAGGTGAATGGCAGCAGCGGCCGCCGCCACCGCGTGGAGCACGGGGAGGTGCCGCGCCTGTCGGACTTGCCGCGATTCAAGCAGCTCGGAGTGATCGCCTCGACCCAGCCGCTGTTTGCGATGCCCGATGCAACCGTTTTGACGAACTATGCGGTGGTCTTGGGACCGGAGCGCGCATCGCATGCGAACGCCTTCAAACTCTACGACGATGCCGGAGCGGTGCAGGCCTTCGGAAGCGACTGGGATGTGTTTGATTTCGCTCCCTTGAGGGGTATCTACACGGCGGTGACGCGGCTCACACCGCAAGGGACACCCCGGGGCGGCTGGTATCCGCAGAATCGGATCAGCGTCGAGGCGGCGTTGCGACACTACACACGCGACGGGGCTTACGCGAGCTTCGATGATAAGGTTCGCGGCAAGCTTGCGCCGGGAATGCTGGCGGACTTCGTGGAGCTGTCGAAGGACTTACTGAGCATACCGCCTGAGCAGATCAAGGACGCGAAGGTGTTACGCACCGTGATGGGCGGGCGTGAAACCTTCAGGGACAAGAGCCTCCCCTAGAAGCTCGGGCGAGCACAGGAGCACCGCAAGGCATGAGCGTGGCGGTTGCGGGCGCGGACGCTGCGGCCTCAGGACGCCGGCAAGCGCACGGCAATATATCGAAGCGCGGCGTCCCAGAGCGTCGCTTCGATCGCGCGTATCACAGCCGGGCCGGGCTCGCTGACCAACAGGTCATCGGGAAAGACCAGTCGCAGGAGCAGCACAGATTTGATCAACCGGTAGAAATCGAGCTCGGACGTCGATCGAAACTCGCCAGCGGCCTCGCCGGCCGCCAGCAGCGCCCGCAAACGCCGATGCATGGGTGCGAGCGGTCCGGTGGTCAGGTTGGATCGGAACGGACCGCCGGCGGCGAGGCGGATGTATTCCATACCGCCTTGGGGTGTGGCGAAGTCAATGAGTGAAAGCCGGACGTAAGCCGGATGCTCGATGTGGAAGCGTGCGAAAGCTTCGACCACCTGTCGCAGAGTCTTTGCTGGATGAGACAGGGACTCGGGCGAGTATTTGAACTGCTGCGACAGCAGCGCGATGAAGCGCCGTGACAGGGCGATGAGCACATCGTCCCGGCTCTTGTAGTGCTTGTAAATCGCCGGCACCTGGAATCCCAGCGGGTCGGCGATGTCTTTCAGGGTGAAACCGTGCACTCCGCGGGCCGCGATCAGCCGCTCGGCTTCATCGAGGATCAAATCGCGGGTTGGGGCGCGAGGCGCCTGCGTGACCGCGGTGCGCTTGAGCATTCTTGCCATCCCAACACTTTCGCAGGCCCTACAACGCTTTACAAGTCCGCCGGCGGGTCGCGCCACGGGCGGCGCTTGCCACGGGGAGCGTATTGAGGGTAACTTGATTAACCTGATCCTTCGTGAACACACGCCTGCCCATGCAACACAGTGCCCTGGCTGCCCGTATCGATGCACATCGACTGTGGGACAGCCTCATGCGCATGGCCGAGATCGGCGCGACCGGCCGGGGCGGCTGCAATCGGCAGGCCCTGACGGATGCGGATCGCGCCGGGCGCGACCTCTTTGTGTCCTGGGCGCTCGCCGCCGGCTGTTCCGTTGTCATTGACCAGATCGGCAACCTATTTGCCACGCGTCCGGGGCTCGATCCGCAAGCCGCGCCTGTCCTTCTGGGGAGCCATCTGGATACACAGCCCACCGGTGGCCGTTTCGATGGCGTCTACGGTGTGATGGCGGGCCTGGAGGTGGTGCGCACACTCAACGACCTGGGCATTGCGACGCAGCGGCCGATCGAGGTCGTCACCTGGACCAACGAGGAGGGCTGCCGGTTTGCTCCCGCGATGCTCGGCTCGGGGGTGGTCGCCGGCACCTACGACCTACAGTACGCCTATAGCCGCACCGACAGCTCAGGAGTGAGCTTGGGGAATGAGCTGCAGCGCATCGGCTACCAGGGGAGTGCGCAGGCGCGGGCACGCAGTTGGCGCGCCGTGTTTGAAGCGCACATCGAGCAAGGCCCTATCCTCGAGGGCTCGGCGACCACGATCGGCGTTGTCACGGGCATCCAGGGAGCCTATTGGCTGGATGTCATTTTACGGGGCGTTGCCGCACATGCAGGGCCGACCCCGATGGAAATGCGGCGCGATCCATGGCGTGTGGCCGCGCCCTTGATTCAACTCGCGTTCGACATAGCCTCACGCCACGCTCCGTGGGGTCGCGCTACGATCGGGAACTTGAAGGTCAGCCCGGGCTCGCGCAACACGGTCCCCGAGGAGTTGATCGTCAGCGTCGACTTGCGACATCCAGACCACGGTGTTCTCGAATCCATGCGCGGTGAATTGGCCGCGGCCGTCAACGAGCTTGGCGCCACTCACCAAATCGAGACCGCGATCGAACAGGTCTGGTTCATGCCGCCCACCGACTTCGACCGTGGACTGGTCGAGTCAATTGTCTGCTGCGCGCAGAAATTGAACTACTCCCACAGGCTGATGGTCAGCGGTGCCGGCCACGATTCATTGCATACGGCGCGTGTGGCTCCGACCGCAATGATCTTCGTGCCGTGTGCCGCGGGGCTCAGTCACAACGAGGAGGAATCGGCGACCCCCGCAGACCTTGCGGCGGGCGCCAATGTGCTGCTTCACGCGGCGATACGAGCGGCGAACGACTGACGTTGGCCCGCTTTGGAAGCGAATCGGGAGCGGAATAAAGCATGCAACTAAGAACGAGAGTCGAGGGGGGAGCCACGCCGCGCGCGACGGGCTGGGGGCTCGACAGCGAATTCGGGCGGATGCGCGATGTGCTGCTGGGTCCGATCGACCATTTCATCTGGCAATCCGATAGCAACGCCGTCGCGCAGCGCTCACAACGGCGCGGACTGAAGTTCGACCGGCGCATCGCGCTCGAGCAGTACCAACAGGTGGTGCAGATCTACCAGGAGGCCGGCGTCAAGGTCCACCAACTGCAGGCGGACCCGGAGCTGCCCTATCAAGTCTTTGCCCGCGACAGCAGTGTGATGACCCCGTGGGGCGCGATCATCATGCAGATGAAAAAGTCCTACCGCCGGGGCGAGTACGCGGCGTGCCTGCGCTTTTATCTCGATGCCGGCATTCCAATCTACGACATGGTGACCGCTGGCAATGTCGAGGGCGGCGACTTCATGGTGCTCGAGCCGGGGGTGGTGTTGTGCGGCCATTCGGGCGACCGTTCCATCGGTCCGGCCGTCGAGCAGATGGAGCGGTGGTTCGAAGCGGAAGGTTGGGAGTTCAAGACCTACGAGTTCGACCCCCACTTCCTGCATCTGGACGTGCAGATGGGCATGCTGGCCGAGCGACTGGCCGCGGTCTGCGTCGATGCGGTGGAGCCTGAGCTGGTCGAGTGGCTGCGCTCCAAGCACATTCGCATCATCGAGGTGTCCTATCGGGACGCGATGCAAATGGGCTGCAATCTGGTGGCCCTCGGTGCCGAGCGCGTCATCATTCCCGAATCGAACAAGAAGTTGATTCAGGCCTGTCTCGCCGAGGGGCTCGCGGTGCTGGCGCCCGATGTGTCCATGATTGACCACGGCGGAGGCTCGATTCACTGCATGTGCCAAGCGTTGCGTCGCGACCCGGTTTGACCGCACACGCGTTCGCGGCGGCGGCGACCTGTCCTTGGTTCGCCAACAACCCGACCAACTCGCACCCGGATCAAGGTCTGGGTCTGGTGCGTGGAGGCGCATCGGCAAGCGAAGTCTCGCCCTTGATCCAGCGGCAGAATTCTCGCAGAGGATAGTAGTCCCGCTTGCGCTCGGGATAGACGAAGTAATACGCCGACTCGCTCGTGACCGCGGGCCCTAGGGTTACGAGTGCGCCGGCGCGTATCTCAGCCGCCACGAAGAACGTGGGCAGCATTCCTACACAGAGCCCGGCGAGAACCGCCTCGATGCCCATTGCGAAGGTCTCTACTTGCAAATAGGGCGTGAGAGCGGCGTCCGCGAGATCGACGGCCGCAAGCCAGGTGCGCCATGAGAAGGCCCGCGAGGTGATCTGCAACAGCGGCTGTCGCAGGACGTCCGCCGGCTGATGGCAACGCGCCGCGAGCTCAGGGGCTGCGACCACGACCATTTCCTCCGCCGCCAGATGCTCGCTGACGGCCCCTACCCAGTTGCGACCGCCGAAGTGGATCGCGCCATCCAACTGTTCGATCGAGAAATCGAAAGGGGCGAGACGGGTAATCAGGTCTAATGTGATGTGCGGGTGGCTCTCATAAAAGCGCGGCAGCCGAGGCACGAGCCACTTGGCACCGAAGGTGGGGAGTGTGGCCAATCTGAGGGTACCGCCACGGCCTTGTCTGGAAATCAATGCATCTGTGGCATCACCCAGTACGGCGAGCCCGCTGCGGATGTCGTGCAGGTATCCGGCACCCGCCTCCGTGAGAATCAGACGCTTCTTGGAGCGCAGGAAGAGCTGCACCTTTAATTGAGTCTCCAGCACCTGCAGTTGGCGGCTGACGGCACCTTGGGTCAGCGAAAGCTCGGTGGCAGCGCGGGAGACGCTCCCGAGACGGGCGACGGCCTCAAAAGCCTGCAGGCCGAGGAGCTTAGGTACCAGGCGCCGGCGGCGTTCCACTGGAGAATATTCCAATTTGTAATGAACTCATCCGATTATATCGATTGAGGTGCCGTGGCGCGCACCAGGATAATCGCTGCGACGCTCTAAGAAAGCCTTCCGATCCCATATTATGACGAATGTTCAAGAATCGACTCTGGTGCGCCTGCTATCCGCCTGCGGCTCGAGCGATACCTGTGCTGAGCTCCTTCGGACCGTTCATGTTGCCGATTCGATTCTCGGGGAGTCTGGCACTGAGGTGTCCCGGGCCGTTCTAGCGCAGGCGCTCAATCTGCTCCTGTTCAGTGATCTGCTGAGGCGCGTTCCTTCCGGCAAGCGCTATGTGGCCGACGTTGTCTCGCAGGGGGGGCATGTTGTGTTCGACCACGGAGCGCTGCGGACCGTGGGCCTTCGGGGCATGGGAGTGCTGCCCGCGGGCGAGCGCGCCATCACTCGCGTGTTAGTCCCGCTGGGCTACTGGCTCGGTTCCGTCTATCCGCTCGACCGGTTGGGAATGACCGGACGATCGTACACCCATGTTGATTGTCCTGAAGAGCTGCCACAGTTCTTTGTCAGTGAGCTGCACCCGGAGCGGTTCTCGCCCGAGTTTCAGCAAGCGGTCGCCCGAGTGACCGCCTCATCGCGTGATCCCTTGACCGACTTCGCCAAACACGCTCTGCACGAGCTCGAAGCGCGGCATGCGCTGTCATTTGAACAGGCGAGGGTACTGCTGCCGGCGCTGCTGGCCTGTTTCCAACGTCAACACTCCGCCCCGCACCTGAGCGACTATTCGACGCTGTTGGCGGAATCGGCCGAAATGGCGTGGATTGCCACCGAAGGCAATGCCTTCAATCACGCAACCGATCGTGTTCCCGCGCTCGACGAGCTCGTTGCGGAGCAACGGCGGTTGGGTCGTCCGCTGAAAGACACCATTGAAACGTCCCGTTCCGGGCGTGTACGCCAGACGGCGTTCCGAGCTGATCCGGTGATGCGTGAGTTCATTGACTCGGATGGCGCCAGTCGTCCATCGCAGCGTCCCGGGGTCGTTCTATGAATTCATACAACGCGAGAGACTGCATGACCCGGCCACGGGGGCAACGCGTCTGGATCTCGCGTTCGACAGCTCCAACGCCCAAGGCATTTTCAAGATGACGGCGGCTGCGTGAACCGCAGTGCTGGCGTGATACGCGATCTGACCGGGCTGTTGGGGCCTGGCGGAGTGCTGCATGCAACGCCGGACACCGAAAAATACGAGCGCGGTTACCGATATGGCTCGGGAAAGGCGCTCGCGGTTGCTCGTCCAGCGACGGTCGCTGAGCTGACCGCCGTTATGCGCTACGCCTTCGCGCACGACGTGAGCATCACTCCACAAGGCGCGAACACCGGTCTGGTCGGCGCCAGTACACCCGACGGTTCGGGTGAGCAACTGGTGGTGAGTCTCGACCGGCTTCGCGGGGTTGAGGCTGTTGATGTCCACAATCGCACTGCGTGCGTCCGTGCTGGAACGCGACTGTCCGAGCTCAATGGCGAGGTTGCGTACCATGACCTGTTCTATCCGATAGACCTCGGATCCGATCCCAGCTTGGGTGGGATGGTCGCGACCAACACGGGCGGGTCCCGGCTGTTGCGTTACGGCGATGTGCAACGCAACCTGCTCGGCCTCGAGGTCGTGTTGGCGAACGCCGATGCGACGGTTTGTCCGATCTGCGCGGACTGCGCAAGGACAACTCCGGCATCGATCTGAAGCAGCTGTTTGTCGGAACGAGCGGCAGCTTCGGCATCATCTGTCGCGTTCAGGTGGAGCTGCACCAGGTGCCGCGCCAAACCGCCGCCGCTCTCGTGGTCCCTGCCGCGCATGCGGCCGTTCCCGAGTTGCTGGCGATGCTCGAGAGGCAGGCCGGTGAGTTCCTCGCCGCCTTCGAGGGAATGTCGGCGAACGCGATGGCCGCGGCTTTCAGCCACAACAGCAGCTTACGCAATCCGTTCTCATTCTCCGATCTACCCGCGTACGCCGTGCTCGTCGAGTTGACCACCACGATCGGCGCCGACCAGCTCGATCTCTCGGAACTGTTGGCGCAGCTGCTCGGTCGCGCCATGGAGGCGAGCGAGCCCCTGGTGAAGGATGCTTGTCTGGGCCGAGCGGAGGACTTCTGGGCGATCCGCCATTCCATCAGCGATGGCGTGCGCGCGGCGGGCACGGTAGTCGGTTTTGATATCTCCGTCCCGCGCTCGCGGCTGCCGCAGCTGCGCGCCGAGCTTGTGACACTACTCACCGAACAGTGCCCGCAGCTGCACATCTGCGATTTCGGGCATTGTGGTGATGGGGGCGATCATTTCAATCTCGTCTGGCCCGCGAGCGCAGGACCCAGCGACTCTGCGGTCATCGCTGCCGCGCGTGAGCTGATCTATGACAGGGTGGTCCAGCAGTACGGTGGCTCATTCAGCGCCGAGCATGGAGTAGGGCCGCACAACATCGCTTACTACAGACGCTACACCAGCCCCGCGGAGCGCGTCCTGGCCGGTGGGTTGAAACGGCTTTGCGATCCGAAAGGGCTGCTAGGCGGCGGCGTGGATTTCACCTAAGACGACTCGCACCCTAAGGCACGCCGCGACGCGACTTCGTGGCGAGCAGGATCGATGAGGTTGTCTTTTCGACGCCCTCCAACTCGCCGATCCGGTCGATCACCTCGTTGAGCTCGGCGGAACTGGCCGCCTCGATTTCCGCAATCAGATCGTAGACACCACTGATGGCATGCAATGTTGTGATCTGCGGCATGGCTTGCAGGTGCTTTTCGGTCGATCGGGCGAGCTTGCCGGCCACCTTGATCAGGACATGAGCGCGGATCTGGCGCCGATCGACCTCCATATTCAGCCGCACCGTGAACCCTTCAATGATCCCGCCTTCCTGCAGCTTCTGCAGCCGCGAGTACAGAGTCGCGCGCGAGACATCGAGCGCTTTCGAGAGTCGGGCGATGGGCATGCGGGCGTCCTTGCGCAGCAAGGTCGAGCAGGCGGCGGTCCAGGTCGTCCATGAGCAAAGTGTCTTTCGCACTAGACATTTTGTCAGTTTACCGCATTCGGGCCGACAAGTTGTCTACTTCAATCCGGACACTCGCCCCGGCCACACTGGCGCTGCGCAACCTACGGGAGGGAATGAATCGTGAAGAAAGTACTGTTGGCGGGCGCCGGCAAGATCGGCGGCATGATCGCAAGTTTGCTCACCTCGTCCGGCGACTACCACGTCACGGTGGTGGACCGGTCTCAGGCGCAGTTGGAGGGTTTGCCGCGCCATCCTTCGCTGGACCGGCGGCAGCTCGATCTCACCAATCCCGCGGAACTCGAGGCCGCGATGCGCGGGAAGTTCGCCGTGCTGAGCGCTGCACCCTACAACATCACCAGCCACATTGCGCGCGCCGCGAAGCAGACCGGGGTTCACTATCTCGATCTGACCGAAGATGTCGCGACGACTCGCTTGGTGAAGACCCTGGCGACCGATTCCTCGACCGCTTTCATTCCCCAATGCGGCCTGGCTCCCGGATTCATTTCAATCGTGGCCCACGATTTGGCAAGGCGCTTTGACACCCTCGACACGGTGCGTCTGCGGGTCGGCGCGCTGCCGCAGTATCCCTCGAATGCTCTCAACTACAACCTGACCTGGAGCACCGACGGCGTCATCAACGAGTACTTGCAGCCCTGCGAGGCGATCGTTGAGGGCGTGTTGCGCGAGGTGCCCGCTTTGGAGGAGCTGGAAGAGTTCTCCCTCGACGGCGTCCGTTATGAGGCATTCAACACATCGGGCGGCCTCGGTACGCTTTGTGAGACCCTGAAAGGCAAGGTTCGTACTCTCAACTACCGCACGGTCCGCTACCCTGGCCATCGCGGACATCATGAAGGCGCTCATTCATGACCTGCGTCTGGGACAGCGGCCGCAGGTTCTGAAGGACATTCTCGAGCATGCGCTGCCTGGAACGATGCAGGACGTCGTGCTCGTGTTCGTTACCGTAAGCGGCCTGCAAGGTGGCCGTTTGTTGCAGGAGACGTACGCGAACAAAATCTATGGCCGTGAGCTCGGCGGCGTGCCGTGCAGCGCGATTCAGATCACCACCGCGAGCGGCATTTGCGCGGTCCTGGATCTGCTTGCTGACGGCAAGCTCACGCAAAAGGGCTTCGTGCGGCAGGAGGAAATTCCGCTCGCCGCATTCCTGTCCAACCGCTTTGGCGCGGCTTATGCTCCGCAGCAGATTCCGACCGCGAGGGCGGCCTGATGTCAAGTCGGTCCCCGGCGGGGGTTGAAGCCGTCGAGCTGCTTCAATCGATGGGCGTTGCAACTTCCGCCGCGGGCGGTGCTGTCCGTCTGGCTTCGCCCATCGACGAATCGCCAATGCCCGGTGTGCACATGTCCTCCGTCGCCGACGTCTCGGTGGCGGTTGGCGCGGCTCATGACGCTTTCCTTTCATGGCGCAATGTTCCCGCGCCCGTCAGGGGCGAGCTGGTTCGTCTGTTCGGCTTGGAGTTGCGCAAACACAAAAGTGCCCTGGGGCGCCTCGTGACTCTCGAAGTGGGCAAGCCCCTCTCGGAGGGTGTCGGCGAAGTGCAGGAGATGATCGACATCTGCGATTTCGCCGTGGGATTGTCGCGGCAGCTCTATGGTCTGACAATCGCCTCCGAGCGTCAGGATCACCACATGCGTGAGCTGTGGCACCCGCTGGGCCCTGTGGGAATCATTTCGGCGTTCAACTTCCCTGTAGCGGTATGGGCCTGGAATGCCGCGTTGGCGCTGGTTTGCGGCAACTCGATCCTGTGGAAGCCGTCGGAAAAGGCTCCCCTGGTGGCGCAAGCCGCGCATGAGATCTTCCTGCGGACCGCCCGCGAGTTCCAGGCGGCACCAGCCGGCCTGAGCTGCGTATTGATCGGCCGCGCGGATGTGGGTAAGGCGTTGGTGGAAGACACCCGCGTTCCGTTGATATCGGCGACCGGCAGTACGAACATGGGACGCTCCGTCGGCACAGCTGTCGCTGCGCGCTTCGGACGCAGTCTCCTCGAGTTGGGCGGCAATGCCGCGACAATTGTGACTCCCTCCGCGGACGTTGGCCTTGCGGTTCGTGCCATCACGTTTGGCGCCACTGGTACGGCGGGTCAGCGGTGCACGACAATGCGACGCCTCATCGTTCACGAGGACGTTTATGATCAAGTCATCGTGGCGGTAAAGCGGGCTTACGAGAAGCTCCAGGTCGGCGATCCGCGCACACCCGGAACACACTCCGGACCTCTGATCGACCGGGCCGCATGCGAGACGATGGAAACAACACTGTCAGAGGCGCGGCAGGCTGGCGGCAAGGTATTCGGCGGTGCTCGCGTGCGATCGACCGGGCTACTATGTCAGGCCCGCGCTGGTGGAAATGCCGGCGCAAACGGACGTCGTCAAGCGCGAGACCTTCGCGCCGATTCTCTATGTCCTGAAGTACCGTGACTTCGACCATGCTCTACACATGCTGCAGGATGTGCCGCAGGGGCTGTCATCGTCAGTACTGACGAACAGTCTCAAAGAGGCGGAGACCTTCCTGTCGGCGCGGGGCTCCGACTGCGGCATCGCCAATGTCAACATGGGACCCAGCGGCGCGGAGATCGGCGGTGCCTTCGGCGGTGAAAAGGAGACAGGCGGTGGCCGCGAGTCAGGCTCTGACAGTTGGAAGGCCTACATGCGCCGGCAGACCCAGACCGTGAACTACGGGGCAAGCCTGCCTCTGGCGCAGGGAGTCGAGTTCGACGTGTAGTGTGCCCTAAGAGCCAAGGACCCGCTGGATACATTTGGATCCGGCGGGTCATTTTTTCGCACCACCGGTTCGACTTGGCTTTACGAAGTCCGCCCCGCGCGCAGCACCAACGCGATCGCCTCGAGCTGCTCGGCGGTGTACGAGCCGTCGAGCGCGGCCTGACCGTCACGCAGCTTCAGGTATTTGTGGTCCTCGATATCGGTGACGATTGTGCGGGCGCGCTCGAGCGTCATCGACAATCCCTGGCGCGCAAGGGCTTCGCCCGCGGGACGCTGCAGTGTGTCCGTACCCGCGCGGGTCAAATCTTCGGCGCGCCAGCCGACATCCCATGCGACAGCCTTGGCGTGCCACTCTTCCAACTTCTCGCCCGTGATCGAGGGCATTCCACTAGCGGCGTAGTAAGGATTGCTGCGTAGATCTCGGCCAAGCGCCCGAGCACTGGCCCCGTCCTTCTCCGCTTGCTCCCGTTGGTTCATTCATCGGCTCCTGGTTCACCCTGTTGTCGTCGCTCACGGAACATGCGGGCGGATCATCCTCTTGACAACGTTGTCAAATATGACAACATAATACTAGAGCCTTGGTGATCCGCGCAACCTGTCCGATCTCATGGATACTGCGATGAAATGCAAAGAGGACATTGAAGTCACTCACTCAAGCGGCAACGTCTTTCGCGACCTGAAACGTCCCGACGCCGATGTAAAACAGCTGAAAGGCATCTTGGCGGCCGAGATTATCAAGATGCTCGACCGTGACAGGCTGACCGTGCGGGCGGCGCAAACAAGAACGGGAATCGCAGCCGCGGATTTCTCGAGAATTCGTAACGCCGACCTTGCCCGTTTTACGGTTGATCGTCTTATGGCGATCATCAACCGGCTTGGGTCCAGCGTTGAGGTAGCCGTTAAGGTCCGCCGATCAACTCTGCGCGGCGAGCATGCAACGGCCTGAGCGCTCGGTCGGACGGTCTGAAAATCCCGCAGGCGACTACGTCCGTTTCCACAACTCGCCGTTCGCTTGGGTCGATGCGATGACGGCCTCAACCGCTCGGCGGTTTCCGCGGCATACGCATGACCAGTATGGGATCGGGGTCGTGGACTCAGGAGCCCATTCTTCGTGGAGCGATCGAGGACAGGTGGAGGCGACACCCGGCAAATTGATCTGTGTCAATCCTGGAGAGGTCCACGACGGTTCCCCGCTCGGCGAGCGCTCTCGTTCGTGGCGGCTGCTCTACCTGGATCCACGGATCGTGGCCGAAACATTGGAGGATGTTTCGGACGGTGCGAGCCGGTCCTTCCTGTTTGTGTCGCCCGTGTTTGCTGACAATGAGGTGCGCCGGCTTTTCGACGTCGCATTCGCCCGGATCGTCCGGGGACCCGCGGTCGATGGGATAGGGCAGGAGGGTGCGCAGATGCAGCTTGATACGGCGCTGCTGAGCTTGATCGCGTGCATGCGACGCCATTCAACTGTGCGCGGGTCTTCCAGCCGGCGGCCCGTTCCAGCCATCGCTCGGGCAAGAGCCAGAATCGACGCCGACCCGACCGCGCCACTGACCCTGGAGGCGCTCGCCAGGGAGGCAGGCCTGAGTCGCTATCAGCTCATCCGCGGCTTTGCGCATGAGATCGGTTTGACCCCTCACGCCTATGTTCTGCAGCGGCGCATTGCTCTGGCCCGTCAACTCATTCTCAGGCGTCGCGACCTCGCGGAAGTCGCGGTGGCGACGGGCTTCTATGACCAGAGTCATTTCACCCGGTATTTCGTCAGGCAATTTGGTGTGACGCCACACCGTTACGGATCGCGGACCGACTGAGTCTGCAATTTTTTCCAAGACCGCACTGCCTGCGGGTCGCAAGAATTGCCGCGACACCGTTACCGGAAGCCTATCTCATGTTTGTCATTCGTCCCTGCCGCGAGGCGGACTTTGAAACCCTGCTCGTGATCATCAATTCGGCGGCGAGCGCCTACCGTGGCGTCATCCCAGATGACTGCTGGCATGAGCCCTACATGTCGCGCGAGGAGTTGAAAAGCGAGATCGCCACAGGGGTGGTTTTCTGCGGATATGAGCTGGCGAACCAACTGGTGGGCGTAATGGGTATACAGCGCGTACGCGATGTCAGCCTGATACGCCACGCCTACGTGCTGCCTGAATTGCAGGGGCGCCGTGTCGGGTCCTCCTTGATCAAACACTTGCTGGAGGCCAACAGCGCCGAGCGTGTTCTGGTGGGAACCTGGGCTGCCGCCGAATGGGCGATCCACTTTTATCGCCGCCACGGATTTGTACAGGTGAGACCTGAGCTCAAGACCCGCTTGCTTAAGTCCTATTGGACCGTGTCCGAGCGGCAGATTGAGACCTCCGTGGTGCTCACTTTTGGGAAGCTCGAAGCTTGGTCCTGATGGCGTCCAGGAAGATCTCCACCTTGCGCGGCCGGTGTCGCTTCTGGGGAAACATCGCGTAAATCCCGCCAGAGGGCAACGTCCATTGAGGCAACACGCGCAGTACGCGTCCCAGGGCGACATCCTCGGCGACTTGATAGTCCGGCAAAATGGCCAGGCCGCCGCCGGCGATGACGGCGGCGCGCACGGCACTGGTGGTCGAAATCGACAGCCTGCGGCGGAAGCGGACGTGTTGAGATTTTCGATCCGGCCCCGTGAACGACCAGGCCTCGGGACGCTCGAGGATGGACAACTCGATCAAGGGCCAATCGGCGAGAGACTGTGGCCGCGCTACGCTTGCAAGCCGCTCGCCCCAGGAGAGCGGTGCCACCAGCCATTGAGAGAAAGAGCCGAGGAGGGTGGCCGTATGGCTGCTGTCTCGAGGCCAGCCCAGGCGGACCGCGACGTCGATGGAGCCCGTCACGATGTCAACGACGTGGTCGGTGGCAATCAGCTCCACGGTGAGCTCGGGAAACTGGTTGATCAGAGAAACCAGCACCGGTGTGACGACGGTGGCGCCAAAATCGACTGAGGTGGTCACGCGCAGCAGTCCGCGGATGTCCAGGTTCTCGCGGTCCAAGGCGGCCACCGCGTCATCGACCTGACGCAGGATGCTCAAGCACGCTTCGTAAAACTGGCGTCCGGCATCGGTCAGTCCAACGTGGCGCGTATTCCTCAGCAGCAGCACCGTCCCGATCTCGGCTTCCAGCCGCGACAGATGCGTGCTGATCACCGATTTCACCAAGCCGCTGCGACGCGCGGCCTCTGAAAGCGAGCCCGCCTCGATCACCGACACGAAGATCGCCAGACGGTTCAGATTGATATTTCGGGGGTCCGTCATCGTTCTCTATTATAGAACAATGAGTGCGAGCCGCGAGGGCTTACCTTGGCCCGACCCGCAACCTATCCTGCGGCAAAACGATTATCCCGGGGGTTGTGCCGCATGTTGTCCATTGCACTCGCGCGTTCTCGTTCGTTCACTGCAGGCGAACGCAGTGTCAGGGCCCAGGTTGCTCTATTGCTCGCCCTCAGTTCGTGTGCGAGCTGGAGCGCACGGGCCGCTGACAACGACGGCGCGCAGGGGCAGCTCGAGGAGATTACGGTCACCGCGACCAAGCGCAGCGAGACTCTGCAGAACGTCCCCATGTCGATCAGCGCGTTTTCGGCGGCACAACTGAATGAGCGCATGGTGCAGAGCTTCATCGACTACGGCACGAGCGTCCCTAATCTGGGATTCGCCGCTACGGGGGTGGGTTCGGCCGCCTCCCGTACCATTTCGATCCGGGGTATCTCGGGAGACAATGTCACGGGGTTCTATATCGACGAGACGCCGGTGCCCGACTCCATCGACCCACGCATTGTCGACGTCGAGCGCATCGAGGTGCTGCGGGGGCCGCAGGGCACGCTGTATGGGGCACGCTCGATGGGTGGCACCGTGCGGTTGATCACCGAGCAGCCGCACGCCGACGAGATGGATGGTCACGTCTCCGTGACCGGATCCTCGACGGATATGACGAACACCCCGAATTATGCGGCCAATGGCGCCGTGAACCTGCCGCTCATCGAAAACCGGCTCGCGGCGCGAGTGGTCGGGTTCTATGAGAGCGATGCCGGTTGGTTCAAAAGGGAATTCCCCAGCTCACCTGGGTCCGCCACGGATACTGTGCTGAGGGATATCGGACACACGAATAACTATGGAGGCGCGCTGTCACTTAGCCTTCAGGCTACCGATTCGCTCACGATCACTCCGCGAGTGATGCACCAGCGCAGCGATTACAACGGCTTCCCGTATGCCGACTTCACGATTCCGGCGAGCGGCCCGTATTCGTTCACGCCGACCGACTTCGTCCAGCAGCGACAATACAACGTCCCGGAAGGAGGGCACGATGAATGGTCGTTGTACTCGGTTGGCCTCACTTGGAAGATGGCTTACGGGTCGCTGGTCTCCTCGAGCTCCTACTTCGACCGCAACATCTTTGAGATGGAGGACTCGACGCCGTTCGTACAATATGTCGCCAACAACTTCATGGGAATTGAGGCGCAGGTTCCAGCGGCACCGATCTCGGAGGCGCAGAAGTTCCATCGTTACGTTCAGGAGGTTCGCTTCTCCTCGGCGTTGCAGGGGCCCTTCCAGTATGTCGCGGGGGTCTACTACGCCTACACCGACCAGGCCCAGATATTTCCTCCGGCGTTGGTGCCTGGAATCAATGCGCTCTCGGGCGACACGCTGGGTACTGACATTCAATATGCTTCCTACACCAGGAGCCTGACCAAGGAGCCCGCCGTGTTCGGCGAGGGCACCTACCGGCTCACCTCCAAGCTGAGTCTCACACTCGGAGCGCGGTGGTACCGGGTGACATCCGCGAGCGATGCCGGTACGCAGGAGGGCTTCGCGGTCGGCGGCCCCGAGTTCATTATTCCCGGCAGTACCATCACAGAATCGGGCGTGAACCCGAAGGTCCAGGCCGACTACCATCTGACAGATAACCACATGGTGTATGCGACGGTGTCAAAAGGCTTCCGACCCGGCGGTGTTACTCCGGGCATTCCCGATGCCCCCTCCGTCGGGTGCACGGGAAATCTGGCGAGCCTGGGACTCACGGCGGCACAGACGCGCCATTTCGAGTCCGACCATCTTTGGAACTACGAGCTTGGCGCGAAGACCGCCTGGCTCGATGACCGCCTCACGGTGGACACCGCGGGCTATTTCATCCGTTGGGACAACATCCAGCAGACTGTCGCCCTGCCTTGCGGCTTCGGCTATACCGCGAACGCGGGTTCGGCCCAAAGCAAAGGGTTCGAGCTCGAGGCCCATGCCCGGCCCTGGCCGGCGCTGGATCTTTCGAGCGGTGTCGGTTATGAACATGCGATCATCACCAGTGCCGGCGCGACCTCGCCACAGCAGCCTGGCGATCGGGTCAGCCAAGTGCCGGATTGGACCGGCAACGTCTCCGCGACCTTTACGCACACCTTTGGTGCCGGACTCAAATCGACAATGAACTTGACGTACTCGTATGTGGGCGAGAGCTTGAGCGCCAACAACGACCCGACGAATCCGCGCATCCGTCCGCCCTACGAGCTGCTTGACGCCCGCTTCGCGTTGAGCCGCAATGCCTACGAGATCGCGCTGTTCGCCAAGAATCTGACCAACGAGCACGCCAACCTCGCCGACAATCGCTCGATCGCCGCTGAGCTGCCCGGGCATCCCCGGATCGTGACGAATCAGCCGCGCACCATTGGTATCGAGCTGCGTGCGAAGTTCTGAGATGACCCGCACTGGCGCAACCGGCACAGGCGAGCAAGCTGACGGCGCGGTCGGACACAATGAGTTCGGCCACATCGAGAGCCGTGGCATCGACTTCATTCCCGAGCATGAGCGGCGCGGACATCCGCGTGAGTTGTTTACCGTGTGGGCGGCCTCGAATGTCAACTATCTGTCGATCGTCGTCGGGGGCGCGCTAACTCGGATCGGGCTCGACGCCTGGCAGGCGTTGGCGGTGCTCGCCCTGGGTTGCACGTTCTGGGTCCTGGCCGCGGCGCTCGCGGTGAGCGGACCGAGCGCCGGCACGCCGAGCTACATCATCACCCGGTCGATTTTCGGTGTGCGGGGCAATCGGTTGCTTGCCGGCATCACCTGGCTGCTCTATGTGGTGTTCGAGGCCATCAACCTCTCGATTGCCGCCATGGCGGCATTCGCCCTGCTCAGGTTCCTTGGCCTCCAAGCCGCCCTGCCGGTGCGGATGGTGATTGTCGTTGTCCTGGCGGTCGTGACGCTCGGGATCAGTGTCTACGGCCACCGGACGATCGTAAAGTTGAGCGGCGGATTTGCGATCGTGGTGACCGCGATCGGCGCCATGTTGATGTTCTTCATTATTCCGCGCATGAATCTCGACTTCGTGCCGCAGCCGGTGCTGCACGGAACGCAATTGTGGGGCGCCTTGTTTCTCGGCTTCACGGTGATCGCCTCCGGTCCGTTGTCCTGGTTCGGAGGAGCCGACTATGCGCGCTATCTGCCACGCACGGTCCCGGCGCGAAGCATCCTCGGCTGGTCGACACTCGGGGCCATTCTCCCGGCCTTTCTATTTGGCCTGATTGGTGTGATGGCGGGGACCATTGTCGACATGAGCGACCCGCAGACCGCTTTTGTGGCCATTCTGCCGCGCTGGGCGTATCTGGCTTTCCTGCTGGTCATTGTCGTCGGCACGACCACTTCCAACATCATGACGACCTACAGCTCGGGGCTGATTCTGCAAGCGGCCGGGGTGAGCGCCTCCCGCAGCAAGACAGTGCTCATCGACGGGGTGATTGCCGTCGCGATTGCGTGCTATGCGCTTTTCATCTCGAACTTTTTCACCACCTTGATGAACTTCCTGCCGCTGTCGGTTGCGTTGTTCGCTCCAACCATGGCGATCTATGTCAGCGACATCATTCTGCGTCGCAATCGTTATGACGGTATTGCGTTGAACGACGACACCGCGCGAAGTCCGTATTGGTACTCAGGCGGCGTGAGCTGGCCGGCCGCGGTCGCTCAGATCATTGGAACCAGTGTGGCGTTGTTATGCATCAACACGCCCGTCTATGTCGGCCCGATTTCCGCAGCTCTTGCCGGGGCCGATCTTTCCGCGCTCGCCGGACCGTTGATTGCATGCTGCCTGTATGTGTTTCTATGGCGGCGAGCCGCTGTGCCTCGAGCCCTCCGGGGCGATGTCTCCTATTCGACTTTGACCGGCCCTTCCAAGCAATGAGCTACTGTATTTCGATCGATACCGGCGGTACGTTCACCGATGTCGTGGTCCGCGACAGTCGCGGAGTGTTTACCCTAGGAAAGGCGCTCACCACCCCGGGGCGCGCTTTCGAGGGAATACGCGGCGCCATTGCGCACGCCGCGAGTGAGTTGCACCTTTCGACCGAAACTTTGTTGGCGGCCACCCGCCTGTTGATCTACGGTACCACTCGGGCGACCAACGCCATCGTGACACAAAATGTGGCCAGGACGGCACTCCTGACCACTGCCGGATTTGCCGACACGCTCCTCATGCGCGAGGGCGGTAAGTCAAACCCGCATGACTTCTCGCAGGAGTTTCCGCTGCCCTGCATTCCTCGGCGCCATACGTTCGAAATCGAGGAGAGGATCGGGTCCAACGGCGAGATTGTCATACCGTTGAACACCGATCAGGCGGCACGCGAGATTGCACGCGTCAAGGGTGAGTCGTTCGAGGCTGTCGCGGTGTGTCTGTTGTGGTCAGTGGCCAACCCGATGCATGAGATCCGTATCGGCGAGCTGCTGGAGGCTGCGTTGCCGGGTGTACCGTACACGCTATCGCATGAGTTGCTGCCTGTTGTGCGCGAGTATCGAAGAGCTTCCGCGGCAGCGATCGATGCTTCGTTGAAGCCGCTCATGCAAGCCCATCTGCGCGACCTGGAGCGCGATTTGCGCGCCGCCGGTTATGACGGCGAGATTCTGGTCAGCACGTTGAGCGGCGGTTGCAGCAACATCGAGGCACTGATCGACAAGCCGATCTACAGCATCGGCTCCGGTCCTGCCATGGCGCCGATCGCGGCGATCAACTATGCCTCCATCGAGGGCATGGGTGAGGACGTCATGGTCTGCGACACCGGTGGCACTACATTTGATGTCGGCATCGTGCGTGACGGCAGGCCGACTTACAGCCGTGAGACGTGGCTGGGCCCTCGCTACAGAGGTCATCTCCTTGGCATTTCGGCGGTTGACATCCGTTCGGTTGGTGCGGGCGGCGGCTCGATCGCCTGGATCGACGACGGTGGATTGATGCGTGTGGGACCTGAGTCCGCGGGCTCGCTACCGGGGCCAGCTTGCTACGGACGTGGCGGGACACTGCCGACGGTGTCCGATGCCGCGGCTGTGCTGGGCTATTTCGATCCGGACTATTTCCTCGGCGGTCGCATGAAACTCGACCTGGAGGCAGCACGGCGCGCGATCGGCGGGATCGCACAGCGGATCGGCCATACGGTGGAGGAAACGGCTGTCCGGATCCTAGGGCTTGCCACCGACCTGATGGTCCGGGCGATCGAGGATTTGACGGTCAACGAGGGTATCAATCCGCGCGAGAGCGTTCTGGTCGCCGGGGGCGGCGCCGCTGGAATCAACATCATGCAGATCGCGAGCGAGCTCGGTTGCCGGCGCGCCATTGTGCCCAGTAGCGCGGGCGCTTTGTCGGCGGCTGGCATGCAGTTCGCCGATATCATCCGCGAGGAGGCTAGAAGCCTACCGTGCCTGTCCACCCGCTTCGACGCGCAGCGGGTGAACTCGCTGTTCGATGAGCTTGAAGCGAGGCTCGAGGCCTTTCGGCTCAAGCTGTCCGGAGACACCGCTGAGTTCCGGATCGAGCGCTTCGCCGAGGCACGTTATCTTGGCCAGATCTGGGAGCTGGACACACCAGTACAACCACGTCGTTTCCTCACCGAGAGCGATGTTGAGAGCTTGGTGAGTGCCTTCCACGATTTGCATGAGCGTATCTTTGCTGTCCGAGATCCCGGCAGTCCGGTCGAGATCGTCAGTTGGAAGGTCCGTTTGACCGTTGCGTTGCCGAAGCCGCCGGCGCTACGCCTCGAAGACGGAAGCGTCATGGCGGATCACAGCGCGCACCGCCGGACCTGCTTTTTCGGCGCCGGCACCGGCGTCGACACGCCGATTTACAAAGCCATGGGGTTGACTCGCGGCAGTCGGATTGTGGGTCCGGCCATTATCGAAGAGCCTACGACGACGCTCGTGGTGTATCCCAACACCGCTGTCACGGTCAGTCGGGCGGGCCACTATCTGCTCGAGACCGCGTGAGGGGAGTGGACATGGCTAATCCGACTACCGCGGACTTTGACCCGTTTCTGACGGCGATTCTGGCCAGCCGGGTCGACGGAATCATCCGGGAGATGAGCAACACGCTGTTACGAGCGGCGCGCTCCGGCGTCATCAGCAGCGCCAGAGACTTCAGCTGCTCGCTGTGCACCGCCGACAACCGCCTGCTCGCTGCCGCCGAAGGGCTGCCCATTCATATTTTTGGCAGCCACCTGCAGGCGAAGGCGATGTGCGACGTGGCTGGCGCCGACCTGCGGCCCGGGGACTGTTATCTCCACAACGATCCCTACAGCGGCAATACTCATGCCGCCGACCATACTTACCTCGTCCCCGTGTTCATCGACAATGAGCACCTGTTCACAGCGGTCGCGAAGGCCCACCAGGCCGACGTCGGCAATTCGGTGCCGACCACCTATGTGGCGGGAGCCAAGGATCAATACGCCGAAGGGGCGCTGATCTTTCCCGCGGTTCGCATCCAGCGCGACTATCAGATGGTCGAGGACATCGTGCGCATGTGCCGCGCGCGAATCCGGGTCCCGGATCAGTGGTACGGCGATTTCCTGGCGGGGATCGGCGCGGTTCGTATCGCCGAGCGACGTCTGCGGGAATTGTGCGCCAAGTACGGCAAGGAGACGATCCGCGCCTTCGTCGGCCACTGGTTTACTTATTCCGAGCAGCGCATGATCCGGGCGATTCAGAAGCTCCCGCGGGCGCACTTACGCAACTCGGGCGCCCACGACCCGTTTCCGGGACTGTTGCCCCAGGGCATTCCATTGAGTGTGACCGTCGAGGTCGATCCGGACCAGGGTTATGTCGAGGTCGATCTCACCGACAATGTTGACAGCGTCGAGTGCGGATTCAATGTCAGCGAAGCGTGCGCGTCAGCCGCGGCAGTGGCTGGCGTGTTCAACGTTATCGATGCCACCGTGCCGCGCAACTTCGGGGCTTTCCAACGCATCCGTCTGAAGCTGCGTGACGGCTCGATTTGCGGCGGTCCGAAGTTTCCCAGCAGCTGTTCGGTCGCGACCACCAACGTGAGCGCGCGCTTGATCAATTTGACGCAAGCCGCATTTGCGAAGCTGGGGGAGGGCTGGGGCCTGGCGGAAGGAGGCGTTGGAATGGGAGCGGGCTGCGCGGTCATATCCGGAAAGGATGGTCGCAGCGACAACACGCCGTACGTCAATCAGCTGTTTCTTTGTGGATCTACCGGTCCTGGGACGCCTGTTGCCGACGGCTGGGTCACGTATGGAATTCCGGTTGCCGCGGGACTGACGTACCTCGACTCCGTGGAGGTGGCCGAGCTCAAACAACCCATTTCAGTGCGATATGTGCGCTTGCTGCCTGGAACAGGCGGCGCGGGCAAGTTTCGCGGCGCCCCCGCGATCGAAGTCAGCTACGGGCCGACCAGCCAGCCGATGATGACCATGTGGCCGTGCGACGGCACGGTGGTGCCACCCAGGGGCGTAAGAGAGGGTCAGGACGGCTTGCGCTGCGCCCATTGGAAGGTGGGTAGCGATGGGCGCGAGGAAGAGCTGGAGAGTGTTGTCGCACTGACTTTGCAGCCCGGAGAGGCCGTCAAAGGACACCAGGGTAGTGGCGGCGGCTATGGCGACCCGCTCGATCGGGACCCGAAACGCGTGGGTAATGATGTCTTGGAAAGATATGAGACGGTCGAGCGCGCCAATAGCGTCTACGGCGTCGTGTTTCGCGCCGATGTCCGCGACGGGTTGGTGGTCGACGAGGCTGCTACACTTCAAAGGCGCGCTCAGATCCGCAGAGCTCGGGCGCCCGCAGCCTAATCAACACAGATGTTAGACCGGAGAAGATCCATGCAATACACCACACCCCAAGCCGTCCTACAGGCCTATATGGACGGTTCGCGCGATCTGGATCGCGCCAAGCTCGCCACATGCTTTCACCCCAAGGCCGTCCTGACGGGCTTTCTGAAAGGCACGACCGTCGTCGCCACGCCTGCGCTTTTTTTGGACGATGTCAGCCACATTGTGGCCGCGGGAGTGCGCCACAACGGCTACGAGGCGAAAATTGAGACCCTGACCGTGGAAGGCACCGTGGCGAGCGCGAGCATCACCATGTCGGGGTTCGCCGGAATGAACTTCAAGGACTACATGCACCTGATCGAGGAGAGCGGTCGTTGGAGCATCATCAGTAAGCTCTTCACGACTGTCTGAAGGAGACGCGTTTGGCCACGACAACAGCTGCGCAATGGGTTGCGCGGGACGCCAGGGTGGTTCACCACCCGCTGGGGGACTCGGCGGATGCTGACCGGCTGGTGCTGGTGCGCGGGAAGGGATCGACCGTCTGGGATGCGGATGGGCGCGACTACATCGACGCGCATGCTGGCGCCTGGCTCACCCAGGTGGGACACGGGCGCGAGGAGTTGGCCAGGATCGCCGCCGAGCAGATGGCGACCCTGGCTCATTTCACCATCGCCAAGGACTACGCCAACATTCCGAGCATCGAGCTGTGCGAGAAGCTCCTGCGCCACGCGCCGCGCAACCTGGCGCAGGTGCGTCTGATGAGCAGTGGCTCTGAAGCTGACGACGAGGCGCTGCAGCTGGTGCGCCTGTATCACTACAATCGCGGTGAGCCAGAACGTAACTTGGTTCTCGCGGTACGTGGCTCATTTCATGGACGCACCTATGCCGGCGCGGAGCTTGCCGGCGGACGCCCGGGAATTGGAGGCAACGCCGATGGTGCGATCCTCCTGACACCACCCTGGCCTTACCACACCGAGTTATACGGCGGCGAGAATCCTACAGATTTCTGCGTACGTGAGCTGGAGGAAACGATCGCCAGGGTCGGGGCCCGAAACATCGCAGCCATGTTCGGCGAGTTGCTGATGGGACCGGCGGGCATGGTTCCCGCCCCCGATGATTACTGGCCCAGAATGGTTGCCGTGCTGAAGTCGCATGGCATTCTTTTCGTCGCCGATGAGGTCGTGACGGCATTCGGGCGCTGTGGGGCTTGGTATCTGTCGCTCGACTACGGTCTCGAACCGGAGGTGATCGTGCTGGCGAAGGGCATCGCCAGCGGTTACATGCCTCTGGGCGCGGTCCTGCTCGATGGGCGTATGGTCGATGTCTTACGGGCTAACGGTGGCGGCGGGTCGTACGCCGGCCATCTGGTGGCATCCGTGGTCGGTTCGGCCAACCTGTACATCATTGAGCGGGAGAATCTGCTCGAGGCCGCCAAAGAGCGTGGGCGACAGTTCTTAGAGGAGCTGCGCCCGCTTCTTGATTTGCCGGTGGTGGGCGATGTGCGCGGACGTGGCCTCGCAATCGGTATCGAGGTCGTGTCGGACAAGCAGACTCGACAGTCGCTGCTCGAACGATTTCCGAACTTGCGCAAGGAGATCCCGCGGTTCGTGCGCCACAAGCACGGTGTCATCATCGCCATTCACGGCACGGCCGTCGCCCTGACGCCGCCGCTGGTGATTACGGCGGAGCAGGTGACTCGCGTCGTTCAGGCTGTAGGCGATGCGCTCAGGAGGATCGATGTCAGGACTGGCACTTTGAGCTGATCCGGGACTTGTTCGGACACCGCGGATCGGCCAACGCGCGAACCCGCATGTGAGCACGCTCCGTCGTGCTGCACGGCGCTCCAAATACGGAAGAACCTGAGTCTGCGGTTCGGGCAGAAGTGGTGACGAGCGGCGCCGGATAGGTCGCCGACGCGGCAGCGCGCCTTTGCGTGTGTTGACAGCAAAGCCACGGACGTGTCACATTCACCGTGTGACACTGTTCAACTTCACGCTGCAGCGGGGGACGCCCATCGTGGAGCAGTTGGTGTTCGCTGCCATCCGGTCGATCGTGCGCGGCGAGTACCGGCCGGAAGAGGCTTTCCCGTCGGTGCGCGCCATTGCGTCGAGTCTGAAAATCCATCCCAATACAGCTCACAAGGCCGTTCAGATTCTGATCGAGGAGCGTTGGCTCGAAGCCCGGCCTGGAGTTGGAACCGCGGTGGCCTCCCGGCCGCCTTCGGGGGATACCGACGGGCGTGCCCTATTGCGAGAAGACGTGGATCGGCTCGTACTCAAAGCGATCAGTAACCACCTGTCCCTGGCTGAGCTCACGGATGAAATCCGCAAGCGCTGGCGCAGTATCGGGACCGGCGGCAAGGACTAATGCCTCAATGATCATTCGTACTGAAGCACTCACCAAGTCATATCGCGGGCACGACGCGCTGCGTGGGGTGTCGCTTGCGGTTCCTGAGGGCGGCATTTATGCCCTGATCGGTCCCAATGGCGCCGGCAAAACGACGACCATCAAGACGATCCTGAATATTGTGATGCCCGAGAGTGGTAGCGCCGAAGTATTCGGCGTCGACTCGCGGCGGCTCTCTCCGACCGAGTTCGCCCAGATCGGTTATGTTTCGGAAAACCAGGAATTGCCGGGGCGGCTCACCGTGGTGGCCTGTCTGAGGTATCTGCGTAAGTTCTACGGCACCTGGGACGAGGCGCTCGAGCGTCAGCTCATGTGTGATTTTCAGTTGCCGCCGGACCGGAAGATCAACAACCTCTCGCATGGCATGCGCATGAAGGTCGCGCTCACCGCGGCTCTGGCGTATCGACCCAGGCTGCTCGTGATGGACGAGCCCTTCAGTGGGCTGGATCCGTTGGTTCGTGACGAGTTGATGCAAACCTTGCTGCAGCACGCACAGGAAATGACGGTATTCGTGTCCTCGCACGACCTGGACGAGATCGAGGCGGCGACCACTTATGTTGGATACTTGGAAGACGGGAGGCTGCTCTTCCAGGAGTCGATGTCTGAGTTGACCGCGCGAGCGCGCGAGGTGCGGATCACGTTGAGCGCGCCGGCCTGTGTGCCGCCGCGCCTGCCCGGGAATTGGCTCGATCTCACGGTGAGCGGCAGCGTCTTAAGCTTTGTCGACGTCGGATTTTCGCAGGATTTGCTGTCCACCTCTGTTGACTCGCTTTTTTCGGGGGTTCGCGATGTGGAGGTCCAACCTATTGGCTTGCGCTCGATTTTCACCTCGCTCGCCCGCTCGCGACGCAACGGTGAGTCGCCGCAGTGATCTGGCACATCCTCAAGAAAGACTTCAGGCTCCTGTGGCCGTTGATTGCGCTGGTTGCAGCGGTACACGTTGGTAACGCAGCCTTGTTGGCCTCCGGCGGGCAATTCGCGCCCGGCTCCGTCTCCGACGGGCACAGCGTCGACTTTGGGTGGATATCTAATTCGGCATTGCCGTTTGTCGGTCTGCTCGGACTAGTCGTCGTCGTGATCGCGGTGTTTCAACAGGACCGGCTGCCGGGAACCACCCAGGACTGGCTGACGAGGCCGATTCCCCGGGGACAAATGCTCGCGGCCAAAATCCTATTGATCGCGCTCGCCGGCCTCACCCCGATCCTGTTGAGCGATATCTCGTTGGGCCTGGCCGAGAAACTACGCCTGGGCGACGTCCTTGCCGCGAGCTTGCGGCGCACAGCGGGGTTGGCATGTTTCATATGCTTGCCGGCCGTAATGATTGCGATCGTCACCCGGTCACTCACCGAGGCGCTGTTATTCACACTGGCGGTCGTCGTCGCGGTTCTGATCGAGTCCACCGTGTTCTCGAAGCCCATGACAGGGTTGCCCTTGCTGATGTCGGGGCTGGCATGGACGATCGGTTTTGTTTTGTTGGTTGCGAACGTCGTAGCGACTGTCGTGATGCTGCGGCTGCAACTGCAATGGCGCAGCACGAACCGAGTGCGATGGCTCGCGTTGGCATACCTGTGTGCCTCGCCCGCGGTACTGATGTTACCCTGGAGCGTCGGATTCGGGCTGCAAAGAGCCCTGACACATGACTCGGAGCGGCTGCCGGGTGTTGTGAGGCTCGAGACGAGCCCACGCATGACTTTCTCTATCCCTGTTGGTCCCCATGGCGAGAGCAAGGGCAATGCGCCGTACGTGAGTGTTATCGTCCCGGTCACCATGCCCACGGGCACCGGTGGCCTACGTTGGTCGTTGGACCATGCTCAGGCGGACCTGATCGACCCGGCCAATGGCCGCTCTACCGATGGCCAGGTCTCCCTGCTTTTGATGACCCGGATACGAGAAGGCAAGCCGACTCTGGTCCTGCAGGCGGCGATGCCTCTCGGAGCGTTTCAACTGGCCCGGCAGCGCCATACGGTCGTCCGGGCGACCTTGTTTCTGACCAGCCTGCAGCCGTTGGCAAAACGGGCGGTCGCTTCGCTCGACGGGGGCGGCATAGACGAATTCAGCCGCTGCGACAGGACGGAAGAAGATGTTGTGCGTTGCATTTCCACCCGGCCTGTGGGCACCTGCATCGGCGTCCTGTACGGCGCCAATCAACGCGGACATTCAAAGCGGAGTTTCTCCTGCCCGGGCATCTCCTATGCGCCCTGGACGTTGCCGCTATGGCGCGATCCTTACTACACCTATACATCTGGTGACGCGGATTGGGGAGATCAGCGGTCCGCAAGAGAAGGCACTGTCTTGTGGACCTACAAGCCTGGTGCTCACTTTGCTCAGCAGGTCGAATTCACACTCGACCGGACGGAGCAGGAGTCCGGTTCGAACCATTCGGTCGATGGCAGGGGTATCGCTGTGCGTTTCGCAAATCCGGGCGGGATGGTCGCGGATAGCCGCGGTAACCTGTTCGTTGTCGATACCACCGACAGTATTGTCCGCAAGGTCAGCCCTTCAGGAGAGGTCACCACTTACGCGGGACAGAAAGGCAACACCGGCAGGAACGATGGTCAAAGGGATGTGGCGCGGTTCAATAGCCCGGCCGCGATCGCGGTGGACGCTGTGGACAACCTGTATATCGCGGACACGGGAAACGCGCTGATTCGCAAGATCTCGGCCGAGGGGGTGGTGAGCACGGTCGCTGGAAATGGCATGGGGCCGGGCGACGCCGAGTCCGGTATCCGGTTCAGGCATTTGAGTGCTATAGTCTACACATCTGAAGGGAACCTGTATGTGGTTGACTACAGCGACAACGATGGCTCCTCGATACGCAAGGTACTGCCGAACGGCACCATCACTACGGTTGCCGGGCCGGAAACGGAAGTTGGCTTATCGGACGAGGTGGTGGAGAGGGCTGGCGGCGGCGAGTAAGAGTGCTGTGGCGATTCTCCATGCTCCCAGCTTGCATACAGCTTGAATCCGTAACAGAAAGCGGCGATGCTGCGCCGCGCAAAATTTCGCCACGGATACGGCAACCGACGTAGGGTAGCCTTCCGTCTTGCAGGCGAGACCTTGGTCCGAACTCAAGCGTAAACTACCTCTTACTGCTGTACTACTGTCGCCACCATGCAGTTCATCTCATCCGCGCAAGACGAATGTTACCCGCTGCCAAAGGATCTTTCCCTTTGGACCAATGTGGATTTCTGCGCCTCACTCGTCTCTCTACTACGAGTGTCCCGTCCATGAGCACGGGGGACTCGACCGCCGAAAAGCATAGCGAATCGACCGAATCTGCTCATGCGTCCACGGAGCAGAAAAAGGAGGAACACCGCAAGGCCCTGGCGCAAATAGCTGAGGACTATCACCGCGACTTGGTGCTGTTCTTGACCGCGCGGGTGGGATCGAAGGAGAAAGCTCGAGAGCTCGCGCAGGAGACGTATGCGAAGGTGTTGGCGCTCGATCGCACCGACACGATCAGCTTTTTGGCTGGGTATGTCTGGAAGACCGCGAGGAATCTTGCAACCGACTTAGGAATCCAAAACGCGAATCGAGGGCGTCTTGACGAGCTCGTGTACGCCGGGATCGAACGGCATGCCCCGTCTCCCGAGGCGGAGGTCTACAAGCGTCAACGTCTCGAGCTGATCAGCAAGGCGCTCGAGGAGTTGCGGCAGGAGCGGCCACGATGGTACGAGGCGTACGTTCTGAGGGTCGTCGAGGAGCGTAAAGTTCAAGACGTCGCGAGAATAATGGATATTGCGCCGCGCAACGTTGTTGCGTACGTCGCGAAAGCGGCGCAGCACTGCCAAGGATACCTGGATGCAGCAGAGGGGACGCTTGGGAACCAGAATAATGGAGAGTGAGGGGGTGACCACCGCAGGCGAGAGCCGTTGGCTCGAAGCCATGCAGTGGCATGAAGATCTGCAGGAGACAAATGAAGCCGCGCTGACGCAAGACCGTATCCACGCGTGGCGCGAGTGGGTGGCAGACCCTGAGAATCGGAAAGTCTTCAGCAACCTGTCAGAGCTTCTGGCCGACGGGCGCCTGCTGCGCAACACCTGTTTGCCCGAGTTAAATCAACCTCAACACCCGCCGAACCAGATCTCGCCACCGGCGCCTCCGCAACCGCTGTCGGCGGATACAGCCGCTGCCGCAAGCCCCAAGGCGCCATCTCGCCGCGCAAGAATCTCTTTTGTCTCGGCAGCAGCGGCGGTGATTGTCTGCGGAGTCTTCTTCGCGTCAACGAAACTTCGGTTGCACGCAGAAGCCGGTAGCGCGGGCGCTGACGAACAGCTGCACGAAACGGGCCTGGGTGAGGTTCGAACATTCTCGCTCCCGGACGGCTCGAGCGTTACTTTAGGAGCCCGCTCTTCTATATCTGTGCAACTGGAGCGTGAGCGTCGGGTAGTGCGTCTTGACCGTGGCGAGGCCTGGTTCCACGTCGCTCGCGATTCCTCACGGCCGTTTGTCGTTCACGCCGGACGTGGTACGGTCACGGCAGTCGGCACAGCCTTCGTTGTCCAGCGCGACGCCGACCATGTCGTCGTCACGGTGACTGACGGCGCTGTGCAAGTGGCGTCCCCTCCGTCAAACACACCTTCTTTTCTCACGAGCTTCCTTTCCAGCGCGCACCCCAGCGTCGCGCGCGTGGCTCGCGGTCAGCAACTCACGTACGGTGAGAGCGGTTCGGCCACACCCGTCGAGCACGTGGACGCGGACGTCGCAACCGCGTGGAGCCAAGGACGCCTCGAGTTCGACCATGCACCGCTTAGTCAAGTCGTCGCGGTCGTCAATCGGTATACGCGCCGCAGCATCAGCCTCGATCCCGCTGTCGATGCGCAAGTCTTTACCGGCGTGATACTCGAGAGCGAAGTCGATAACTGGATCTGCGGCCTCGAGGACATTTTTCCGGTCGTGGTTGTCGCGGAAGGTGAGCACACCTTCATTCGTCCTCGTCGCGCTGAAGCTGTTGCTCCAACATCTCGGTGTACTGATCGTCATTGACGCGTGCGCAAGCAACGGAGCCTGATCACGGCCCTTTGCTCGATGTCAACTTGACCTAGTCCGCGTCGCACAATCCACGCGCCTGCCAACGCCGACACCGCCGCCGGCCACAACGGCCGAACACACGTACTATTTCAGTCTCGTGTCGGCGTTATTTCAGGAAAAAAACAGCCAAGCGTGCCCGCGGGAATAAAACGCTTTCTCGGACTTTAATCTACATCCTGTTTCTCGTTGTCGCCCGTCTATTGGGTCAGCGCAAACGATGTCTCGCTCGCTCTGGTGTGATGACCCTGTCAACGGGTCCCGCTAGAACGTGACAGTCCTTGCGCACCACTAACCAGGATTGCGCCGGAGCCCGACGAAAGGCGCCGGTAGCGCGGACTTGAGTCGTAGCGAAATCCGGATAGGACTTATAGCCCGTCGTGGGCGGCCGACGCCTAACGATGCATTGTGACAATTTGTTTGATGAGGGTTTCAATGTTCCTAAATCAACGGCTCCGTCCGGAAGCCGCGAAAAGCTTTGTCCGCGGAGTGGTCAGCAGGCCTGGTCTCTTCGCGCTACTGGCTGCGTGTTCCATGTTGAGTACAAACGTACTCGCGACGGGCGCGCTGGATCGGGAGGTTATGTTTGATATTCCGGCTGAGTCGCTGTCCCAGGCTCTGATGCAATTCGCGCGCGCGGCGAATATTCAGTTGATGTTAAATGGGGTCGCGGCAGAGGGGCATACGACAGCGGAGCTGAAGGGGGTGCTGCGAGTGCGGGACGCGTTGGAGACACTTCTTCGGGGGTCTGGGCTGTCCTACAGATCGAAGGACAACACCGTTACTGTTGCGGCCCCGATGGCATCTTCTGACTCGGGACAGAAACTGGTTCGAGTTGCGGATGCGGCTTCCTTATCCTCTCGGGAGGAATCTGCTGTACCTGCCGAGGGCAGCGGTACCGTCGCCCAGTCCGAAACCTCAATCGACGAGAAGGCGGAGCAGGCTCCTTTACAGCAGGTTGTGATCACAGGAAGCCATATTCGCGGAGCGGAGCCGGTTGGTACCAAAGTGCTCGTCATCACCCGAGACGATATTGACAAGAGCGGCTACGGACGAATCGAGGACGTCATCAATACATTGCCGCAGAATTTCGCGGGGATCAGCGAGACCTCAACTCAGGTGGGCGTCGCGAATCTCAACAATGGGACTGAAATCCAACTTCGTGGCCTCGGTGCCGGCACCACGTTGACTCTCATCGACGGCAAGCGCCAACCTGCCGGCGGAAGTCTGGGTGCGTTTACGGACATTTCCAGTATTCCGGCCGCTGCAGTTGAGCGGATCGAGATCCTGCCTGATGGCGCGTCGGCTATCTACGGTTCGGATGCCATCGGAGGCGTCGTAAACATCATCCTGCGTCAGGATTTCGAGGGCGCAGAGACACGCCTACGCGGCAGCACGGCCGACGGCGACGCCGACCAGGCGCAGCTGGCGCAGTTGTTCGGAACACACTGGGCGAGCGGCCACGTGATGGTGGCATATCAATACTCCAAGAGCGACCCTCTCAATTATGGATCGCGCCCCTATACCGCAACAAGCGGCGACTTAGTTCCATTCGGCGGCAGCGACTTCCGCTATACCTACGGAAATCCGGGAAATATCGCGAATGCCGCTGGGAAGCCTGTATTCGCCATTCCCGGTGGCCAGAACGGTTCCAACCTGACGGCCGCGCAACTGCTACCGGGCGTGGTCAACTATCAGGACATTTCCTACGCGTCGATTCTTCCGGAGCAGGAGATGCACAGCGTCTTTGCGAGTGCATCGCAGTCGCTCGGGGAGCAAATCGACCTGCATGCAGATGCCCGTTACAGCACACGCGCGGTCACCAGCTTCGTGGCGGCTCCAGGACGTACAGTGTCCGTTCCGTCCAGCAATCCATTCTATGTAAATCCTTTCGGCGGGACCGGTCCGGTATCCGTCCAGTATAATTTTGCTGGAGACCTGGGACCGGTCACAAGCACTGGGCATACCGATACCTTAGTCGCGAACCTCGGTGCGGATGTCAAATTGATCGGTGACTGGCACCTCGCGGCCGCCTTTACCTATGGCAGAGAGTTGACCAACTGGCTGCGGCTGAATCTCGTCAATAATGCCGCCCTCAAGACGGCCTTGGCGGACCCAAATTCCGCAACCGCGCTTGATGTGTTTGGTAGCGGGTCATACACGAATCCGGCGACGCTGGATCAGATTCGCGAGCAGCAGTTCGAGCGGGGCGTCTCCCGAGTGGTCGATGGAGGTCTTGTCGTAGATGGCAGCTTGTTCCATTTCCTTGGCGGAGACGCGCGGCTCGCACTGGGTGTCGACCTGCAACAGGAGTCGTTGGACGTCGACTCAGACTTCGATCTGAATGGCGTAGCACATAGCTCCAGACGTGACTCGGCAGTCTTCTCCGAGGTAACGTTGCCTCTCATCGGTGAAGCGCAAGCCGTCCCCGGCGTACAGAAACTCGAGTTTACTGCGGCTGGCCGCGAAGATCATTACAGCGATGTGGGCTCAACCTTGAACCCAAAGATTGGACTCAACTGGGTCGTGTTTTCGCAGCTCAAAGTTAGGGGAACCTGGGGCACATCGTTCCGAGCGCCCCCATTCTATCTGGAGAACGCTGCCATACATCCTTCTCTCTATACTTCCCTGGTGGAACCGGATCCGAAGTCGCCGAGCCATACCACGGATGCGCTAATCCTCACAGGGACAAACCCAGACCTCAAGCCGGAGACGGCAACGGACTGGACCGCTGGGTTGGATCTCATGCCTGTTAGCGCAATGTCAGTATCACTCAGTTATTTCAACATTAAATACCGCGATAAGATCGAGTCCGGGCCAAACGCCTCGCAGGTACTGCCATTGGAAAGCGAATGGGCCGCGCTCATAACGCGCAATCCAACACCCGCGCAGGTTTCCGCAGTGTGTTCGCAACCGTCGTTTGTCGGTGATTGCACCGGACCTTTCGGCGCAATACTCGATCTGCGGTATCGAAATTTCGCTGCCGTGACAGTGCGAGGACTAGATCTCGAATCACAATACAAGCTGAGTACCGGAATAGGTGCTTTCAAATTCCATGTCGAGGGAACGTACATGTTTGACTACGACGCCGTCGTAACGCCAAGCGCCCCTGTGGTCAACGAAGTCGACACAGTGGGGAAACCGCTATCCGTTCGCTTGCGGGGGGGCGTCTCGTGGGGCTTTCACGGTTGGAACGTCAACGCAATCGTGAACCATGACGGGAGCTATCACGACCCTAGCTTTACGCCGGCACGGCGGGTGAGCCCTTGGACGACCGTGGACGCAGGCGTTGGATACCTGTTTCCGGATGAGTCTGGCTGGCTCTCTGGTCTGCAACTCATGGTCAATGCCACAAATGTATTCAATACCGAGCCGCCTTTCGTCAATGAGGCACTGGAGGGATATGACCCCGCGAACGCTAGTCTCGTAGGCCGAACGGTGAGTGTTCAGATCGTAAAGTCCTGGTAGCAACTTATGAACAGCACACTCAAAACGTCGTTAGTCGTGAAATACGTCGCCGCATTTATTTGCTTATTATCGGGCGCGCGCGAGGCGGTAGCGAATGCGAGCTATGAGGGATTTCAGCAGCCGCCGCGGGCAATGTTAGAAGTTCTCGAGTCGAGATCGCTACCGAGCGTCTCGGTGAGCCCCGATGGAAAGTGGCTGCTGCTTGCGGATCGGAAGGACATGATAAGCGGCGAGGAGCTGTCGGCTCCGGTGCTTTCTTTGGCTCGTCATGCTATAGATCCCAGAACCAACGGGTCGTATGGTACTCCGAACAGAAGTATCCAGGGCTACACTCTCGTTAGAACCGCGGACCTGAAGCGGTGGCGGCTCGTCGTTCCGGAGAACAAACTAAGCGACCCCTTGTGGTCGCCGGATAGCCGACACTTCGTGTTTCTGCACACAGCGGAGCACGGCATCGAGCTTTGGTCAGGGAATGTCGAGGCAAGACAGGCCCGCGCATTGACGGGAGCGGAGATCAGTGCAGCTCGCGCACCCTGGGTCGTTCCGTGCAGTTGGATGCTCGATAGTCGACACATCCTTTGCACATTCGTACCCCAGGAGCGCGGCGTCCCGCCGTTGCCAACGGCCACCGCATCCGAGCAGCTCGTGATTCAAAAGTCAGACGGCGATAAGGCACCTGTGCTGACGCGTGGAGGGTTGCTGAGCAATGCTTATGATGAGGCAATGTATGATTACTACATGACATCGCAAGCTGTCCTGCTGGACGTTACAACGGGCATACGGCAGAAAGTTGCGCCGCCGGCGATCTACGAGACGCTCAAACCTTCCCCCAACGGCGAATATCTTCTGTCCGTACGCATCGTGCGGCCGTATTCATATCTGGTGAGTGACGACCACTTTCCAAAGGAAGTCGAGATCCTCGACATGCGTGGGAACAGGGTTCGATCGATAGGCCACTTGCCGGCGGACGAATCAGGGTCCTCCTTGACGGGTTGGGCGTTTGCGGGTCCCAGGCGGTTCACCTGGGTACCGGGTAGCGAGGCGACGTTGGCGTACCTGGAAGCTTTGGACGGGGGAGACCCGCAGCGGAGCGCGGAGTACCGAGACCGGCTCGTTATATTGGCCGCCCCTTTTACGTCTGCACCGCAGGAATTGCTAAGGACTCGCGGACGGATGGTGTCCTATCCGGTTCCTATTCGATGGGAATCAGGCGCAACCGGCAATCTGGCGTGGGGAAGCGGAGGCGAGGCATGGGTGGAGGAATACGATCGGACCACGCACCGCAAGCGCGTTTGGGTTGTCAAGTCTCAGAATGTGAATGCCGAACCTATCAAGCTGCTGGACGTTGATACTGACGACACCGAATCCGATCCGGGTCGGCCGTTGTTCACTTTGGACGCCCGTGGGCAAGAGGTGTTCCTTCGAGAGGGAAATTGGGTTTACCTGCACGGAGAGGGCAGCTCACCCCAAGGGGACCTGCCGTTCTTGGACCGCATCAACCTGCAAACTGGTAAGCGCGAACGCTTATTCCGCGCCCACGAAAGGACGTACGAAGCTGTCGCCGCGGTTTTAGATCCCGGGGCGCGCAAAATTCTAACGCGATACGAAAGTCCACTTGAGCCACCAAATTATCGAGTCAGAGACTTGCGCCGGGCTCTCTGGGAAGGCGTAACGACCTTCCCGCATCCCGCGCCCGAGCTCGCGACGGTGAGTGCCAAGCGGATTAGTTATGTCCGCGGTGATGGCGTCTCGCTATCGGGTGATCTATACCTCCCGGCAGGGTATGTTCCGGGCCAGAGGCTGCTGCCCGCGGTGATTTGGGCATACCCGAAGGAGTATGTCAGGAACAAGGCTGTCGGACAGATCCAAGGGTCACCGTATAGGTTTCCTTGGAGCGCCGAGTGGCCGTTTGAGCGTCTCATCGTTCGTCTGCTGGTGACGCAAGGGTATGCGGTTCTAATGGACGCCAGCATGCCTGTAATTGGTGGACGCGATGCAAACAACACCGCGGCCGAACAATTTACTGCCAACGCGAAAGCCGCGGTGGACGCCCTGGTTGCCATGCGAGTTGCCGATCGAAATAGAATTGGCGTCGCGGGTGCGAGCTATGGAGGGCTCATGACGGCCACGTTGCTTGGACATTCGAAGCTATTTTCGGCTGGTGTGGCTTTGAGCGGCGTATATAACTTAACACTAACTCCGTTCGGATTTCAAAATGAAGGGCGGACCTTGTGGCAAGCATCTGACACATATATGCAGCTGTCTGCTCTTGTCGACGCAGACAAGATAACGGCACCTCTTCTGCTGATACATGGCGAGCGCGACGACAATGCCGCGGCGGCTCCCATGCAGTCTTTACAGATGTATCGCGCCCTTGCGGGATTGGGGCGAACGGCGCGCCTCGTGATGCTTCCCAATGAAACGCACGGCTACAGCGGCCGGCAGTCCGTGCTGCATATTGCCTGGGAAGTTTCCTCGTGGTTCGATCGATATCTGAAACCAGAGCAGGCAATGTCGGCGGTGCGATCACCCTGAAGGGATCGGCGACTGCTGAACCGTGATGTGTACCTGCAACATCATGTTGCGACGCGGGACCATGACTACTTTATGCAGTCGTTCGTCAAAATAGTCTTTGAAAAGCGGTGGTCGGGGATTCACAAAATAGCGGTCAAAATTTTGTCTGATCTCCGGCATGTTCACGAGATCGAGGTCATCCGCGGTGGAAACGCATCTGATCAAGCATGGCGCGTGAGTAATCCCATTAGCTCGCAACGTATAGGCGCGATGAGTGCCATTCAGGAGGAGCACTCGCTTTCCAAGGCGGATTCCTGTGAATATGTTTGATCCGTAACCGATGAATATTCCAAGTACAGACGAGGTACGGCCGTATAGTTCGTGACCGTGTACGCTCTTAGGGTCGAGCGTCACCGTACTCAACACGCGTAAGTCCTGTGAAGGCGAAGAGAAGCTGAATGTATTCCCGTCCACCGGGGTGATTTGCAGCGAAGGTGGCTCGCGCTCTCCAATCACAAACCGAGTGAGGCCTTCAGGCGTCGGGGGCGAGGGTAGCGTACACTTGAGTGTTTCGACAAAGCTCAAGTTAATCGTCTTTTGGAACACAACCAGGCGGTCTAACTCTACCAGAGCCCACCGATAGGGAAGGAGATCGAGTGACCGCCGCGTTCCCGGATCGCGCAGCTCTGCTTCGGCGAGTTCAATCAGGTCCGCGGGCAACGCGTCCAATTCCGCGGCGTCCGCATAGCCCGCCTCCGTCACCTCCAGATCACGAAGTAGGCTGTTTGCGGCGCGCCACTCTTTGGTCAACTGAATCTCATCCGCCGATTGACCCGCCTTGGCCACGACTCTTGCGAAACGCACAAACTCCCGAATTGGTGTCCGCCCATTGAGGCACAGCCATCGATCGCTCGGATAAGGTTGAGTTAGCATGGATAGCACCTCACAATAGTCTTAAGCTGCGGCACGAGTGCAACTGTGAGCCCAAGTGTTGAGCCACAGCTCCATATTTATATATTGAAATATTCTTATCATTCCCTTCATGACGCCAGACGGCCGACCGGAGAGCGCCTCCTCGACCTTGCGCCGGTCAAGGAGGCCATTCTGTATCAGGGCCCCGTTAAGCAGCAGCTCGCGCGAAAAGTTCAGGTTGTGTCGTAAGACTGCTGCGGCATGCTCCTCCAGTCCTCCCTTAGTCCGACGGTCGAGAATCTGCGAAGGAACATCGTTGGCAAACGCCTGGCGCTCCACTGCGCGATCCCATCCACTGCTAGTCAGAACGTAAGTGGGGATCCGCAAGCAGAGCTCGATTAGCGGTTGGGAGAGTAACGGCGAAATGTGTTCCGGATCGAATGGCTTGCCAGAACTGTTGTAGAAGTGAATGTCAGGCGAGATCAGGGTCAAGATGTGCACCTGCTTTCCAGGCAGTATGCTGCCATCCGGCAAGTACCAAGGAGGTGGGGCTCTATCACTTGCCTGGAGTGCGCGGACCAGCTCTTGGTTCAGTAGGGGATGGTACCGTCCAAATTTCTCCAACGTATCCCACGGTTGCGGAAACAGCCAATCGCGTATCGCATCGCGCCATAGTCTCCAGACCGAGTAGCCTTTCAGTTCTGCGGCATTCAGCGTCGCTTCCAACAGACGTCGCCCAGGTCCATGTCGATACAAGCAATCCGCGACAGCCAAAGGAGATCTGCTACCGAAGAATAACTCGTCGCCTCTATTGCCACTGAGAATCGCTGTGATTGCTCTGTCCGCGACGATCTCGGACTCCACCCGACCGAGATCCAATGCGCGCAACTGAGATCTGGGCCGCTCCGTGAGCTCCCCATGTAACGCGTCTTCGAACCTTACGAACGGATTGCGGCGATGCTCGATGAGCTCACATCGCGCCCGCTCAGCGGCCATCCGTGCGAACGTCCGCTCATCGCTATTGGAACCTGGCGAATACTCGGTCAGGCAGGTTACTCGCGGGTGGGACGGAAGGTCTTGTAAGCATGCCAATATAACGGATGAATCCAATCCCCCAGACAGTTCGAGCAGAAGACTGTCGTGAGTGGAGGCATAAGCACCGACGCACGACCGGGTAACGTCGTGTACTGCACTCACTGCGTCCGCGAACGCTTCGATTGGCTCGAGCTTTGCGAAATGCCTAGCGTCCCAGTAGAAACTCTTTGAAATCCGATCGTGGGCGAGTTCGACGCACTCCCCATGGCGCACCTCCCAGATCTCATTCAGGCCGGTTTCCTCTGACACGATTGACTTGGTAAAATGTCGCGCCACGTACCGCCAATTGATTGAAAAGTGGAGCGCCTCCAGCGCGGCGCAATCCGGCATATGGGAACAGAAAAGCCGCACACCCTGAAACTCGCCGGCGAGACAAAACAGACTTCCTGCCGGGCTGCGCAACACGCGGGTTAGTCCGTTGCGGGGGTCTTGGGTTATCGCAACGTAAGAGCCCCAGTAAGTGTCGACAAGATGTCGCCCGGATGTGCCCAAAATTCTGGCACTCTCGTCTGCATTCAGGAAAGTCGCACCATCGACGATTTTCGTGTCACCGCCACCCGCGTTCTTAAAAACGGTGCCCAGCACAACCCCGCATGAATTGGCTAGCAAATAGCACTGAGTCGCCGGCGGGTGCTCCCCAATACAGAGCACGCTCAATCCGACGCCAGTATGGGCAACGCGCCAACTGTCATCCACTGCCTTCAGTTTGAGCGAAAGAGCGCGGGCACGAGCTTCCTGCTGGCAGTTCTTTGGATTCCAAGCCAAAACCAAATAACGGAACATAGGTCCTCCGGTCGGTCGTTACACTATGAGGAGTGGAGTAAACCGCCTTATATAATCGGGAGGACCGTTCAAGACGTAGCGCTCCTCCTGCACCCACGCGTGCGCTTGAAAGGGTGTGGCTCGCACGCCGAGCACGAACCGTGGGTACAAGCGATGGAAATGTAAGAATTGCATCAACACCAGCGAATCGAACAGGCAGTGGTCCTTTACTGTATAAAAAAAAGGCCGAATTTTCTTGAAGATCGCGGTCGCGGTTCGCAACCTGTCGATGTACACCGACGTTGGCTCGTGTGGCGAGCGTTCCCTGCGTCTACCCAGAGTGGGGACAACTTTCTCCAAAAAGTCGATGCGTAGAAAGATGATGATCCACAACCAGGCGACCAGAAAACAGAGTACGTGCCCAAACGAGATCCGCAGTCTTTCGTCAGAATACTTCTTGACCAGTGGCCACTGAGCGGGGTGCAGCGCTGCCGCGATCGGCTCCCTTCCGAGTGACTCGATATGGGTTAGAAAACCGCGCTCAACCAGTCTCTCGACTAGGCGAGATCGATCGTCCTCTTTGACGCCAACGGCGCTATCACCGTCACTGACGCCGTGCGGCCATCCTCTTATGATCTTGCGTAGCGAGAGCGTTTGCCGTCGGTCCAAACCAACGTACTCGTCGGTCTTTAAGTTGAGAAAAATGGCGCTGTCGCCATCCACACAGACGCGGGCGTGCTCGCACAGCAGGTAGTCACCGCCCTGCATATCTATTGCTTTCGTAGCAATCGGCAACTCGACTTGAGTCATGGGTTTACGTACCTCGGAGAATGGCGTGCAGCGCGCTGTACGCGCTGCACGCCAAGTCGGCTCAGCTGCAGCTGTGCCCGGTCTTCGTACAAAGGAAGAAATCGATGCTAGTGGTTAGAGTGCCGCCCTGGGTTTCCGTAGATACCTTTCCGAGTACAACAACGTCGTCAAACGGGTTCATAAAGCCTCCTATGCGGCGCGTCCCGCGCCAGTTCTCTTGTGTCACCGGTCGGTGACGGGAGCGAAACTGCGCTTCGCTGCAGAGCCTGTCAACCTGGTGCATCGATTCAGTGGCACCTGTTGCCTGGAATACTTGTGAGCAAAGGAATTTGTATCAACTGCGTGTTCAGGAATGTTCGATGGACGCACCCGTCATATGTTGTGTGCCGCAGAGACTGTTGTCCGGGCAATGGGGGATTGAAAATCAATACCTACGGAGTGCTGGCTGCGAGACGTTTAAACCGTGCGGAGATTCGCGAAGTAAGATGGAGGTGTCCCGGTTTCTGGATTATCGAATCGGAACACTTTGAAGTGGGCGCCTCACGAGAGGCGAGTGTCTCATAGCACCATGTCAGGACGATTGCAGACGCGCGGTCCGCGGTTCAGGCGACTGTCGCCGACAGCGGCTTACCCGCGATTGACGGCCGGAGTTGTTGCGCCAGTGAGCACAACCATAAGCTGACAAGTTCAAGCACGAGTGGATGGTCCGGTGACAAATCGCAACGAGTGCGAACCGTTTTAAGTGGTAGAAGCGCTGGTGGCAGATGAAAGAAAACAGGTGAATGTGACAAAGTATTTTGACCGCCGGGGCGGCGTCGCCGGTCACGCTCAGTGATGGTCTGAGGCTGAGACGCCTCGCTCGCAGGTCGCCGACTCTCTCGCGAGTCTCTGGGGCTGTCAGGCGCGGTATTGCAGGCGCTCTTCCGACGTGCCGGCTTCGCCTACGGGCAGTGCGGGTGCTGGGACAACTCGGTGTTGGAGTGTCTTCGATTGAGTCGAGCTGGATTCGGAGCGCGCGCCGAATCCGTTTTTCGTCTAACCACTCACCAAGTTGTCTCAGCCGCAGTTGTCCCCCTGCCTCGTACAAAGTATATAGTCGATGCTGCCGATGCCAACGCCGCCCATGGTTTCCTGAGAGACCTTGCCGAGTACAACAACATCATCAAACGGGTTCATAAAGCCTCCTATGCGGCGCGTGCTGCGCCAGTTCTCCTGTGTCACCTGCCGATGACGAGAGCGAAACTGCCTTTCGCTGCTGAGTCTGTCAATCTTGTGCATCGATGCTGTCGTGCCCGTTACCGGGAATACTCGCGAGTAAGGCCGGTTGTATCTACCCTAGGTTAAGGAGTATTTGATGACGGCTTTCTGCCACGTTGGCTACAGAACGAGCGGTCGTAGCGACTGTGGGGGCGGTAAAATCAACGCTACCGAAGGCTAGCGAAGAGACTTTGAAACCGTGCGGAGATTTGCGAATTAAGATTGATGTGCCCCGCTTTCTGGATTATTGAGTCAGATTATTTTGATGTTGACGTGCCGCGAAAGATAAGTGTCTCATAGCGCTATGTCAGACCTAGTGCAGATGAGTTGTCCGTGGTTAAAGCGACGGTGTCTGAGTACTTGTGATTGACAGACGGAGTTGTTTGCGCCAGCGTTCACAAGCATCAACTGATCATTTCAATCACGAATGGAGGGATCCCATGGATCGTATAGTGATGGCTGTAGTGCTCCTGAGCTTTGGAATTGCGGCATGCAGCAACGGGGGAAGTTCCAGTGGCCGATCGGCGCAAGAAGCGAGCTCTGCGACCTCCAGCGTAAAAGGACATTCTGGAACTGTCTGGCGAGAGGGCGTGAACTATGAGGTAATCTCAACAGGACGGCCAATTTCAGACAGTCAAGGGGAAATTGAAGTCGTCGAGTTCTTTTGGTACGAATGCCCGGTCTGTTATGCGTTAGAGCCGCACATTGTACTTTGGAATCGCAGAGGAAAGCCAACCTACGTTAGATTTGAGCGAGTGCCGGCAGCGTGGCGTCGCGCCAATAAGGTACACGCGCGCCTGTACTACACTCTGAAAGAGCTCGGCCGAGAAGATCTTCACGAATTGGCCTTCGATACGGTCCATCGACGTGGTATTCCTCTGTATGACGACGATGACGAAAAGTCATTCAAACAGCAGCTGCAGTTTGCGGTGTCACAAGGTATTGACGAGCGCGCATTCACGAACATGTACCACTCGCCGACCGTTGACGCCGACGTCGAGCGGGCGGCTCAGTTGGCGGAGCGGTATCACGTGCAGAAGGTTCCTACGTTAGTGGTGAATGGAAAGTACCTCATTGACTTAGGGCACACCAACCTTAATGAGTACCAACTGCTGGAGGTCGTAAGTGCGCTAGTGGTTAACGAAAGAAAACAGCTGAGCGTGGCAAAGTCTCCTGATCGCCGGAACGGCTTCGCCGATCACGTTCAGTGATGGGCCGGGGCGAATCGCCCCCCTCGAGTTGACACTTTGGTACCACACGGGGGGCGGCAGCGGTCCCGCAGGGGACACTTCGGCGTCGAGGTCTCTTCGATAGAGATGTCGCAACACGTCGAGTATTAGAGAGCGATCGGCCGGTCGCGCTGCGTGATAGTCCCTGGAAAAGATCGGGACGGTTGGCGCGCGTCGCTTGGGTCAGGGTCTATGTCCCTCGGAGAACGGCGTGCAGCGCGATGTACGCGCTGCACGCCCAGTCGGCTCAGTAGCAGCCGGGCCCAGCCTTCGTACAACAGATCGTATCGAAGCTCCAGGTGTCGATGCCCCCCATGGTTTCCTGCGAAGCCTTGCCGAGTACAACAACGTCGTCAAACGGGTTCATAGGACCTCCTACATGACGTACCATATGCGAGTTCTCTTGTGTCACCAGTCGGTGACGAGAGCGAAACTGCCCTTCGCGGCAGAGTCTGTCAACCTCGTGCGCCGATGCAGCGTACCTACTACCTGGAATACGTGGAGGGCGAAGCTGGTTGTATCGACGGCGGGTAAACGAGTGTTCAAGGGGCGCACTTCCCCTACATTGGGTGCCGAAGGGACAGTTGGCGCGGTCTGTGGCTCAAGCGGGGGTCTCCGGCGGCGGCTTACCTGTGAGTGACAGCCGGAACTGTTTGCACCAGCGTAGGTGTTGATCGTCACTCGCAGACTCTGCATGACTGGGCGGTACAGGCTGTACTACTTGCCCCCCAAGGCGGCGTGCCGGCGCGCCTGACTGTGCAGGCGGTTCTGTCCGGGGCCGCGCGCGCCGAACCCTTTTTTCGCCGAACCGCTCACAGGCGCTTTGCAGAAATACGCGGAGTTCGATGGCAAATAGCTCCGGATACAAGGGCTGGTATCTCCTACACGCGTCGTATAAAGACGATGGGTCGCGATGCAAACGGACGCCCAACTCTCGCTGTGTCGCGACGTTGGAGCGCGTAGCATGCCAAAAAACGACTGCTCGCGAGAGTGATAAATATCGCTCTCTAGACGGAGAGATCAAATCAGCTGGATTGACCTCCATACGCTCGCAGGTTGCTTCGATGACTTGCTCGAGGGTAGCCGGCCTACTTTCCTCACGTTGTTGTTCGAAGAGCCACCGGAGGAACTTGCGATCGCCGTGACAGAACTCTTCCGGAGGTGTCGCGCTTGTGTTGAACAGAGGTTTCGGCGCGGTTTTCCTTAAGATGTACCGGTGATACAGCTGACGCGCGATGACTGGATCCGGATTGAACAAACGCAATATCCGGTGTGTGGTGAGCCAAGGCAGGTTGTCCAAGCCACAGTAGGCTGGATGACTACTCCACGGGTAGCGATCCAAATCGCGGGTGAGTCTCGCAGCAAGTGGCGTCCGATGGAGATGTCGCAACGCGTCGATCATGAGCAAGCGGTCGGCGATTGGGACTGCGCAATATCCCTTGGAAAAGAGGGGCGCGGTTCGGGCGTGGTGCCCATTTGCCCAGCGTGCAAAATAGCTCCGGATGTGTTGAATACACTTTCCCAACGGTTTGTCGGAGACTTCAAGTAGCAGGCGGACATCATCCGCGAGACACAGTCCGTGGAGAGTTGCGCCGCAGGCCCGCAGAGATGCTGGTAGCCGGCGCAAGAATTCACGCCGCTCGAAATCGTCGAGGAAGCTTGTCGCGGCACTAGCCTGGGCGTCCTTCCCGTCTGCTGTGGCCCACGCAAATCGAGCCGAAAGAACAACGTAGTTCAGCGTTCCCGGAATATGGGTCTTCTTTTTGCGAGCCATCCTTGGGTCTCCTGAGGGGTAACTGTTTGCACGGAATCGGCCGTAATAGCTCACATTGCACGACTGCCATTCCGGCTGTTGATGACGCGCAACAAACAAATGGTGTCAGCAACCTGTAAGCACGGTCCAACGTAACGACCACTTGCAGCGACAATCTCGCGATGCGTCGGCGGCATTTGTCAGTCGCCGCGGAAACGTTCGAATTGCCATTCTATCGGCGGCCCCTCGGAAGTTGACCGAGTGAGATCGATAGAGACTCGTTGAGTCACGATATACGTTGGAGCGACGGCAATTCGACGCGTTTTTGGAAGTTGCGAGTCGGGTTTCAGGTGTTCTGCCACAGAGACGTGGTGATGAGAATCGGTATCGTCATTTTGTCGGATTCCAAGGTTTTGAGTGAATGAGGATTGCGTACCCGGAGTCTGGCTTTCGTCCTGCCGATCTATCATGGGTTCCTCCTCGTCGTCGTCTGAACGGTCGTCCGATTCTTCCCGTTTGTCAATCACACATGCCACTAGGTCATGCGAGGAGAAAGAATCTGCGGGACGACATGCGTGTGAAGTCACAACTGAGCCGTTCTTAGTCGGCGCGTCAGTGCTTACGAGTGTGTGGATTGTGTGGGGGAGCAGGTGCTTCACTCCGTCGACACCGGTTGGGTGAATATCTCGGTCCCGTCCCCTAAAGATGCTCAGTCTCAACTGGTTGTATCTAATAAGCAGTGCTAATTAAATCTCTGGCCAACGCGAAGTGTGGTGTGAGCAATGACGAGTGACCGAGCGAAATAGGATCTCCGCGTTATGATTTCCTTCTACTCACCAAGCAGGGACTGCTCACGTGCTCACATCGCTCCGCTCGCCCGTCATTGGGAATTTTCGCGAAGTGGTCTCGCTCTTCTGGAGTGAAGCGAGCAACTTCGTCAAAGTTCGGCTGGGCCTCGCGGTCCTGCTCATTACCGTAACGTCGGCGCTGACCGCGCTTGGCCCGGTCGCTCTCAAGCTCGTGGTCGATCGCTTCACGACTCACGCGGCAGGGTCGTGGAACGTTTCTCTGTCTGTACTGATCGCGCTCTATGTTGGGAGCCAATTTTTCGCGCGTTCCGTAGGAGAGATCCGAGCGTTCATCTACGCTCGCGCCGAACGCAGAACCATGCGTACGCTAAGTGAACGCTTGTTCGCTCACATCTTGCGCTTACCGCTACGCTTTCACCTGGAACGGCAGACTGGCGCAATCACACAAACACTGACCAACGGCCTGCAAGGCTATCAGACAGTTCTCCACACGCTTGTGTTCAGCCTGTTGCCCGTAACGGCCGAGCTGGCAACGATCGTCACGGTTCTCACCCGGTTGTCGCAGCCAGTGTTTCTTCTCCTGTTCTGCGGCGCACTTCTGTGCTACGCGGCGGCGTTCGGGTACGCGGCGCGAAAAACCAAGAAGGCATCGCGGAATGCCTCAGCCGCACAGGTCGATGCAAATGCGACCATGACCGATTGCATCCTAAATTGCGAGGTCGTGAAGTACTTTGCTGCTGAATCGGTTGCGCAACAAAGAGTTGGGGGTGCGTTGGTCCGTACCGAGGAGGAGTCGGTGCGATTCTATCGTCAGTTTGCTGTCAACGGGCTGTGTGTGGCGGTGATCTACGCAGCCTTCCTTGGCTGCACCATGTGGTATGCCGTCCATGAAGTCGCGCACGGTCGGATTTCGATAGGCACGTTCGTGTTGATCAACACCTACATGCTGCAAATCGTGCGACCTGTGGAAGTGGTGGGGTACGCCGTGCAGAGCCTGTCTCAGGGCATGGCGTATCTGGATAAGATGCTCGATCTATTTCATAAGGAGTCCGAAGTAATTACGCCGAGCGATGCGGCACCTGTGACGGGCCCCGGACGGCTCGAGTTCGAGCAAGTGGGTGTTTCGTATCGGGCGGATCGCGTGATTCTTCGAGACGTGAGCTTTCGGCTACAAGCGGGCGGAACCTTAGGGATTGTGGGCGCCAGCGGTTCCGGAAAGTCGACCCTCGTGCGTCTGCTGACGCGGCTGATTGATCCAGACAACGGCCGGATCCTGTTGGACGGAGTTCCCATACAGGAGCTGCCGCTTGCGCGGCTTCGTGAGGCGATAGCTGTTGTTCCGCAGGACACAATTCTGTTCAACGACACCATCGGGTACAACATTGGATTAGCGAAGCCCGGTAGTGCTCCGGGAGAGATCGAAGAGGCCGCCAAGCTTGCGCATCTACACGACTTCATCGCAGGCCTTCCCGACGGCTACGAGACTCGCGTTGGTGAGAGGGGCGTGAAGCTTTCCGGAGGCGAGAAGCAGCGAGTATCGATCGCGCGAGCGGCAATAAAGGTGCCGAGGATTTTCGTATTCGATGAAGCGACCTCATCTCTCGACAGTGGGACAGAGCGCGAGATCCTGCGAAATATCAAACAGCTCTCGCTGCACTGCACCACGCTCATCATCGCCCACAGGCTCTCGACCGTCGTTCACGCAGATCAGATTGTGGTTTTGGACTGCGGCGTGATAGTTGAGCGCGGGACACACGCTTCATTGCTGGAAAGGGACGGGCGGTATGCGGCATTGTGGCGCGCCCAGCACCAACGCGAAGAAGAAGGGCATGTGAAGTTTCCTGAAGCTGAGAGTGCCTAAGCCTGCGAACCACCGAATTCCGTGAGTGGCGCGAGTCTGGATGACTTCGGCGTCAGTGCTTCAAGAATGGAATTAGGGTGTTGAAGGGTGCCGTTGAACTGAGTCTAGAGTGAGAAATGTGTGGGGATTCTGTGGGGGACGCAAGTGCATGCAAGGGGACGTTGGTGTATGAACTAGTTGTATGTGAAGAAAGTCATAAATGTGGAAGTTTCCCGAAACGCGTCTGTCACCAACGACCCACTTGGAAATTCACTGCGCCGGGCGCAAGATGAGTTGCTTCACAGGAAGCGGTAGGCGCCCCCGGCGTGAGCGGCAGGAGAGCCATGGAGCGTACCGTAACGGAGATACGGATATGACGGGCTGCGTCTATTACGTCGTGGCTGGCATCGGGGATGATCAACCGATTTGCTCCACCGGGCACCTGCGATCGCTGCTCTGCGAGTCACTCGTTAGAACCGCGGAGCACGGTCGTCACGATGCTCGGCACCAGGTAGGGATACTCGCCTATTGTGTAGATTGCCTCTGGGTCCGTGCTGTTCTGGACGTTCCAAACGCGCGTGAGCTTCAGTCATTCTTTCGAGCCGTGGCCGGTGAATACGAAGCGCGTAGAGAGGATGGCCTTGGGGCGGCTCTTGCGGCCACACTTTTTGGAGTTGTTAGATCGGTGCGGCTCAGTACCCCGCAGGATTGCCTGTCGGCGGTGCGACATTGTCACCTGGCGCCGGTCCAACTAGGTCTTGCCAGGAGCGCGGAAGATTGGCAGTGGGGCAGCCACCGTTCCTATTTGGGCTTGCAAAGCATAGGGGGGCTTAGCCGCAGCGCGATCTCACGTCTCATCTCCGGCGGTCCAGGCGGATGGCCGCTCGCCTATCAACACTTGGTGAGCAGGCTCGAGCCAGGCGAGCGCGTGGTGATGCTGCCAACATTGAATCTGGAGAGCTTGCCGGATGCCGAAGACAACGGCGATCGGAATGTCCTCAGCGCGCTTTCCGAACATCCTCGCGCGAGAGAGCGGGACAGAGTGTTTCGGGCGGTGGTTGTCGAAGTCTGTGATAGGACGGGCTGCGATTCGGACGAATTTATGAGGGACCCGGCGCACCGCAGATTTCGTCTACAGCGAGCGCTGCTGTTGGAGGAGTTCACGGTCAAGCGACGCGGTGTTCTCAGTGTTCACGAGCTCGCTCTTCGTCTTCATTCCGACCGATCGTGGCTATACCACACACGCCGGGACTGTCGTCTGCAGTACCCCGAGCTCTTTGCCGACACCTCGGAGTGGTCAGAACAGAACCGGCTCACGGCCACCACCGAATCAGTTTCTGTTGGAAGCAGCCAGACACCCGGTGTTTCCTATCAGCACATCGGTGCAAGGACAACGATCACCTATGAGGACAAGGGCGTCCCGGTGCATCTGTCCGGGAGGATCGACTTGTCACCACTTCTCACCGCCGGTGCTGAAATGAAGCTGACGGAATGGACGTCTCCGTATCAACGTACGCACGCGAGTCCGCGTGTCACCTGCAGCAACACGTTTGTAACGAAAAGCCGAGGAAGGAAGCATGCGCGCAACGGTGCCTGACTTTCAGCCAGGTCCCTGTCGCACAGCGACGGCTCACCATGCGGTCTGGACCTCTGCGGGGATGGCTCGAGGCTCTACTGACACAGACACAGAGTTTGAGCGGGGCGGGACAGTGTGGGCTGCGGACCCCCAACGGTGCAGGAGGCCGCAGGTACTTGGTCGGGGAGTTGGAGTGCAGCGCGCGGTCGTTTGATGTGGTGACGGCCTGCCTGCGTACTTGCTGCTACTGCCCGCTGTCGGCTCACGTTGCTTGATCTGCTTCCACCTTGCGCACGGAGGCCCGCGCAGCGAGCAGTCGCGTGTGCTGCTCGAGTGCCGGCCACTGCTTGTGCAGGGGATCGCGCCCGTCTGAGTGCCAGCCACCCACCACGTAGAGGAAGTAATCGACGGCGGAGATCTCCCGGCCGAGCACGTAAGGGGAGAGTGCGGGCACAATGGTGCTCAGAATTTTTAAGAAGTCCTGGTTCGCCTGCTGCTTGATATCTTCCGCGGCGCTCTGGCCCGCTTGACTGTAGCGATGAGGGTAGTAGATGCGTAGTGCGCATTCATAGAGGTTGGCCGAAAGGTAGACCATCCATTGCAGGAAGCGGGCGTGCTCGGGGGTTGCGGGCGCAGGCGCGAGCCGGGCGTCAGGGTGCGAGGCGGCCAAGTGCAAACAGATCGCGGCGGACTCGAACATCGCCAAGCCTTGCGGCAGAACAAGGGCAGGTATCTTGCCGGTAGGAATGATGCGCCGGTACTTCTCGACCTCGGCTGGATCCTTGGCGATGTGGACGAAATCGTAGGGCGCGCCAATTTCCTCCAGTAACATTTGGACGATGTCGGAGCCGCTGCCGGATCTTCCATAGAGGGTATACCGCGGACTGGTCATGCGATGCTTCCTGAGTGGCCCAGTGTCGTTACGTGGCGATTATAACTCGGTCGAGTGTAGAGCGATTGCGGCTTTTTCTTTGAGTTCGATCTCAACCGCCGGCCCGGATTTGACTCGACTCGAGCCCCGCGGAGCCACTGACCCACGTGTCTCTATCACGGATGATCGCCTGGGCGGGAAGCGCGGGGGTCTTCACGGAGAGGCCCTGCACCTGGCGCATGGCCGTGCCGACAGCGAAGATTTCCACCAAGCTCGGCCCGATCTCGATGATGTAGGTCTTAATGCCGATGACCTCATCCGCCCCCAGTGCGGCTGCTTCCGCCCGGATCCGATCGAACACGTGCTCGCGAGCGTCGTAGATCAGAGTCGTGAGCTCTTTGATTTCGCCTTTCACGAAGCTACGGAACGCGGCCTTGAGACCGCCGACTGCTCCCAACGAGTATACGGACGTTGAGATCAAGAGTTTGATGGGCGCATAACCCAACTGAGTCATGCCCCAGAGTTCCTCTCCGGTCAGATCGCTGGTCACCGGCATCTGGGACCTCACGTCGGGCAGCACCAGGTGCGTTGCCGCCGTGCCAGTCATGTACATCTCGTGAAACCCGGCGAAGTCGAGAACATGGGTGCGTACGCCGACGACGGCATTTGCGCCGGCTTGGTGCGCCTGAGAAGCGAGCCGGGCGAGGGCGTGATGCCGCGTCTCATTGAAGACGTCGCTGAACTCCTTGATCTCGCCTCGAACGAGGGTTTTGAGGGCGCCGGTAATGCCACCCACCGCACCGACGGAGTACGCGATATTTCCGAACACGAATGCCCGCGGCTGGTAGCCCGCATCCATGTGACAGAACAGCTCCTGGGCATCCCCGGCGCTGGTGAAATCGGTCATCAGCTCCTGGGAGCGGACGCCGGATCCAACGAACAGAAACTCCGAATTGCCTCCCAACTGGCGCAGCTCCGAGGTCACTCCGACCACACCGTGAACGCCTTCCCGGGCGGCTTCCGCCTGCATGCGCTTCAATGCGGCCTCGCGTCCTTCGTGAATCATGTGAGTCACGTCCGGGATCTCGCCACCGACGATTCCCCGGAAGGAGGAGCGCAAACCGCCGATAAACCCCATGGATTGCACGCTGTTGCCAACAACGATTCCATTCGGCGTGAACCCTTTTAGCCGAAGGCAATAGATCTCGTTTCCGGAAAGACCCGTCAGCTTCGGTCCGCTGTTCATTGACGCTCCACTGGATATCGGTTGCCGCGCTCCAGTTTAGTCTGTCGGATGGGTCGACGCTTGACTAGCGTTTCAATCAAACCGGCTCGAGCCTCGCGGGGGGAGAACGTCAGAAATGACAGGTTCAGCAAATTTCCGCGTTCCGTGTGGGGGTAGCGGAGGCACGGCGCCCGCGCCCCGGGTGGGGCCGCCTTTCACGTGGCGGCCCCTTCGCCTGTAGGATTAGCTCTTGAAGAAGGCCAGCAAATCCTCGTTGATGACGTCAGGGTGGGTGGTGCACATCCCGTGCGGATATCCCTTGTAGACTTTGAGCGTGCCGCGTTTGACGAGTTTCGCCGAGAGCAACGCGGCGTCGGCGATCGGCACGATCTGGTCATCGTCGCCGTGCAGGATGAGCACTGGAACGTTGATCGCTTTCAGGTCCTCGGTGAAGTCGGTCTCAGAAAACGCCTTGATGCAATCGTAGTGTGCCTTGGCGCCGCCCATCATTCCTTGTCGCCACCAGTTGTCGATCACACCGTCAGAGACTTTCGCGCCCGGTCGGTTGAAGCCATAGAAAGGGCCCGCGGCGACGTCGCGGTAGAATTGGGCCCGATTTGCCGCCAGGGCGTTGCGAAATCCATCGAATACTTCTAGCGGGAGCCCACCGGGATTCTTGTCCGTCTTGAGCATGATGGGTGGGACGGCGCTGATCAACACCGCCTTCGCAACACGTCCTTCTCCATGTCGTGCGACATAGCGGGTGACCTCTCCGCCTCCAGTCGAATGTCCGACATGAATTGCATTTCGCAGATCCAGATGCGCGGCCAACTGTGCGACGTCGGCAGCGTAGGTATCCATTTCATTGCCGGTAGCCGTCTGCGTCGAGCGTCCGTGACCGCGGCGGTCGTGGGCGATCACGCGGTACCCTCGAAGAACGAAGTACATCAGTTGAGCATCCCAGTCATCCGCGGTGAGAGGCCAACCGTGGTGAAAGACGATGGGCTGCCCTGTGCCCCAGTCCTTGTAGAAGATCTCGGTGCCGTCTTTTGTCTTGAGTGTGCCCATGGAATATTGTCCTGTTGCCGGTGAGACCGTGCTGATCGTACCTACATCGGTGAGGTCACGGCCAGCCTGCGAAAGTGCATCTGGGCACCCATGCGCTTCGCTACGAAGCGCTCGAGCTCGGCCTGTACCATGCGCTTCTCCTTGGCTACGACGCGCATCTAGTCGCGGATAAGACTGCAACGCCCAAGCGCATGGAACTACAAAACAGCTCAGTTCCATTCAATCGCTATTGGGCATGGGCTTGGTTAACTAAGCACGGCGTCTGTTTGGTGGAGTGCTTCAGGAGGAATCGTGATCAGCGCTACAGTGAGCACCGAAGCCATGGCGGCGCGACGCTCCATTTCGCTCGAGGAATCGCTTGCGATCCTTGCGCACGAGCTACGCACTCCGATCGGCGCGATTCGTAACGCCGTTGCCGTGATGGAGTCCGCTGGAGCGTTGCCAGGCGCGATGGAACAGGCCCGTCGACTTGTTGCTCGACAGGTCGGTCAGCTATCTGTGTTGGTGGAGGATCTCCTTGATTTCGCAGCGCTCGCAAGAGGCACGATGCTGCTCCGACGTGAATGGATCAACGTGGTTCCCGAAGTCGAAGCTGCGGTGGAGAGCTGCGCCTGGGCCCTGGCGAGGGCGGGACACTCACTATGTGTTCAAGTACCGCATGCGCAAGTTCATGCCCATGTCGATCCAGCTCGGCTTCGGCAGGTCATCACGAACCTGCTGGACAACGCATGCAAGTACACGCAGGCATTCGGACGCATACACGTAGTTCTCGGTAGCGATAGCGAACACGTAGAGCTGCGAGTTCAGGACAACGGCGCCGGCATCGCAAGTGATCAGCTGCCTTATGTGTTCGATCTGTTTACCCGCTCGAGCGGCGTGGCCGAGGGTTCCGCACGCGGGTTAGGGATAGGTCTTGCGCTCGTCCGCGAGATCGTTCACCTCCATGAAGGCGCGATCGAGGCGCGCAGTGACGGACTTCAGCTAGGGAGTACCTTTGTCGTGCGATTACCGGTCCGTTGTCCGGACACGAACTAACCAACGCTCGTGCTCGCGATCTACGTGAGCCGCACCTCAGCCCGAGCCCCCGGGAGGGGGCCCGAGCTTCGCAAAGGTCAGGCTATTCCGCAGCCGGCTTGCCGCTGGCGCTCTTGTCATCCGCGGGCTTCTTCCCGGCATCCAGATGATCCCAGTTCAAGATCGCGTTGAAGCCCAAAAAGTAGCTTCCCTGCGTTTGCCAGCGCCAGAACGGCCGCAATGCATAGAGCACCATGTGTCCCTTGCCGTCCGGCACATCCACCAGCAGCGGTTTGCGGGTCAATGCCTGCCCGCCATGTAACAGGCCACTGAGCAGAATGTCATCGGCCTTGGCCGGAAACTCCATCACGACACGTGGAAACTGCGTGGGCTCGGCACCGCCGGTACGTGAAACCGGTGGCGCTGACTCAACGTCCGCGTCACTTTTGGCAGTGGAGTCAGTCTTGGGAGCCGCATCCGCGGGCCAGGGTGATACGGGCATGGAGGAGGCATTGGGTGTGATGTTCTGATAGATGTTAGCCCCCGAAGCATTGGGCGCGAAAGATCCCATACCGCCACTCGAACGGCTCACCGTGAGCACGGGCGCCTCGGAGAAGTACACCGGCAGCTCCTTGCCGCTGTATCCATAAGCCAGCGGACTGGTCTGGTCCGCGAACACACCCCGCATGATGGCGCCCTTGGTCACCAGTTGGGCGGGCTTCGAGAGATTCAAGCCCGCGGCAATGCCGTAGTCCACCAGCATCTCCACTGTGGAGCCGTCACCGATCAGGGTGCCGCCGGCCTGGACGAATTTCTTCAGTTCCGCAAGCCCATCGGCGCCCAGGCCGCCGCGAATATCGTCGGCCGAGTCGAGAGTCCCGAGGTTGGGTGTCAGTGCGGATTTCTTGTACGGGAATAGGATCATTGCCGTTCATCGCCACACCCATGAGCTGCTCGCGCGGGCTGCCACCCACGTTCGGGTAGATGAGGACGTCATACTTCTTTCTCAGCCCTCCCTCTCTGAGCTTGATATCGGCGAAGTAGGTGTACGGAATCCCGTAGTGGTCCAAGGCAGCACGCCACCAACCCTCATCCTGAGTGCGCAACCACGAATGGATATAACCGATTCGCGGTAGGGTGAGCGTGTGGGATTTCACTGACGGCAGTCCCTCCACAGCCTGGGCACTCAAGCCCAGTTCCGCGACGAGCTTGCCGACCGCCGCGCGGTCGGCATTCGGCAGGATGAACGTTCCAGCCGCATAACTGCGTCCGCCGGCCTCGAAGGCTTCCTCGGCGGCCAGCACTTTCGCCCCTTTCAGGCGGAAGCGCAGCGTGACCAGCTCGTTGTCCCCGCTGTGATTGACCAGGATGGTAGAGCCTGTGCCGGTCACTCCTCCCTTGGCCTGGGTGTCGGCGGTGAGCAAGGTCATCGGCTGCTGCAACACGGAGGCGTCCTTCACCGTCTTGAGGGTGACATTGCGCATGTACTGCATCGTCCAGCCGGTGTCATCGTAGGGCCGGGGATTCTGCGGCCGGATAGCTCTGCACACTAAGAGTACATGTCAGCCAAGGTGCGGTAGGGCTGATCCGCACGGATGAGGTAGTCACCCTGGGCGACGGCGACACCACCAGCGGTAAATCCCTTGTCGGCGACACTCACCTCCACGCCCTGATGGCGCAGATCATTGACCATGTCGATCACATTGAGCGTCGCGGTCTGAGCAGCCGGTATGACCCATGCGTTCACCGGGCCATTCTGTCCGGCTTCGACGGCTTGCTTGTTTTTGAGCCAGTAGTTCTCCAAGTACAACTCGTGATCGGTGGCGACCCGATTGAGTGCGAACAGCAGGGCGGACTCCTGGATGTTGGTATTGTTACGCGGGCCCCAGTCGATGCTCGGCAGGGGCGGGTTGGGGCGGTACCACTCGCGGCTGGTGGCCGTTGGGGGCAGCTTCAGATCCTTCTGGATGTCCGGGCCGTAACTTTGCACTTCGTAGAAGCGGCCGAAGCTGTTGTGAGTGACCGCGATCCAGAAGAGATAGTTGGGTACCCAACCGTCGTAGAATCCATAGGTGAAGACGCCCGGAACCTTGCGCTTACTCATCTCCGAGACTTCGGTTTCCGCCAGCAGCCACCATTCGTTGGTCTGCAGAGGATTCAGCTGCGGGTTATAGGGCCCGGTGCCGGTGGAGACGTACAGATAGGACTGCGCCTCGTGCAGATCGTGCAGCACGGTCGGATGCCATTCCAACACTCCATGCGTGATGTTTTGCGTGAGCTTCAGGTACTGGCCCATGCCGTCGCGGTTGTTGTCGTGCGCGACGTATTTGCCCCAGTACATGAGCGGCGGCTTCGGCTTGCTCGTCTTTTTGCCGTAGTAGTAGGTATCGACCATCTTCTCGCGGCCGTCCACCTCGACGACTGGCGTGATGAAAGTGATCAGGTTGTTGCGGATTTGCTGGATGAAAGGCGTCTCCTCCACTGCCAGGCGATAGGCCAGCTCGATCAGCATTTCCGGACCGCCGGTCTCCGGCGAGTGGATGCCGCTTGTGATCCAGTAGAGAGGTTTGGCCGTCTTGATGATCCGGCGAGCGTCCTCCGCGCTCGTGCGACGAGGATCACCTAAGGCTGCGAGAGCCGACTTGTTTTCATCGAGGCGGGAGAGGGTGGCTTCATCGGCGATCGCCAGGACGACTTGGTCACGGCCTTCTTCGGTGGTGCCGAGTTTCCAGAATCGCACCCGCGGGGAGGTTCGCGCCAGCTCCTGATAGTAACGAGCGATATCCTTGGCGTACGTCAGCTCGCCAGGCGTTCCCGGGATTCGGCCGAAGAACTTCAGAGGTGTAGGAACGGTATCGGAGGCTGGCAGGTGATCGACCAATTCGGTCGTGAAGCGCTTATCGACCAGGTGCTGGTTGATTAGCCGTCCGTATTCCTCATCCTGGCGCTGTCCGGCGGCGGCCTCGGCACCCGGGGCGCTGGAAGGCGCCACCGGAGCAATCAACAAACTGCTGGCAAGGACCAACGTAAGCACGCTGGGTCGGCTATTCCTCATCTTTCTTTTCTCCCACTTCAGACCGATCACGGTACCCGTCTTACAGGGAAAAAAGAATTACAGAAGGGCGCTGAATTTACTTTCCAAAGTGGGTCGCCCGCGCGGAGAGAAACTGTGCGTTTTGGCTGCTACGGAAGGCTTGCCGCATGAATTAACTGCTGGGTTCATGAACCACCTGTGCGGCGGTGAGCCACCTTGATCGCTACGGCGCATCAGGCGGTGGGTCCTTTTGATGAGAGCGGATACCGACTCTTCCTTGTCCGGCGCTGCTCAATGAACGAACTTAGCAATGCTGAACGCCAAAGCCGTTGATGTCAGCACGGTTGCAATAGTCCATTTGATGACGGCCGTTTCCATGGAAGCCAGGCTGGCCTTGACTTCCAAAAGATCAGCCTTCGTCGCCAGATGAGGGATGATTGCTCTAAGTTCAGAAACGGACGCCTCCGTCGCGAGGCGGGGGATTGTCTCGCGGAACTCAGAAATGGACGCTTCCATGGAGGTCAAATCGGCCTTCGTCGCCAGGTGGGGGATCGCGGCTGCAATCGAGCCAACCTGTGTTCTCACCTCTGAAACAGCTGTTTCCACGTTACCCAATCGTTTTAAGATATCGTCCACATTGCCTCCACCGCTCCCGGAACCAACAGATGAGTTTGAAATGGTGCTACGGGAGCCATATTCGACTAGGTTGCGCATTCAAGTATCCACCGAATTCCACGCAGCAGTTGAGCCGACGTTCTACGCCAGCCAATGTCAACTTTCAACTTATTGTTTCAAAAGAGTTTTTCGCACGCCGTCAGTCATACAACGCGCGCGCAACGTGTATAAACATCTGTGTGTGTTGCCTCTGCGCGCCGACGTGGGTGGTGATGGCGATTGATCACGCGAGCTTTACTCTAAGTCCCTCACGCGTTACCCGCGTGGTTAGTACGCACGTCGACAAGCCACGGATTAGCCGCGAAGCCCTCCGATAGCGAATCAAGGAGCGAGCGGACCGCAGGCACCATTCCCCGCCTTGACGGGAACACTGCGTGCACCACACCGGATCGAGAAGAATTTCCGTGGGCGCGTTTTCCCCACAAGGTCGGCGTGCATTACAACTGCAATGCCCTGCGCGGGATTCATCTCGCCAGCCCTACCGAAATCAAGGTTCCTTTCTTTTCCAAGCCGCGCGCACTGCTGGAGAAGGTTTCCGATATTGAGTTCGTCGAGCCGGCGCGGTGGGACGAGTGCTGCGGGTTCGGCGGTACGTTCAGCGTTTTCGAGCCTGCCGTCTCGGTCAGGATGGGGCGGGATAAGATTGCCGACCACGCTCGTGCCGGCGCCGAATATATCGTTTCCGCGGACTCGTCCTGTCTGTTGCATCAGAAAGGCTGCGCTGAGGGCATCGGCAGCCGCATCATTCTTGCCGACTGAGCCGCCCAGGACGCCTATCAGGCCGCGTTTGCACGTTATCAGCTCGTCGTGTTGAGTTCACTCGGCCAGGTTGCAGACACACTCCACGCGCTGGACCCTGACCCGGAGCCAAAGACGAGCTTGACCCGGTGGTATGGGCGCCACCGCGCTGATCAATGCACGAATTTCGCAACAGTGAACGCTAAGGTGGCGGACGCCAGCACCGTTGCGACAAGCCATTTGATGACGGCCGCCTCCATGGACGCCACGCTGGTCTTTACGTCCGCTAGATCGGCCTTCATGCCCACGAGGTCGGCCTTCAATTCCTTGAGATCGGCCTTCGTCGCCAGATGAGGGATGACTGCTCTGAGTTCGGAAATGGACGTCTCGATGGGGGTCAAATTGGCCTTCGTCGCTAGATGAGGGATCACCGCTGAAATAGCGCCGACCTGTGTTCTCACCTCTGAAACAGCCGCTTCCACACTACCCAATCGTTTCAAAATATCGTCCACATCACCTCCACCGTTCCCAGGGAAAACAGAGTGACTTGATCCGGTACTACGTAAGCTATAACAGACAACATGGCGCATTCAGGCATCCACCAAGTCAAGAAGACGAAACGTGACTGAATTCCACACGGAAGTTGAGGCGATCTTCTACGCCAATCATGTCTTCAATGTCAACTTGCAACTGCTTGTTCCTGAATATTTTTTATCAAACACAGTAAGTGATATAACGCACGCGAAACGTCTGTGAATCCCTGTGTATGCTATCTCTGTGTGCTGCGGTGTGTGGCGACGCGTTTGAAGACGCGAGCTTCACTCCAAGTCCCTCACACCCCACCCGCACGGTTCGTACGCACGTCGGCAAGCCACGGATTCGCAGCGAAGCCCTCCGACAGCGAATCCAGGAGCGATCGAACCGCAGGCACCATCCCACGCCTCGACGGGAACACCGCGTGGACAACACCGGATCGAGAAGTTAACGACGGCAGCAACCTAACGAGCGCGCCGCTGGATAAGTCATCTCCGACGATCAGCGCAGGCAGACACGCCACACCGACCCCGCGAATGGCTGCCCGCCGCAGCGTGTAAAGGTCGTCGGTGCTGAGCCGTGGCGTGTGAACCAGCTCAGCAGCCTTTGAATCGCCATCGACAAAACGCCACACATGATCTTTCCCCACAGTCCCCATCGAAAGCGTCGGCATCCGCTGGATGTCTGAGAGCGCCTGCGGCTGTCCATGCGCGGCCACGAGCGAAGGACTCCCCACTAGGATCATCTCCGACGGACCGAACGACCGCATCGCCAGATCTGAATCCTCGAAAGGCGGTACTCGAACCCGAATCGCAATGTCGATTCCCTCATCGACCACATCGACTCTGCGATTGGTCGCCTCGAGTGCGATTTGAACTTGCGGATGCGCAGTGAGATAGCGTCCGAGGATATCGGCCACGCCCCCTTGAAGCAGACCGGTAGGGCAACTGACTCGAACCACCCCACGGGGAGAAGACAGCGTTTGATTGATCGCATCCTTCGCGGCCTCAGCTTCAGCTATCAGTGCCACGCAGTGGCGGTGAAATGTTTTACCCGCCTCCGTGAGAGACAACTTGCGCGTGGTGCGGTTGAGGAGGCGCACACCGAGCTCTTTTTCTAAGGCGCCGACCCGGCGACTCAGCTTCGAGGTCTGCATGCCAAGAGTCTCCGCGGCAGCCGTGTAGCTGCCGAAGTCCACCACCCTGGCGAAAAAGTACAGATTATTCAGGTCTTTAAAGGGGTCCATACGGGCTCCAGCTTGGCCATCTCACGGGCGCTATTATTCTAAATTCGACAAGAGTTCTCTTCAAATAGGGGCCTAAATAAAGAACTATTGCACGCGTAGTCTGTTACAGGCGGGCACAAATGAGTTAGCGGACGCCCGATGAAGGAGACGACGATGCTGCAACTGAGAACCTGGAACACCCTCGGAGGCCGGGACTACGACTGGCTCAAAGCCAGGTACCACTTCGCGATCGACAGCCAGGGCAACCGGGCGCACGGGCCGCTCGGCAGTCTCGTGATCTGGAATGACGACGAGATCGCTCCGCGTAGCGGCTTTCCCATGCACGCGCACCAGGACATGGAGATCGTCACGTACGTCCGCGAAGGCGTACTCCAACACCAGGACAATGCGGGTGGGCGCGGGGAGATTCGCGCCGGACACGTACAAGCCTTCAGTGCCGGCCGTGGCATCCGCCATACCGAATACAACGACAGCGATGCGCCCCTGAAGCTGTTTCAAATCTGGCTTCTGCCCCGGAGGCGCGGAATCGAGCCGCGCTGGGCTACCAAACCCTTTACCGACGCGCAGCGCGCCGGGGGCCTCGTGCCGCTCGTGAGCGGACTTCTCCAAGACCAGGATGCATTGCGGATTGACGCGGACGCCCGGGTGCTCGGCGCGACAGTCGAGGCCGGACAACGCATTTCCTACGCCTTGCAGCCGACGCGATACGGCTATCTCGTGCCTGCCCGTGGACGAGTCCTGGTGAACGAGCAACACGTCGGCGCGCGTGACGGCCTCGCGATCACGGGAGAACCCGAAATTTCAATCACTGCGATCGAAACCGCCGAGATCATTTTCGTAGATGTGGCCTGACAAACCTCAACAACTCACTGGAGAACAGCGATGGAAAAACCAAGTCGTTATCTTCCCCTGATCGGCCGGGTCCTCATCGGCGCGCCGTTCATTCTCAGCGGCCTGAGCAAGCTCGCGACACACGACGCCACCGTGGGATACATCAGTAGCGTCGGACTACCGCTCCCGCAACTGGGATGGCTCATCGCCCTTACCGTGGAAATTGGCGGCGGGGCACTGCTCCTCGCTGGCTACCGCGGGCGCCCGGTCGCGCTGGTGATGGCCCTGTTTGCCGTGGCAACTGCCATCTTCTTTCATCACAACTTCGCCGATCAGAACCAGATGATCCACTTCCTCAAGAACATCATGCTCGCCGGCGGCCTGCTGCAGATCGTCTATTTCGGCGCTGGCCCGCTGAGCGTTGACAGCCGCGCAATCACTCACACTCATCAAGGAGACACCAATGAAATCCGCAACCGAGCTGCTTGAAGCCTACGTGAACAACATAGGGACTCCCAAGGTGTCCGCGTCTCAATTTGCTGAGGACGGTGTGCTCGAGCTGCCGTGGGTCCAAGCTCACGCCCAAGGGCCCGATGCCGGGGTGCTGATCGCTGAAAACGGCAAGATTAAATTACTTCGCGAGGAGCTCAATACCGTGGCGGCGGCGAAAGCCTTCTCGAAGGACTAAAGCTGCCGCGGTAGGGCATCACATTCGGGCTGGGGAGTCGCAAGAGTTGCGGCTCCCCCCGCGCGTTGTTGGGCCAGCATCAGCGCAACAGGAGTAAAATCAGCGCCTGCCCCTAGTGCGCACACACATCTTACGCCTGTCAGCAATACGAAGCGGGAAGGGTAGCCGGATTGAACATGTATAGCGTCTCTGAGGACCAATCATTGTTGGCGGCGGAGCTGCGCGAGTTTTATCTCGCGGAGGGGCAGCGTCTGGCGCACACCGGCAGCTGGGCTTTCAACGGGACCGGTTTCGACTATTGGTCCGCGCAGTTGTTCCAGATCCACGGCCTCGATCAGCGTGGTGGGGCGCCGGGTATCCAGGAATACCTGGCACTCGTGCACCCGGAAGATCGGGAGTTCGTCGCGGAAGTCGTCCGTAGGATGCTCTCGGACCGACGCGAATTCGATTTCACCAAACGGATAGTGCGACCCGATGGAGCGATTCGTTACGTACGTTGCGTCGGTAGTCTGGCGGCCAACGGCCGGGGGTTCGTGGGAACTGGGGTGGACGTGACGGAGGGAGAGCAACTCACCAAGGCACTGCGCAAGACGGAGGAGGAGCTTCGTCAAATCCTGGACCTGACGCCACAAACCTGTTGAGCGGCCGAATCGCGGGTCTGGTCGAGCTTGTCCTCTGCGGCGCGGACCTTGGCTTGTGCCACGGATATTTGGCTCGAGCGCATCCCACCGTCATAGATCGGTACGCTGATCGATAGCAGAATATTGGCACCCGGCCGATTGATGCCCGAATACGGTTTGCCGTCCGAGCTGACAGCCCCCATGTTCTGAGAAGCATGCGCTGATACCGCGACCACAGGGTAGTAGGCACGCCGTGCGCCCTTGAGGGATGCCTCGGCGGAGTCAATCTGGCTGAGCGCCGCGATCACGTCCGGCCGGTGCGCCAAGGCCTGTTTGATCGCCGCCTGCAAGGTTTGCTCCGGGACGGCGGGTAGTGGGAGCGGGCAAAGAGTGCGAAAACGATGCCCAGGAGCGCACAGACCATCCAGGACGGGAAATAAGACCCCAGAATGTTCCTGGAAGGCGCACCGTCGCAGCCCGCGATGAGCCCCGCCAGACAGATCCACGCAATGAGCCTCGATGCCCTCATATGGCTTAGTCTCGTGGGCAGGCTGCGCAAATAGAGCCCCTCGTTTGGGGGATGGGGGAGGAGTCACGCTCCGCAGTTACATAACACCCCAGGCAGGACCCAATTGCGTTGGCGGGCGGGGTATGACGACCGTGATTCTATGCCTGATTACAACTGTGGCAGCGGGCGTGCTGGTCGTGATGCTAGTGACTGCTTGTCTCCGCCACAGGTCGCGCCGTCATACGGCACTCTGTACGAGCTCGCTTCTAAGTGAGTTAACCTGGAGCATGATCCCCTGGTTGATTTTGGTCGCAGCAGCTGCTCCGGCAGTCATCTCGATCACCCAATGAAGCGCGGCTGATCTTTCAAGATTAATCCCAATCTTGTACTGCGCGTCGCGGAAGACTGTGCATCAGGGCGCTCGGTAAGAGCGGCGTCGGTTCCCGTTCCCGATCGATGGTTACGAGCGACATAAGGAAACTGCGGACAGCCGCCTCTGTCCAATGATCATACAACAGGGAAGTCTGACGTATGAATCTCACCCCACTGCAGTGGCCACGGACGTACCACCTTCACATCGTCCAACGTACTCAACATCCGGACTTCAAGAAGCAGATCACTGACGTCCTCACGGAGGACGCCGGCTGCGCCGTAATCCATGCGCAACCCGAACCGGCCGGTCATACGCGGGACGGCCATGCGAAATGGCGCAAATGTATCGTTCAGATACGCGACTCAAACTGTCTGTTCGCCATGGGGGATCGCCTGCAGAAAGGCTCGATCACCCATAGTTTCAGAGGTTTTCCCTAGCCGTGCAAGCGCATGGGTTCCAGCGACGATGAGGATTCCTTCTACTACACAACCCGGCGCTTGATGGATGCGCCGGAGCTGAACCTGATTCTCAAGCACAACCTGGATAACATCGAGACCTGGAAGATCCGTTATCCGCATCACGACACCTGGATTCGCGAGACCATCAAGAGCATTCAGGCTGACGACTATGCGCTGCTGGCTTTCGGTGTGTTCATTCACGGGGGCGATGATTC
>CAVVXG010000023.1:0-118800 GCA_963752125.1 uncultured Pseudomonadota bacterium | reverse complement strand
ATGAAAATATGCACAAGCTTGCAGCAATTAGTCCTGATTATATAATGTATGGGGAATCCGCTATGGGTTCCGCTACCTCTGGCGATGTTCTATTTGGTAGGCCTTTTGGTGGCTGCTGCTCGCTGCTAAAGTGTGATTTGTCTGCGGTGGCTACGTGTTGCCTCATTACTGACCGAATTGTGGCCTTGATTGTTGCTGGTTCGCTCTTTATAAATCTTTACCTGCCATGTGAGGACAATGTTGGCTCCAAGGAGTTAATAATTGACGTTTTGGCTCAGGTTGCGGCAGTTATAAATGAAAATAATTATGATTATATTTTTATTGGAGGTGACTTTAATACTGATCTTAATCGGAACCGAAAACATTCAAAAATTGTTTTAGATTTTCTCGTTGCTCATGGCATGAATTGTTGTAAGCTGGATGATAAAATGAGTTATACATTCAGTAATGAGAAACGTAATTCTTACAGTATTATTGACTTTTGGTGTATTTCGTCTGAACTGATGCAATATGTAAACTCTTACTGCACTGTTGATAGTGCTATAAGTTTCTCTGATCACTTGCCTGTTCATTTATGCTTAACACTGCCGGGTAATAATGTCCTAGCTCTCGGCCTGATTAGGGGGGCAGATATATTCAAGCAGCGTAACCATTTGCCAGGGCGAGCGAATACGAGTGACTCGGTGAATGGTATGCCTAACTCATCAAAAGAATGTTCTTATAGGCTGCGCTTTGACCACGGCAATCATGCAATGTATTATGAATATACCAGAGTCCTTTTAGAACCTGTATTGGACAGCATCAATGCCGATTACATGGTCAATCAAGACCTAATTGATTCCAATAACTGTGATTTGGGGCGTCAAAAAATTGAAATATGGTATAATAGCATTGTGGAGGCACTGACTCAAGCTGCACTGACTTCTATACCACGGGTTAAATGCGGTGGTTTAAAACATTTTTGGGACGCAGAATTAGATGAACTAAAGCGGCTCTCAATTGCATCTCATAGGCTATGGGTTGAAACTGGGAAGCCTAGGAGTGGGGAAATTTATCTTGCACGGACTAGAGACAGATTTAAATACAGAGCAAAGATCAATGAGCATAAAATTGCTGAAAAAATTTCTGTGTCTTCAGACTTGCAGGATTCTTTGCTAAATAAGAAGTCGAAAATTTTTTGGAAAACTTGGAAGAGTAAAGTGTGTAACTCGAAACCACAAATTCCATTGGTTAATGGTTGCTTTGATGAGTCTATAGTTGTCGATCAGTTTAAAGCATATTTTGAAAAGGCGTGTTCAAATAATTCTGCGGAATATAATGAAAAGACAAAACTTGAATTTGAGGCCAGACTAACTGCCGATTCTGAAAATGCACCATCGGTGGACGCCTTCTTCGGCAAGCATGTCGAGTATCACGGCGTGCTTTTTGAAGAAGCCGAGCGAGTGCACGGTGACCGCGGCACCGGTCAGGTGGCTCGCGCGGCCGGAGGCACGGATGATTTTACTTTCGATCGGCGATTCCGGTGCGCCGGAGGTGCCAACCTCCCCGAGGATGCCGGACCGGATTCCCGTCCCGTCGACGCCGACGGTGACGTTTCGGACGATCTCGGCGGTCAGGTCCTCGAGGGAGCGCTTCTCCAGATTCGCGCAATACCAGGCCTGCGTATACCAACTCGCCCCCATTACGATGTTGACGCCGGTCGCCTGCGAGACTCTGCGTAAGCCTTCGGGGTCGCGCTTCAGCCCGATGCTCGAGACGTCGACGATGGTGCTGCCTTCGTGGTGAGCATAGTCGGCCACTTCCTTGATCGCGGTCCTTTCAAGGCCAGATGGCTGCGCGCACAGAGGGCTGCGCGGTATTTTTTAGTTATGCAGTGATGTTCATTTATGATCTAATTTGGTCGTTATAGATCATTTACGCCCGGGGGCACTACGCAGATGGTCATGAGGCATCGTGGTCTGTGGATCAGCTGGATTGTGTGGTGGCTCCCCGGGATCGCCTTTTGTGCTGATGCGCGACTCACCAATGGAGCACTGATTGTTGCGATCGACGGGCACAGCGGCGTTTACACGATCGCCGCTGCTGCCAGGGAAAGCCCGGCGATCGTGAGGGCGGAGGTCGCAGCGGAGGTTGACCATCGTTGGGTCAAGGCCTCCGAGTACCCTCGGCATGAGGTGGTCGAAGCCGACTTTACGGATGTTCTCGGGTCGGGACGGCAGGTGACCGTAACCTCGAATGGGTTGGGGGGCAAACCGGATCTTGTTTATACGATCCGGTTGTACGCGGACAAGGTGTTCGGCGAGATCCGGCTGCAATTGCAGAACCATTCGGATCATGCCTACACGGTACAGAGTTTGCGTCCTCTGCAGGCTGCGGGTCAGGAGATTCTGAATCTCGGTGGGGTTGCCGCATCGGATCGTGTGCTTTCGGATAGCTTCAGTGAGGATTGGCCGCCGTTGCAGATCTATGATCTGGGCAAGGCGCCGCATGGGATGCATCGCGCCGTCGGCAGTCAGCTCGTATTTAACCGCGAGACTCGACAGAGTGTGTTTTTTGGAGCGCTGACCGCCGATCGTCTGTTGACCATTTTCCACCTGCAGGCGCGCACCGCAGCCCCGAGAGGGCCTGTCGTCACCGAGTTCACCGTTGACTCCACCGGGACGACGGAGATCCAGGCAACCGATGAGGAATCGGATCTGCGCCACGGGCCACGTGAGAATCTGATTGAGTTGAGCTTACCGCTTCCCGCCGGAGGAACCCTCGGGGCGGAGCGACTCATGTTCGCGGCCGGGGCGCAATACCACACTTTGCTGGAAACTTACGGGGCCGCTATCCGCCAGCTCCATCACGCCCGCATACCCGGTGAGAACATGCTCGGATGGTGGAGTTGGACTGCCTTCTATACCAAGATTACTGACCAGGCGGCCCTGAACAACGCGGATGTGCTGGCGCAGAGTCTGAAGCCATTCGGCTACGACTGGCTGCATATCGATCTGGGGTACAGTTACGCACGCGGTGACTACGCGATCCCCAATCTCGAGCAGTTCCCGCGCGGAATGCAACCATTGACCGACCGCGTCAAGCGATCCGGATTGCGGCTAGGTGTTTGGACTGCTCCGTTTGAGGTCTCAGAGCGCAGCTCGGTCTATAAGGAGCATCGGGACTGGCTCGTCCACAACGCGCGGGGTGAGCCGATTCAGGTGACGACCGCGGAGGAGCGCTCTGGAGAGCGGGTTTTTGTGCTGGACCCGACTCATCCGCAGGCGCAGCGCCATCTGGAGGAGACCTATCGCATCCTGACGCGCGACTGGGGTGTGAGTTACATCAAACTCGATTTCATGGATAACACGGCCATCGAGGGCTACTACTTCCGGCCCGGCACGACCGCGTTGGAGGCGCAGCGTATCGGTTTGCAGCTCATCCGCAGGGTCGTTGGGGATCAGGTCCTGTTGGACAAGGATGGCAGCCCGATGCTGACTCCGGTCGGGTTGGTGGACGACGGTCGCGTTTCACAGGATACGGGCCATACCTTTGAGCGTAGCAAGGAGGCGGCTCCGGCCATTGCCGCGCGGTACTACATGCACCGCAACTTCTTCATCAACGATCCCGATGCGTTTACCGTGTCGCGACAGGTGGTGGAGGAAAGGACGATCCGGGCGCCTCTGAGCCTGGATGAGGCAGAGGTCTCGATCGTGTTGTCGGCGGTGTCCGGAGGACTGTACGAAATCGGGGATGACTTGCCCGATCTGGTCAGGGACGCGGGTCGACTCGCCTTGGTCGAGAATCCCACTCTGCTGCGCATGGCGAAGTTCGGGCGCGCGGCCGTGCCACTCGATCTGCTCACTTATCGCGCCGAGGACGAGCAGCCCAGCGTGTTTCTGTTACGCGATCTGCCGGGTGAGTCGATCGTGGCTGTGTTCAACTGGACCGACAAGCCGGTGGTGCGGCGCCTGTCGTTCGGGGATCTGCAGCTGCCTGCGAATGGAAGGTATGAGCTCAGAGACGCATTGCGGGCTGGCGCGCCGGTGTCGGCTGTCGCGGAGGGTCTGGAGCTCAAATTGGCCGCGCATTCGGTACGGTTGATTCGAATTCTGGATGGTGCGCGCCAACAGGCCGCCGGCGCGACGAAGTGAGGGCGCGCCGCGCATTAAGGTGTCGGCGCGGATGTGGCGGCTCGGGCTGATGCCGCGGGCGAGCTGACGCTGCCGTGCTTAGAGGGACCCCGCGAGGTTCGTCCTCGCGGGGCAGTGAGAGCGCTAGAGCCGGGTGCAGACCGACTTGGTCTCGGTATAAAGATCGAGAACCGCGTGGCCCATCTCTCGACCCCAACCTGACTGCTTGTAGCCGCCGAAGGGCAGGGCGGCGTCAAACACGTTATAGCAGTTGACCCAGACGGTGCCGGCGCGCAGTTGGGCCGCCAGAGTGTGCGCCTTGCTGATGTTGCGCGTCCAGACCGCCGCGGCAAGACCGTAGATGGAATCGTTGGCGGCTGGCAGTACTTCTTCCGGGTCGCTGAAGGGGATCGCGGTGACCACGGGCCCGAAAATCTCTTCGCGTACGACCTTCATCTGCGGCTTGACGTCGACCAACACGGTCGGCTCGACGAAGTAACCGGCCCCCGGGAGCTTGCGGCCGCCGGCGAGCGCTCTGGCGCCTTCTTGCGACCCCGCGTTCAGGTACCCGCAAACACGGTCGAGTTGCTCCTGGGAGACCAGCGGCCCCATCTGGGTATTGGGGTCCAGGCCGTGGCCGACGCGGATCTGTCGAGCGGCTTGCGCGACTCCTTCGGCCACGCGCTCGAAGAGGCTTTGGTGTACAAACAGGCGCGAGCCGGCCGTGCAACACTGCCCGTGATTGAAAAAGATCGCATTGGCGCTGCCCGCAATGGCGAGATCGAGATCGGCGTCGGCGAGTACGACGTTCGGGGACTTGCCGCCGAGCTCCAGGGAAACCCTTTTTAAGCTCCCGGAAGCCGCGCGCACGATCAGCTTGCCGACCTCGGTCGAGCCGGTGAAGGCAATCTTGTCGACATCGGGATGCGCGGCCAGAGCCGCGCCGGCAGTCTGGCCGAAGCCCGGTACGATGTTGACAACGCCTGCGGGGAAGCCTGCCTCGTTGATGAGCTCACCGAGGCGCAATGCCGACAGGGGTGTCTGCTCGGCGGGCTTCAGGACGACCGTGCAACCGGTGGTCAGGGCGGGCCCCAGCTTCCAGGCCGCCATGAGGAGTGGAAAATTCCAGGGAATGATCTGACCGATGACGCCGATAGGCTCGCGCAGCGTATAGGCGAGATAGCGGGCATCACGGGCCGATATCGGGATGGTGTTGCCTTCGATCTTGGTGGCCCATCCCGCCATGTAGCGCAGCAGATCGACGGCCAACGGCACATCGGCAACCCGCGCCACTGAGTAGGGCTTGCCGTTGTCCAGGCTTTCCAACTCGGCGAACTCGTCGAGGTTCTGCTCGAGGAGGTCGGCGAGCCGCCACAGGAGACGGCCGCGCTCGGAGGGTGTCATTTTCGGCCAGGGGCCGCTGATGAATGCGCGCCGGGCCGCGGTGACGGCACGATCCACATCGATGCCGTCCGCCTCGGCGACGCGCGCCAGCAGCTCGCCGGTGGCGGGATTGTAGCTCTCGAACACCTTGCCGGAGGCGCTCGGAGCCCATTGGCCGCCGATCAGCAGTTGCAACGGCTTACGCAGGAATGTCTGGGCTTTGTGGCTGGGCGCGATGGGCGCGGGATGGGTTGCCATGGGCGATACCTCGAGCAAGTCAAGTGGGGCGTTGGGTCAGGGCAGTACCGCTTTGATTCCTGTGAGCTCGCAGAAATCGATCAAGGCAGGATAGAGGTCGGTACCGTAGCCAAGACAGGCATATTCATTCGTCCAACTTTGCAGCAGCGCATCCATGTCGCAGTGCGCGGTGACAAAGCCGTGCGGCCAAAAGGGAATACCGCATTCGTCGAGCCTCTGCTGTATGTGCTCGCGCGGTGGCTCGAACACGGATGCGCGGGCAATCACCATCTGGAACTCGCCGTTCACACGCCCGAGTCGCGCCAATACACCTTCCCCGACTTTGCAGACGAGGCGGACGGAGAGGCCGCCAGCTTCGCCTTCTGTCGGAATGCCGTGCTCCGAGAAGCCCGCCGGCCCCAGCTTGCCGGCAAGCGAAGGAGGGCAGGCGCCGTCGCCGATGATCTTGATTTCCTTCTTGTCGCGATCGATATGTTGCAGATCGCCGTAGTAGACGCGCTCCTTGCTGAGCTTTGTGAGCAGCAACACGGTGAGCGTGGTGTTGAAGTCGCCCAGCGTGGCGGTTCCGTAGCCGTCCTCGAGCATCATGCTTTGCGCAAAGCAGGTGGCCGCATAGTCGTTGCCGAGGCCGGGGAAGGACTGCACGGTGTAGAAATCCCACTTCTCGCGGGCAAGCAGTTTCTTCAAGGCGAGGTACAGGCGGATGGAGCGTTCATTCACGAGGTTGCTTTCCGGACGCGCGCCAAAAAGTTTCTCGAGCCGAGGTTGCAGGCCGGCGATCTCCTGCGCCGTGATCTCTTCCGCGGTGCGAATGAGGTCCGTGGTATCACGCGAGTCGATATCGACGCCAAACATGCGCATCCACTGCGATGGGTCGGCGACACCGCAGGTCTGGCCCATGCCGCGACCGCCGAAAGTGCCGAGGGTGGACATGTTGAGAAGGTTCCTCAGGTGAGAGGCACGCGCGTAGCTCACGACCTTCAGCACCGTCTGCGGGTCGTCGGCGGAACCGTAGACAAACTTGTGTGGTACGCCGATTTCCAGCAGGCCGCCGTGCATCACGAGGCCGCCGACCGGACGCCAACCTTGCGAGCCCGGGTAGGTCCAAAGGAGCACCGACTTGCCGCTCGCGACGAAGTCCCGGACGGCGCCGACCAGGTGCGCGGCCCACACCCAGGTGCCGGAGAACAGCACCACGGAGTCGATCTGATCGTCGAGCTTCATTTTCTTCAACGCCGCGCGGGCTTCCTCTTTCGAGGCCACCACCACGGGATGCTCCACGACTTCGAGACCCGCATGGGTGAGGGCCTCCTTGGAGCGCTTGACGATATCGGCGTCGATAAAAGGGGCACCGGCGGGATCTCGCAGGCCGTCCTTGTGAACGCCGTACACGATGAAACCGATGGTCGGATGGATCAATGTTCCTCCTTCGCGGCACTGACTGGATGACTAGTCCAGCGCTGCCGCCAGCGATCTGAGTTTTTGATAGCGCGTTCTTTGGCCCGCGTATTGTGCGGCGAGGGACTCATCTGGCGGGACCACGTCGGATTCGCGCACGACGGCCTCGATTGCCTGTTGAGCGTGGGCGTACTCGCCTATGGCGACACCGGCGAGTATCGCGGTGCCGAGGCAGGCAGCTTGCTGTTGTTGCATCACGTGCAGGCGGCAGCCGGTCAGCGCTGCCCGGAGCTTCAGGCCTAGGGGCGAGCGCACGCCGCCGCCGGTGACATACAGGTCGCCGAAGTCTCCAACGGCCTGCGCGAGTACGTGGGTCAACAGAGCCAGCTCGCAAGCCAACCCCTCGAGGATGCCTTTGTGAATGTGAGCGCGACTGATGCCGGGCTGCAAGCCTGCGATGAGGCCGCGGGCACGCGGATTGAAGTCGGGATTACACGTTCCGATCAGGTGGGGCGTGACACACAGTCCTGTAGGATGGACGGGCGCGTGCGCCTCGAGGGAGGCGTAGTGGTCGGTTTCTGAGTCGGGATTCTCGAGGTTGGCGCCTCGTCCGGAAGGCTCAGGATGGAGTAAGTGGTGGAACCATTTGACCATCATCCCCGATGGAAAGTAGGCGAGCGTGACGTACTTGTCGGGAACTACATGACAATATGAGTTGAGCGCGGCGCTGAGTGCGACGTCGCTGAGGCTTGGCGCATCACCAACGGCAACCAGACATTCATAAGTCCCGATCGAGTGCGCAACCCGTCCCGGCTCGATGACGCCGGATCCCAGGGCACTGCAGGGTTGGTCATGTCCTCCCATGACGACTGCGACCCCGGGGGGCAGGCCGAGCTCAGCAGCGACCGTGGCGCCTAGTTGGCCGACGATGGTTCCGGCCGCAGTCGCAACGGGCAGGCAGGCGCGGTCGAGTCCAACTGCCTGGAGAATCTCCTCGGACCAGCCGCGGCTACGGACATCAAAAGCCAGATAGCGCGAGGCCAGTGAGAAGTCGACCCATGGCGCCAACTCCATTCTCGAAAGCAGATAGCCGATCAGCGCCACGAAGGAGTGCGTGGCGGCGAAGATCTCGGGGCGATGCTTGCGCAGCCAGAGGATCTTGGGAAGCGGAAAACTGGGGTGGGTGCACAGGCCGGTGATCTGGAACAGTCGTTTGCGGCCGATGAGCTCTTCGCACCAGGCGGACTCGCGCGTAGCTCTAGTGTCCTGGTTGAGAATCGCGTTCATCAGGGGTCGCCCGTGAGCATCGACCGGTATGAAGGTCTCTCCGTGGGAGCTCAGGCAGAGCGCTCGCACAGGCTCACGGGAGCGCGAGGCGACGGCCTGACAGCAGGTGCGCACCGCGTGCCAGAACGTTTCAGGATTCAGCTCTGCAAACGATGGCTGCGGAAGCTCTGGGGCGTAGCCGCAGGAGTGTTGTGCCAGGCTCGTGCCGTCAGTGGCGAAGGCGACGGCCTTACAGGCGCTCGAGCCGATATCGATGGCCAGCAGGCTCATACTTACAGCGCTCGCCGTGCTGGGTTGCCTGCGGCTTGCGGGCCAACTCGCAGGAAAGGCCTTACGGGTACAGTGAGTTGGCGGCCGCGTCGGCCCGCCTCCGTGATCAGTGCGCGCCGGTGATCGATCCGCAGCTGCCGCACTCCGCCGAACTCAGTATCAATTGCCATCAGCAGGATCAGGAAGCGGATCGAGACGCTCGATTTCGCGGGCAGCCAACGGTAGGTGGACTCGCCGAACAACCGGCCTCGATCAATCGTTTCGCGGCGCGGGATGGCGAAGGGTGTGGTGCTGAACTCCAGACCGCGGCAGACGGTCCGTCCCGACCAGGGAGCCGCCTCGCGGTTGCAGCTCTCTTCCCAATTGCCGACCCAAGGGAAGTCGGCGCGACGGAATGCATACGCCACCAACAGTCCTTGGTCAGGATTGCTGGCGCTGATGAATCCGATGTCGAGCGAGGGGTCGAGCAGTTGGGCCGTGTAGTGTCCAAAGCGTCCCGCGGCGCTGACGCGCAGGTCTTGCCGGCCACCCGCGTTTAGCGGCGCGTGCGGCCAGGTGAATTGCGCATCGGCAACGAGAGCATTGCGTGCACTATATTCAGGCGGACAGACTTTGGCGCGCGTTGCGGGCATGTCGAATCGGGTTACACCAGGCTGTACGAAGGGCGGCCCGAAGGTGACATGCTCGTTCCAGGAGAGGGGCCGGTCGTAACAACTCAGGTTGCGTGCGCGCTCCTCACAGTAAATGACCGCACGTGAGGGGTCGACGAAAATCTCACGCTCGAGCTCGATCTGTGCGTTGGGGAGTCTGCAGCCGTAGCTCAGACTCGCGCCAACACCGGATTTGCGCCGACTCCACCGCTGGCATGGCGCTTCGCCGTGCGTGGTGAGCCCGGCTGCGGTTTCTTCCTGCGAGGGAGGGCCGAAGTGATCGAAGCTCACGCTGTGGCCCGCAAGGCCGGCGAGCAGCTTCCCATCGGGCGGCGGCCCATAGAGGCGGCGATGTCTGCCCGATGAGTAGCGTTGCGGGTCGATCGTCCGCCACTGCGGTCGCCACAGGGGGTTCACATCCGGCACGCTGTTGAGTCGCAGGTCACAGATGTGACCGCCCGACTCGAGGACGGCGAGGTGCCCCCACTGCGCGCGGATGCGATACCCGGGGCGATCATCCAGGATGTTTGCTGAGCGCTCGATGCGAGTCTGAGTGGCTTGCGGCATGATCGGTGACGGCAGCAGTCGAGGTGTTATCCAGAATCGCGCGCGCTTGCGTGAGAAAGGCGTTCATATCACGCGCCTGAAACACGTTGCGACCGAAAAACACACCGGCGGCCCCGGCGAGTGTTATATCGCGGACCATCCGCAGGGCTTCGTCGTCCGATCCTTGCCGGCTGCCGCCGAGAACGAGTATCGGGATGGCGCACTCGTTGATGACCGCACGCATCGTCGCCGGATCGCCTGTGTAGTCGGTCTTGACGGCATCCGCTCCCAGCTCGGTCACCATGCGTGTGTGTGTGTTGATCCACTGCGGATCGCCCGAGTTACGCACTTCCTTGCCGCGGGCGAGCGATTCGACGATCAAGGGGATGCCGACACGCTCGCATTCGCGGGCGACTTCAGCAGTGCGCGCGATCTCCTTGCTCTCGAAGTCGGTGTCGCCGGTACCAATGACCATGTAGGTGAGCACAGCGTCAGCTCCGTGCCGCAACGCGTCTTCAGGGCGTGCGAGCATCGAACTGCGCAACTCATTGCCCCCCATGTTCGCTTTGGCTGACCAGATCGTGGTCCAGTCGATGCGCGCGATGAAGGCGGGCAGGGGGCCTGCCAGGGGCGCGTTGGCGAATTGGCGCAACAATCCCAGATTGAGCAGGACGGAATCGGCTCGTGCTTGCGCGAAGCGCCGGATCTGTCCAAGGGGGTCTTGTGTCCCTAGTATGGGTCCCAGGACCAGAGCGTGGTCAAAAGCGACCACCAGTGCCGGATGCTGCGCGCCTCCCAGAACCCGATTCAGCCTGACTTTCTTACCGCACTCGCCCAAGGCCAGATCCTCTTCTCTCCCCTCATTGGGTGTGGAGAAGCTAGTCGGCTTCTGAGCGACCGTCAACCTTTTTTGTTCGATTTTGTTCTTTTAGTAATTTTTGGTGTCGCGACCTGCTCGCTCGCCGCGACGTTGACCTGCACGCCGGCCTCGCGCAACTCCTTGAGATGGCGCGACTCGGTGCGCGCATCGGTCACCAGGATGTTGATGTCGGTTATGGGGCCGACGAAGGCGAAGGATTGTTTGCCGAACTTGCCGTGGTCGGCCAGCGCGATACAGGTTTTGGCGGCCTTGATGATCATTTTCTTGATCTGGGCTTCCGCGTGGCTGGCGGTGGATACGCCGTATTGCGGGTCGATCGCACTGACGCCGAGGATGGCCTTATCAACACGAATTTCCGACAGGGCCCGTTGTGTCCATTCGCCGCAGAGGTAGAACGTATCCTTCAGCAGCGTGCCGCCGGTGCACAGCACCGTGACACCCGGGCTGCGCTGCAACTCGAAGACGATACTAGGGGAGTTCGTGACGACAGTCAGGCGTTGCCGTTGGGTCAGGAGGCGCGCCAGCTCGAACACGGTGGTGCTTCCTTCGAGGAAGATCGTGTCCCCATCCAGCACCAGCTGTTCCGCCGCACGTGCTATTTCGAGCTTGTCGTCGGTATTGCTGCGCAGGAGCGCCTCGTAGGAGGGCTGAAAGTTGGTGCTCGACATGCGCGACACCGCGCCGCCATGGGAGCGCACGAGCACGCCTTCCTGCTCCAGCGCTTCCAGATCGCGGCGGATGGTGACAGGCGTGACGTTCAGCCTCTCACACAGTTCCCGGGCGCTGACGGTGCGCTGGGCAGTCAGTATTTCGCGGATCTGGAAACGCCGTTCTTCTGCAAGCATAGTGGTGTTGAATGCGGAAAAAGGAGATTGTAGCGGAAAGAAGGCGCCGGAGGGACTTGAGGCGTCTGCGTTTCTGTCCCAAAGTTGCACAAAAGATAGGAAAACGATCAGAAAGGGAATACAGTCGCGCGCCGGCCGGCCCGGAACGGGGGGCAATGGGCAAAAGGGGAGGGGGAATGGCGGAGGTCGAGAGTTCGGGTGGAGCCAGGGCTCCAGGATTACGGCGTGCCCTGGGTTTGTGGGACCTCGTGATGTATGGAATCGTGGTCATCCAACCAACCGCCCCCATGCCGGTGTTCGGAGTGGTCAGCGAGCGGGCCCACGGTCACGTCGTGACCGCCGTACTGATCGCCATGGTGGCGATGCTCTTTACGGCGATCAGCTACGGGCGCATGGCGCGAGCCTATCCCAGCGCGGGCTCCGCCTTTACCTATGTTGGGCGGGAGATTCATCCGGCGCTCGGGTATGTGACCGGCTGGGGCATGGTGATGGATTACCTTCTCAATCCTCTGATCTGCACCATCCTGTGCGCGCAGCTGTCGCAGAACTTCGCGCCGGCGGTGCCGTATGCTCTGTGGGCTGTGTTCTTTGCATCTTTGTTCACGGCGGTGAATCTGGTCGGCATTCGCGCGACCGCCGGGATCAACAATGCGCTGGCGATCGGGATGGGGGTGGTGATCGCGGTCTTCTTCGTGGCGGTTGCGCGCTTTCTGTTGCACGCGCCTACGGGCGAGCCCGGATTCTTCTGGCGCCCCTTCTACGATCCGCGCACCTTCCAGTGGAGCGCTGTGCTCGGCGGCACCTCGCTCGCCGTGTTGACGTACATCGGCTTCGATGGAATATCCACTCTGGCGGAAGAAGCCCGCAATCCTCAGCGCGATGTGTTTCTGGCTACCGTGCTGGTATGCCTCGTAGTCGGTGTGCTGGCGGCGTTTGAGGTTTATGCGGCTCAGTTGATCTGGCCCGCGTCCAGGCCGTTTCCGGATGCGACTACGGCATTCGTGCAGGTGGCCGGCGTGGCTGGGGGGCCCTGGCTGCTACAGCTGGTGAACGCGACGCTGCTGGTCGCCACCATCGGATCTGGCATGGGGGCGCAACTCGGTGCCGCACGCTTGTTGTATGCCATGGGGCGCAGCAATGTGCTGCCGAAGTCGTTCTTTGGGATGCTGGATCCTGTCCGGCAGATTCCGCGCAACAATGTGCTGTGCGCCGGCGTACTGGCGCTTGTTGGTGCCCTGCTGCTGAATTTCGAGCAAGGTGTCGAGCTGCTCAACTTCGGGGCGCTTACCGCCTTTATGGGAGTGAATGCCGCCTCCTTGGTGCGTTACTACCTGCGCGCCGCGCAGCGACGCTGGCAGGACTTGCTCATCCCGCTGAGCGGGTTTCTGGTGTGTTTGTCGCTGTGGGTCAGCCTCAATCCGTATGCGAAGATTGCGGGTGCCGCCTGGATGGCGGTGGGCCTGGCCTTTGGAGCGCTGCGGACCCGCGGCTTTCGCCAGCCGTTGTGGCAGCTTGAGGTCCCGGTCGATCACTAGAGCGCCTCGTCGCTTAGTTCTTTCAACGGCTAGCTCTTTCGTACCGCTTCTTTGCCCTCGCTGGCTTCACGCGGCGCCCGCCGCCGTTGTTCGCTGATTGGCGGCGAGATCGAGCGCTTACGTGGCGTGGTCGCGCCTGCAGTGCTGCCGCTCATTACCCCGTTGCCCGCCGCTGCGTGTCAATCCAGTATTGACATTTACGAACAAAAAAATACTCTATCGACCATATTAGATAATATAACGCTCCTAAACGAACATAAACGGTCTCAGCATGGCTAATCAGAAGAATGGCTTTTTGCTTTGGGTCGCGACAGTGGGGTTTTGCGCAAGCGCTTACGGCGCCGCGGCGGGGGAGGGGGCCGCAAGTGGCGAGGAGGCGGCGGCTGGCAGCACGCCGGCGGTTGGAGGCGTTCGGGTGGCTGATAGCGCTGCGGCGGTTGGCGTCGTTCAGGATTCCGACGGCGCTCCGGCCGTCGGCGACGCGCGAAGTTCTGGCGGCGCTAAGGTCGCCGGCGACACCCGAGGTTCTGACGGGGCCAAAGCCGCCGGCGATTCGCCGGGCTCTGATGGCGCTCAGGCTACTGACAACGCTCAGTCTGGCGGTAGCACTCGATCTTCCGCTGGGGCTCAGTCTGCCCGCAGCGCACAGGCCGCGAGTGGCCCTCAGGTCCCTAACGCCAGTGATGAGCTGGTGCCGCTGGTTGTGGTGAGCGGCCTGCGGGGCAGTCTGGAGAAGTCGCTGGAGCTGAAGAAGAACGCCGATGTCGTTCTGGATTCGATCAACGCCACCGAGTTGGGGCGCTTTCCTGATGACGATGTCGCGGACTCGTTGAGTCATATCACCGGGATTTCCATCTCGCGTACTACCGGCGGCGAGGGGCAGTACGTCGGGGTCCGTGGTCTGGGCTCACAGTACAACATTGTCACGCTGAACAACCGGATCCTGGCAACGGATGATGACGGGCGGGATTTTGCGTTCGACATCCTGCCCGCCGACGTGATTTCCGGCGCCGACGTGCTGAAATCGCCCCAGGCGTCGGCCCTCGAGGGCAGCATCGGCGGCACCGTCAATTTGCGCTCGGCGAGGCCGTTCGATAACCCCGGACTCCACGCTGCCGTGCGCGGCGAGCGTAACTATAACGACATGTCGTATTTTGGGGGGGACAAGTTCTCCGCGTTCGTCAGCGATACCAGCGAAAACGGCAAGTTCGGATTGCTGGTTGGCGCCGTCGTATCCGACATCAAAACCCGTACGGATGCTCTGAACTACAACACCTACGATCCGAATAATCCCGGCACGTGGCCGCTGTCCGGTTCGAACGGCCAGCCGGTGGTGGGGGAGTGCTGCATTTCTTTCGGGTCGATCATCGATGAGAAAAAGCGCGCCGCGCTGTCCGGCACTTTCGAATGGCGCCCCAGCGAGACATTCAGCCTCACGGCCGACGGCATGTATACCCGGCTGCGCGACCCGCAGGTCGCTTACAACCAGGCGTACACGCCGACCTTCGCCTACGACGCGAACGGCAATCCGGAATGGTCCAACGTGGTGGTCAACAACGGCTTGATCACCTCGTTCACGGCCAACAACTTTGCCCCGGAAGTGGTCAACAATACGATCGACCGGGTCGTGAACACCTCGCTCATCGGGTTGAAGGCGAACTGGAAGCCTACCGCGCGTCTGTCGCTGTCCGCCGATCTATATCGGTCCAAGGCCGCGCGTCCGGAAGGCGGCAACGATTCGTTTCTGGCCGCGGGCGTCGGGTTCTCAGCCGCGACCCAGGGCGGGACGATCAACTGGACCAACAACCGCGGCTCCCTGCCGAGCATCGACGTCACCTTGCCGGACGGCCGCAATTACGCCCAGGCGTTGGCTGCCGGTGAGCTGGGGAATTTCGATTGGAATCCGCACTACGTGGGGCTGTCGGGCTATACCATCCACGATTCGGTGAAGGGGTTTTCGTTGGACGGGGCTTACCGTGTGGATTCGGGGCCTCTGGAGCATATCAACTTCGGCGCGGCCTACACCCAGCGGATCAAGTCGCGGGAGGATATCAGCAACACGTGGGATGGCGGCGACTGCCAGTATTGCAATCTGTACGTCACCCCGGTGGGCCTGAACCCCATTACTTTCGGCTCTTTGGGATCGAATGTGGTTTCGGTGATCCGATTGCCGAATTTCATGCAGGGAGCCGGCGGCTCGTTCCCACGGGTGCTGCCGCAATTCAACACGGCGGCCTATCTGGCAGCGCTGCAAAAGTTGAACGGTACGCCAAACCTGCAGCCGGGGGTCGCGCCGGGCACGCTTTATGATTTCAACCTGACTGCGCCCAGCTACAACGCAGCCAATTCTTACGCCGTGGAGGAGCGGACTTACGCGCTCTACGGGGAAGCTGTGTTCGCGGGAACCAACTGGTCGGGTAATGTCGGAGTGCGCGTCTTGCGTACGGCGACGACGTCCTCGACCTCCACGCACGATCTGCTTTCCTTCACCGATCCGACCCCTGATATCCCGACTTCCTCGCCCACGCCAAGCTATGGGCCGGAGCATCCCGTCAGCGCGGATGGGTCGTACACGATGGCGCTGCCTTCTGCGAACTTCAGTTATTGGATCGACCCTACTTTGCAACTGCGCTTGGGCGCGGCGGAGACCATGGCGCGGCCGGAGCTCAATCAGCTGGCGCCGACGGTGACCGACAATACGGAAAACCGGATCTACTATGTTTATTACGCGGGTAACGCCAATCTCAAGCCCATCCGCGCCTATCAGGCTGATCTGTCGATCGAATGGTACTACCGCCCGAAGTCTGCTCTGACGCTGGCGCTGTTCGGCAAGAGGATCAGGGACTTCATCACCACGGGCACTCAGTTCAATGCGTTCAACGTAACCGGCTACGTTGGTCCGAATCAGACACCCGAGACATTTGCGTACGCCGTCCAGCAACCCATCAATGGTGACCGCGGCCTGGTCAATGGGGCGGAACTCGGGTTTCAGCACATGTTCGATAACGGCTTCGGCGTTCGGGCGCAATACACCCACAGCTGGAGCAAGGCGTGGGTGGCGGGGCAGTACGTTGGCCAGCTCGAGGGTGTGGCGCCATCGGCCGCCTCGCTGGGCGTGCTGTACGAGGCCGGCCCGATCAGCGCGAATGTGTCTTGGGATTACACGGGTCGGTTCGTCGCGCAGACATTCACGGAAGTACCGGGCTGGCAGGCCATTTCCGACTCCTTCAACTGGATGACCGCTTCCGCATCGTATCAGGTGACCAAGGAGCTGAAGGTTTACATCGAGGGCAAGAACCTGCTGGACGCGGTGGCGAAGTCATTCCTGGCCGGCCGCTCGGATGCCATTTGGAGCAGCGGTACGACGGGGACCAGCAGCAGTGTCGGGGAGGGTTATAGCGCGTATGGCCGGACCTTTACGGCCGGCGTCAGTCTGAGATTTTGACGAGTGTTGATGCATCGATAGATCACATCACCTGGGCAGGAGTAGATGTCATGAAGTGTGTTGCACGGAATCTGACGGTCGCCGCGCTGGCTTTGGCGGCGAACGCCTTGTTGTTGCCGACAGCGCAAGCTGCCGGGACCTACTATGTATCGCCGAGCGGCAGTGATAGTGCCGACGGGCAGACAGCGCCGTGGAAGACCATTGCGCACGCCGTGAGTGCGGTGGGGGCAGGCTCCACGATCATGGCGCACGCGGGAACCTATAACGAGCGCGTTTCCATCACCAAGTCACTCACACTGCAGAGCTATCCGGGCGAGCTCGCTGTCGTCGACGGTACGGGGATTGCCGTGCAGACCGGTGGATATGCGTACGGGCTCGTGGATATCGCCGGCGGAGTGAGCAATGTGACGGTGAGCGGTCTCGAAATCCGCAACTTCGTCACAACGTCAACCAAGTACGTGCCCGCGGGCGTGCACATGGAGGGCAGCGGATCGAACATCAGCATTCTCAACAACCACATTCACGACATTCAGAGTAAGGGGAAATATTCGGGTAAGAAAGACGGCTCATGCGGCGGCACGCCGCCGGAAGGCTTCGGAATCATTGTCGCGGGCACGAGCGGCAGCGCCCCGATCACTTCTCTCACGATCAGCGGGAATGAGCTCAATAATCTCATCACAGGGTGCAGCGAGTCGATGACCGTCAACGGCAATACCCAGAATTTCACTATTACCGGGAATGTGGTGCACGACAACAGCAATATCGGCATTGCCGCCTTGGGTGGGGAGGGGGTGGCCAAGTCGCATGACTATGCGAGCAACGGCACCATCAGTGGCAACACGGTCTACAACATCACTTCCAGCTCTCAAGTCGGCGAGCCGTGGGACGTTTATGGGGCGAACTGCATCTGCGCGGACGGGATCTACCTGGACGGCAGCAATACGGTGACGGTGGAGCGCAATCTTGTGCACAACGTGGATTGGGGTATCGAGACGACGGGAGAGAATCAGGGACAGAATACGTCCAATATCACTGTGCGCAGCAATCTTTTTTACGCCAACAATGCCGCGGGCATGGGGATCGGCGGACAGGGGAATCCGGGGGGTGCCTCCAACATCACCGTGGTCAACAATACGTTCTACAACAACGACACCACGAACCAGGGCAACGGCACGTTGTCGTTAGGCAATGACATATCCGCAGCGGTGATCTTCGAGAATAACATTGTGGCGGCCAGCGCAGGCGGCCAGACCACCACTGGACAGACCAGCACCGTGGGAATGACCTTCGACTACAACCTTTACTACGGCGGCGTCTCGCCGTTTTCGGAGAGGCATTCCCTGAGCGCGAACCCGCTATTTGTCAATGCGCCGACCTCCCTCGATACTCAAAGCGGCTCCCCGGCCCGAGAGGCGGGCACCAATCTCGGCGCCGCGGTTGTTGGGACCCTGGATTACGCGGGCAATCCTCGGGTGGTGGGAACGATTGATATCGGGGCGTATGAGCACTAGTGGGTAGCTTGGTTCCCCCAAAGGTGTAGTGACCTGTAGCTGAAGTGGCGGCCCGTTGCACCGCGGGCCGCCACGCGATTTGTTCCCGCGGGCGCTTACCGATTCGACGCTCGAGCTTCCTGTATATTGGCGCGGCGAGTGGCCGCAATGCCTCGCGCCCGAAGTGGAATGAGAGCGATGACAGCCACTGCGATGACCGTGCACAAGGGGTCTTGCCTCTGCGGAGCGGTGAGGTTCGAGGTCGTCGGTCGGTTACCCGCTCCGGATGGCTGTCATTGCTCGAAGTGCCGCAAGCATTCGGGGCACTATTTTGTGTCCACCGATGTGCCTCGGTCCGCGCTGACCATTCACGGCTCTGACAGGGTCACATGGTTCCGTTCCTCGGAAAAAGCGCAGCGCGGTTTCTGTTCTCTTTGCGGGTCATCGCTTTTCTGGAGCCCGCTTCATAAAGACTGGATCGGCGTTGCCATGGGGGCTTTTGACTCGGTGACGGACACCCGGATTGCTGTCCATGTCTTTGTGTCCGAGAAGGGCGACTATTACGACATTGCCGACGGTGTGCCTCAACGTGAGAGGGCTCCTTGATATGGGTCAGGAGGCCATGTGCGAGCTACGGTACCGCGGGCGTAAGTCCACAGGCAAAGCGTACCTGGAATCGGAGCAGATCCTCATCCGGGGCGACACCCGGCTCGTCATCCCGATCAAGGACATCACGGCCGTTCAGTGCAAGGACGGTAATCTGACTTTTCAGCTTCCCGACGGGCCGGTGGTATTGGCGTTGGGCGCCACCGCTGAGAAATGGGCACACAAGCTGCTGAACCCGCGTTCCCTGCTCGACAAGCTCGGGTTGAAGGAAGGGCAGCAGGTCGCGGTGCTCGGGGTTTCCGCCGCGCCCTCGTTCGCTCGCGAAGTCGCGGAGCACATCAAGACATCGGTGCTGACCCGGGTGCGCGCGGGACTGGATGTCATTATCGCGGGAATCGACACACCCGCTGATCTGGAAAAGCTCGAAAGGTACAAGAACAGCCTGAATCCGGCTGGCGCGCTTTGGACAGTTGTGCGCAAGGGCAGCAAGGAGCTGCCCACGGCGGCGCTTTTTGAGAGCGGCCGCCGCGTCGGCCTCACAGATAACAAGGTAACGAGGTTTTCCCAGACCCATACCGCGTACCGATTCGTCATTCCGAAGGCCGCGCGCAAATAGGGGCGGGCGCTGATACTGAGGCTACTCGAGCAGGAAGCCGCGAACCCGTCGGACGATCTCGTCGGGTTGCTCGACGAACGCGGCATGGCCACAGTCCAAGGCTTCGTAGCGACTGCCTGGAATCAACTCGTGGAGCACGCGCGTCTGGTACTCGGGAATCAGATAGTCCTGGGTGCCGCGGAGTATCAATGTCGGTGCGACAATTCGACGGACTGAGTCCCGGATGTCAATTCGCTGGCCTAGTTGGAGTCTGCGTAGCGTGTTTGCCGCCGGGGGCATCAGGGTGAATGCTTCGATTGTGTCGCGACCCAGTCGGGTCAGGAATGCCGGACTGACGCCCAGGGACATCGCAAAGCGACTGCCCAGCTCGGCGCTGTTCTCCTGTAACCGGGCCCACGTTTCCAGGATCAATTGATGGCGCGGATCCGCGCTATCTGCCCAGCCGGCCACTAGCACCAAGCGGCGCACGAGCGAGGGGTGCCGCGCGGCGGTAGCCGCCGCCACCACGGCTCCAAGGGAGTCTCCAAGAAGGTCAACCGGGCCCTGCGTGGCATCTCGCGCGACTGCCGCGATCTGCTCGGTCAACAGCTCGAGATTCAGAGGACCTTCCGGGAGGGTTGATTTGCCAGAGCCGGCATAATCCGGCGTGATCACTTCGCGGCAGTCTGTAAAGCGCTCAACAACGTGACCGAAGTTGCTCCGCCAGCCGACAGTGGTGCCGTGAACGAGCAGCAGCCCTGGACCGCTTCCCTCCTTTGAGTAGGGTACTACCGTGCCGGAGACTCTGACGCTGTGCATGAGACGCTGTCCTCCTGTCGCGGGAACGGCTGAAATTCGCTGCAGCGTTCCTGCCTTGGGCGTGGGTGATCGCAAAACATTAGCATACGAAGCTGAGAAGCATTGAGCTCCAATGCCATTCACGGTGAGGGCTTCATGGATACACGACCGGTTACAGCCTTCTTCTACGGTCTTTTCATGGACGCGGATCTGCTGAAGTCGAAGGGCGTCGTGGTTCGAGCGGCGCGTGCAGCGCATGTAGAGGGTTATGTCTTGAAGATAGGACAGCGCGCGGTCCTTGTACCCGCGACGAATGCGCGCTGCTACGGCATGCTGTTCGATTTGACCCACGCCGAGCTTGGTGCGTTGTATGCCGGCGCGGATCTGCAAAGCTATCGCCCTGAGGCTGTTCTGGCCAAAATCGCGGATGACAAACAGGTCGCCGCGCTATGCTACAACGTGCTCGAGCCTGTCGATGACAGCGCGCGCAATCCGGAGTATGCGGCGAAGTTGCGCGCGGTTCTGGTCAAGCTGAACTTCCCCGCCGAGTACATCCAATCTGTTCAATAGCGGCTACCTACGACGCGGCGTGCCTATCCAAACTCCGCGACAAGGAAGTCGATAAAGTTGCGTAGCTTGGTTGCGGGCCGTCGATCTTGCTGATGCACGATGTACATGGGGCGTAGCGGGGGAGAGAAGCCTTCCAGTATCCGGACCAACCGGCCGCAGGACACGTCCTCCGCGACCAGGATTTCCGGCTGCATGATGATGCCCAACCCGGTTGTGGCAGCTCGCATTGCCGGGCAGTTTATCAACCGCGGGCGCGCAATCATAATCACCCCCGAGCGCTCTTCATCACTCACACGGAACCGACGACGATGCTCGTGATCAATTCAAGCTATGTTGTACAGATACCGCAGATCGAGCCACACCGCCCCGGACACGCGGATTGGGTGAGGCGATACATCGACGCAGGCGTTTTCCTGCTCGCGGGTCCGAGGAAAGACAAGTCAGGTGGGGTCATTGTCGCCCGCGATGTCGAGCCGCAACGACTGTCTGAAATTCTCGCTGAAGATCCTTACGTAGAGGAAGGTCTGGTCGAGAATCAGATCATTGGCTTCGATGCGGTCCTGGTGCAAGCGCAGCTCAGTCACTTGGTGTGATGCCTGCGTTGCGCTGAGGTGCTTGGGAGAATGAATCCTCGCATGCTTGCGAAAACGAGGGCGGCACTGCCGCTGAAACGGACAGGCAACTGCTGCGGGTCGGCGGTCAGGACTTCCGTCTCGACCTGTTGTTCTATCACCGGGATCTGCTAGCCCTCATCGCCATAGAGCTCAAGCGGAATATCGAACGCGCCTACCATAAGCCGGGTTTGAATTTCGACAGCAGCGTCTAGTATGACCATACTCGCTGCCTCAGTCGCGTCGTTTGGTTTTGTCTTCATCCATCCGTTCATGGATGGCAACGGTCGACTGTCGCGTTTTCTATTCCACCACGCTCTATGTCGCTCAGGGAAGCTGGAGAAAGGCCTTATCTTGCCGGTCTCCGTCGCGCAGTCCATTAGGGCTCCTATTAGCTCGACAAAGAAGGCCGCCGCAGCGCCTCACGCTTGCTGGTAGGTTAGGTGTGCTTTACAGGCGTATGTGTGGCGCGTTGAACGAGCTCGAGGGCGTTCCGAAGCAACAGGCCGCCGGCAGTGCAGCATCGTTCGCGGTGGATAAGGTAAATCACAGACGAAGACGCCTCACCTTGCGACGGGGGCAACCCCTAGGTGGGCGCGAACTAGGGAGCGGGGGACTGTCGCAGGCCGCAGCGGCCTAACACCGGCGGTCTCGCGAGTTCGTGAGCCGATCGACCGCAGAGCGGGTTGGGTGGCCAACTTTGGTTCGCCGACGAGGGCCGCCAGCTCGCCGCGGTTGTCCCGCCTTCGCAGGAGCGCCGCTGGATGGGGCACAACTACGGACTGCAGAGGCGGCGGGCTACTGGGTGGGGGACATCCCAACACGGGCTCGCCCGCGTAAGCGGCCCGCGTCCGCTGACAATGGGAGCTTCAGCATAGCGGGCTATTGGTTAGTGGGAGATCGGCCGGTTTTCTGGTTGGCCTACATCGGTGGAATGCCCGCCTGGAGGATCGGGCTGCCCAAAGCGGGCGCGCAGCCTGTGCCAGCGGACGGTTGCGGCGGGTAGCCCGCCGATCGAAAGATCGGTTGTCAGCCGCACCACCCATTTCCACTTCCTGTAGACTCGCCAATCTGTGATGATTATATCCTACGGATGGATTCACCATAGCTTCAGAGTCGCCCCGAACACCGCTCGATGCGCTCAACCGGGAGTTGGAGGAGCTTCGACCGCCGGATGTGCAGGAGATCCCCCACCGTCCACGGATCCGGCGGCAGGCAGGTATCCAGGCAGTGCGGTGGCTCAATCGGCTCGAGGAAGAAGAAGACGGGCTGGATGAACTTTGGCCCAGCTTCGAAGCGTGGCTGCATGAGCGTCCTGAGAACCCCGATCGCTATTTCGCACTACTGCGATCGCGAGCGGTCGTCCACGAGCTGATGAGCCGGTGCCCCAGGGAGGGTTCAGGAGCTGATGATCGGTTGTTGCGACGGCTCGCGAAGGCAACCAAAGCTTACCGGGCCCGGCTTGCCCTGGTGAAATGGCTTGCGACTACGGTCATTGTGATGGTGGGCATCGTTGTATACGTCTTAACGTTTTGGCGGGTCACCTGAGCCAGCGGCCGATTCATGACACGCCCTCTGTTCCCACCAGGTATGTGTCTTGTCTGGGCCGCTGGGAGGGCAACCCTTGGAAGAGGCGCGCCCAATCGCCCGCCAAGGGATTCGGTGTGTGGTTTGGGCGTTGAGGTGCTCGGCAACGCGGCGGAGGGTGCATGACCAGGCAGACTGTTGAAGAAACAGCGGGGGCGTGGTTCGTCGAGTTTGAATCAGGAGAAAGGGGTGAGGATAGGCGGCGAAAGTCTACGAAGTGGGTGAAGGCGAGCCCGGCGCAAGAAGCGGTTTTCGTGCGCATCTGGACGCTTGAGTTGAGGTTACGCACTTATCCTGCTCCCCGGATATCTCGTACCAATCGATGGCGCCGACAGGGGAATCGGCTCTGTCGGGAGTCGCGTTCGGCATTCCCACAAGGTGGAGACCGTGACAATCCGGTAGCCGCCGGCAGTAGTCCTCACGCACTATGAGCAGAACACGTCGCCGGGGGAAGCGTCGGGGCGCGTCGGCCCAATTGGCATCGGACAGCGCCAGTGTTGTTTACCCGATGCCACCGATGGACCCGCAAATCAGACGGGAAGCCGTCGATTGGTATGTTGCGTTACGCCGCTCCGATGCTTTGGAGTTGTGGCCATTGTTTAGAGAGTGGCTGGACCGTGACCCCCATCATCGCGCTGCGTTCGGGTTGATCGAGCGTTTCTGGGGGAAACAAGCCGAGCTCGCGAATGGGCATCTGAAACACTAGAGACGGGACCCTGCGTCCCGCCATTGCTGCCCGAGTGAGGGCCGCTGCAAAAGGCGCGTCCTGGGCCGGGTTCTCGCGGCCGACTCACTCTCCGCAGATTGCTTTCCCCACCTTGGGGCTTTAGACGTGGATAGTGCAAAGTCTGCTCGCGACCTCTCGCTTGCACGAGATCAACCCTTACGACCACCTGGTCGACGTTCTGCGACGCATGGGGAGCCACCCCGCTGCCATGGAAGCAACGCTTCGCGGCCCACCCGCTGTGATCAGACCTGCACGCTCTCATGACCTGAGACCGGATTACCTGTGGAGTAATTGGCATCATGGACAGACCAACCTGGGTAACAAACGAGCATCATTGGCGGGAAGATTGCCTCGAAGTCGCCCAGTGTTGTCGGGATCTGCTGGAAGGTCGCCTGGCAGTTATCGAAGCGGGCTAGACTGCTCCAAGAGTTGGCATTCCGAGTTCACGCCGAGGAAGATCCCGACTTTATGTTGTTCCGCGTCCTCGACTCGGAAAGCGACGCTTTGCCAGTCGGTCCACAGCGCAAGTATTGGTCGGCATCCGCCCTTGAGCGGGAGGATGCCAAAGTCGCCGCTTTCGAGACGAGCTGGCAGAGTAAGGTGCGTTTGGTCTGCCACCAAGCTCGTGGAGCGCTATTTCTTGCCATCAAACGAGCCCGAAAGCCCTCAGGACTAACGAACTCGTTCGACAGCAAGAGCGTGGCGTAGTTTGCGCTTACGGATAACCCTGAGGCGCTCGGGAAAATGAGTCTTCACGCGCTCGGCAAAACGAGGCCACTACTACTTAGTGCTTTCAGTGTTCTCGCCGGGTGCGATGCCTTCTTACTCGATACTTACTGGAGTAGCGGTGACTACGAATTGATCGCGATAGACGCCAAAGGCCAAATGGTGTTGGCTGTCGATCTCCACAATGGTGGTTCGATAGGCATCGACGCCTGGGTGGTTTAGTGTCACGTAGCGGTTCGGGCGCAGACTTCAGAGCAGTGCCTCTCGGCTGTGACGCGCGATTTCATCCTGCTATCGGTCCCAGGCAGTTTCCAGAGTTGGCAATCGTGGTATCGTGTTGACCGGTCCAGTAGCGGGAAGGGGGTGGCCCGAGGAAGACGAGTATGGGCGGCGAAAACGCCAATATCGCGCAAAGGTTCTTAAGGTCTCGTTTCAGGTAATTGAGATTCGAGTTGCGGCACTCGGAGCGGAGCCGGATCCTATGGTGCAACTGACAGACTACTGCGAGTTCAAAGCAGCTATCGAGCGGGGAGACGCAGGTTGGGCATCCTCCGTGCTCGAATATCTCGGGTGGCGCTCAGACTGTCTTTTCTGCGCCGCGCCCCTAGTCCCAGCTTTTCACGTACCTCACCCGTGGAGTGTTACCGCATTTCAGGCCCACAACTATGTCAGGGTTCACGTGGACGCTTGTGTGCATTGCGGCTGGTGGCAGATGGAGAAGACTAACGATGTGCCATCGGGCGGTTCTTTGTTCGGAGTGTTGAGTGCAACTTTGCATAGCTACGACATTGATTCTAACGAGGCACCAATTCGTGCTCTCAGGAGATACCTGGAGGCGCATAGCGAAGCAATTCATTCAATCAGTCCAAGGAAGATGGAAGAACTCACGCAGTCGGTACTGAAGGACTTCTTTCAATGTGAGGTGCTTCACGTCGGGCACTCTCACGATCGTGGGATTGATCTTCTCGTTGTCAACTCGGAGTACACTTTTCCCATTCAGATCAAGCGCCGATCTCATCCCAACGCCACCGAGTCCGTGAAGACCGTTCGCGAAATGTTCGGTGTAATGTACCGGGATGGCTATCGCCGTGCAGCCGTTGTGACCTCCGCAAAGCGTTACTCGCGTGAAGCCAAACGGGAAGTGGATGAAGTTCTGTCGACAGGGAGATGCGACCAATTTCAGCTCATCGACAGAGATAGCTTCTTGAGCATTCTGGCCGGCGCAAGTTCGCGCGTTCTGCCATGCTGGCGTCACGCGCTACCGGATGGCGACGAGATCAGTTCTGTCATCCTCAGCAACGATGCGCTGCGCGAGTTTCGCCGTCGAACCGATAACCTCTAGCTGTGCCCGTCATAAGGCAATGAAGGTGGGTCACGCCCTTAAGCGATCACGGCGAGGCTCTGTACATGACGGGCAAGTAGAAATCCTCCCCGGGAGCTATGGATTATGAGTCTGTATCGAGGCGACCGATCAGCTCAATCCGTGCAAAGGCGTCCAAGACAATTGGGCACTCGGGATCGATTGTGGATCGCCGAAGTAAACCAAGCCGTCTGGAAATTCCGCACCCCCGTCATTCAAAGACTGCTCCCGGTTCATGTCGATGGGCTCCACCACCAATTCTCTTGGAAAGCTCTGTGGAAGGCCGCCAGATGTGAGGCTCGCGGTGAGACCGGATAGAAATTGGGTGAATGCCTCGCACCGGATACCGAAGGTCGCATGGAACCGTCGACGTTCAAACGAAGAGCCAGCGGGCGGTGTGACGAAGTACTCGTCGTTCCGCCATTGAATGAGGCTCAGTGGTTGGGGACGGGCACGAAGCAGGTAACCTGGATTGGTAACGCCTGCGAGTGCGGCGTCAATGGCTTCGAGGATGCCGCCGCTCCCGAGTAGCCGCGCCGCGGCTCTGAAATTTCGGAGAGCTAGTTGAGTGTTGGGCTGGCGCGTACCGCCTGCGCCCGTAGGCATTTGGGCAACGATCACCGGTGTAGGAGGAGTCCATTGAGTCTCTTCGACATGCATATGACAGCTGGCGCCAGCTCTGAGAGAGGCGCCAATGCCGATGGCGTAGCCGTGCACCACCGTCGCACCGCTCATAGTCGTTCCGAGGTGTTGGTCAACTTGATCGTCATACCCACGCTGAGTGACTTTCCGGGTCGACGACGAGGTGGTATTTCGCCGAATTCGACCCTTTGCTTCGACGGCCACGACGTCGGTAGCACAGAGGGGGCCGCCATCGTAAGCCATGTCAAACACGCGGCCCTTCTTTTTATAGAGCTCTCGACCGTTGCACCGGAAGGCGAAGCCAAGTCGGGTCATATACAGGTCCGCAATGGCAGCGCCCAGGAATCCAGACAGTGCCGTTCTCAACTGATCACCGAGGGTCTCGATGTTGGCAAGAAAGGCCAGATCTGGCTGACTCGGATTGACTAAGCTATTGATCAGATGGTTAAAAGCTCGAGTGAGAGCGGCAATTGTTAGCGGATCGGAAGTGCTAAGTGCCGTGGCTCGCGCGAAGCAACCGGAGAGCTGGGGCAGCGTGAACCTTAGTGAGGTCAGCGGCATGGGAGGTAGAAAGGTTGGGTGACCCGATTTCGGGGTGAAGTGACTGCCAATGGTCGGGACAATCTTCATGGACATCCAGCGTGATTATGCCGTGGTTGGACTACTGAGAACCGAACTCAATCGAAGCTGTATCGCCGAATACAGAGCCCGCGAACTAGCTGACGTCTCTCTCCCAGTCTGACGTAGTCGGCGAGCTATAAGCAAAAGAGTGTACTGGTGAGAGTGGCTGCCATTCGAGAGTCCACCGTATCGATTGTGAAGGACGTCTTGTCCGCGCGTGCTCGGCCGAGTCGACGATGGATTGCGAACGCACAGAGATCGAGAGTGTATCTGGGACTGCGAACTGTACAGGCAACAATTCGAGATTGATAAAATCGATCGCAGTGCAAATAGAGCGCTAGGATGTGAGCCATCTGACTGTCAGCAGAGCGATTCGGTGACATAGTTCTTGCTTCCCTGGAGGAGCAATCTGCGCGTCATAACGCAAGCGGATGACGTTAAGTGTGCGGATTGTGCAGCCACAGCAGCTATGAGAGGCAATTGAAGAAGATGTCGATCAAAGTTGCACGGCCTTCGGAAGGATTGGGCGTGGCTCGGCTGCTTATGGTGCTAAGCAGCGTCTCGCCACTGTTTGTTCTGTGGGCGATTCGAGGCAGCCATGTGATCCCGGACCGTTGGCTGATTCCAGCTTGCCTTGCGTTTATTGTCGTACCCAACGGGTTTCTTTGGCTGCGGATTCGAGCGGCGAAGCGCCATAACGAAAGGCGCTCGCTGAAGATCGCCGGCGCCGAGGATCATCGCGATCACCTTCTGGTGTATCTGTTTGCGATGTTGCTGCCGTTCTATGCCGACGAGATGGCAAAGTGGCGCGCAGTGAGCTGTGCATTGGTGGCGCTCGCGTTCATCGTCTTTGTGTTCTGGCACCTGAACCTTCACTACATGAATGTGTTCTTCGCAGCCCTGCGACCCTGGCGGCCGCCCAGCTTCCTCCGGGGCGGGCCACTTGGAACTCCTCCACCCCTGATGTGAACGGGCGCCGGTCGGCGCCGAGGGCTGAATTGCGGCAGAACGTTACGCTGCCCCTATTTGCACAGGGGCGGGGAGTTGAACGTTTTGAAGCCGCATCTACGAATTACGGTAGAAACGCTGCTGCGCAAGGGGCGCAGCCAACGGGAAATCGAACGCCTGACCGGAGTGGATCGCAAGACGATCCGCCGCTACGACCGCGAGGCAAAGGAGTCCTCGGCGTCAAATTCCCCCGGGGTGGCCACCGGCTGCGACGGCCAGAAAAGTGGGGTTTCTGAGGAGGAAACTCCCCCACCCCGGCCACCGGCTCGGGCCCCGAAAGAAGCTCGCTCGGCCTGCGAAGAACATCGCGCCTGGATCCAGGACCAGGTGCAGCTCGGCCGCAACGCGCAGAGCATTTACCAGGACCTCGTGGAGGGGTTCGGGTTCACCCACCGCTACAACTCGGTCAAGCGCTTCGTGCGCACGCTCAAGGCACGGGAGCCGGAGCGATTTGATGTCCTCGAGAGCTCTCCGGGGGAAGAGGCGCAAGTTGATTTTGGCCAAGGCGCGCCGACGCTTTATCACAATGGCAAGTACCGCCGGCCGTTCCTGTTTTGCATGACATTGAAGTATTCCGGTAAGGCTTTTCGCAAGGTTGTATGGAAAGCTGATCAACAGGTCTGGGCACGCTTGCACGAGGAGGCGTTCCGGGCATTCGGCGGTTCCGTCGAATACTGCGTGTTGGACAACCTCAAGCAAGGGGTGATCAGTCCGGATCTTTACGAGCCGCAGTACAATCCGGTCTACACCGCCCTGTTGTCGCACTACGACGTGTCGGCAGACGCTGCGCGCATTGAGGATCCTAACAGGAAGGGCTCAGTCGAGTCGGCAATCAAACACACGCAGAACACGGCGCTGAAGGGCCGCAAGTTCGACTCGATCGAAGATCAGAACACGTGGCTTGCACACTGGGAGGAGCGTTGGGCAGCCCCGCGCATCCATGGCCGCAAGAAGCGGCAGGTGATGCAGATGTTCCAGGAGGAAAAGCCTCACCTGCAGTCACTGCCACTGCATGGCTTCCGGTTCTTCTGCCAAGAGACGCGCACCGTCGACGATGCCGGCCTCGTGCAAGTGGAGGGCTCCTATTACGCCGCGCTGCCCGCGCCGTTGTATTCCGAAGTTACCGTGCGCATCTATGAGCGCGAGATCGAGATCCTCGATCAGCAAGGGCAACCTCTGCGCCGCCACGAGAAGTCTGCCGACAAGGGCGAGTTCGTCATGGCCAAGGAAGACCGGATCTTCAATCCGTCGCGGGAGACGGCGCGCCTGATCGCCAAGGCGACCAAGATCGGACCGCATTGCATGCAGCTGGCCCGTGAGATCTTCGCCCGGCTAGGTCGCCCCGGACAGAAAGCCATCTACGGCCTCGCCAACCTCGCACGCCATCACAAGCGCGAAGACATCGAGCGGGCGTGCGAGAAGGTACTCACCCTGTCGCAGCCGTCCTACCAGGCTCTCAAGCGCATCCTGGAGCACACCACCGCGGCTCAAAAGGCAAGCGCTGCCGCCAACGAGCCCGTGCTCCAACAGCAGGGCGAGCACATCCGCGGAATCCAGGAGTACCAGGCGTTTTGGAATGAGTATTGCCAACACGCGACTCCCCCATCCCACACAGACGATCCCTCGACCACCCCCAATCCATAGGAGAAGACGATGAGTATGGCAATGCCGGAACTGGAGCGGGCGCTGAAAGCGCTGCGGCTCTCAGGAATGATCGCAACCCTGCAGGCAAGAGCACAACAGGTTGCGCTACACGAGATGGATTTTATCGAGGCCTTCTCCTGGCTAGTGCAGGATGAACTCGATCGCCGACGATCCCGACTGTTGGAACGGCGTCACTCGCAATCGGGCCTGACCGAGATCAAGGATCTCAAAGCCATCGACTGGGGGTATAATCCAAAGATGCCGAAACGCCAGGTGTTGGATCTGGCGACCTTGAAGTTTATCGAGGAGCGAGAAGGTGCTCTGTGTATAGGCCCACCCGGACTCGGCAAGAGTCACGTTGCCAAGGCCATCGCGCACCTGGCCGTGCAGCGCGGTTACAAGGTGTTTTACCGCGAGGCGCACAAACTGTTCGAAGAAATCAACGAGGCGCGCGAACTCGGAGAACTCAGAAAATATCGCGCGCAGATGAAGGCCGCGGAACTGATGGTCATCGACGATCTTTTCCTGGTGAAACTCCCCTCCAACGCCGGAGAAGAACTCGCCGAGGTACTGATGAGCCGGTACGAGAAATCTTCCACGGTGCTCACCTCGAACAGACCCGTAGACGACTGGCCGCGTCTTTTGGGAGACGTAGTCGTCGTCGCTCCCTTGCTCGATCGCCTGATGCACAGGGGCAATCTGCTGAAGTTCGAGGGAAAGAGCTGGCGCCTCAAAGAAGCCGCAGAGCGGGTTGCAAAGCGTGCGTCCGCCGCGTAATCATCCCCCCGTCCTGCCGCTGCTGAGTGGAGGAGTTTGACCGGCCGCCGGTGGGGGAAGTTGCGGTGGCCGCCAGGGGCGATATCGGGTGTTTACAGTCAGGGCAGACCTGGCTGGAGGAGGGAATCCCATCAGCGGTGAGGATACCTTTGTACTCATTACTCGACGCGTTTCGATCCCAGAGGGGCAGCAGGTCACCGCATACCGCATTAGCGACACAGTCTATTTGGAGAAAGAGGCATGAAGTTGCTGTTCGACTTCACAAAGATCGATACCGTTGAGTTCGGCATCGGCAAGGAGAACGGAAAGGGACAGAAATTTGTCGCGGTGACGGTCGATAAGGAGATCCAAGATGCCCTGCTGGCCATGGCTAAGGAGACGTGGTCTGAGATGGAGCACGAGACGAAGACGCCCGAGCCGTACGACCCGTCGGAGAAACATTCGAGCGTGGAACACTTGTATCTCCCGTTGGCTGACCGCATGGCGAAAGCAATGCGCCAGCTGCATGAGGCGGTCAACTTGCCGCTGGATGGAAGCGCGCTGAAAGCGTGCGACGACGTGTTCTGTTACTTCTCGAAGATGTCAGACACGATGGGAAACCAGCTCACGGCAGTGAAGAGGGCCTCGCAGTTTAAGGGGACGCTGAAGAGTCGTTTGGTGAAGCTTGTTACCAACGCGCTGAAGATGGTGCAGGAGCAGGTGTTCCGGTTGGATCACGACTTTGACCTGCTCATTGATTCAAAACACATTCATATTCTGCGTCCGAGTAGCTTTGAATTTGCAGGAAACCTTCAATCAGCGATTCTGGCGGCAGTGCCGGAAAACGTGGAGGCCGTCCAGACGGAGTTACCCTGGGTCGACTTCTCGGACATCGAAGCCTACGCCATCAAGCATCCGCGTGCGGCGCGATATTTGGCCTCCATCCGAAGCCAGAACCAATGCCAGGGGATCGACAAGGGGGCATTGAAGCAGCTGTGCCACCGGACCGATGTGGCCTTCACTGAAAGGAAGGGCCAAATCGTGGTCGATGAGGCGCACGTTCTCGGATTTCTTGAGGTGCTTGATCGCCGGCGTTACGAGCTTGAGTTGGTCAAAGGCGCCCCCGAGCGCTTCAGGGCGGCCAGCAGGAAAAAGCTTGTCGGTTAGGGGCTATGGCGGAGAGCCGGTCGGCCGGATGTCGAAACTGATCTTTGATGACACCAATCGCTAGACTGACTTAACTATCTGAAAATGAATAGAGTCCCGGTGCCACAATGTTCAGTCTGCCAGCCTGCACGGTTCGAAAGAAGGCCCATAGTGCAGGGGGTGGAGTTCCCAGGATTAGTGGACACCCTATAACGCCCGTAAAAAACGGGCCGCGAGGTAGGGGTGAATGTCCAGATCAATGCAACCTGGGAAGATCCGGCGCACACTAAGGCTTGCCGCGGACTCCTTCCCGGTTCAAGCGCATCGTGGCCAGCACCTCGCCGACTGAGCCGGTCGCACTGAGTTCGGACACCGAGGTGTAGTCCGCGACATCGAGCCAGCGCTGAAGCAACCTGGCGAGGCGTTGCGCCCGAAGGTCGGAACGCGGCATATGCAGGTGCAGCTCGGGAATGAGTCCACTCACGTCGCGCTTGATGCTTGCGTAGAAAATAAGTGAGCCTGAGCGCTCAAAACAAAGGAGCGGCGCGACCATTCTGATCACGATTGATGAGGGGCGCGGGATTCGCGCCCTCAGCAAGCGTGGTTATTTCAGTTAGGAAGGCGGCCTGTCAGCCGGCCGGGGTCGCCGGGTCGAGCTTCTGGACCAACCGTTGGAAGGTGTCAGCGAACTGCGGTTCGTATTGATCGGGGTGAGAGCGAACGAAGTCGATCACCTGCCGATAACAGTCAGCGGCCTGTTTGTGATCGCCGCGCGCCTCATAAACCATCCCCAGCCGATCGTAGCCGTCGTGCACGTCGGGATAGCGCACCAGGATCTCGCGTGCGGCCGTTTCCGCCTGGTCGAGTTTTCCCGCTTTGATGAGATCGATGACGGCGTTGGAGTCGTGGGTCAGCTCATCTTCTTCGTGATCGCAGAAGTCGCATCCGACATGACTGTGGTGCCGATGGGAGTCTTGGGCAGTTCGGGCCGCGGCCAGCTCGGCCAAAGCGGCACTGGCTGCCGCCTCGTCGTTGCGTAGGCAACAGTGCTTATATTTTTTCCCGCTGCCGCAGGGGCAGGGATCGTTGCGGCCCGTCTTGGTCATCGTAGTTCGTCATTTTACCCGTAAAAAAGGGGGTTGTGATGTATCCGACGATGGTGGCGATGCTGAGGGACGTTCGATTCTACGGACTGCTGTTGAAGTTCGATCAGGACCTGGCCGCGAAGGTGCGGGAGGCAGGCTGTCCAACCTGCGGATCAGCCCTGCACGCGGCCCCGTATCCGCGCAAGCCCCGCGGAGGACCGGCCGGGCTGGGGCCCGAGCATCGAGAGCGGTTGAGTCTGTGTTGTGCGGCGGACGGTTGCCGCCAACGCTCGACACCGCCGTCGCTGCGCTTTCTGGGTCCCAAGGTCTATTGGGGAGCCTCGGTCGTCGTGGTCTCGGCCTTGAGCTGTGGCCCGACGCCAGCACGGATGCGCCAACTGCAGGGATGGGTGGGGGTGAGTCGCCGAACAGTTTGTCGATGGCGCGAGTGGTGGCGCGAGGTCTTCGCCAACACTGCCTTCTGGGGGTCAGCGGCATGGATGCCGCCGGTGGCTGTGGTGGATCTACCCGCAGCCCTGTTGGAACGGTTCGCTCAACACACGGTGGATCCTCTGACGCCGCTGTTGCGCTTCCTGGCCCCTCTCACCGGCAATGGGAATGGGGTTATGGAGCGCGCTATGTAACGGTCGGCGCCGACCCGCAGAGGATGCCCGTCGCGCCCAAGGGGTGGTGTGTTTTAGGGTCGCCTCAGCTGCCAGAGAGTGTGGGTGTTGGCATGAGCGGCTCGGATTACTCCTCAATCCATCAACGCTGGGCAACGATGCGGTTCTCGGTGGTAGGCCAGCTGTTGGCCTCGCCGCCGCTCAAAGGTGAGTTGCGGGCACGACTCAAAGAGCTCGCCGCTCGCACCTGGCGTCATCCCATCACTGGCGAGCCGGTGCGCTTCGGGTTCTCCACGATCGAGGCTTGGTACTACCAGGCGGTCAGAGAACCGCGCGACCCAGTTCGCGTCCTCAGACGCAAGCTGCGCAAAGACGCAGGTCTTCAAGACTCTTTGAACGGTGCGATACGGCAGGTGCTGCTCGCCCAGTACGCTTGCCACAAAAGTTGGAGTATCCAACTTCACTGGGATAACCTTCAGGCGCTCGCTCGCAGCCACACCGAACTGGCGCCCCTGCCTTCCTACTCCACCGTCCGGCGCTTCTTCAAGGCGCAAGGGCTCTATAAGCGACGGCGTCTGACATCGCGGCGAACCGAAGGCGCCGAGCACGCCGAGATGCGTCTGGACGCGCGCGAGGTCCGCAGTTACGAGGCTGAGTACGTCGGCGGCCTCTATCACTGGGATGCTCACTTCGGCTCGCGCAAAGTCCTCACCTCGCGCGGCGAGTGGGCGACACCACTGTTGTTGGGTGTCATCGATGATCGATCGCGCTTGGCCTGCCACCTGCAGTGGTATCTGGGAGCCGAGTGCACGCAGAACCTGGTGCATACCGTATCGCAAGCCTTCATGCGCCGAGGACTACCGCGCTCGGCCATGAGCGACAACGGCCCGGCCATGACGGCCAAGGAAGTAAGTGAGGGACTCGCTCGGCTGGGGATCCTGCACGAGACAACTTTGCCGTATAGCCCAGCGCAAAACGGTAAAGTGGAGTGCCTCTGGGCGCAGGTGGAAGGTCGCCTGATGGCCATGCTCGAGAACGTGCCGGACCTGACACTGGCAGTCCTCAACGAGGCCACGCAGGCCTGGGCCGAGGCAGAGTACAACCGCAAGATCCACTCCGAGACCGGTCAAACACCCTTGGCCCGCTGGTTGGCGGGCCCGGATGTGACGCGACCCAGCCCGGACGGCGCTGCGTTGCGACTGGCCTTCACCCGGACCGATCGACGCGCCCAGCGCCTGAGCGATGGGACGGTGGTGATCGAGACGCGCCGCTTCGAGGTTCCCAACCGGTACCGACATCTCGAACGCCTCTACGTGCGTTACGCGAGCTGGGACCTGACCCAGGTGCATCTGTTGGATGAGCAGACCGATCGAGTCCTCTGCCGTCTCTTCCCTCAGGATAAGACGGGCAATGCCAGCGGCCTGCGCCGGCCGCTCGAGCCACTGGGCACACCGCCGCTGGTAGCCGATCCCGCTGCCGCCAAAGCGGCCGCCGGCATGGCTCCGCTGTTATCTCAACTGATCGCTCAACAGGCCGCCACCGGATTACCGCCGGCGTATCTGCCCAAAGATGATCTACCCGAAGACACAGGAGACGAGCCGTGAACAAGAAGCTGTTGGCGTTGTATGGGTTGAAGTGGTCACCGTTCTCACCGGATGTGCCGACCGAGGCGCTGCAAATGACGCCCCGTATCGAGTCGTTCTGCTGGCGCGTCGAACAACTCGTCGGTGAGGGGGGATTTGCGATGGTGACCGGCCTGCCAGGCGCGGGTAAATCCGTGACGCTGCGCCTGCTGGCCGAGCGACTGTCCGGCCTGCGCGATGTGCATGTCGGGGTCTTGAGTCGTCCGCAAGCCCGGCTCGCCGACTTCTACCGGGAGATGGGCGAGTTGTTTGGCGTCGAGCTGCATCCTCATAATCGCTGGGGTGGCGCCAAGCTCCTGCGAGAACGATGGCAGTCGCACATCGATGCCTCCCTGAGTCGTCCCGTGTTGATCATTGATGAAGGTCAGGAGATGGTCCTGCAGGTGCTCGCAGAGCTGCGCCTGCTGTGTTCAGCCCGTCTGGACTCGCACCTATTACTCACGGTCGTGCTGGCTGGTGACCAGCGTCTGCTCGAACGCTTCCGTTGCGATGAGTTGCTGCCACTGGGATCGCGCATGCGCGTGCGGCTGGCCTTGGAGCGCAGCACGCCGCAGGAGTTGCAGCAGTGTTTACAAAACGCCCTGCACAAGGCTGGCGCTCCAAAGCTCATGACTCCGGAAGTCATGGCCGCCGTGTGCGATCACGCCCAAGGCAACCTGCGTGCCATGATGAACATGGCCGGTGAGTTGTTGGCGCTGGCGGCGCAGCGCGAAGCCCATCAGATCGACGAGCAGCTCTTCTTCGAAGCCTTTGCGCCGGGAACGGCCACGCAGCCCAAGGCAGCGGCGGGACGGCGGCGGTGAAGCCGGCTACCGCCGGCACGTTGCCCGTCGAGTTGGCCTATCGTCTGCCGGCCCGCGCCGAGACTCAACGATGGCTCGTCACGGGCCTATGGTCTGAAGAAGCGGTGGGTCTAGTGGGCGGTGAGCCGAAGTGTTGCAAGTCCTTCCTCGCCCTGGGTCTAGCCGTTGCCGTGGCTTCCGGCACCGCGTGTCTGCGACACTTCCCGGTGCCACATCCTGGGCGCGTGTTGCTCTATGCTGCCGAAGACGCACTTCACATCGTACGACGGCGGCTCGAAGGCATCTGTGCCGCGGCCGACGTCGGGCTGCAGGATCTCGACGTACATGTGATCACGGCCCCGACCGTGCGACTGGATATGCCGGCAGATCGTGCCAAACTCGAACACACCGTCGAGCAGCTCAAACCGCGGCTGCTGGTGTTGGATCCGTTCGTACGTCTTCACCGCATCGACGAAAACGCCAGCGGCGAAGTCGCACCCTTACTTGCGTACTTGCGCGAACTGCAAAGAAAGCATGGACTCGCCGTGCTCGTCGTTCATCATGCCAAGAAAGGCGCCAGCCGTATCAGGGCCGGTCAGGCGTTGCGCGGCTCGTCCGAGTTCCACGCCTGGGGAGACTCGAACCTCTACTTGCGTCGTCTCGGAAACGAACTCACTCTCACGGTCGAGCACCGCGCGGCTCCCTCACCACCGCCCGTGTCGCTCGAGCTGACACAACAGGGTGAGTCACTGGCTCTGCAGGTCCGGGAACCATCAGTCCCAGAGGCGCCCATCTCGACATCGCTCGACGAGCGCATCCTGGACACCTTGCGCTCCTCCGGCCGCCCCCTGTCGACCGCTGAGATACGGACGCAGTGCCCGACACGCAAAGCCACGCTCTACGCGCGACTGACACAGTTGACAGCCATCGGTCAGATCGTGCGTTGCACTGACGGATATCGTATCGGTCCTAACAACCCCGCCTAGAGCACTGCGATCGGCCTCACCCGCCGTCGCCGATCCTCGTGTGCGGCAGCGAGCCGGCCAGGATGGCCGGCGTCCTCCTCATCGCACAGGACGTAGGGCCTCGAGCGACACTGACGCGGTCCAATCGTCCAGCTGACTTCGATACACGGCCGGCGACCCCTCGCCAAACTTCTTGGTTCCCGGGTTCGGTTCCCACTCGCTCTACAGCGCGCGGGAACCGGCCATCGGAACTCCATGAATTACCGTGCTCACTGCCCCCTGGATCAGCGCGATCACGCTCATAAGCGCCTCTTCCCACCAGCCATCCCGAAAATACTCCGTAACAGCGGCCCATACTGGCTTGAGCGGGATGCTCGTAGCTAGTGCCACGCCGGCCAGTTACTCCTGAATTGACAGATGAAAAAATGCTAGCTGACCACTCGGCTGCTGGATGATCAACGAATCTCTCATCAATTCTTTCAAAAATCGGTCCGCGCGTTCGTATGTCTCAGTCGTTGCATCCGGCATCTTGTTCGCGCAGATCGTAACAAACTCGTCGCTCGTGAAGGTACGGCGCTTCAGGGAATACAGTTCATGCGCAACCCGGGTGAGCTGAAACATCCGATCCGAAATCGACGTGAAGACGTGATCGCGCAACACGCCCTTCGCATCGTCCCACTCGCCCAGGAAGAGCCGGACGATCAGATCATAGATTCCCTCCCTACGGCTTGGGAGCGAGATTTCATTCTGCGCATCGCTGAGAAGCGCCAAGAGGGTGAGCAGCAGCGGCATCGACGCAAGCTCCGCAAGCGCCGGTGCCCCACGAAGCGCAGTCTCCAGCGAAGCGCGCCCCGAGGAAGACCCCCAGGGGAATTTCGCGATGAATTCTTCAATTTGCGCGGGACCAAACATTTCCAGCCATACACGCTGAAGTCCGGGGACATACTGCGTCAAGGCCGTGGGGCGCGATGTGATCCATATTCGCCGGCCATCATCGTGTTTTCCTCCGGATATCCAGTCCAACACCCGCTTCCGCGCCAGCGGAGTACGCATTTCATCAAGCCCATCCAGAAGCCACAGCGCCTCTTTGTCCGATCGATCGTTCAATCCCGCGTAGCTGTGCCTCGCCGCCTCGACGAAGTGCTCGCGCGTATTGGCATTTAACTCCGCCGAAATTGCTGCAAGCACGACAAAGACGGGGAGGGCTGACTCCGCGGCATCCGCGCGCTGTGCGATTGCCCGGTGCGCGAGGCGCTTCAGCGCCGTCGACTTTCCCAATCCCAGGTCCCCGATGAGCGCTACCTTAGAGGTATGCTGCAGGAGATGAAGAGGCGAACTCGCCCGGAGCCGGCCGAAGCTCGCCTCGTTGAAGGAATGAAGTGGGACCAGCGCATCGGACAACTGGCTCATCCGAAGCGAGGACGCGACCTGATTCTCATCGATCAGTTTGTCTGGACTTTCATCGGTGCCATACACATCGCTTGCGAGTTTTAAATAGGAAGCGCGCAAGGATGCATCGAGCGCGTCGATCGAAGCGGACACCGTCGCACAAGCCGCTCTCAGGCGCATATCGGCAGCACTCATCTTGGCAAGCAGTTTCCTGGCTCCGGTTTCCCCGATGATCTCAACAAGCCTGGACAACGCCTCCGGGTTGGCTAACGGATCGCCGCCTTCCTCCACCAGCTTCGAGATAGCTTCTGCGGTTCCCATTCCCCCTTTGCAAGAAATTTCCAGCCCAGCGCTATCCAATGCGAGCAGCTGTGTGAAATTCTGGATGGCACTGCCCTGGGCCGTCGTTTTCCGCTCGTCATGCAGGCAATCAAGGCACGCATGATGAAACGCCACGAGCTTTCGCGCTATCTCCGCTGCCTCAGCATGCAGCGCCAGTGGAAGACATCTCGCAGCCAGGAGCGCTTCAAAGGTGTCTGCTTTAGCACTGAAGAGGCGCAGGCTAGAAGCCTCGCTGGCTGAGTAGCTCGAACGCAGAACACCAGGCAGCACCACTCGCAGATACACGGTCGGCGGCACGTAGCACTCGCTCAGGGGCGTTCGAGTCCTGAATCGCGTCGAAAGGTACTCTTCCGGAGTGTCGCAGAAGTCCTTCAGGTTCTGCATGTACGCCTCTATCGGCGCGGACCTTCCTAGCAGAAGATCCGGCAGGTACTTCTGAACCAGGTCGTGAAGCTTGGGACCGTCGACGATTACCACCTGCCTGGCGGAGGAGAGCTTTCCCCGCAGCCCGAGCTTGACGTGCTCGGTAAGCTGGTGCGAATGGACAATCCAGACCTGATCGAGAAAAACGCTGCTCCCATCCCGGAGCGGATAGGGCGTATCCAGCGCGGCTTCGCACTGAGTTATGAGCGTCCGAAGTCCCGTTGCATCCATACGGGCGGTTGACGGGGTGGCCTTGACCTGGGCACCAATCCAGCGGCGCTCATTTAGCTTGGTCGTTTCCGCGAAAACTAGGTCGCGGCCGAACTCCAGTGGGCCATGAACTACGGAGACTTCTTCGAACTTCATCGCCCTCAACAGATCGCGCACAACCAACTGCAGCTCACTCTCGGGTAGCGATTCGAGTAGCCGCCGCAGGGGGGTAACGCCGTCGCAGAGGTCTGCCATGATTCACGGCTCCTGATCGCTTCGAGTTCTTAACATCGCCGCACAAGGATTCGGCATATTGTCGCATTGTCACGCTTCACAAAGAAATGTTGCTGACATGGACAATGAAAGGATAATTAACCGACGCTCAGCACACCATCCCGACGCTTCCCGATGAATCCCCCCCGTTACGAAAGCGCAAGTGACCTTGCTCTAGCGCTCCTTATCCAACAGCGGGTTGAGGTGCGCCTGCGTGAGGTCCGCGCGCTGTAGTGTTACGCCAAGTCGCGCAAGTGTCGGCTCCTGGCGTGCGCCGTGTTAAGGCGGCGTTTTCCCAGTGGGTGCAAGCCCCACCCGGCGATGGCTCCAGCCGGAAGCAACCGGAGCAACTGTGGAGGTAACGAAACGGTTGAAGCCTTCGGAGAAGCGTGCCACGACATACGGTGGCAGCGCGAGTGTGCAGGCCGTAACAAAGGTGAACGCCGTACAAGCCTCGAAAAGGACGATGCGGGGGCCGACCCGAATGCCATATCGGGGAAGGCTGATACGACGGGGAAGCGAGCTGACGATGCACCCAGTCGCTCCGCCGGGGTAGTGGCGACAGCATGCACACAAGGGAAGCGTACGCAACACGGGAAGCCCCAAGGCGTGGTCTGGATGGCCAACCGGACGCCCGCGAGGGATGGGCCGGGCGCTATGGGGTGACGGAGAGGTTCGAAGTACCGGAGATGCCGGGTAATGCCGGCGGAGGGAAGGGACCTCAGTTCAAGACAAACGCAACACGTGGTGAAGGACAGGAGATTGGGAAACCTATCAACTCCGAAAAGTGTTCAGAAACTGCAGATGGCGTTACACGCGAAAGCGAAGACAGAAGCCGGGTACCGCTTCTACACCCTGTACGACAAGATTCACCGCGAGGATATCTTGGCTCACGCCTATGCCCAGTGCCGATCCAACAAGGGTGCACCGGGTGTAGACGGACAAGACTTCGCGGACATCGAGGCCTACGGGTTGAAGCAATGGCTCGGCGAACTGGCGCTTGCGCTTAGGCGGGAGGCTTACCGCCCGGACCCCATCAGGCGAGTGTTTATCCAGAAGGCCAATGGCAAACTCAGGCCGCTGGGCATCTCGACCCTGCGCGATCGGGTGTGCATGACAGCAGCGATGCTTGTGCTCGCCCCGATCTTCGATGCCGATCTTCCACTCGAGCAGTATGCCTACCGTATGGGCCGGAATGCCCAGCAGGCGGTAGTCGAGGTGGAAAAGACGCTGTTCCGAGGCCATCCGGACGTCGTAGACGCCGACCTCGCGGACTTCTTTGGAAGCATTCCTCACGCTGAATTGATGCGTTCGCTCGCGCGACGCATTATGGATCGGAGGGTTCTGCATCTCATCAAGATGTGGTTAGAGTGCTCCGTGGAGGAAACCGACGATCGAGGACGGAGGACGCGAACCACGGGAGCCAAAGACAGCGGAAAGGGCGTATTGCAGGGTTCCCCGATCTCACCGCTGCTGGCCAATCTTTACATGCGCCGGTTTGTGCTGGGATGGAAGAAGCTCGGACTTGAGGAGAGCCTCGGCACCCGTATCGTGACTTACGCGGACGATCTCGTGATTCTGTGCAGGAAAGGCAACGCCGAAAAGGCGCTGTCGCACTTGCGCGAGATCATGGGTAGGCTGAAGCTGACAGTCAACGAGGAGAAAACGCGGATCTGTAAGGTTCCGGAAGGCGAGTTCGATTTCCTAGGTTACACGTTTGGACGGATGTACTCGGCAAAGACGGGGAAGCCGTACTTGGGCTTCCGTCCATCGAAGAAGAGCATCCGACGCATGGTCGAGAAGGTTCATGCGTTGACGACGGTCTCCGAGACGTGGCGAGAGACCACGCAGTTGGTGATCGAGTTGAATCGTTCGTTGCGCGGTTGGGCGAACTACTTCCAAGTAGGCACCGTCAGCCGAGCCTACCGAGCGCTGGACAACTACACCGCTGTGCGGTTGCGTCGGTGGTTGCGTCACAAGCATAAGGTCAGGCGACGCCGGGGCGGGAGCTATCCACTCTCGCACCTGTACGGGCACTTTGGACTCGTACGCTTGGCTCGGCTTGGGCATGACCTGTCGTGGGCGACGGCGTGAGGTCTTGTCCGAGAGCCGGATGCGGGCGATCTGCATGTCCGGTTCGATGAGAGGGGTGTGGAGACGGAGCAATGGCAAGGTTACTTGGGCACCGCCAGACGAAAGGGGCGGAAACAGACAAACCGAACCTACCGCCACCGCGCCACATCCCCACTCTACCGATCTGAGATGCTCTAGCGCAGTCATTCGGCTATCCTGTTCCGTGCGGTGACATAACGCTTAGTTATGCGCAACTCGGGCGCCCTCCCGAAATCACAGCTCCTAATTTGAGCAGCAGCGTTCGGGTTCCCTCACACGCTGAGTCCTCTTCCCGAGGGGCCGTTCACTCTGCACACATTGCCATGGGACAAGGAGGAGCCCCGTCTTGGGGCTCCTCGCGATCATCAAGTGAAGGGATCCCAGTGGTCATAGGGTGGGACGGCGTATTCGTAGAACGGAAATTGCAGGATGGTCCCACGCGTGGTCTCGCTCGCCGCTCCCATGTCTTCCAAGACAACTGTCTCGGGCTCTTTCTTCATCACTTCTTCCATATCACTGCCTCCGGTTTGAGACAACAAGATGGATCGGCGTCCTAAATAGTACGCCTAATTTTCCGCGTTCGCCTCCCTGCACTGCAGCGCTTGCAGCGCACCGATCGTGCGCTGCCGTCCGGTGTTGTGTGTTGTGTCAGGAAAGGTGCTTCCTCTTCTTGCTCCAATGCTTCGCAGCACAAAACGCCTGTGGCTCTGATGCGACGGTGTTTTCGTGTGTGTTGTCACTGTCAGTATGCCTAACGAAGGCAGAAAATTAGGCGTCTGACGATCTCAGGCGAGCTTCCGATCGAGGGGGTGTGAAAATTTGTTGCAATGGCGGTACTCCTCTCGCCGCTCTGCAGCGTCCCCCAAATAGGGAGCGCGTGTGTTCATAACGGGCTTCAAGGGTGTGTCAGACCTGAAGCGCATTGCCATCCCGATCGTTGGGGCGGTTGTTCGTGCGCCGAAGCAAATGCAGGGCGCCTAAGGGGAGGTGAGTTCCAGTGCTGAAGCGGCGAGGTGACGTTGATGTTCTGGGGCCTAGTCGTTCAGTGGGCATTGACAGGGCGCTACGTGGATCGCTGTGCCATACAGACGTGTTTCCCGCCCGCGGGAGGCTGATGAAGTCTTCACCGCGCGGTGTCGTTGCTGAGATCCAGAAGGGTGTCGGATGAAGCGGTTGCCGTTTGAAAAGAAGATTGGATTGATGAGGCGAGAGTGTTTTTTAGAGAGGTTTGTGTGGAGGAGGACGGAGAGGCTCGAGGTGGCCAGTGACTTCGCGCAGGAGACCCTCATGCGGATGTGGAGAATGGATCCCGAGGAATTTTCTGACGAGAAGGCTGTGGAGACTGCGGCGGTGACGGTGTTGTTCAATTTGATGCGCGACAGCCTTAGGCAGGATGCGCGACGTGGGTTGGAGTATGGAGAACTCGCGGATGATCGAGAGGACGTGCCTCATCGAAATCACGATCATACCTGGCCCGATTCCGCGGCCCACCTTGACCAGCTGTTGGAAATCGTCGAGCGAGGCGCGCAGCAGCTACCACCCAAACAACGCGAGGCCGTGCGGCGAAAATTGGAAGGGGACAAGCCTACAGAGGCAGCGCGGAGCGTGGGCGCCAATCCGCGCACGCATAAGAAGCACTTGTTTAAGGCGATCCGCTCGATGCGGACTTACCTCAGCGAAGCGGGTTATGTGTGGCCATCGTCATCGTCAAAGGAGAGGCCTCGATGAAGGAAGAGCGGACAATCTGGACTGCCGTCAGGCAGGTGAACGCAGTCCTGTGGCTGGTCTTACTGTTGACGGCCAGTGATTCTGTTGTGGTGTGGCGGTGGTTCGCGCGATGGCAGGCGCGATCGCCGGAAAACCGGGCGGAATTCCTTCGCGTCGAATCCTTGTGGGGTGCGATAAGAATGCTTCGCCGATCCTCCGTGTGGCACGAGGGTTCTGGGACCACCGGCCGGGTGGAGCGCAGCACAGCTCGTGGCTTACTGCTTAATATTGGCATTGCAGCAGTGGTGGCCGTTTGCGTGGCAGGTGTCGGTTGGTACATCTGTGAGACGGGCGTTAAGAGGGAAAAGGCTCAACAGTTCGCGGCGGAAAAGTTTCGCGAAGTACAGGGCGAACGAAGAGCGCACGGGACGTTTGCAACCACTGCCGGGCATCAGAAGGATATATGGCTGACAGACGAAAGCGAGGTGCTGCTTCACGCGAATAGCTCGATCACCTTGAATATTACGAAAGAGGAGCGGTGGGTATCGCTGGAAAAAGGGACCGCTCTCTTTAAAGTGTCCAAGGATACAAAGAATCGGCCGTTTGATGTGGTGGTCGGCGACAGCAAGGTCCGGGCGGTAGGGACGATATTTTCAGTCACCCGCAAGTCGGCTCAGGTGGCGGAAACGGTCGTCAGCCAGGGGGCCGTTGAGATCTATTCGAAAGACGCTGAAATCGGGCGAGTAGGAGCCGGTGAAACCGCCACAGTCAAGGAAGGCAATCTCCAGAGGCAGAAGCCGCTCCCATCCAAGATCGATGCGCGCCTCGCATGGACCACGGGGCAGATTGAATTTCAAGGAGAGTCACTTGCGGAGGCCGTGGCGGTCGTCAACTCGTATAACAAACGACAGATCGCCATTGTCGACGCGGCGACCGGGGCTATGTTGGTCGGAGGAACGTTTCCTGAAGACGACCCCGACGCCTTTGCGGCGCTGGTTTCGAATTTGTTGCGATTGAATCATTCGCTAGATCCGGTCGGTTCAAATGGCGCAGGGACCATTTATCTAAAAGCCGCACACTCTCAAACGAGCTCAGTTCCATCCACGGGTAGTGAAGTCGTTGACAACCAAGAATAACATCGCGCTATGCATAACATTTGCAATGTCTATCGCCGCCATGAGTTCCTCTGCGATGGCACAAGTTGAACAGAAGATCAGGTATGACATCAAGGCAGGGATGTCGCCGAAGACATTAGATGAGTTCGCGAGGCAGTCGCGCAGCGCGCATGTGTTTGTGGTCTACAAGTACAGTGTGAAATCGCGTACGAACGCCATACACGGCGAGATGACGCCGATCGAGGCGGCGGGAAAGCTGCTCTCCGGCAGACGTCTGGAGTGTGCCGTGCTGAACCATGGAAGGTCCATTTCGATTCGCTTGTTGGAGGAGCGCCAGGCCTCGCGATCACAGTGCACTGTGGAGGAGGAGCCACCACTGAGCGAGCAACAAGGACCGACGCAAAGCCCAGGCAAAACGATGGATGTGGTGAGGGTGGTGAGCTCGATCGGAACGCACCGGCGTGGCTCACACGAGATCGGTGGAAGAGTGCAGATCTGGGATGAGGATCAGATCGAGCAATCCGGCGCTAATACTGTCGCGGACCTCGTTCGGGTCATGACACAAGATTTTCTGGGCGGTCCGAGCGAGGACACGCATTTCAATGGCGAAGAAACCCGCTCGAATTCCGGTCTTGGGGTAGGGGCGAATTTTCGCGGGTTGGGTGCGCGCGCGACGCTGGTTTTGATGAACGGCCGGCGAGTGGCGCCCTCCGGTAGCGACGGCTCATTTGTTGACTTGCTGGGATTCCCCATCAGCGTCGTCAAGCGCGTGGAGGTCCTCATGGGTGGCGCCTCTGCGCTCTACGGATCGGACGCTGTGGGGGCTGTGGTGAACATCGTCACCAAGGACGATTTTATTGGTGCGCAGACCTTTGCTGGGGTGGGCTCGGTGACCCAGGGATCACAGGAGCAGGATAGGCTGAGCCAGATTTGGGGGAGCGGTTGGGACGGAGGAAATGTAGTCTTCGGTGTTGAGCGTTGGCACCGGGGCGCGCTGCCCACGCAAGACCGCGCGCAGGCGAGCAGCGATCTTGAGCCCTTCCACGGGCCGAACTTGAATTCACCATACTCGAATCCCGGCAATCTGATCACTTCCGCGGGTGTGATTCCCATTCCGGCGGGTCAGAACGGAATCGGGCTCGATTTGTCGGCGCTCTCTACAGGTGCGCCGAATCTGGTGAATCGCTACGCCGGCGCGGACATCGTACCGGATCAGCGGCGCGATAGTTTCTTTGCCGCAGTCAATCAGTCACTCAATGATCACTGGACCCTCACTGGTAATCTGCTGTTGGCTGAACGGCATGCGGCTGAGCGCCTAGGCGGCGCGATGGTTAACTTGGATGTGACCGGTAGTCCGTTGCTCGTCAATCTCCCGTCAGGACCGATTCAAGAAGAGTACGACCTCGCAGATGACCTCGGCCCCCGGACAACGGACGTGACGGTGCGCACGGTCAACTATTCGGTCGGCGTGGCTGCCGATCTGGGTCACGGGTGGCAGTTTGACGCGACCGGCGGAGGCTCTCTCGAGTCCGAAAGTCAGTTGACACGCGGGCAGGCCGATCCAGTGGCGCTACAGAATGCGATCAATGCCGGAACGTTCAACCCTCTTGGGGACGGCTCCTACACGAATACTACGATATTGACAGGGATCGAGACGACGCCCTCATTTGGAGTGCGTTCCGAGCTCAGAGATTTCACGGCGAATTTCGACGGCCCCGTTGCGAAGCTTCCGGGGGGTCTCCTGGGTGCCGCTGTTGGAGTCGAGTATCGCGATCAGTGGTTCGAAACGGCGGCATCCGCTCCGGGCATGCCGGGGAGTTTCCGGCGTGTGATGGGCTCTGCCTACACCGAGTGGGGCATTCCCATCTTTGGTCCCGGAAACGCCCAGGCCGGGTTGCAAGCATTAGAGATCTCGGGGGCGTTGCGGTATGAGCACTACAGTGACTTCGGTCCGACCACGGCGCCTCGAGTGGGAGTGCAGTGGTCACCGCTGAAGGGACTGGAGCTTCGCGGGTCCTGGTCACGCTCACAACGCGAGCCGAACCTCGGCGACCTGAACGAAAAGAACAATGTCAGCTTTCTGTCGCCGCAGCAAAGCTCACCCAGTTCGATCCCGGTTCAGACCCTGGTGTGGTCAGGGAGCAACGCGAGCTTAACCGCAGAAAGGGCGACTACGCGAATGTTCGGCGCTCACTTTACGGCTGGATCCTTCCCCGCGCTCAGTCTCGATATTGACTACTTCGATATCCTGTTTAAGAACCGAATACAGGGGACGGACTTCAGTTCAGGCTTGCTGTTTGACCCCCAATATCAGGGCATTGTCGTTCGAAACCCGAGCACATCGCTCCAGGGGTATGTGTGTGATCACAGCACGTATGTTCAGACGGGCTTGGGGGACTGCCGGACCGCACCGATCGCTGCGATCCTCGATCTACGGCTCATGAATATGGCGACTGTGTGGACCGACGGTCTGGATTTCTCCGGTGGGTTGGACTTTGATTCGGGCGTTGGCCAATTTGGGATCGGCCTGAATGCGACGTACATTCTGGACTTCAAGCAGTCAGCGGAATCACTAGCGCCGTTGACCTCTGTGCTGAACACACAGACGAACCCGATCAACTTGCACGCCGTTCTATCAATCAATTGGAAATGGCGGGGTATTCAAGCCTCGACGTCTACGCACTACCAGAACAGCTATCGTGACGTTTCGGTGAGTCCGGTCAGAAATGTCGGTTCGTGGACCACGGTGGATCTCAACCTCAGCTACGAACGGGACGATACGGACGCAGGTTGGTTGAGGAATACCCGCTTCGGTATTGGGGTGCAGAATCTGTTCCAACGGTATCCACCATTCGTGATCGATACGGTTGCGAATATCGGGTATGACCAGGAGAACGGGGACCTGACCGGCCGGGTGGTGAGTGCGTCAATACGTAAGCGGTGGTGATCAGGGTTGCGGTGCGCGGTCAGTGGTCGAGTCATAGTCGAGAGGTGGGACGTGGAACGGTTCTGGTCTAAAGTGGCAGGCGGAGTGATTGCGACGCTCGCAAGCGCGGTGATTCTGGCGGCCGTTGGTGAGATTGGAGTGATTTGGCGTCGAGCCACTGTACCGGTGGATACGATTATTCTTGTAGATGGCCCATGTCCCCTGGGGTGGCACCGTTACGAGGCTGCGGTGGGTCGATACCCTGAAGGGACTGTCGGACCGCTTGCTGAACCTGCTTTGATCAAGACATCGAAGATGCTGGGGCGAGGTGTCGTGATGGAGGAGACCCTGGACGGCAGGACGGCTGCTCCAAAACGAGGCGGACCAGCGGGCGATCACGAGGGTTTGGGAGGGGAGGGCGGGCTCCCAAGTGTTGCTCTGACTTTCTGTCAGCGCGATTGAGGTCGCTAGAGATCCTGCAACGTCTCCCGGTCTGTCGCTCCGGGATCAGGGGCACTCCCCCAACCGCAGAGTACCTGGAGCCGATAACCCTGCATTGGCGGGCGCAACGTTCCAATGCTGCCAGCTCGCGTCGCATCAGAGACTGCGCGGGATCCGGGCGTTTCAGCCCGCCATGATCCATGCGGAAGAACGCCGCGCGGTAGACTTGCGCCAAAGAAGACACCATTTGCGGAAATGAGCACTCTCAAGCGGTGACTGGAGATGACTAGAGGGTCTATGCGCGGCTGAGGGACACACACACACACACACACACACACACATATCATGGTCTTCTTGAAATCGGGGGTGGACCCGAATCATCGAATAGGGCGAAGTGATTGGCGCGGGTGTTGACGGCCGCAGCCTCCGACACGTTAGCGAACGGGTCGTTGCACTTCGATCGGAAATTTCTCCCGCACAAATTGTTCATCTGGAGCCATCGTGCAACACGACAGGCCAAGCGAAGCTTTGCACGTCCGCGCATGACTGAATTGAGCAATCGCGTCGGCTAATGGCGCCGCCCTTTTGCTGCAGCGAGAGACCGGGCAGCAATGCCGCGAAGAATGATCGCTTCGTCAGCTCTGTCAGGAAGTCCCTCGAACCTCCGCCCAGTTTAAGCTCTTTCGAATGTCTCGTTTTGGGTCGAGACCCGGCGCCTGGGTTGGCGCCAATCAAGCACACCTTTCGCGACTATCCCAAAGGGTTCACGGTACGCCAGATCCGAGGAATTCTGCGCGCAATCGAGTAACCGACCTGGATTCATTTTCCCGGGCGAACCTGGACTGATTTTGCTGGGCGCCGCAGGCGTTGCGCGTTCTTCTGATACCGGCGTGTCTTTGCGACATTTCCACAGACCGCCATGTCGCACCAGACACGCTGGCCACCTTTCGATGAGTCTATAAACAGCCAACCACACGCCTCGCCGCGACAGATCCGGGCGCGATCCGCGGGCAGGGACTGCAGTAGCTCGATGGCACAGCCGGCCACGCTATCGCGGATCAGATCCAGGCCGCTGCGTTCAATGCTGACTCGGGCCACGACGCGGTTGTCCGAGAATTCGAGTCGTATGCGGCCGTGCGCCTCGCCCCAGACCACTGCGAGCTCATCGAGCTGCGTTTGCGGCACGCGTTTCCCCGATATGAGGGCGGCATAGGCGGAATGTAGCGCTTCGCGAAATTGCTTCAGGCGAGCGAGCGAGCGCATGGCCTCATCCGAGGAGTTGGCCGCTTGTTTGCTCAAGAGCGTCAGCACCTTGTCTTCGGCGACGTGTGCCAGCCTCGCCCATTCTAGAAGGCGCGGGTAGCCGTCCAGCCAATCTCGAGGCGCCGCGGTATTGCGGGCTGTAACGGTATTCACGAGGTTGAGGGCCAGGTGTCCCGCGACCAAGTCTCCGGGGGAGAACGGCCGCGAAATGATGGTCATGGCAGGAGAGGGTGCGTTGCTGTTCATTACCGTTAAAATAGTGATTACCGGTTGACACGTCGCGCCAACCGGTTAATTATACATTACTGGTTTAGGTGCCGATCGAAAAACGCTGCACATGATGTCTTCGCGGGGTCGTCATCGCTGTTCGCGTCGCCGTTTTCTGCTCGGTGGAGCTTCTTGGGCCGCCTTGGCGCGCCGCGCTCCTGCCGACGTTCGCAAGCCGGCGCGGCAGCTGGTGTTGGCACCCTCGAATCTCGGTCTTCGCCCGGAAGAAAATGGAACTGAGCCGGGGGCCTGGCGTGCGCCAGAGGTACTGATGGCGGCTGGACTCGAGGCGCGCGTCGGCGCCGGGAAAGTCGTGCAGTTGCCGCGGTCAGCCTATGACGCGCAAAAGCAGCCTGATACTCGAATCCGTAATGGTCAAACGCTCAGGCGCTTTTCGCTCGATCTGGCCGAAGCGGTGCGTACGGTTCTGGTGGCGGATGCGTTTCCACTGGTGATTGGGGGCGACTGCAGTGTTATGTTGGGGAGCCTGTACGGTGCCCGCCTCACCGGTGCGCGCGGTCTGATCCACATTGATGGTCACAGTGATTTTTTTCACCCGGGCAACTATGACACTCGCGGTCGCCTAGGTGCCGCGGCCGGAATGGATCTCGCGCTGGCGACTGGACGTGGGGAGTCTCTGCTGACCCACTGGCCGGACATCAATGGTCCGTTAGTGCGCGACGAGGACGCGATTCAGCTCGGTGAGCGTGATGCCTTTACCGACGATTTCCGAGCGTACTACGGAGATATCGTGCGCACCGCCATAACCCGCTACGTCATTCAGGACGTCCTGAAGGTTGGTATTGAGCGTACCGCACAGTCGGTTATCGAGCGTTTGCAATCGCGTGATCTCAATCGAGCGTGGTTGCATGTGGATCTGGATGTGCTCGACCAATCAGTGATGCCGGCCGTCGACTCCCCAGGCAGCCCGGGGCTTACGTTTACGCAGTTGGGCTCGTTGCTTACGAGGCTGTATCGGTCCGCGCGTTTAGCCGGTGCCACCGTGACGATTTACGACCCGGCACGCGACCCAACCGGCCGGTATGCGGCCCCTATCGTCGCAACATTGGGCGAGTCCTTCACTTAGAGCGGAAACAATACCACGTAGGACGAAGTCACCGCCGTAGCGCAAACAATGACTTTAAACGTAGCACCTGCGACACGTCGATCCGTTGGGCGCGCCGGCTCTCCTACCCGAATGGAATTGCCTGCGACCCCTGGACGCCTCGCCTATACATCAACGAATTCGATAATGATTCGGATGAAGGCCGTCCGAGGCGCGCGATTGTCCGAGAAATAGACCTGCGCTCACCGCTGCAATGACCGGGCGTTGGCGATCGCCGACTTCGATCCTATTGCCTGCTCATGCAGCCAACGGATGACGGCCTGCATTCCGGGTTGGGTCGCCAACTCTTTGTGATACAGCAACCAGTAGCCCTTGGGGCTCTTGATCCAGCGTTTCAGGGGCGTGACCAGTTGCCCTGTCTGGAGCAGCTCGGGAATCAACGCGGTCCGGCCCATGGCGACTCCCTGGTGGCGCAGGGCCGCTTCGATCGACATGTTCGCAAGGCTGAAGAACTGGCCCTGTTGGCTGTCGACATCGGGCGCCCCGACAGCATCGAGCCAGTGGCGCCATTCCGCATCCTGCGCAGCGCCGACCCAAGGTTGCCCATCGTGCAGCAGCGTGCAGCGGGGGAGGTCCCGGGCGCGTTTGAGGAATAAGTGCTGGCGCAAATACTCAGGGCTGCAAAGCGGGACCAGGTACTCATCCATGAGCGGCTCGCCCTGCATTCCCGTGGGCCTGCCCAGGAATGACTCGATTGCAAGGTCGAATTCACGGCGCGCCGGATCGAACACTCCGTGGGCTGCGTCCACGAATATCCGTACGCCGCTGTGCCGGGAGTAGAAGTCGCTGAGGCGTGGAATGAGCCAACGCAAGGCGAGGGAAGGGCCCGCGCGCAACCGGATATCAACAGCCGAGCGGGTCGCCACCAGTGCTTGAGCGCCGCGTTCGAGGTCCTCGAGTGCGCGCTCTACGATAATGGCAAAGCGTTTCCCTTCCTCCGTGAGAGTGACCTGGCGCACCAGGCGATAGAACAAGCGCACGCCGAGGGATTTTTCCAGATATTTGATCTGTTGACTTACCGCGCCTTGAGTGACGTGTAACTCGAGAGCCGCCTTTTTGAAGCTCGAGGTGCGCGCCGCGGCGGCGAAGAAACGCAGGGAGGCCAATGTCGAGGAGTTCAGGAACATGGTCGACACTTTAGCATGGCTAAAGTATCCCTTCAGAAAATATGGTTTGCCGGCTACGGCATAGCCGACGCAGGATCACCACCACGCAACCGCGAACTTGTGACTTCAGGCACTCCTATGGCACTCCCTGTCATCAAAAAACCTTATCTGCTGTTGATTGGCGATATGGAAAATCCTCGCAATGCGAAGACCGCATTCGGTCTGCGCGACTGGATGCCTGATGCATGCATCGGGCAGGTGCGATTCAAGCCCACCGCTGTGGATCTGAAGCTGCCGGACCTTTCGCTCACCGAGGCTGCGGCATCGGGTGCGAAGACGTTGATCGTTGGGATTTCACCGCCCGGCGGGCAGCTCCCGGAGAGTTGGCGAGCGACACTGGTCGCCGCCCTCGAGGCGGGGCTCGATCTGGCCGCGGGGCTGCATCAGCGCCTGCGCGATATTCCGGAAATCGCGGCCGCGGCTGCGCGGCTCGGCCGAGAGATTCACGATGTACGCCACGGGGACGTCAAATGTCCTGTCGGCTCCGGTATCAAACGACCGGGGTTGCGACTGTTGACGGTTGGGACCGACTGCGCCTTGGGAAAAAAGTACACCGCGCTCACTCTCGCCAAGGCGATGACGCGTCGTGGGCTTAAAGCCGATTTCCGCGCCACGGGTCAGACTGGGATCCTCATTTCGGGAACGGGCGTTGCCATTGACAGCGTCGTCGCCGACTTCATTTCGGGAACTGCGGAAGCCGTTTCGCCCGCAAACACCCCGGATCATTGGGATATCGTCGAAGGGCAGGGCTCGCTCTTTCATCCCGCCTACGCGGGTGTGAGCCTCGGGTTGTTGCACGGTACGCAACCCGATGCCTTGGTCCTCTGCCACGATCCCACGCGACAAGCCCTCAATGGTTTTCCTCATATACCGGTGATGCCGCTGGACAAAGCCATGCCACCGTATCTTGCCGCCGCGCATCTGACCAACCCCCGGGCTCGCTTTGTCGGAGTTGCGCTCAACACTTCCGCATTGACCGACCGGGAGGCGGAACAGGTGTTGCAACGTACGGCGCAGGAGCTCGACCTGCCTTGCGTGGATCCGATCCGTACCGGGGTGGAGCCCATTGTCGACGTACTGGAGAAGTTCGATGCGCGTTGAATTCCGGCGTGTTGATTGGCCCTTTGCCTCGACCTTTCGGATCGCCTATCGTGTTGAAACCGTTGCTAACACCGTCTGGGTGGAGCTGACCGACGGAGCGCACGTCGCACGCGGCGAGGCGCTCGGCGTTTCGTATCATGACGAGAGTGTCGATTCGATGCTGGCGCAATTGGAGGCAGTGAGGGGCACGCTCGAGAAGGGCATCACACGAGAGCAACTACAGCAGCTGTTACCTCCGGGGGGTGCTCGCAACGCGGTCGATTGCGCATTGTGGGACCTGGAGGCCAAGCGCGCGGGACGGCGAGCGTGGGAGTTGGCAGGCATCCCGTCCGTGCGGCCTCTTTTGACGGCCTACACACTGAGTTTGGATTCTCCGGTCGCAATGGCGGCGGCGGCGACCGCGGCACGGGCCTTCTCATTGCTTAAAATCAAGCTTGGCGGCGAAGGGGACTTCGAGCGCCTCGCGGCAATTCGGCGCGCGCGTCCGGACGTGTCGCTGATTGTCGATGCCAATCAATCCTGGAATGAGCGCCATCTGCGCGAATTCACACCCAAGCTGGCCGAGTTCGGTGTCAAGCTCATCGAGCAGCCTCTGCCGGCGGGGCAAGATGAGCCGCTGCTGGGATTTACGAGCCCGATCCCGCTGTGCGCGGATGAGTCCTGTCAGACGGCGGAGTCTCTGCCGGAGCTGATGGGCAAGTATCGAGTTCATCAACATCAAGCTCGACAAGTCCGGCGGGCTGACGGAAGGGCTGCGGCTGGCGCGCAAGGCCAAAGAGTTGGGCTTCGAGCTCATGGTGGGCTGCATGGCCGGCTCATCGCTCTCCATGGCTCCCCACTTCATTGTGGGACAGCTGTGCAGTGTCATTGATCTGGATGGGCCGTTGCTTGCTTCTTCGGACGTGCCGAACGCGATTCGCTATGAGGGGAGTCAGATGCATCCGCCTGAGGCGGTGCTGTGGGGGTAGTCAGCGGACGGCGGCCGAACGGTCACTCCATTCCTGGGCTGTCATCCGAAGCGCGATCACGGTCGGTGAGGAGGGCTTCCATGGAACGGGTGGTGTCCCGACCGTAGCGGGTCGCCAGAGCGCGTAAGAGCTCGAGGTTTGGCGGCTCCAACGCTGCTTCGAGGGCATCACGTGCATCGGCGATGTCTTGTGGTCCCCCAGCGAAAACCTTCATGGCCACGAAGTCCTCGAGGCTGACGAACTTCAAGGATCCTTCATCCAACGGGATGTCGATTGTTCTGGAGAATGCACCCGGATCGAATCCACGTATTCCAACCAGCAGGTCCACGCGGTTCTCAAACTTGTCGCGCAACTCCAATACCGCGGCGATTGGATCGCCCATATCGCCGCGTCGTAACTCGGTGTTGAAGCCAGCCGCCTTGAAATCACGTTCGAGGCTCGTGAGGGCGGCGACGCTGATTGACAGCAGAGCGTCGGCGTCCTTGCTAGCGCGAATGACTCCATGGGCGGAAGCGGCCAACGCGCCGATGACTGCGTAGTCAACACTCTTGGTGCGCAGAACTTCTGCGGCATCCAGCAGAAGGAGTACGGACTCGCCGCTTGCCTTGGTTCGCATCAACCCCCGCTTCGTAGCGCTAGCCGCCTCTTGCGCGCGGCGTTGTAAAGCTCGGTCACCAGCTTGCTATGACGAATAAAGGTCCGCACGCGTTCCTCACGGCTGAGGCGCTTCACCTGCTCTATCAGAGCTCTGCGGCTTTCGTCGGCGATTTTTGAATACACGTTGCGGTTCACATTGAAAATCATCCGGAAGCTCGTTCACGCAAGTTGCCGCGGTACGAATCGAACCGGGGTTTCCTCTCGACGGTATGCGGGAATTGGCTTATGCGCCGTCGCCCAACTCTCGCTCGTCAAGCGCGCCACCAGGGCAATGGCAGCGAGCGCCGACGGGGGAGTCAGATCGGACTCGATCGGTTTGAGCGTCGTGCGGTTGAGCACGATGGTCTCGCGCCTACGCGCTGCGCGGGTCTTGCGGTCTGTGCCATCCATAACCCCTAGCGTATCACAGGATGATTCCGCTTTGACAATTGTAGGTTATTGAATATATTGATAATTTAAGGAACGGGCTTGCCCTGGAGCGTCGCTTCGTCTCAGCGGAAGGCTGCGTCGCGTAGTGCGCGGAACAGCCGCGTCAGGTCCTTCAGCTGGTGATGGGCATTCAAGCCACTTGGATTGGGTAGTACCCACAACCTGGTGTTGCCTAGAGATTCATCGTCCTGTTGCCCGAGCGTCGCTCGGGGTTGTTCGAAAGCGCTTCGGTAGGCGGTGATACCCAGCACGGCAACGAAGTGAGGGCCGTACCGCTTCACTTTGGCGAGCAACTCTCCTCGTCCTTCGATGAGCTCCTCCGCTTGTAGTTCGTCGGCGCTCGCGGTTGTCCGGGATACCAGGTTGGTAATGCCGCAGCCGTGAGACAGGAGCTCCTGCTGCTCCCACGGCGCCAGTTGCCGCTCGGTGAAGCCGGCGCCGTGTAGCGCGGGCCAGAAGCGATTGCCGGGGCGGGCGAAATGATGCCCTGTCGCGCCGGAGTATAACCCCGGGTTGATCCCACAAAAGAGGACGCGCAAGCGCGGCGCAATCACGTCCGGAATCGTCTTGCCCGCGGCCGCGAGCAGTTGCGCGCGGGTGGGCTTGGGAGGTGAGCTTCCCATGGTGTGGCGGCTTTCCGGTGTGCGTGCAGTCATCGCTACTTCGTCACCAACAGTTTGACCCGCTCGGCGTCAGCCGGTGTTGCCGGGTTATAGATCACCAGGGCGAGGTCGGGGCGCCCATCGACGCTGAAGGACGAGTATTCGAACGCGATCGGCCCGGCAATCGGATGGCGCAGCCGTTTGAAGCCCTCGCCGTAGTTGCGGACATCGTTGTCACGCCACATTGCCTCAAATTCCGGGCTGAGCCGAGTTAGCTCGTTCACCAACGCGGTCACTCTTTCTGTGGCGCCGGCACGCGCGGTGTCTGCGCGGAACGCCGCGACCACGAAACGAGCTACGCTTTCCCAGTCGTACTGCGCGGTGCGGACGTGGGGGTTGCAGAAAATCAGTCGCAGGATGTTGCGTTGCTCCGGCGCGAGTGCTCCGTAGTCCGTGAGCACCGCAGCCGCGGCACGATTCCAAGCGATGACGTCCCAGGTGGCGGTCTTGACGATCGCAGGGGAGAGATCCAACGCGTCGAGGACACGTTGTAAGCGCGGGGTCACGCCTTCGGTTGTTTGATAGCGGACTTCGGGCGGTCGACCCAATGCGAGAAGGAAGACGTGCTCGCGCTCGACGTTTGTCAACATCAGGGCGCGCGAGATCCGGTCGAGTACTTCCGCCGACGGGGCGCCGCCTCGGCCTTGCTCGAGCCAGGTGTACCAAGTCGCACTGACGTTGGCGCGTTGAGCAACTTCTTCCCGTCGCAGTCCGGGCGTGCGGCGTCGAGTGAGGGAAAAGCCGAAGGACGCCGGATCGAGTTTCGTGCGGCGGTCCTTCAGGTAGGTTCCAAGAGCGTTGTCGTTCGCGACCGGCATGCTCAGCCTATTAGTGATTATACCCGTATAACGTCACTACTTTACCCCGATAGATTATGAGCCAAGAGTGGCGCTCCAGCCAATTCGTAAGGGATTCTTTATGCGAGTGTTTGTCACTGGCGCGAGCGGGTTCGTCGGCTCAGCTGTCGTCAAAGAATTGATTGATTCAGGGCACAAGGTGCTCGGTCTTGCGCGTTCGGAAGCGGCCGCCACGTCGCTTGCTGCAATGGGGGCGGAGGTGCAGCGCGGTTCGCTCGAAGATCTCGAAAGCCTGCGTAGCGCGGCGTCCGCGGCGGATGGGGTCATTCACACGGCCTTCAACCACGACTTCTCAAAATTCGCCGACAACTGCGCAATGGAGGGGCGTGCCGTCGAGGTATTAGGCGCGGCGCTCGCCGGCTCCAGTCGCCTTCTGATTGTGACCTCCGGACTTGCGGCCCTATCGAAGGGAACCGCGACCGAGGAGGATGCGCCTGCGCCAATCTCAGCCTTTCCCCGGCTTTCGGAACATGCGGCCGCCGCCCAGGGCGCGCGCGGGGTACGTGTGTCCGTAGTCCGCCTTCCTCCGTCTGTGCATGGCGATGGAGATCACGGTTTCGTGCCGCGCCTGATCGATTTCGCGCGCAAGACGGGTGTTGCGCCCTACGTTGGAGACGGTCTCAACTGCTGGGCAGCTGTTCATCGGCTCGATGCGGCCGGTGTTTATCGGCTGGCGCTCGAGCGCGCGGCGGCGGGAGTCCGCTATCACGCGGTCGCCGAGGAGGGGATACCGTTCAAGGAGATCGCGGGCGTGATCGGCCGCCGACTCAATATGCCCGTCGTGTCCAAGACCACGGAGGCGGCGAATGAACATTTTGGCTGGTTCGCGCAGTTCGCGGGAATGAGCCTCCGGGCCTGCGGTGAGCGAACGCGTGAGCTGCTGAAATGGCAGCCGAAGGAGCGCGGGTTGCTCGCGGATATGGATGGTGGGCGCTACTTCCAAGGCTGAATCCATGCTCCCGCAATCGCATAATGGCGCCGGAGTGACAGCTGGAGAAGCCAGATGCTCTGGTACGAAAAGGGTGGATCGGGGCCGCGGGCCATTCTGCTTCTGCACGGCCTAGGTGCTACATCAGCCGTCTGGGCTGGTGTGCAACGGGTGCTCGATCAACGTGGCATCGGAAGATGGATCGCTCCTGACCTGAGCGGTCACGGTCGTTCGGACACACGCAGTGACTACAGTGTCGGCGGCCTCGCCGCAGAGCTCGCGGGCCTGGTTCGGGACGAGCGTGAGTTGTTCATTGTCGGACACTCTTTAGGTGCGTACCTCGGACTTGCGCTCGCGAGCCACTGGTTTGGCGTTGAGGTGGCCGGTGTCGTGGGGTTAGGCGGCAAGATCTCCTGGCCGGATGCGGATATCAGTAGCGCTCGCGAGCTTGCGACCCGTCCGGTTCGCTGGCATGCGACCCCTGAGGAAGCCTGGAGTCGATATCGCCGTGTGTCAGGGCTCGATCCCAGCATCGCCCCCGAAGAAGAGTGGCTGCGTCACGGAGTCACCCAGGGCGAGCAAGGCTGGCGACTGTCGCAAGATCCGCGCACGTTCAATGTCGTCGGCGCACCGTTCGCCGGCCTTGCGGCGGGCGCACAGGCTCGTTTCGTACTGGCACGTGGCGAACATGACACGATGGTCGGTACGGCGGAGTTGCGCCGCCATTGTCGGGACCCGTACGAGGTTGTTGGAGCTGGGCACAACGCCCACGTCGAAAAGCCTGCTGAAATTGTCGGGCTTCTGGAAAGGCTCGTGTCACCATGAGTGCGCGGGTCACCTTGTCCGCCGAGCAGGCTCAGGCGAGTGCCGCGTCATTCGATCCCAACACGCTGGGCCCGGCGTTTTACGAGGATCCTTATCCCACCTACGCGGCTCTGCGGGAGCTCGATCCGGTGCATCGCTGTCCCGATGGCACTTATTTTCTGACGCGCTATGCCGATCTCGATCACATTTATCGCGATCGCAACAGCTTCAGTTCGGACAAGAAGTCCGTGTTCGCACCAAAGTTTGGCGTGGGGTCGCCGCTATACGAGCATCACACTACCAGTCTGGTGTTCAACGACCCGCCGTACCACACGAGAATGAGGCGTCATATCGTCGGCGCGCTCACGCCACACGTGTTGCAAACAATGGAGCCGCAAGTCGCCGCACTCGTCGACGGGCTGCTGGACCGGATCGAGGGCCAGCGACAATTCGACCTCATCGAGGACTTCGCGGCAGCGATTCCCCTCGAGGTGATCGGAAACTTGTTGCGCGTGCCTCGCGAGGAGCGCGGGCCACTGCGCGGTTGGTCGCTCGCCATCCTCGGCGCGCTGGAACCTATCGTCAGTCATCAACAGCGCGCCGCGGGTGACCGGGCGGTACGTGAATTTACCGACTATCTGCGCATTCTGGTCGCGGACCGCCGGCGCCATCCCCTGGAGAGCGACCTGCTGAGTCGCCTGGTCGAGGAGCAGGATCTTTCGCTCACGGAGCTGCTGCACAACTGTGTGTTTCTGTTGAATGCCGGACACGAGACCACGACCAATCTGATCGGCAACAGCATGAGTTTGTTGCTTGCACATCCGCAGGCTTTGCAGCGTCTGCGGGAAACGCCGCCGCTCATTTCGAGCGCCGTCGAGGAGTGTCTGCGCTGTGAGAGTCCGAACCAGCTGGGCAACAGACTCGTCATACGGCGGTTCGATGTCCGCGGCGTTGTACTCGAGCCAGGGACCTATCTCACGCTGTGTATTGGGGCCGCGAATCGGGATGCGCAAGAGTTTCCTCATCCGGATGTATTTGATATCGAGCGAAGGCCCAACAGGCATCTAGCCTTTGCGGCCGGTGGCCACGCTTGCGCCGGAATGTCCGTGGCGCGATTGGAAGCTCAGGTGGCGATTCCGCGGATCATCCGGCGCTTTCCAGGGATGCACCTGACAGGGGCGGCCGTGCGGGGTGGCAGGGCGCGTTTTCGTGGATATCGTTCGCTGCCGGCGGCTGTATGAGGCTCAGGTTCCGCAGAAGGTCTGCAGCACGCGCTGCGACGGCTGGGGGGGCTGGTTGTACTCATCCCTATCCGGCTGTTCCTCGTAGGGCCGTTGCAGTATGCCCAGCAGTTTGTGGAATGGAGCGAGGTCACCTCTTTCCGCGGCGCTCAATGCAAACTCCACCCGATGATTGCGAGGGATGAACGCGGGACTCGCCGCGCGCATGCCTTTAACGCGTTCGGCGGCGCTTTGTGGATCGTGCGTCAGCCGCAGGCGCCAATCTTGCAGCCATTCCTCAATACCAGATGTGGCGGAGAACAACTCGCGCAGGCGCGCTTCCTGACCAAGATCTTCCGCAAGCAACGCCAGCCTGCGGAAGGTGAGGGTGAAGTCCGCCCGTGAATTCTGCATCGTGATGAGCAGGCGCCGGACGAGATCGGCATCCCCGTCGCGCTGCGAAGTCAGGCCAATCTTGCGGCGCATTCCAGCCAGGAAGAGCTCGTCAAACCGAGCGATGAAGGGCTCGAGCACCTCGGTCGCCCGGGCGACTGCTTTGTCCGCATCGGGGTCGATCAGTGGCAACAGTGTTTCCGCGAAGCGGGCCAGGTTCCACTGGGCAATGGTCGGTTGGTTGGCGTACGCATAGCGCCCGCTGTGGTCGATCGAGCTGAATACCGTTTTCGGGTCATATTCATCCATGAACGCGCACGGGCCGTAGTCGATGGTCTCACCCGAGACCGCCATGTTGTCGGTGTTCATGACGCCATGGATGAAGCCGACCAACATCCAGTGGGTGATGAGCGTAACTTGCCGCCGCGTGACTTCCTGCAGGACCGCCAGTGCAGGCGATTCGGCCTCACGGGCCGCGGGATAGTGGCGCTCGATCACGTAGGCCAGCAGCTCCCGCAGCGCCTCCTCATCGCCTGCGGCGCCGAAATACTGAAACGTACCCACCCGGATGTGACTCGAGGCGACGCGGGTCAATACTGCGCCAGGTAATGCTTCCTGCCGATATACCCGCTCGCCAGTCGTAACCACTGCGAGCGAGCGCGTGGTAGGAATACCCAACGCATGCATGGCTTCGCTGATGAGGTATTCGCGCAGCATGGGACCCAGAACGGCCCGGCCGTCACCATTGCGGGAGAACGGCGTGAGGCCGGCACCTTTGAGCTGGATGTCACGCAGAACACCATCCGGCCCTCGGATTTCGCCAATGAGGATCGCTCGCCCGTCCCCGAGTCGCGGCACGAACCCCCCGAACTGATGGCCGGCGTAGGCCATCGCAAGGGGCTGCGCGTCGTCCGGGAGCTGGTTGCCGGAGAATAAGGCGGCGGCCTGGGGCTCGATGACTTTCGGATCCAGTCCCAGATCCGCCGCCAGCGGCGTGTTGAATACCACGAGCTGGGGATTTGCCACAGGCGTGGGTTTCACCTGCGCATGGAAGCGGAGCGGCAATGCGCTATAGCTGTGCTGGAGCCCTAATTGCATTCACCTAGAATACCTCAGGCGGCATTGCAAAGCCCGTGAGGCGAATGTCGATGGCCACTCCTTACAAATCGCGTTCCAGCGCCCGGTCGAGCGCCTCTTGTGGCGAGCGTCCTTCGAGGTAGAAGGGGCGCCACGCGCTCCAGTCAACATCGTCCATCGAGACGTGATGCAATAATTCCTCGAGCTCGATTCCCAACGTCGCAACCAACTCAGCCTGCCAATTTACCCACGTTTGCATGACGAGCTCCTTTGAGCGGTTCGTATCCAAACACGAGGCTAGCGAGGCGGGAGTGACGTCGCAATAACATTCCCATGCCCATAGGGAATACGCATATGCTGGCCGGGTGATCGCCGCTGTCCGGAATCTGAAAGCTGTGGTCACTGATTCTTTGGTGAGCGCTCCCGTTGAATACCGCCGCGCGTCTTCCACTGCCGAACGACGAGCAACCCATGCTTCCTGAGTAGTGTGCGCAGAACGTTGCGCGAGACACCAAGTAACTCAGCCGTACGGACCTGATTGCGGCCCGTGAAGCGAAAGGCTTCCGCGACAATCTGCTGCTGCAGATCGTCGAGCAGGCTCGCTCCCGGCCGCTGGAACAGCGGCGGCAGTACCTGGCTGAGGCAGTCCGCGAGCGGCTCTTTCCCGGCGGGTTTGTTCAATGCAACCGCCGAGGCCTGAACCGGCTGCGCCGGCACCGGCGACCCGGCGATGTCGCCCAGTTTCAAATGCTCCACTCGCAGCTCCGACCCTGCAGAGACCAGCAGGGCGAAGCGGATGACGTTCTCCAATTCACGAACGTTTCCCGGCCAGGAATACCGGGTGAGCGCGTCCAGGGCTTGCTCGCCGAGTCGCGGTGCCGGCAGCCTCATCTGTCCGGCGTACAGGCGCAAGAAGTGAGTCGTCAGGGCAGGCACGTCGCCACATCGCTGTTGCAATGGTAGTAGCCCGACCTGACCCACATTGAGGCGATAGAACAACTCGAGGTGGAAGTGGCCGGCCGACACGGCTTCGCGAAGGTCGACTCTCGTCGTCGCCACCACCCTGACTTCTGTCGTCCCGGGGGCATGCGTGACCGCGTGTGACGCTTCCTGCTGCTGGAGAAGGCGCAGCAGCTCGCCCTGTAGGCTCGGTGGCAGGGCGGCGATTTCGTCCAGAACCAGCGTGCCATGTCGCGCTGCCCCGAACCAGCGTTCGCCGTGAGGGCTGACACCGGCCGCATTGAACTCCGCGCCCGAGATGAGCTCCCTCCGGGGCTGTTGGTCGGCGAGGGCACTGCAGTTGACGCACACGAGCGTTCCGCTGCGGCCGCTGATCTCATGAATGTGGCGGGCGACGACCTCCTTTCCAGTTCCCGTATCACCCCTGATTACCACGGGAACGTCGGTTGGAGCGATCCGGTCGAGTAGTTTGGCCAGGATCTGAGACGCCGGATCGGCGTAGACCATACGTCTAGGGTGTATGGCCAGTTCCGTGACGGACCGCATTCTCGCCGGTCCAGATGCCAATGGGGTATCGCTCAAGCGTGCTTCTCCCGGTCGGGCACGCGCGTCATGCGCGTCAACGATGTCAATCAGAGCAAATGTTGCCGATGTGCGCCAATGAACAATTTGAATGTCGCCAGTCGGACAGTTATATGCACTTGGGTTGTGGCGCTCTGCAATGGAGCACTCGGGCCCGAGGATGTTTAAAGGAATACAATTATTGTTTGGCTGTACGCACTATCCGCCGGAAATCGCACTGCATTGTTGTGTTTTGAACAGTTGGCGGGCCCGCGGCGTGACCTGTTCAAGATAACAAAGTGGTCACATGCCGCACCTGGGGAGTGCAATGACGAATCGATATTAGACGCACCAGTCAACGGTTGTTAGGTTGTTGAGGATGGGGAGCGCGGTGTGTCGCGCGACGCTGGAAACCGCAACAGTCATGACAAGCTTCGCGCTCGCGCAAGAGTTCAACAGCAACGGTCGCCGTCCTGCGACGCGACGCAGGCGGGTGCCGACGGCGTCCTTACCTTGGGCGGATGTTCCGGTGGTCCGCTTCGTCTCGCCGCGGCCGGTGGACGCTCGCGGACGTTGGGTTCTTGCACTGGGTCTTGCCGCGTTTGTTGTTGCGTTGCACACGGCTTTTGTCTGGTATGTGGCCCGTCATGCCGAGGCGCCTGTAAAAACCCGCAAGCACGAAGTTGCCGTGCAGATCATTGCTCCACCGCCCCCGCCACCACCCAAGGTCGATCCGCCCAAGCCTCCGACGCCGCGAGTTGTCAAGAGGCAAGTGTTGCCCCAGATTCAGACGGCGGTGCCCGATACTGCGGCGGTTGATGCTACGCCGAGTGAGCCGGCGGTGGCGGTTGCGCCGTCGACACCGGAGCCCGCTGCCCCACCCCCTCCACCGCCGCCACAACCCGTGAGCGCACCGTTCGGGCGGGCAGGCTACCTGAACAATCCACCGCCAAACTACCCCGCGGTCGCCGCACGGCAGCGGTGGGAGGGCACTGTTCTGTTACGCGTGCGCGTGCTGAGCACCGGCCGTGTTGAGGGTGTCGAAGTGCAGAAGTCCAGTGGCCACAAGCTTCTCGATGAGGAAGCCATGGCTACCGTCCGGGGCTGGCAATTCACCCCCTCAAAGCGGGGCGAGACGCCCATCGACGGGTGGGCCACGGTACCGATCGAGTTCAAACTCGACACCTGAACTTAAAGAAACTCCCCTTTCTCCTGCGAGCCGCTCAATCATGATCAACACGCATGCCTTTCCCGCTGCCGCCGCCTCACTGTGGATCCTAGGTGCCTTTTCCGTTGCAACCTGGGCGCTGATCCTCATCAAAGCCATCCAACATCTGCGTAATGGTTTCGCCAACCGAAGTTTCGCCAAGACGGTTCTGGGGTGCGGCCGAGCCTGCAGGCCGCTGCGGATATCACGCGAGCGAAGGAGGGCGGCGCTGTAAGCGCGCTCGGGCGCATTGCCGCCGCGGGTTTCAGTGGGCTTGCCGCGAGCAACTCCTATCAGGAGGCGCACGACCTTGAGCACAGTTGGGATCGGCATGAGCAACTGCAGCGCAACCTTGCGCAGCAGTTGAAGCGCGAGCGCCGCACGTTGGATGCAGGTCTGGCCGTGCTCGCCAGTGTGGGCAGCACCGCGCCTTTCGTGGGCCTGTTTGGCACGGTCTGGGGAATCATGACAGCGATGCACGACATCGGAAAGAACGGTAGCGCCTCGATCGACGTCGTGGCCGGCCCGATCGGCGAGGCGCTCATTGCGACCGGGATCGGCATCGCCGTCGCGATTCCGGCGGTGTTGGCCTACAACTACTTCATGCGCCGTCTGAAGGCTGTTTGGCGGACTACGATGACTTCGCTCATGACTTCCTGAATCTGGCGCAACGGGCCAGTTACCGTCTCGAGCGGGGAATCCCGGCCCGTTGAAGATGTCGCGTGCCTCGCGCGACGTACGTAATGAGCGCGGCAGAGATGGCGAGCGTGCGAGGGATCGCGACGCGGTGACTCCCATTGCCGTTGCCGGTAAGTGAAGTCTACGCATCATCGCAGGGGACACAGTCATGGCCATAGTCACCCAGGACGACGACAGCGAACTGAGCGACATCAACATCACTCCTCTCGTGGACGTGATGCTGGTACTGCTGGTTGCCTTTGTCATTACGATTCCTGTTTTGACTAACGCAATTCACGTGAGCCTGCCCAAGACGATGGCGACTACGCCTCCGGACGAGCAGAAGGCAGTTACCGTGACTGTGGATGGCGCCGGTAAGGTTTTTCTGAACAACTCCGAGGTCTCACGCGCTGATCTCGAGCGGCAGTTGCAGGCGCTCAAAAGCGCAATCCAGACTTGTCGCTGCACCTGCGTGCGGATGAAAGAGTGCCGTATGGTCCGGTCGCGAAGGTAATGGCCGCCATCAGAGCACGCCGGTGTGCCGCGTGTGGCCATACTGACGGATTCCGAATGACCTGACAGGTCTGCGTATGGCCATCCGTTGCCGACAATTTGCTGCCAAAACCATCAAAACGAGCTCATGGGAGATGATGAATGATGTCTTTTTCCGACACCACGACTGGGCGCCCATCTTCTCCGCGGCCTTCGGGTCCGGCGGCGCCCTGCGGTGTCGCACTGTTGCTCACCGTCTTTCACGTCGCAACCGCAGCGGCGGCGGACGATACTCCGCAGGACAACAAGGTGGCGGCCGCCCCGACCGCGGCGCAGCCAACCGATGGGAAACGGTCGATCTCAGCAAGATCACCGTACATACCCGTAATCGGCTCGAGCCTCTACAGGATGTGCCGGTCTCCATCTCGGTTGTAACCGGCGCCGAGCTGGATCGTCTGGACGCATTCGACGTCACCGATATCGTCAAGCGACTGGGCGACCTGCAGTGGAACTTCGGCAATCAGCGTACCAGTAGCCTGGCGTTGCGGGGGTTCGGTAAGCAGGGTCAAACCGAAGCCCAAGATCCTAGCGTGGGTGTCGTCGTCGATGGCATCAACTACGCGTATAACGCGTTGATCTCCAGCTATGACTTCACGGATGTCGATACGATCGAGCTCGCGCGTGGGCCGCAAGGAACTTTGCAGGGAAAGAATGCGACGTTGGGAATACTCAATATCGCCACCCGACGGCCGTCTTTCACGCCGGATGCCGAATACTCGGTCACTGTCGGCCAGCTCGGTACGGTCATCGGGCGCGCGGCCGGTGGAGGGCCACTGATCGACGATCTGCTGGCCTGGCGCGCCACACTCTCAGTGGAGCGCGGCAAGGGCGATGTCAATAACCTCAACAACCCGGACGACACGTATCAAGACAAGGATCGGGTCACCGGACGCCTGCAGTTCCTGCTCACGCCGACGGAAAATTTCAACGCGCGGCTCTCCTACAACCTGACGCCGATCGGCGCCGAGACGACCAACGGGAGAACCATCAACACGCCGACACCGACGCTGTGGTCGAACGGCACCCCGAACAACCTCAACACCGATGCTTCGGTGCGCCTGGCGCGGCCGTGGTTCACCCAGAATACAAGCTATTCCTACCTGAATACTTATCTGTATGGCGCCGGGCTGAACGCAGTCGACTACAACCAGCAGCATCCTCTGTACACGGGCAGCGATGGGGCGTCCGCGGAGCTGAACTGGACGCTCGGCAATCAGACCTTGACTTCGATCAGCGGCTACGAGGAATATCACTTCAATGCCATCAATGACGATGGCACGCCGTTCGATATCTATCAAAACGCCGGCGGCTTCCTGAATCACTACAAGCAGTTGAGCCAGGAGCTGCGCCTGTCGTCGCAGACGGGGGGCTTTGTCGACTACCAGGGCGGGCTCTTTTTCTTCAAGGCGATCAACGAAGCCGAGTACCGGCGGGCTTGGGGAAGTGATGCGGGCGCCTGGTTCGCCACTCCTACGCAGTACAAAATACTCGATACGCCCGTCAATACGGACGGCAGCGTGAGTGGTGGCCGCTACCTGCTGGAGAACTCGCTCAATAACCTGGCGGTGGATTACAACAACCCGGCCGGACTTCAGTACATCCGCAACAAGAGCTATGCCGCCTTCGCCCAGGCCGACTGGCACCTGACGCATGCGCTGACGGTGACTACCGGAGCGCGTGCCACACGCGAAGACCGCGAGACCACCTCGGACTCCTTGATCACCAACAACGGCGCCGGCGCGGCGCTCAACCCGGTATCGTCCCCCGGCTCCAACGGCGTGCAGCTCGGAGGGTTCGCTTCGAATGCGAGCGGCGCCCTGATCCCGGGGGCCAACTCCGCCGCCCAGCTCAGCCTGGCGGATCAGGTTGCTAAACTGTATTTCGGCGTGCCGAGCACCTCGGTTCCCGGAGCTGCTTACGGGCAGCTCACCGCAGCCCAGCAGGCCCAGGTTGGCGCCGCCAAGTCGATCCGACTCACCCAGCTCGGGGTGATCTATGGGCCGACCAACGCCCAGCCGTTCAAGCAGACACAGCCGGCCTTTGTCGTCAGCCCGAGTTATAAGTTCAGCGACACGGAGACCGGCTACGTCTCCTGGCAGTATGGCGAGAAGGCCGGCATCGCGCAGGTAGTCAACGGCATTTCCGATATTGTGCAGCCCGAGAAAAACACTTCGTACGAGCTCGGACTGAAATCCTCGCTGCTGCACCGCACGTTGATTCTGGACGCGGATGTTTACCTCACCAACATCAAGAACTACCAGCAGTCGGTCCGCATCACCGATCAGTATACGACCGCCCTGAACATCCAGCAGGGCATCATACCTAACCAGGCTTACACCACGACGACCGGCAACGTGCCCAAAGTTCGCTCGAAGGGCATCGAGGTGGATGCCATTTACAACGGTATCCGGAACTTGACGCTGCGCTTCTCGGGCTCTTACATCGACGCGTACTATGTATCTTTTCCGAATTCGGCGGAGCCCTTGGAGACCGCCTACGCCACGGCTCCACCCTACCGGGACGTTTCAGGACAGCCGCTGGCCGGGGCGTCCCGAGTGTATGCCAATCTCGGGATTGACTATCGGTTACCCATCTCGAGCAACTATGCGCTCAGGTGGAGCTCCAACACCGCGTTCAACAGCCGCTTCAACTCCGATATCTCGCTGTCGGCCTACGCCTGGGTGCCTGCCTCCGCCATCACGGACGTGTCGATCGGCATCAGCAAGCTCGACAACAAGTTCGATATCGGCGTGATTGCGAAGAACGCGTTCAATGACGGCACGATTCTCGGCCGCACCTGGAATAGCTATACACCCCCGTTCCAGCGCTGGATCGGGCTCATTGCGAGTGGCCGGTTATGAGCACGGACCGACCCATGAGTGCGCCTGGCGAGCGGCGCGCGTACGCGCAACGGGCGAGAAAAGCGCACGCGCGCGCGAATGTACGAGCGATTGCCGCACTGGCTGTTGTCGGCGGGGCCGCGATTGCGGCCGCTCAAACCGGGGGGAGCCGTGTAGCCACTGTGTCGGGAACGAGCGGCGCTCAAGGAGCGGGCGCGAGCGCCGCCGATGTGATCAACACCCGCCAGCAGGCTTTCAAGAAAGCCGGAACGGCCTTCAAGGTCATCCACAACGAGGTATCTAACTCGTCTCCGGACGCTGCGAAGATCGCCGCGGCGATCGCGGAGATCAAAGCGTCAACCGACCGCATCGCCACCTGGTTCCCGCCGGGCAGTGGTCCGCAATCAGGTCTCAAAACGCATGCCAAGCCGGAAGTCTGGACCGACGCGAACGGCTTTGCCGCCACCTGCGCCGCCTTCCTGCGCCAGGTCGAAAAGTCCGCCCGACAGCTCGGTGACCCGCGCGAGCGCGCCGCCTGGAAGGACTCCAGCGCCGCGCTCGGCCAGGCGTGCAAGGACTGTCACGATTCGTACCGGGTCAAGGGATGACCGCGATGGCGCTGTGGAGCAATCGTATTCAACACCATAGGGGAGTGCAATTCATGACGAAATCGTCGGGGACGATTTTAGCCGGCGGTGGCCGGGCGGACGTGCGGAGCGCTTTGACAGCGTCGCGCAAATTGGTGGCATTCTCGACCGCTGGACGCGGCCTGGTGATGCTCGCCGCCGCTGCGGCACTGACGAGCGCATCGATCGCCGTCGCGGACGACGCCCAATCGGCGCCAGCGGCCCAACCTGTGGCCGCGACACAATCCGCGGCGGCGCCTACACAACCCGCGGGCGCGGGAAGTGCCCAATGGTGGTCCTACCAACCGGTCAAGAGCCAGTCCATACCGCAAGTTCACGACAAAAAGTGGGCGCGCACCCCGATCGACTCGTTCGTGTTGGCTCGTCTGGAGGCCAACGACATCAAGCCGTCGGCCGAGGCGGACCGAGCGACTTTCATACGCCGTGCGACCCTGGATACCTGGGGATTGATTCCCGAGCCGCGAGGACGTCAAGGCATTCGTCTCTGACCGCTCCTCCAAAGCATACGAAAAACTCGTCGACAGACTCCTGGCTTCGCCGCACTACGGTGAGCGCTGGGGCCGCCGCTGGCTCGATCTCGCCCGCTACGCGGATAGCGACGGGTATAACGCGGACGGCACCCGACCCAACATGTGGCGCTATCGGGATTACGTCATTCGCGCGTTTAACGAAGATAAGCCATACGATCGCTTCATCAAGGAGCAGCTCGCAGGCGATGAGCTGTGGCCCGATGATCAGGAGGCGTTGATTGCCACCGGATTCCTGCGCAGCTATCCGGATGAGATCAATGCCCGCGATCTGAACCTCAAGAAGCAGGAGATCGCGGTCGATCTCACCAATACCACGGGGTCGGTGTTCCTGGCCGCCACGGTCGGCTGCGCCAACTGCCACAACCACAAGTTCGACAAGATTTCCCAGCGCGAGTATTTCCAGATGCAGGCGTTCTTCATCAACGCCAGCGCTCGCGATGATGTGAGCCCGCTGCGCGGTAAGGCGCTCGCGGATTACCAACAGGCGCAGGCGCGCTACGATGAAGCGACCAAGGATATTCGCGACCGGATGGCCGCGATCCTCAAGCCGGTGCGTCGACAAGCTCGAGCAGGACCGCCTGCAGGGATTCGTGCCCCAGACCCGCGCCTCCATCGAGAAGCCGGCAGAACGAGCGCAATGCGTACGACCGCTGGATCTACAACCGCAACCTGTGGACTCTTTCCGGACGAGACCGCAACGCCGAGAACGAGCTACGCACGAAGGATAAGGAGTCGTACGCCAAGTATCAGGAGTTGCGGCAGCAGCTGAAGGCGTTCGACAACCTCAAGCCGAAGGATCCCGGCAACATCTCGACTATCTTCGAGCTCGGCGCTCGGACTCCCCGCCGACCAATATCCTGGCCGTGGGTATTTACGACCGGCTCCTCGAGGAGGTGCAGCCCGGTTTCCCGGCGGCATTTGCCAACGGCGCGCAGCCCCATATCACGCCGACCGCGACGTCATCCGGCCGCCGCACGGCACTCGCGAACTGGATTGCGAGCGCGGACAACCCGCTCACCGCCCGCGTCATTGTCAATCGCGTCTGGGCGCAGTACTTCGGCCACGGGATCGTCGAATCGGTGAGCGATTTCGGCAAGATGGGGGACAAGCCAGTCAATCCCGAGTTGCTGGACTACCTTGCCGACACGTTCGTCAAGGAGGAGCACTGGAGCATCAAGAAGCTGCAGCGCGAGATCCTTCTGTCGAACGTTTACCGGCAGTCGTCGGCCGTGCGTAGCGATGTGCCTGCCGCGGATCCCAACAACCACCTGCTGTGGGCGTTTCCGCGCCAGCGTCTCGATGCGGAACAGATCCGGGATTCGCTCCTGATGGCCTCCGGGCTTCTCGAGGACAAGCTTGGCGGGCCCGCGGTCTTTCCGCCGGTGCCGGCCAACTTCGGCGTCAATGCGGCCAACGCCAAGGCCTGGACCGTCTCGCAAAATCCGCACGATCAGAATCGCCGCAGCGTCTACGTCTTCATCCGGCGCAATACCGCGTATCCATTACTCGAAGCGTTCGACATGGCGAACCCCAACACCGTGCATAGTCGTCGCGAGGTGACGACCGTCGCGCCACAAGCCCTCGCGCTCCTCAATAGCGACATGATCTACCAGTGGTCGGAGGCGCTCGCCGCACGCGTGCTGCAAGAGGCTGGTAACGACGAGTCCGCGCAGTTGGATCGTCTGTACCAGATTCTGTTTGCCCGCTCTCCCGATGACTTCGAGAAGCAGACCCTGCATGCCTTTCTCGATACACAGCAGAAGTTGACCCAGGCGCAACTGGCGCAGGGGAAGAAGATCGCCGCGCCGGAGGGCTATGGCGTCACCCCGCAAGTGAGTGCGCAGCTCGACAAACTTTATCGGACCCTGTACGGCCGCCCGGCCGACCGCTACGAGCGTGTCGCGCTGGTCAACTACCTCAGCCAGCAAGAGGAGAAACTGTCAACAGTGGCCGACGACGATGCCGGTGGGACTGACGTACCCGCAAAGAACAGCCGCAACGGCCAGAAACTTGATCCCGCACGTGCCGCAGCGTTCGTGGATCTCGTTCATGCCGTCGCCAACTCCAACGAGTTCGCTTACCGATTTTAAGAATTGCAACCCATTCGAGGCAGTCACATGAGCACCTCAGGCAAGACACGCAGGGAATTCCTAACTCACACGGCCTACGGCCTTGGCGCGCTTTCACTCACCGGCGCCTTGTCAGGCGGATCCCAGGCACACGCTGCGACCGCGGCCGCGATCGATGACCCACTCGCGCCGAAGGCGCCACATTTCCCGGCCAAGGCCAAGTCGGTGATCTGGCTCCACATGGCGGGCGCGCCCAGCACACTCGACCTGTTCGACTACAAACCCGAGCTCGTCCGGCTTCACGGCCAGCCGTTGCCGGATTCTTTCCGCAAGAATCTGAAAACCTCCACTGACGGGGGTGTCGGCGCTTTATACGCCACCAAGCGTACCTGGAAGCAGTACGGCGAGACTGGGGCGTGGGTGTCCGACTGGCTTCCCAATCTGGCGACGCAGGTGGACAACATCGCATTCTTGAAAGGATGCAAGACCGAGGGGAGCACTCACGTTATTTCCTCCTTGAAGCTGCACACCAGCGGTCTCGTCCCCGGCAGGCCGGCTTTAGGCTCCTGGGTGACCTACGGACTGGGTAGCGCCAATCCCGACCTGCCCACATTCGTCGTCCTACCGACGGGAACTGGGAGCGCCGGTGGCGGCCGTGGCGCGACGATCTGGAGCTCGGGCTTCCTCCCGGCAACTTACACCGGCACGGCATTTCGACCAGGTGACTCTCCCATGTTGTATATCGACCGTCCCTCGGTCGATTCCGCCGCCGAGCAGCGCGGCACGTTGGATTTGTTGAAACGCCTGAACGAGCACGAGACCGAGGTTCTTCATCCTGGAGACACCGAGCTCGAGGCTCGCAGCCGCTCTTACGAGCTCGCTTATCGCATGCAGAAGACTGCTCCCGAGGCGGTCGATCTTTCGAAGGAGACGGCAGCGACCAAAGAGCTCTACGGCATCGTCGACGGTGCGACGTATGCAACTCGAGAATATGCGACGGCGCTGCTGCGGGCGCGGCGACTGGTGGAGCGCAATGTCCGTTTTGTTCATGTCATCTCCGGCGCCCCCGACAACAGTATCGATAGCTGGGATGCGCACCATGAGATCGAAAAGAATCACTCGGTCATGTGCCGCCAGGTCGACAAGCCGATCGCCGGCCTGCTGGCGGACCTCAAGGCTCGTGGCTTGCTCGATACGACTCTCGTGGTGTGGACATCGGAATTCGGGCGAACGCCCTACGGCCAGACCGGAGACGGCCGAGATCACAACCCGTGGGGCTTTACTACGTGGGTCGCCGGCGGTGGCATTAAGCCGGGTACCTACGGCGCCACAGACGAGATCGGTCTGCGCGCGGTGAGTGGAACGGTCGATACTTACGACCTCCAGGCAACCCTTTTGCACCAGCTCGGCCTCGATCACCGCAAATTGACCTTCCTCTATCAGGGCCGTTCGGAGCGTGCGACGACGGTCTACGGCGAAGTCGTGAAAGAGATCATCACGTAACCCATGCGCAGAGCCAGCATCGCCCGCGGCGCTCTGACCGCCGCGGTGGTCATGTCAGCGGCGCTTGCATATGGCGCCGCGAACCTCGATCTGACCGATTTCAACGATGACGTCATGAAAAACATGGACGACAGCATGAAGGCTCTCGACACTGACGTGGCGACGCACAATGCCAAGTCGGCGCAGGTGGATGGCCAGGCGATCCGCGACGGACTGCACTGGGCTGAGGAGTATTTCACGCGCAAAGGCAACGTGGAGGATGCGGTGCAGCTCGCCAAACAGGGCGAGGCGCTTGCCGGGGACATTGCCAAGTCCGCCGCGTCGAACGATTTTGACGCGGCGCTGTCCTCGTACGACTCGCTCGTCAAAACTTGCCGCCGCTGCCACGATGCCTACAAGCCGCCTGAGCTGTGAATCGCGGTCGACGGTTTGCGGCTCATTCGCGCAGGAGGGTTGTCCTCGCTACATGCCTTGTCGTAGCCGTTGGCCCTGTTGCGGCGCAGAGTATTCTGCAGTTCGACTCGTGGATGCAGAAAATCGATCGGCGCAGCCAGAGCATCCAGCGCAATCTTGCCGCGCGCGAGTCCGTGGCTGCATTGGCAGACGCGCGTGAGATCGGCGAATTGTATCGACTGATGGAAGATTACTTCGCCCGGCGAGGTGGCAATTCCGAGGACGCTGTGAAGCTCTCGAAGGATGGCGCCGGGCTCCTCGACGCGACCGCAAAATCGCTTCAGGCAAATGATTTCGATGGGGCGTTACGGTCCGCCACCTCTCTGACTCGAGCCTGTCGCGACTGCCACGTCAAGTACAAACCGCTGGACCCGTGAGTGCGAGCTCCGCGCCGCGCTGTCGGCTGCCACAGGGCGGCGCGGAGTCCGGCATCACTGCACCTTCTGCACCGGTGGCAGTAACGTCAGGCTGATGGCCGACACTGAATCGACCCCGCCGATCTTACAGATCGGGTGTGAGAAGTCGTTCGGCACGCTGGGCACCGGGACGAGTCCCTGATAGTTGATGTTGTCGTCGTTCTTATTGCTCACACCCGCAGGGACGAAATCGAGATTGAGGTTGTGTCGGGTGCGCCAGGCGATGTTGTGGTCGGCGCAGGACGTGTCCCCGCTCACGCCGATGCCGCCGATAAGCACGCCCTTGGAGTTATAAAGGGCCAGACCGCCCCCAAAGACGTTCACGCCGCCGATGCGATGGCCGATCATGGGGTCGTCATCCTGTCCGAAATTCGCCGCGGGGCCGCGATAGGCGACCTTAGTGTCCACGGGATTGCTGTGCTGCAAGCCATACAGGGTGCCACCGGGCTGCACAGCCGCATACAGGTCGGCGGTCGAAAGCGCGAGCTTGGGCAGACTGAACGCGTTGGCAGTGTTGGCCTTTTGGGCGGAAATGATCCGGCTGCCGGGCCATTGTGCGCCGCGGTTGGAGCCTGTGAAGGCAACCGCGCAAACCAGGCCATCGCGGTTGACGACGGTGCCCCACATGTCCAGGTTGAAGCCGCCGTTGGCTTGGGCGCGCGCGTTGTCCAGTGCGGTTTGTAGTTGGTGGTAGGTTGGTAAGCCGATACAGGAGGCGGCCGCGTTACCGTCCTCGTCTCGCGTGACGCCGTCCACCTCATTTGCCATTGCGGTGGCGACGCTCAGGCCGAGCGCAATCCCCAGGCCCAGTAATGTTTTACGCGCAAGTGTTGCCATAGTTTCTTCTCCGGTTTTGGTGTAGGCGCAGCCCAGCGCCGGAAGGTGCCTCCCAGTTATCCAGAATATCGGAAAAGAGCTACGGAAAACGGACACAAGCGTGTGAGGTAACTCGCTTAGGTCTCCCTGGAGTTGTCGTTCGTTATTCTTGAACGCAGCTTTGGGGCGCCGGCGGGTTAAACACCTACAAAGGGAAGGGTGACGAGGAAGCAGTTGCGACCGTCGGGGCATGGTGGCGCAGCGGGCGTCGCCGCCGTGGCGGCGCGCGATTTGGCGGACCAGGGAGAGGCCCAAGCCGGTACCGCCTGGTTGTGCGCCGCTGGAAGGACGATAGAAGGGACGGAACACATTTTCGAACTCGGCGGGTGGTACGCCCTGGCCGCCGTCCCAGACGGTGATGATCGCGGCCGTCGAATCGCGTGCGATTCGCACTTGTGTCGGGGGTGCGCCGTGGCGAGCCGCATTCTCCAGAAGGTTGCGCAGCAATCGGCGCAGCAGGCGCGGGTCGGCACGTATCACACCCGGTTCGCCCTCGAGCTGCGCTGCGTCGTAGCGAGAGCATTCCTCCGCGGCGAGCGCCAGCAGATCGACCTCCTGAGTTTCGATTGCCTGCGTTACGGTGTCGAGCCGACTGGCGAGTAGGATCTCATCCACCAACCAGTCCAGTTCCGCGATGTCCTGCTCCAGGCCCGCACGACGCTTGGCGTCGGCTGAGTCTTGCAGCAATTCGACCGCCAGGCGTATGCGCGCCAACGGCGTCCTCAGCTCGTGCGAGGTGTTGGCTAACAGCGTTTTGTTGGCGTTGACGAGCTGCTCGATCTGGGCGGCGGCGCGATTGAAGCTGCCGGCAAGTCGCGCGACTTCGTCTTTACCTTCCACCGGCACGCGGGCCGACAGGTTGCCGGCACCGAGTGACTCGACACCACGTTGCAGCCGCTCCAGGCGCCGGCTGATCTGTCGCACGAGAGGGTAAGCGGCAACACCGATGGACAACGCCAGCACAGTCAACAGCAAATGGAAGTGGACCGCCCAGGCATGGGACGGGTGGCCCAGCATGTGGCCCGCCGGCATTACCATGGGCCCTCCCATGAGGCGCCAGAGAACCGCCGTCGCGACCAGAAATAGGGCTAGACTCGCCACCAGCGCGAAGTAGAAGCGAATATAGAGGCGCAACATCAGTTTTGCACTTTCGCGAACACGTAACCTGCCCCCCGCACCGTGATGACGCGGCGTGGTTTCTTGGGGTCGTCCTCGATCGCCGCGCGAATGCGTGACATGTGAACATCGATGGAGCGATCAAAGGCTTCCAGGTGCTCCCCTTTGACCTTGTCCATCAAGGCCTCGCGCGAGAGCACGCGACCGGCATTCTGGGCAAGCGCCAGCAACAGGTCGAACTGATAGCTGGTGAGCTCACACCGGACGCCGTCCAAAAGCACGGCGCGCGCGGCGCTGTCGATGTCCAGCCGCCCGAAGCGCAACGGCAACTCCGCGGCGCTCCTGCCAGACATCCGACGCCGCAGGATCGCTCGCAGGCGAGCAAGCAGCTCACGGGGCTCAAACGGCTTCGGCAGGTAGTCATCGGCACCCAACTCCAAGCCGATGATTCGATCGATCGCGTCCCCGCGCGCGGTCAGCATCAACACAGGTGTGTCGGAATGGGTGCGGATCTGCCGACAAACATCGAGGCCGTCCATATCCGGCAGCATCAGATCCAGTACGACGGCATCGTACGAGGCGTCCGCCGCCAACTGCTGCTGGGCGGTAGCCCCCGTAGCGGCTACAGTGACGCGAAATCCGGCCTGGCCAAGATACTCACTGAGCATCTCGGCCAGGCGAGGGTCATCCTCAACAACCAGGACTCGCTCGGCCATAGGAACGGGACTGTATGGCTTACGGGTCACACGCGCCAGCGGAACCTCGCCGCGCCGATCTCAAGTACCCGGCGTCCCAGCAGGCGCCCCGCGCATACCTTGGAGCTGCTGCAGGTGATTCGCCAACGCCTGCCGTTGCGCCGGCGTCAGCACGGTACCTACATCTGCAATGAGCTGCACAATACGCCGGGACGCTTGATCCGCAAGCTGCAGGTGCGCCTCACGCGCAGCTTCCAGTGAGTTACGGTCGATTGTCTTCTGAGTGAGCGCCTGCACGAACTGCGCGTGTGCGCTCTGTGCCTGCGCATGCAAGGGCATGAGATCGCTGACCGCCTGCTTTACGAGCGGGTCGATCTGCGCCTTCTGTGCGTCGGTGGCATCGATCTCCACGTACAGATGCTTCAGCACGTGGTCGACGTGCGCCGAAATGTCCGCGGGGCTCGCCGACATCATCATTCCGTGATGCATGGCGGCCATGCCCGCACCCTGGGCGAGAGCAACGGCGCCCGCGGACAGTCCCGCGCCGGCGATGAAGGCAAGCACAGTGTATCGATTCAGCACCAAGTGTCGTAAGGTCGTCATGTTCAGTCCTTTCGGGCGGTTGGAGAAGGACTGAAGTGTGTGCGGCGCACGTAAGTGCTGTTTGTGCGGCGTGTAAAGTTTTGTGAAGAGCCCCCTATGCCGGGGGCTTTTCGAAGGTCAGTGAGAGCTGCTGGTCTTGCGAATGAAATCCGCCACGCTCTGATGCAACTGCTTCAGCGACGCCTCTTTGGCATACACCATGTGTCCTGAGTCGTAGAAGCGGTACTCGATGTTCGACTGCAGGCTGGCCGGCATCGGCAGGTGGTGCATCTCATAGATGCCTTGATAGAACGGGGTGGCCAGGTCGAAGTAACCCGCGTTCAGTTGGACCTTCAGTCCCGGGTTGAGCTTCATCGCGTTCGCCAGGTCGGGCATGACATTCATGCCCTGAATCCCTTTGGCCTGTCCGGCCACCTCATGTTGGAAGCTCCAGGCGCGGAAAATTCCGGCACTAGGCTTGAAGAGCTTGTCGCCACCGTAATGCAACTCGCCGCGTGCATACTCGTTGAAGGCGGACACGAACGCTGAGCTGAGCGCCGCCGCCTGTGGGTCGTATTCCGCCCGCTGGCTCAGAGGATCGATGTCAGGTCCGGAAAAGCGGGTATCCAACCTGCCGGTGGTCATGTTGTCGCCCGCCTGCAGATTCTGCCGGAATTCGCCACCATCGATGCGCAGGTCCGCACGCAGAATGTAGTCAACCGGCAGCCCGGTGTACTGGTGGAGCTTTTCCGCGATGGCCGCGCGATCGGTGGCGTTGAGCTCCGAGCCGGCGGCCAAGGCGCGCGCGTAGTCGCCCATGGCGAACTGCTCGACTTCGCTCAGAAAGGCTTCGAGGTTGCTGTGTTCGGCTGGCAGTTTGTGGTGGTACCACGCCGTGGCGGCATACGTCGGCAACACTGTCTGATAGGGCAGATCGATGCCCGGGTTGCTTGTCGGCCGATCGGGGCTCAAGTCGAAACTGAGGATCTGCGAAAGCAGAATCACGCCATTGAAATCGATGGAGCGCTCGGACTCGAGCTCGTTGATGACGACGGCCGAGCGCGGTGTGCCGTAACTTTCGCCGAACAGGTATTTTGGTGAGTTCCAGCGGCTGTATTTCGACAGGAACTGGGTGATGAACTCGGTGAACGCATAGGCGTCCTGATCCACGCCGTAGAAGGCTTTCTCCTTGTCCTTGCCGGCGATGCGGCTAAAGCCGGTGCCCGGTGCATCGATGAACACCAGATCGCTGACATCCAGGAGACTGGAGCCGTTGTTGACCAGCGAGTAGGGCGCCGCCGGAGTATGCGTGTCGGTCGAGGTGACGACACGACGCGGCCCGAAGGCTCCCATGTGGAGCCAGAGTGTGGCCGAGCCCGGACCCCCGTTATAAAGGAAGGTGATGGGACGGGTGCCGCCCGCGTTCTTGCCATCTCCATTTTTAAAGTAAGCAACGTAGAACATCGAGGCCACGGCAGTCGGGTTACTCCCTTCGCCGCTGTCATCCTTGTTCTTGTCGCGGTTGGGGTCGCGTGGCACATCGTCCCAGCCTTTGGGGTGCACGACGAGCGTGCCGGCTATCGCCTGATAGGAAATCGCGTGTCCGTCGATCGTCACGGTGCCGTTGCTGTTCACGGCCTCGGGCTTGAACGGCTCGAAGGGATGGCCTTCTTGTTTCTCGGCGGGCATATCGGTCGGGCTCTGTGCCGCCGGTGCTGCAAGAAGCGGCGTTGCGATCACGGAGCCCACACCCAAGCCCAGCATGGAGGCCAGCGTCAGGGCCGCTGTGCTCCGCGTTCCTGCTTCAACCCGCTTCATTCTTGCTCCCCCCGTCCCCTAGGTGGAGGCCGAGTGTAGGGGATTCCGGCGGGGGCTGACATTAACCAAATTTCAAAAAGGCGCGCCGGTCAGCTCAGCGGAAACGCTGCCGATCACTTCTTGGTCGCCAACACTCCATCCCCCCGCAATTCGGTGCCGAGTCCGGCATGTCGCAGTCGGGTCGCCACCTCGGCAGGAACGTCGCGGCCGCTCGTGAGCTTGTTGGGTGTGCCGGTGTAGTGAAACAGTTTTCCTTTTCGCGCCAGCACTCGAGCGAGCTGGTCGTAGAACTGCTGCGAATACAACTCGCCGGCGATACCGAAGCGGGGTGGGTCGTGCAGAATTGCACCGACTGAATCCTCGCGCAGGCTCTGGATCTGCACCGCGACATCGCCCTGGGTGAGTTGCAACGCGCCCCCGGGCTCAGGCGACCAGGGGTTGAGGCTCCGCAACCAGAGCACGTCGGGATTTTTCTCGTAGGAGAGCACTTGCGCGGCGCCCCCTTTCAGGCACCACGCCGCGAAATAGCCGAGGCCACCGCAGGTGTCGAGAATCACCTTGCCGCGGGGTTGAACCCAACTCACTTTGCGCTCCGCGTCCGCGTAAGGCGAGACTTTCGCGGTCGGTAACATCTTGATGCCGTCGATCTCAAAGGTCGGCGGACCCCATTCGGTGGGCACGAGCTTGATCAGTGAGGTGCCGAAGCGCGCGGCGGGCTGAAAGCCGGACCCGTCCCAGTAGTAGACCGTGCGGTCCTTGCAGTTTTCCAGCCAGGGGAAACGCTCACTGGCCGCACTCCAGCCGTTGTCGGTCACCTCGACCAAGGTTGTGGACCGGCCCAGATCGAGCGAACACTCCAGGCTGGCAGCTCCAGCGTGCAGCGCTGCTCGCATCCGCTCGTGGACCTGGAGTGTTAAGAGAGGTGGCATATTCTCTTGCAGGAGTCTAGCAGCGCGCTACACTCCTGTCCCGATTCGGTGGCTAAGGGACGCAAGAAAGTGAAGCGAACTGCAACAGTGCGAATGCTCGTCTGCCTGGTCGCCGCCGTGGTGAGCGGGACTGCCGTGGCGAAGGATCTGGTCATACACGCGGGGACGCTCATCGATGGAGTTTCCGACTCGCCGCGCCACCAAGTCTCTGTTGTGGTGCGCGACGACAAGATCGTGTCCGTGGAGCCGGGCTTTCAAACGCCCGCCGGTGCTGAAGTCATCGACCTTTCCTCCGCGACGGTGATGCCTGGATTCATCGATTGTCATGTGCATGTCTCGGCGAAGTTGCCTAGCCGTGCGAACGCCACCGAAGACTGGGTGACGCACACTGACATCGATCGTGCCTTCGATGCGGCGCTGTTTATGAGGAGGATGTTGCAGCAAGGGTTTACGTCCGCGCGTGACCTGGGCGGCGGCGATGAGACTGTAGCGTTGCGTGACGCCATAGCGGAAGGGAAGGTTCCTGGTCCGCGACTCTACGTGGCGCTCGAGCCGTTGGGGCCCACCGCAGGGCATGCGGATCCGCGCAATGGCCTCGATTCTCAACTGTGGCGCCGGGATTGGGACAACGGCCGTGTCGATACGCCAGATCAAGCACGGCAGCGGGTTCGTGAACACAAAAGGCGCGGCGCCGACGTCATCAAACTCATGCCCTCGGGCGGAATCGCCTCCACCGGAGATGATCCGCGCCAGCAATTGATGACCAATGACGAGATGCGGATCGCGGTCGAGACGGCGCACAACCTCGGGATGAAGGTCGCCGCGCACATCTATCCGGCCGCTGCGATCGAGAATGCGGTGTTGGCCGGCGTCGACTCGGTGGAGCATGGCTCGTTCGCGACAGAACACACCTTTGCGTTGATGAAAGCGCACGGCACCTACCTTGTGCCGACTTTAACGGTGTACGAAGTGTTCTACGCAGCGGCGCGTGATCATCCCGAGCTGCTGACTCCCGGCACGGCGGAGAAGGAACTGCACAACGATCTATTGCCGAAGCAGAATCTGCCGCTCGCGGTCCGTTCGGGAGTGAAGATTGCGTACGGCACCGATTTGGGCGAGGGCAATCACGCCATGGAATTCGGGTTGCTCATCCACAATGGAATGAGCCCCATGCAGGCCATCTTTACGGCGACCCGCAACGCGGCGGATTTGCTCGGCGCCTCCGACAAGGTCGGCTCGGTGCAAGCTGGTCGTTACGCGGACATCGTGGCCGTGTCGGGTGACCCGCTGCGCGATGCGCAGCAGTTCGACCATGTCAGTTTTGTGATGAAGGGCGGGGTGGTGTATCGGCTAAACGGCGCGGCCACGGCGGCGTTGTCGGACTGATGCCTCGTCAGTCAAAAGCCCCGTTTCGGGTCAGAAAGGCGGCCAGGGTTGTCTGGCCGTCAGGTGTGTGTAGAACGATTGGGAGCGCGGTCGCGAAGCCGTAACCTTGCCACCAGGGCTGTTGGGTCATCGTAGACAGCGCATCGTGCCAATTCTGTTCGTCGCCCTCGGGACTGCCCCCTGAAACCTGAATCTCGCACAGACGGCGCCCGCATTTGACGCTCGCCGGTCCGAACTGAGCTTCTAGTGCCGTGGCGAGGTAGGCTTGAGTCTGGCTTGCAGCCGTCTGGCTCCACACCGGATCTGAGGTGTCCGCGAGAAAACCGTTGCGTAGCAGGGCTAGATTCTTGGCGCGATCGGCCTCGTTGCCATACAACATCATTCTGATGGTCAGGTCGAATGACTGTTGAGCAGCATTGATGGGCATCGGGGTCAAGGGAGAATTCAGCGCCGCGGGCCTGGGGGATGGCGGAATTTGCGGCGCTGTTGGCTGCGGGACGGTAGCTGGGGCGCGGATGGCGTTCCGTGGCGTTTGGTAGGGTTCGAACGTCAACCCTTGTCCAGTGAGTGTAGGCACTGGGGACTGCCGTCGCGCTGGGGGCGCCGAATTCAACATCGTACCCTTCCAGGCGTACAACAGGCCGATAATAATGCTTGCGAGGAGGATCGTAGCTATCACTACGCGCACGGTCCCCGTATTGCCCGCCATGCCGGCTGCGGCGGGTTGATCTCTCGAGGGCCCATGGCGCACGTCAATCCTTGCGCCGCGGCTGGATTTCCAATGCGCCATGGCCGCTACCTGCGTCAGTTATGGACGATAGTACAGGGTATGGAATGTCCTAATGCCCCGGGGGTGGTGGCAAACCCGAATTCCGTGGTCCACTCCCAGGTTCCCTCGCCGCCGTAGTAGGAGTAATACCCGCTACTGCCGTAGTTTGTCACCCCGTTGCAGGTTATCGAAATGAGCCAACTACTGCCAGGGTCCGATGAGAAGCCGGTGACCCCAAAAATGGCGATCTTCGAGAATCCGCAGGTGGTGCCGGGATACTCGAACAGCCTGTCTACACTAGTGCCCCCGGTCAGCCCGGGGCTGTAGGCGCCGAATGTGCCGGTCAGGTAGCCTGCGGCAAAGCCGTAGCTGCCGCAGTATATGACATGCCCCTGATCGGTCAGCGTCCCAATGTCAGTGGTGGAGGTGTAGCCGGGTCTGGAAGTGGCGGCGGCGAGGACTGCGAAGGTAATCAACGTCAATAGCGATACGCGACGAACAAATTTCATTTCGTTCATGGAATCAACTCCCTGCTGATAACGAATCGCTTCAGAAACGCTGTGATCAACAACCTCCGGTCAAGGTCTGTCGGCTGACAGAGCCTCTATGTTAGAAACGCCTCGGCGCCAGGCGCACTACTCATCCAGAGGGTGTCAACATCAAGATTGCATTTTTTCGTTAACATGTAAATGGGTATAACGACCTTCTATCAAACTCCAACGTCGGGCCCCGGTGCGTGCGGACGCAGTGTCCGCTGCGTGGCTGCGGATCCGCGAGATAACGTCGGTCGGGTAATCCTCGGAAGGATGTATCGACTGATATACAATGTATCGAGTGGTGTCCGCCTGGCGGCGTGGCTTGGAGGTGCCCTGTCGGCGCGCCGACGCGGGGCGCTGCGCACTAACTCTCTGTTACCGCGACGCGCGCGGACTCGACCGGTTGTTGCAACCGATCGCTGCGCTGATGCGTCGGTCGTTTAGCTCAGGCGGATGACGGTTTTGCCCTTGGAGTGCCCGGCACGGCTGCGCGCAATGGCATCCGGGGCGTCTTCCAGGGCGATGGTGTGCTCGATCGGGACGGCGAGCTTGCGTGATTTGACCAGTTCAGACAATCGAGTCAATAAGGCGGAGCTGCCTTTGACCTCGAAGTTGCCCCCGCGAAGACCGCGGGCGCTGAGTACTTTTTCGTCGGCGGAAAACACGGTGGTCAACACCGGGCCGCCGGCCTGCACGAGCTCGAGCAGCGCGGTGAGTCCTGTTGCATCGCTTGCCAGGTCGATCAGTCCGCGGATCCCCTGGGGATGGTTGCGTTTCACCTCGTCGATCAGCGCTTCGTTGCGCGAGTTATAAATCTCGCTTGCACCGAGGCCGCGCATACGCCCGGTATCAGGGGCGCTTGCGGTAGCCAACACGCGCAATTGCTTCGCCGCCGCCAGTTGGGTGACGAACGAACCCACCCCTCCCGTGGCGCCCACGACCAAAACGAGCGCGCCGGGCTCGAGATCGAGCGTTTCAACGAGTGAGAGCGCGGTCATGCCGGCGGTGGGGAGGGCGGCCGCCGTGTCGAAGTCGATTTCCGCGGGCAGCGTTGTGACGGTTCCTGTCTCCGGCACCACGGCGTATTCCGCAAACGTGCCTTCGCCCACCGGCGAGTGAAAGAACTGGCCGAAGACCCGCTCACCTGGTTTGAAGCGGGAGACTTTGTCACCCACCGCAGTGATGGTACCGGCGGCGTCCTGCCCGAGCACCAGCGGAAATACGGCCGGCATCGCGCCTTCCATGATCCCGTCGGCGACCTTCCAGTCGAACGGGTTGATGGCGGTCGCGGCGATACGCACCAACAATTGGTTGGGCTTCGGGGAGGGCTGCGCGATCTCCACTAGTCGGGCCTCGGCCTTGTATCTGTCGACTGCGATGGCGCGCATGGAAAACCCTTGGGGCGGCCCCGGAGACTGGCGTTGAGAGCTGCAGAGTTTAGGGAATGGCGGCGAAATAGTCATCGGCCGCGGCGACCGCGAGCTCAATGAGCTGAGGGGTCAGCTCGCGGGCGGTAGCTTCGCCTTTGCGCGTGTGTACCCATCCCAGATAGGTCGTGCCCCGCGCGGCCAGGAACATCGGCAGCATGTGCAGATGCTCATCGGGCAATGAGCGATGGCGGCGGTAGCCGGCAACGAGCGCATCGCGTGCCACCTCGTAGTGGGTTTCGCGCCTAATGAAGTAGAGCGAGGTGGCAATCTCGAACAGGTACCAGCCGAACCCGGCGTCGTCGAAGTCGATGATCCGCAAGCGATTCGTCTCGACCAGAATGTTCTCGGGAATCAGGTCGGCGTGGATGAGGCCGAACCGGTCGGGCGCCCGGCCATAGGTGGCGAGCTCTTGCACGATGCGCCCGCGCAACCGTTCGAATAGCGAGCGCTGGGTTGCGGACAAGGCGTCCAATTCCCAAAAACGCCCCCACAATGGAGCCTCGCCCGCGAGGCCCTCGTCACACCAGGAGTGGCGTTCGAAGTCGGCCGGCGGGCGCCAAGCGCTCGACTGGTTGTGCATTTGCGCTGCCAGCTCACCGACAATCCCATAAATCCGCGTGACCCATTCCGGGTCATTGGAGAGGCCCTGCTCGATGGTGCCGAGTTGATGACCCTCGATCCATTCGAACACGTCCACCTGGCGTGGTCCCGGCACGCCCGCGCCGTCAACCAGCTCGAAAGGCTTGCCACGACGAGACAGAATGGGCTGGGGCACCTCGATACCACTCGCCGCGAGCGCCTTCATCCACGCCAGCTCGGAGTGTAGGGCTGCATCCGTGTGGTAGCCCAAGCGGTGAACCCGCAAGACGACACGACCGCCGTCGGCGGTGTATACCGCGTAGACGGCGTTTTCGCGAACCTTGATGGGCTCGACCCTGACAGCCTCCAGCGGCCAGTGTTTTACGGCCTCGCATGCCAGCTTGTGCAGGCGAGCGCCTTGCTCGGCGGGAGGGAGATCTGCGAATGCCGTCACGTTTAGAGCCCCGACATCACAGTATCGAGTGTCTGCAGCAGTTGGTCCGCGTTTTCCTTGCTGAATACCATGGGTGGCCGGATCTTCAGGATGTTGTCATGAATGCCGATGCGGCTGAGCAACACGCCGCGCTCACGCATGCCGTTGACGATCCGCTTGGTTTGGTCGGTCGCGGGCTCCTGGGTCTTGCGGTCTTTCACCATTTCCACGCCGAAGAAGAGACCGCGACCGCGCACATCGCCGATCAACGGATGTTGGGTCTGCAGTTTCTTGAGACCGGCGACGACATAGTCGCCCACGGTTTTCGCGTTCTCGAGCAGCTTCTCTTCCTTCAAGACGCTGAGCACGGCCATGCCCACCGCCGCGGACACGGCGTTGCCGCCGAAAGTGTTGAAATACATGTTCTGGCTCGTGAATTGCTCCACGAGGTCCGCGCGCGCGACGACTCCGGCGAGCGGATGGCCGTTGCCCATCGGTTTGCCCATGGTCACGATGTCCGGGAGGCCGCCGAGGACCTGGTGCCCCCACATGTGTGAGCCGAGGCGCCCGAAGCCTGCTTGAACCTCGTCCGCGATGAAGAGGCCACCGGCATCGTGGACGATCTTCACCACCTTAGGCAGGTATCCTGCCGGAACCGTGGGCAGTCCTTCGCTCGAGAACGACGTGTCGAACAACAGGCCGGCAAACTTCACGCCATGGCGCTTGAAGTCGTCGATCGCTTTCTGGACCTCCTGCGCGTAGGCCGTCGCAAGCGATTCATCGTCGCGCCCACCCCGCTCGCGATACGGGTCGAGGACGGGAACCGTTCTTACGTACGGCCCGCGCTTCTCGGGCGGTGTAAACAGCGAGCTGATTTGGATGACGGCCGCCGAGTTGCCGTGATAGGCCCAGGAGGTTGAAATGATCCCCTGGCCACCGGTGCATTCGCGGGCGAGCCGCAGGGCAAGCTCGTTGGCTTCGGTGCCGGTGCACACGAAAAACGCCTTCGCGAGCGACTTGTCGAATTCGGACAGCAGGCGTTCGGCGTAGCTGACGATGTTGTCGTCCAGATAGCGGGTGTGGGTGTTCAGGGTGGCCGCTTGCTTGGACAACGCTTCGACCACACGCGGATGACAATGCCCGACGTGCGGTACGTTGTTATAGGCGTCCAGATAGCGCTTGCCGTCGGCGTCATAGAGCCATACGCCTTCGCCGCGGACAAACTGCAACGGCTTGTCGTAGAAAAGTGGCGCGTGGGTGCTCAGTACGCGCAAACGACGGTCCAACAGGGATTGTGTGCTCATGAGACTAGCGCTTTTGGCTGTTGTAGTAGGCATCGAGAACGACCGGACTCTCCGGCAGCGTGGAGCCGCCGTCGACCACAATGGTTTGGCCGGTAATGTAGGCCGCCTCGTCGGATGCCAGGAACAGCATGGCGTTGGCGATATCGAGCGGCGCGCCGAGTTTACCCAGTGGAATGCACTTGGCCATCTCCGCGATCTCCGCTTCGCTGCCGAGCGCGGCCATGGCGGGCGTCAAAATATATCCCGGCTCGACGCCGTTGACCGTGATGCTCTCGCGGGCGAACTCCAGCGCGGCGGTGCGAATGAGGCCGTTCATGCCGCTCTTGGAGGCCGCATAGTGAGCGGTGCCCGGCATGGCGACGTTCGGGCCCGTCACCGAGGAGGTGAACAGAAAGCGCCCGCCGCCTTGCTTGCGTAGATGAGGGAGCGCGGCCTGGATCAACCAGAAGCACGCTTTCAGATTGACCGACAAGGTGCGTTCGAGATCCTCGTCGGAGAGTTGCTCGATGGGAATGATGGGATAGACGGCCGCATTGTGGACCACAATATCGAGCCGGCCGTACTTCTCGACCGCGTGAGCGACGGCTCGCTTGGCCTCTTCGTGATTGCCGATGTCGGTCTGCAGGAGACTGGCGATGCCACCGTTCTTCACGATGGAGTCGGCCACGGCCTGGCCATTTTTGGCCGTGCGCGTGGCAATGAGAACACTGGCGCCGGCTTGCGCGAAACGTCGCGCGATGCCTTCACCAATGCCCTGGCCACCGCCGGTCACCAGGGCGACTTTGCCTTGCAGGTTTCCAATCATGACGTTCCCCATCCGAGCTCGCGCGTACGGGCGCGCTGCTGTTGAATCAATACGGGCGGCAGGATGCACGCCCAACTCAAAGCGAACATCGCCATCGCGATGTAGTTGATGCTCGCATACTGTCCGGGTGCGATGACCGTCGCGCCCACCGCCGGGCCGATTGACAAGCCCAGCATCTGCGCGGCGACCGCCAGGATGACGACCCGTCCGCGCCGGTCGAAGCTCGCCATGGAGCCGAGCAGGTACGGATGGGTCATGTTCCAGAAGAAGTTATAGAGACAGACCCAGAAGGCGAACGAGAGGTACTGGAAGCGGCCCATCAGGAATAACAGACAGAATGCGCCGCCGGTGATTCCGATGCTCAAGGGGCGCCAACGTCCGAAGCGATGTCCCGCGAGCGCGGGGAGGAGGGCGCCGGCGACGCCGGCGATTTGCGACAGAGTCAGGCCCGTCGCCACCTGCTGCTCGGACAGTCCGCCTGCGATACCGATGAGGAACAGGTATGCCCAGGCAACACCCTGGGCGACGAAGTAAGCAAACATCGCAAGCAGCGCCAGCGACTTCAGCGGCACGGACAAGTTGACCGCGTCGGCTTCAACCGTCGCGGCGTTGCCCCGCCTTGCGGGAAATGCCTTGACGAGCGGCAGCGCGGTCAGCGGAAACACCGCGAAGAACAACAAGGTGCCGGTCATTCCGGAAGCCGCGTAGGCCGCCGGCATCGAGATACAGAACGACTGCGCCGTACAACAACACCCACATGATGAGATAGCCGAAATTCCGATCCGGATTCTCCGTCAGTCCCACCGTGGTAAAGCTCAGGGAAATGAGACCGCCGGCACCGGCGCCCGCAAGGAATCGCAGTGCCACGAACCATTCTTTCGAATGCACCGCGATGCAGGCGGCATTGGCGACCGCCACCACGAGCAGCGAGACGGTGATGACCTTGCGCCAGTTGAAGCGCTGCGAGAAGAAGGTCATCACCAACGTGGTAGCGGTGATGCCCCACATTTCGATGGAGGCCGCATAACCGGCACTCTGCTCATCGAACCCGAGGTTCTGCACCAGGCCCTGGACGAAGCCTGGCTGCACGATGAACACCTCGGGACCGATGACCCCGACCAGGATCGCCGCGATCAGTCGCTGGCGAGCCGGATTCACAGCGCGACGTTGAGCACCTGGACGGTGGTGTATTCCTTCAGTCCGTCGACGTTGAACTCCACGCCGATGCCGGAGCATTTCACGCCTCCGAAAGGCGCCATGGGATGCAAGTGTGCCGTGCTGATTCACCCAGGCCGTACCGCACTCGAGGCGGCTCGCGAGCTTCGCGGCCTCGCCCGGATCGTTACCCCAGACCGAGCCGCCGAGGCCCACTTCGAGCGAGTTGGCGCGGGTGATCGCTTCCTCCACGCTCTTGTACTTCACGATGGGAATCACCGGGCCGAACTGCTCCTCGCTTGCACCACGCGCATGTCGTCGGTCGCGTCGGCGATCACCGTCAGCGGATAGAAATATCCCGGCCCCTCGGGCTTCTTGCCGCCCAGTCACGATGCGCGCGCCGCTGGGCGCGAGCATCCTCCACATAGCCGGCGACCTTGTCGAGTTGCATCTTGTTGGTCAGCGGGCCGATGAGATTCTTCGGATCGAGCCCGTTGCCGACCGGAATCTTGGCGCACGTAGTCGGCGAACTTGCGGACCACCTCCTCGTACTGGTCCTCGTGCACGTACAGCCGCTTCAGGGCCGCGCAAGTCTGGCCGGCGTTGATGAAGCAGCCCCAGAAGAGCTTCTCCAACAGTGGCTCGATGTGGGTGCCCGGGCAGGACGATGCCGGCGTCGTTGCCACCGAGCTCGAGCGTCATGCGCTTGAGGGTCTCGGCGGCGCCCCCCATGACCTTCTTGCCGGTGGCGATCGAGCCCGTGAACACGATCTTGTCGACTCCGGAGTGATTGACCAGATGAGTGCCGACCTCGGGGCCGCCGGTCACGACATTGATGACCCCGGGCGGCAGGACCTGGTTCATGAGCTCGACCAGGCGCAGCGTCGACAGCGGCGTGAAGGGCGAGGGCTTGATCACCACCGTGCAACCAACACGGATCGCCGGCATGATGTGCCACACCGCGATCATCAGCGGCCAGTTCCAAGGTGTGATGGACGCGACGACGCCGATCGGCTTGCGATGCGCGACGATCTTGCTGGCCTTGTCGTCCTGGATGACTTGTTCGGGAAGGGTGAGGCCCGCGGTGACCCGTGTCCACGCAGCGGCGCCACCCACCTCCACGTGGGCCCCAGGTCCGCTCTGGGGCTTGCCTTGCTCGCGCGTCACCAGCTCGGCGAGCTCCTTCTCATTTTTCTCGATCAGGTCGGCGATCGCATTGAGCTTCGCGACGCGTTCAGCATCGGGAACCGCTGACCACTTCGCGAAAGCCCTACGCGCGGCGGCCACGGCGGCGTCCACGAGCGCGGTGGTGCCCTCCGGGCAAGTCGCTACGATCGACTCGTCAGCGGGGTTCAGAACGTTAAATGTCGCTGTAGCCGCTGCTGGCTTGCCGTCAATGATCAAATGGTAGCTGCTCATCGTAAATCGCCTCTCAAGGTCCCCACTGGTAACGGAAAGTAGCGCCGAAAGTGCGCGGGGGTCCATACACACTCTGGTCGATGCCTAAGAACCCGGAAAGATCCAGGTTATAGATGCGGTAATAGCGGTCGGCGAGATTGTTCACATAAGCCGTGAAGTCCCAGTGGCCGTCGCCGGTCATGAAGCCGACCCGGGCATTGGTCAGGATATAGGCCCGCTCGAGGTCGTCGGGGTTGTTTACCAGCTCGAGGTACTGGGCGCCATTCCACTTCGCATCCGCCTCGACCGACATTTGGCCGTTGAACATCGGCCACTGGTAGTGCGCTACGGCGTTGAGACTCCAGTGCGGTGCTTGCGGCAGGTACGTAGTGAGCTGGTCGCCTGCCGGGGTGGGAACGTCGAACGCGGAGGTCTCCAGGTGCGAGACGCCGAGTTGCAGGTTGAGGCCGTGCATCGGCACCACCGCAAACTCCAGCTCGCCCCCTTTGACCTTGGCATTGATGTTCTCGACGACCTGGGTGGCGACGTCCAGGAAGAAGCCCTGGTAGTCCCGGTAGTCGTAGTAGAAGACCGCGCCATTCAAGCGTGCCGCGCCGTCGAGGAAGGTCGATTTGAAGCCGACCTCGTAGCTGGTGAGCTTCTCCTGGGCGTAGGGCAGTGCACCCGGATCCACCGCGCCCGAGCTCGGTGCCGACCAGCCGCCACCCTTGGCGCCGCGATTGACGCTGCCGTACACCAAGACGTCCTTGATCGGCTTGTAATCGAGCTCGACCTTCCCGGTGGGAATGCTGAAGTTTTTCGACGCGGTCGGGGAATTGGCAGGCGAATAACTCAACGTCTGCGGACAGGCCACGCAGGTGTAGTTGTATAGGTAGGTCTTGTCGTCCGAGGTGTAGCGGGCGCCAAGAATGCCGGTGAAGTGCTCGCTGAAGTCGTACTCCACCTGTCCGAAGACCGACGGCGAGCTATCGTTGAGCGCCAGGTTCGGCGAGCCCGTCCCCATAGGGTATGCCGTTGATGAAGGCCGGAAGGTGGGTGTACTCGAAGTTGCGGGTGAAGTAGTTGAGATAGTAGAGGCCGGTGATCCAACGGAGGCCGCCGACCGCGCCGTTCAGGCGCAGCTCCTCCGAGAACTGCTGGTAGTGTTGTCCGGTGTCGTAGTTGAAGAGGAAGTTCGGTGAGACGTCCGAGTCCTCGCCGTAGCGCTTCTGCATCTTCAGATAGTCGGTGACCGAGACGAGTGTGACATCGCCGGGCAGGTGCCAAGTTACGTGGGCGTTGGCGCCCCATACGGTACGGTTGAACAAGCCCTCACGATTTTCCGCCTGGTTGAACGGGCTGGTGCTCGTGTTGACGTAGCCGCCCAGGTCAGGAGTACCAGGCGGAGCGTACACGCCACGGCCGGTGCCGTCCGGTGCGGCCGCGCCCCAAGAGTAGTTGCCGGCGACTTCGTGATCGTTGTTGATGGCGTGCAGCTTGAGGCGAACTTCGTTGTTGTCGCCAAACTTCCAGCGAAATTGCAGCCGCGCCGCGTACTGCTTCTGGTTGTTGACGTCAGGACCGACTCGGTTGGTGATGTAGCCGGCGTGATCCGCGGTGGAGAAGGACGCTCGTGCCGAGAGAGTGTCCGTCAACGGTCCACTGACCGCGCCCTCGCTTTGAATGGTGCCGAAGTTGCCACCGGTGATCTGCATGTAGCCGTCCGGCTGGTCGGTAGGCGGCGCGCTGACGTACTGAATGAGGCCGCCGGTCGCGTTACGGCCGAACAAGGTGCCTTGCGGGCCGCGCAACACTTCGACCCGTTGCAGGTCGAACATCGATCCGGCCAGCGCGCCTGTGGAGGCAATGTAGGCGTCGTCCGAATAGACCGCAACGGGCGCTTCCTGGTGGTCGCTGAAATCGTTTTGCGACACGCCGCGCAGGTTGTAGATGGTTACGGTGGCGCCGTACTGGTTGTATTGCAGCCCGGGAACCTGGCCGGCGATGTCGGTGACATTTTTCAGGCCAAGCTGTTGTAGTGCCGCGCCGTCGAACGCCGTGACCGACGTACCGACATCCTGCAGGTTCTGTTCGCGCTTTTGCGCAGTGACAATGATCTCGGCGAGCTTGTCGCCACTTTCCTCGGCCGCTTCCTGGGCCCACACGCTGGGCACGACGAGCAGGTACGCGCCAGCCAGTACGGCTGTCGCGACCTGTGGGCGCGTTACATATTGACGCATCTTGATAGTTCCCCCCGGATAACTCCTGTGGATCGTAGAGGGGAGTGCGGCGGGCACGCGACCCGCCACGCGAAAAGGGCGTACGAGTTCGGAAAATAATCGCCTCGGACGTCGGCGCCGGTGTGTTGCTTCCTGGCAACGCACCCCATGGAGCGTGGTTTCCTCAGCCCATGGGTCAGTTTACAAGTTGCGTTTCAACGTAACCGACGGCACCTCGCCGATCAACTGCCGGTAATAGTGCGCGTAGCGGCCGAAATTCACGATTCCGACCGCCTGCATCAGCTCGGTAACACTTTGCCGGCCATCCGCCACCAGCAATGCCTGGTGGAGTGCTTCGACCCGGGTGCGGCGGATATATTCAGCCGGGGTCATGTCGAAGGCTTTGCGAAAGCCGCTCTGCAATGTTCTAGTTGTAATGCCTATCGAGGCGGCGATATCGGCGACCGAGTCGATGTCGGCGATGTGATTTTGTACGTAGTCGCGCGCACGCCGCACGTGCCAAGGAATGGGATGCGGGAGGGTCTCTTCAAGGGCTGCGGAGTAGTTATGCGGAGCGGTGTGAACCAACATTTCGATCAGGGTGCGCGAGTACTGGCGGCGCACGTCTTCGCAAGCCAGCACCGCCGGAGCGGTCGCCGAGAGGTGGCAGATGTGCGCCAGCAGTTGCAGCCAGCCGCGCCCGAAGTCGGATTCGGCGGCCGCCTCGAGATCGAAACGCAGGGGCTCCGCCAGGCGCCGACCGAGTTTTTCCGCAATGCGGTTCTCCAGGGCCTCGCGGCAAACGCGTGCGGTCAGATGCCGGCACTGCGAGGTCATCATGATCTCGGTGCGCGCGGTCATCGAGGTCATGACCACCGAGTGGGGGGTTGTGGCGACGGTACTATTGCCGCAGGTGACGCGACCACTGCCGCCAATGGTCGACTTCACGAGCAGGTACTGCGTAATGACACCGGACTCGATGAGCACGTCGTGCCCGTACTGCACATAGCCAAGAGCAACATCGCCGAGGTTCAGGGCGGATGTCAGGCACATCAGGCTCGGACCAGTGGGTGTCAGGATGCGAAGGCGATGTGGATAAATGTTGCGGCCGACAACGTCACAAGCCTCATCCAGGGAGTCCGCTGTGGACACGTTCTGTGTGTTCGGCAGATGCTGGACGACCGCGTGGTCGAGTCGTGTCTGGTCAATTTTGGCGAGCATCGATATACGCACTCCCGCTGCGGGAAGGAGACTTCTGAAGCTTGCGCCCCTGGACCCCAGGCCCGCGCCGTCGCCCCATACCATGAGCTCAATTTGCCGCTGCCCTGTCAGCCTAGCACCATCGGTCCGGGTGATGCGAGCCGGTCCCGCTGGCACAGGAGCCGGTCCTGCTGGCAGACTTGAGGACCTCACGTGCCGCTGCTACAAAGAACCATGAAAGCTACCGCGTGCCTTGCAGTGATGACCGCCCTGATGTTGGCGTTGCAAGCGCCGGCGCGGGCAGCCGACCCTCTTCCCGCCGACCCGCTCGGCGCCGTGGCATCGCTGCCGGCAACCGCCTCACCCCACTGGGTCTGGGTAAACGACTTTGTTTTTCCCCATCTGCCCGACGGCCAGGCGTTGCTCATCGACGGCGACAGCGGGCACTTTTTGGGAATGCTCAGCACTGGCTTCGGCTTCTCGCGCGTGGTGCTCGCTAAGGACGGCAAGGTCGTGTTCGCGCCGGAGACCTATTTTTCCCGCGGGACGCGTGGCACGCGCACGGATATCGTGACCCTGTACGATCCGGTCCACCTGGCGCCGATCAGTGAGATCGCCATTCCGTCCAAGCGGGCCTCCAACATGCCGATGATGGGGGATGCCGAGCTTACTGACGACGGCCGCTTCCTGCTGATCTACAACTTTACCCCGGCGCAGTCGACCACCGTGGTGGACGCGAAGAGCCATCAGCTCGTCGGGGAGATTGAGACCGCCGGCTGCGCGCTCGTCTACCCGACCGGCGCGCGCTCGTTTTTCAGCATCTGCGCCGATGGCTCGCTGTTGAATGTGCATCTGGACGACACCGGCCATGCGACCACCAGGGAGCGCACCGCCCATCTGTTCGATGTCGCCAAGGATCCGGTAACCGAAAAAGGGGTGCGCATCGGCTCGGTCTGGCAGTTCGTCTCCTACAGCGGCGTCATGTATCCGATTGAAATCGGCAAAGACGGCTCCCTCACGTTTGGTGCGAAGTGGCCGCTGCTGTCCGCCGCGGAGCAGGCGCAGCACTGGCGGCCCGGCGGATTGCAGCAGCTCGCGGCGCATGCCGGGCTCAACCGACTGTACTCCATCATGCACCAGGGTGGGCTGGAAACCCACAAGGATCCGGGCAAGGAGGTCTGGGTGTACGATCTCGCCAAACACACCCGTATCCAGCGGATCGCGATGAAGAACGATTCCGGCTCCATTCAGGTCACCCGTGATGCCAAGCCGTTGTTGTTTTCGGTATTCATCGGGAGTACTACTCTCGATGTGTATGATGCCACCAGCGGGGAGTGGCTGCGCTCGGTTACGAATGTCGGTACCACGCCGACGATTCTGGTCACACCATAGGGGGCGCGGATGAAATGGTTGGATTCCATTGCGGAAGGCACCACGCGGGCGGTCGCGAAGCGGACCTCCCGGCGTGGATTTCTCGGGTCGCTGGGAGCATTCCTGGTCGGGTCCGCGGCCTTGCCGCTGTTGCCTGTGGCGCGCGGCGGCGCTCAGGCTGCGCAGGGTCAGGGTTCTCAGAGCCACGGCCCTGCCAAGGCCGCTGCCGCCAAGCCGGACAACTCGCAGGATCCGACGAGTTGCGATTACTGGCGCCACTGTGCGATTGACGGGTATCTGTGCGGGTGTTGCGGTGGATCGCAAAACACCTGTCCGCCGGGTACGGAGCAGTCGGCGGTGACTTGGGTCGGTACCTGTCACAATCCGGCTGACGGGCGCGATTACGTGGTGTCGTACAACGATTGCTGCGGCAAAAGCACCTGCGGGCGTTGTTTGTGCAATCGGAACGAGCGCGACACGCCGATTTACGCGCCGTTCGAGTCGAACGACTACAACTGGTGCTCGGGCAGCAGCAAGGCCAACATTCCGTACCATTGCTCGACCGCGCGGATCGTGGCGGTGGCCAAGTAGTGCTGCGCGTCGCGGCGCTGACCGTCCTGATTTTCGCGTGCCAGGCGGCTGTGGCGTACGAGCCGCGCATCAACTACATGCTGCAGTGCATGGGCTGCCACACCCCGGACGGCTCGGGTGAGCCCGGTAGGGTGCCCTCAGTCAAAGCAACGCTCGGTCCTTTTGCGCGCTCGCCCGAGGGGCGCCGGTTTCTGGTCCAGGTACCCGGAGCGTCCCAGTCGACCTTGTCCGATGCCGAGCTCGCCGACTTGCTGAACTGGATGATTCAAAATCTCAGCACTGACAAGCCCGCTCGCTTCGCGCCCTACACCGAGGCCGAGGTAGCCGGCTATCGCCGCACCCCATTGGTCGAGGTTCAGGCCACGCGTGCCAAGTTGCTTCAGAGCATCGCGCGACGCTGATGTACGCTATGCGAAGGGCCGTCGCGGCGCTGGTCGAGCGCGCGGAAATAGTTTAGGCTTGAAGTAATGTTCGGCCTGATTCAGTTGGTGCCGCCATGAGTCGTTACAGGAACGATCCGTTGGCAATCCGGGCGCTGGTGCGACCGGACGAAATTCATCGCGACCTGTACTTGGATCGCGAGTTGTTCGATCTTGAGATGGAGCAGTTGTGGCATCACGCCTGGCTCTATGTCGGTCACGACAGCCAGGTGCCCAATCCGGGCGATTTCTACACCACGCAACTTGCCCGTGATCCCGTCATCATGATTCGCGGCAGCGATGGGCGGGTGAGAGTGTTACCTAACCGCTGCGCGCACAAGGGGACCCGGCTGGCGAGTGCGGTGAGTGGCAAGTGTTCCGGCGGAATGCTCCGCTGTCCCTATCACGGATGGACCTATCGGCTCGACGGAACGTTGCGCACGGTCCCTCTCAAGAGCGGCTATGACGGAACGGCCTTCGCAAGCTCGGCGGCTGCGCGGGGCCTTGGGGAAGTGTCCTCAGTCAACTACCGCGGTTTTGTGTTCGCGCGCCTGGGCGACAGCGGTCCTGCGTTCGAGGACTATTTCGGCGAGTCGCTCAGCTCCATCGACAACATGGTCGAGCGCTCGCCGCAAGGGCGTCTGGAGGTGGCCGGTGGCGTGTTGCGTTATCTGCACGACTGCAATTGGAAGATGTTCGTCGAGAATCTCAACGACGCCATGCATCCGATGGTGGCTCACGAGTCGTCCGCCGGAACTGCCAAACGGACGTGGGACAGCGTCGGTACCGAGGGTCCGGCGCCCATGGTCATCGAGCAGTTCGTGCCGTTCGTGAACAACTACGATTTCTTCGAAAAGATGGGCGTGAAGGTCTACGCCAACGGGCACAGCTATACCGGTGTCAACTTTTCGATCCACTCGAAGTATTCCCACGTCGGCGAATACGAGCGTCGCATGGAGCAGGCGTACGGTCGCGGAGCGCGCCCGGCAAATCTTGAGCGAAGCGCGACACAACACGGTCTACTATCCGAACCTCACCATCAAAGGGGCGATCCAGGCCATCCGGGTGGCGCGTCCGCTGGCGGTTGACAAGACTCTCATCGAAAGTTGGACCTTTCGTCTGGTTGGAGCCCCCGATGAGTTGCTGGCGCGAACCACGACCTACAGCCGCCTGATCAATGCCCCCACCTCCATGGTCGGCCACGACGATCTGCACTGTTATCGTTCGATCCAGGAAGGGCTGGCCTCGAGCAGCAATGAGTGGGTGAGCCTGCACCGCAATCATTCGGACAAGGAGGCCGGCGGTGTCGCCGCAACGTACGGCGCGACGAACGAGGCGCCTATGCGAGGACAGTATCGCGCCTGGGCTGAGCTCATGACGCTCTCCATGGAGGAGGATTGAGCATGAGCACGGGTGAGCAGATATCGGCGGCCGCGCTCGTGGACTTTGTGTATCGCGAGGCCCGGCTTTTGGATGAGAAGCGATTCGACGAATGGTATGAGTTGCTGACGCAGGACGCGCGCTATTGGATGCCGCTCACTCGCGGGCAGCCGAACGGCGAGACGTTCACGTCGCTTTTTTACGAAGACAAGTTGCTTTTGAGGGTGCGGATCGAGCGTCTTCGGCATCCCAACGCCTTTTCGCAACAGCAACCGAGCTTCTGCCAGCACGTGCTGCAACAGCCGGCGGTTGAGACTTCCGATCCCGCTGCAAATCACTACGTGACCCGCACACCGTTCATATACTTCGAGACCCAGCTGGACAGTCAGCTCGTTCTCGCCGGTGTGACCTATCACCACCTCACGGTGATCGATGGCGCATTGCGCATGCGCTTGAAGAAAATCGAGCTCGTCAATTGCGACGCGGCATTTCCGTCCATTCAACTTTTGCTGTAGCTCGCATGGCACCGGTTGTTCAAGGCACGGTTTACGAGGCGTTTCGCGCGACCGTCGCGCGCTATCCGCAAAACGATCTCCTCTGTGTGTTACCGCAGACCGCTGCGAAATATTCCATTTCGGAGCGGACCTGGTCCTACGCCGAAGCTGAGCTCGAGGTGGAGGGGTTGGCGCGGACTTACCGGATCGCTGGGGTGCGGGTCGGGCACCGCGTCGGGCTGATGTTGGAAAATCGGCCGGCGTTCTTCTTTCACTGGTTGGCGCTCAATGGGCTGGGGGCGTCGGTTGTGCCTATCAACCTCGAGTGGCGCAGCGCTGAGCTGGAGTATCTGGTCGGGCATTCGGAGCTGTGTGTGGCGGTGGTGCCGCCGGAGCGGGTTGAGGATTTGAGGCTTGCCGCGCTGGATGCCGGGCGCAAGGTTGCCGTCACGCCGCCGGATTTGAGTCTGCTGGGTTCGGTGTCGTCCGTACCTGCCACGACAGCAACGAACGCAGCGGCGCCGAGCCCGTTGGCTACGGCGGCGGCTGGCGCGAATGTGCCGGCGGTAGACGCGGCCGGCGTGGTTCGCGGCCCGGGGGGTGGGAGAACACGGCCGTCAGGCGAAGGCCCGCTACAGTCCGACGACGACCCGCTACGGCCTGGTGTCAACACGGAATGTGCCCTGCTCTATACCTCCGGTACCACTGGCCGGCCGAAGGGCTGCGTGTTGACGAATGAGTATTTCCTTTGGGCCGGACGCTGGTACGCGGAAGTGGGCGGGTTGTGTCGTGTCGCTCCGGGTGCTGAGCGTCTGATCACGCCGCTGCCCATGAGTCACATGAACGCCATGGCCTATTCGACCATGGTCATGTTGTTGACCGGCGGTTGCATCGTGCCGCTCGACCGCTTTCATCCGGGGAGCTGGTGGACCTGCGTTCGCGAATCCCGCGCGACTATCATCCACTACCTTGGCGTGATGCCGGCGATGCTCTTGGGTGCGCCGCCGGATTCGAGCGATCGCATCCACTCGGTGCGGTTCGGCTTCGGTGCCGGCGTCAGTCCTCGCTTGCACGCTGCGTTTGAAGAGCGGTTCGGGTTCCCGCTCCTCGAGGCATGGGCGATGACCGAGACCGGCGCTGGGGCGGTGGTCATCGCGAATCGGGAGCCTCGCAAGGTCGGCACCGCGTGTTTCGGCGCGGCCGAGAAGCGCGTCGAATATCGCGTAGTGGACGAAGAGGGGCGAGACGCTGCCGTCGGTGAGCCGGGCGAACTGTTGGTCCGTGCGCGGACGCATCACCACGGTTCGGATTTTTCCGCGAGTATCTGAAAGATCCCGCAGCAACGGCTGAGGCCTGGAAGGGCGGGTACTTTCATACTGGCGATGTGGTATCGCTCGATGACGAGGGGCGACTTTCACTTTATCGACAGGAAGAAGAACGTCATCCGGCGCAGTGGGGAGAATATCTCCGCGGTCGAAGTGGAGGGTGTCCTGCTGCAGCACCCTGGAATTGCCAGTGTCGGAGTCGCTGCGGTTCCTGATGACATTCGGGGTGATGAGGTGATGGCTTGTGTGGTGCCGCGCGCTATCGTCAGTGAGAGCGATCGAGATGCTTTTGCTCGCGAGGTGCTCCAGTTCTGTCTTGTCCGGCTGGCTTACTTCAAAGCGCCCGGCATACATCGCTTTCTGCGAGCGGTTACCGCTGACAGCAACGGAGAAGATTCAGCGGGCGCAACTCAAGGAGCTGGCGCGGGAGCTTCTCAAAACGCCCGCATGCATCGACTTACGATCGCTGAAGAAACGGACGGCGGTCGCATGACGACGTCGTTTCGGCGTCATGGATACGACGACGTCGTTGTAACGGCGCCGGTCACTATTCCTTACGTGCGCTACTCGCCGCATGGAGCACATTGGTTCGCCGCACGCGCGCTCGAGGGGCTCTTGTCTGGTGGCCGCTTGGCGAAGACGGACTTGGACGGCTTGTGTTTGTCCAGTTTTACCCTCGCGCCTGATACCGCGGTGGGCCTTACTCAACATCTAGGCCTGTCGTTGCGTTGGCTCGATCAAGTCCCCCTGGGTGGAGCTTCCGGGATTGTGGCCCTACGCCGGGCGTCGCGCGCCGTGCAATCGGGCGATGCGGACGTAGTTGCCTGCGTTGCGGCTGACACCAACCAGGTCGACACGTTTCGAGCGACGATCGGAAGCTTCAGTCAGTTCTCGCAGGATGCGGTTTACCCCTACGGGGCCGGAGGTCCTAACGCGAGTTTCGCGTTGCTCACGGCGTACTACATGCGTACGTTCGGCGCCCGTCGTGAGGATTTTGGCAAGCTTTGCGTCGCGCAGCGCGACAATGCCTTGTCATTCCCGCATGCACTGTTCAAGAAGCCGCTCACACTGCAGGAATACATGGAGGCTCGGCCGATAGCAGAGCCGCTACACCTTTTCGACTGCGTCATGCCTTGCGCGGGAGCGGAGGCGTTTCTGGTCATGCGCCGCCAGCGCGCGCTCGATCTCGGCTTGTCCTTTGCCAGCGTGCTCTCGACGATGGAGCGGCACAACTCGTTTCCTGACGACCCCGTCCAATTCCGCGGCGGCTGGGTGCTCGATCGTGACGAGTTGTTCGCGCAGGCGGGCGTTCGCCACGGCGATATCGATCTGCTGCAGACTTATGACGACTATCCGGTGATCAGTCTGATGCAGATCGAGGATCTCGGCTTTTGCGACAAGGGCGAGGGGCCGGAGTTCGTTCGCAGCCATACCCTGACCGTCGACGGTGATTTTCCGCACAACAGCTCGGGGGGCCAACTCTCGGTGGGGCAGGCGGGCGCCGCGGGCGGTTTTCTAGGACTGACGGAGGCTGTTCGGCAGATCACTGGGGCGCCGCTTGGCGCTGTTGTTCCCGACGCACGCATCGCGTTGGTGAGTGGGTTTGGGATGATTAACTATGATCGTGGACTATGCTGTGGAGCCGCGATTCTGACCGGGCAGGGCGGTGCTTGATGGGGCGGGAAACGAAGCGTGACGCCGCGCCGGTTGGGGAGGCTGAGTTGCCACCTGCGGATGCGGCGGCTGGGCGGGGCGAGTCATCCGCGCTGCCACCGGCTGTGCGCAGTCGTGCAGCGCTCGGTTTGACAGCCGCAGCAGCCGTGGGTCGTTTCGAGCTTCAGGTGTGCGGTCAGTGCGGCACCGTGCAGTATCCGCCGCGCGAGGCCTGCCATCGTTGTCTGTCTTCGGCGCTCGACTGGAAGTTTCAGGACGGTGAGGGCGAGCTGCTGTCGGAAACCACTCTCCGGCACAGCCATGATGAGTTTTTCCGCCCGCGGCTACCGATCCGTCTCGGTATGGTCCGTCTCGATTGTGGCCCCACGGCGATTGTCTTCGTAAATGACGACGTACCGCCCGCGCCCGCTCGAGTGGTTGTCGGTGCACGGCTCGATGAGGCGGGGCAAGCGGTGCTGGTTGCTCGCGACGCAGCGGTGCGCCGTTAGAACGGTCGCGGCGCGATAAGCGTGTTGAGGCGCATTTATTGGGGAGTTGCACGGTGAGCGAGAAATACGCTTTGGTGACGGGCGGCAGCTCGGGAATCGGCGCCGCGATCTGCAAGTCGTTGCTCGAGGATGGCTATCAGGTCGTTTCGTTGTCCCGGCGGGCCTCCGGGGCCGCTTTACCTGGTCTGCACGAGGTGCAGGTAGATCTCGCGGATGCGGTCGCGACGCGGGAAGCGGCGCACGAGGTGGCGAGTCGCTTTCCGATTACTACGTTGATTCACAACGCGGGTGCGATCCGCGAGAAGCCCCTCGAAGAGGTCACTCTAGAGGATCTTGAGGCGCTGACCAACTTGCACCTCGCGGCCGCGCTGTCGCTTATGCAGGCCACGCTGCCGACCATGAAACAAAAACACTTCGGCCGCGTGGTGTTGGTTTCGACACGCGCGGTACTGGGTCTCGCCAATCGTACGGTATATTCGTCGACCAAGGCCGGCATGCTGGGGCTCGCGCGCACCTGGGCTCTCGAACTCGGTGCTCACGGTATCACCGTGAACGTCGTTGCTCCTGGCCCCATCGAGGCGACGGAGATGTTCCATGAGATCATTCCCGTCGACAGCCCGAAGCTTCCGCGCATCATCGACTCCATTCCTGTGAAGCGCCTCGGGCGCCCCGAGGATGTGGCCCGCGCGGTGCGTTTCTTTGCCTCTCCCGACGCGGGGTTCATCACCGGACAGACTTTGTTTGTCTGTGGGGGAACTTCGGTTGGGAGTATCGTGTACTGAGGGTACTGCCAACGTTTCTGGAGTTGAGCCCTTGGCGAAAGGGAGGCTTACGCCGGTCGCGATCGCGTACCTGGTGTCACTCCTGATCTCGGTTTATACCGGCTCCCAGCCGCTTAACCTTGATGCCGTCGACTTTTACCTGGGCGAGGTCGTACTGTGCTTGCTGGACAAGCCAGCTTTCGGCGCTTCCGCCGAAAGCTTTGGAAAGCCGGACGGCCATCTCTGGTGAAATGCCTCGCCTGCCGTTCACAAGCTCAGAGAGTGTGACACGAGTGACACCGAGGGCTTGGGCTGCATCGGTGATCGTCAGGCCCAAAGGCTCGATACACTCATCGAGGATAAAACCGCCTGGATGCGGTGGGTTCTTCATCGGCATCGTCAGCCGTCGACGTACACGATCGTTTTCATAGGGATTAGAAAAGGCAAAGCCGCCTCGCGACGGCTTGCTTGGTGACTAAGCACCGCCCGAAGTTCGTCCGCGAGGGATGAAAACATCGGGGCAGCAGAGTCAGGCTAGCGACTCAGAAGTTGGCTTTCAACAAAAAAATGAGTCGTAGCGAGTTTGTGTTTGAATTACAGAGCGCCTGATTTCGACGTCTATTTGTACGTCCGACGACGCGTCCGTCGACGCGTGGGGGTTGGCGTGGTTGTCGCGCGTGGGCGTCTGACGTCAGAAGCCGCGTGGTCTGCTGTGCCTATCGGCGCTCAAGCTCTTTTTGCATCAGCGCCGCAACGGCAGCGGCTTCTTCCGAGCCAGTGTCGCGCAGGCCGGCAATGGCGCCTTCGACGTTCACCGCAGGTTGATTCTGGCTGAGCTTGGGTTTGATCTGCACGGAGTCGGCGCGCAGCTCGAAACCCACGACACCTCTAACGCGTGAGCCCGTATCGAGGCCGGAGGCAGCGAGAGTCCAGGGAGTTGCCGCTCCTGCTTCGAACTTCTTCGCCAAGGCGACGACGATGCGTTCCAACTCCGCGTCGTCGTGTATGGTGCGGATCTTTCCGTAGACATGCGCTGTAATGTAATTCCAGGTGGGCACCTGATTGCGGATGTCGGGGTACCACCGGGGGGAAATATAGGCGTGCGGTCCCTGGAAGATGAACAACACACGCTGCGCCTCGATGTCGCGCCATTGCCGGTTGGGGCGGGCCCAGTGGCCGGTGAGGACAATTTCCGTGCCCGTGCGCTGATAGAGCACCGGCAGGGGGGTGGCGAAGGGAGCGTCGTCGATTTGGGAGATCAGCGTGCCGAATGCGTAGTGCTCACCTAGCCAGTCAAGCCAAGTCAGGTCTGTAGAGGTGTGATGCGGGGGGGTGTACATAGGGGGCTCGCCGCGGGGCTCTCCGTGCCAGGGAATACTGGTAAGCTTGATTTTGCCAGCCTTCACTTGCGCAAGATAGTGCCGCGCGGTCGAGCTGGGCGGAGGTGAAAGATGAGCGCTGAATTCAGTCTGGTGTTGGATGCACAGTGCGAGCTTGGCGAGTCGCCCGTGTGGTGGGCCGAGGGCGCAGTGTTGGTATTCGTCGATATCACGGGGCGGCGCCTGCATCGTTTTGAGCCGCGTTCGAGGCGGCACGAGGTCGACGCCGTGGATGAGGACATCGGATGTGTCGCTCCCGCAAAGGGGGGCGGCTACGTTGCTGCGTTGCGTTCCGGAGTCTGGCTGTTGGATTCGGCCGGTCGCAAGCTGCGACAGCTCGCTGCTAACCCCGAGAACGCGGCGACCCACAGATTCAATGACGGTCGTGTCGATCCGCGCGGCCGCTATCTCTCCGGTACGCTCGATGAGCAGAAGGCGGCCGGCGACGCAGGATTGTATCGCTGTGATCGACGCGGTCTGGAGAAGCTGATGGATGGCGTCATGACATCGAATGGGCTGGCCTTTGCCCCTGACGGCCGGACCCTCTATTTTTCGGATACACCGCGCCATGTGATCTATCGTTTCGACTACGATCCGGATACAGGCGCTGCGACGAATCGCCGTGTGTTCGCGCGTGTTGAGCCGATAGGAACCGACCGCGGACGGCCTGACGGTGCGGCGGTGGATATGGAAGGCTGTTATTGGAGCTCGCTCTATGAAGGTTCGCGCATTCGCAGATACGATCCGGACGGGAAGGTGATGGCGGACTATCACGTCCCGGCATTGAATACGACGATGCCCGCGTTTGGTGGCACGGATATGAAGACTCTATTTGTTACGACGGCGCGCGATAAGAAAGGAGGGCCGGGTGGCGGCTTATACGCCATGCCCGTCGACGTCGCTGGGCTGCCTGGTACGCTGTTTGATCCGCAGGCTTGAGCCGCCGCTGCCCACGTCCACGAGCGGGAACGAAGCACGCGAGCACTCGAATCGGCCGAGTCCGGTTCCCTACCGTTGCGAGGCGGGGATGATACGAGGGTGAGCGCGTCATGAGCACCGGACAGGCAGTGGCTGTGGAGGGCGGGGCGCCTCCCGTGGATCTACTCGTGGTCGGTGGCGGGATCAATGGAGTCGGAATCGCGCGCGATGCCGCCGGACGCGGCCTTTCGGTGTTGCTCGTGGAACGCGGCGATCTGGCCGGAGCGACATCCTCGGCCTCCTCGAAGCTCATCCACGGCGGCCTGCGTTACCTCGAGCAGTTCGAGTTCCGACTGGTGCACGAGAGCCTGGCTGAGCGCGAGGTACTGCTTGCCGCGGCGCCGTACATCATCCGGCCGCTGCGGTTCGTGCTTCCCGTGCACAGCGGTCTGCGGTCCCCGTTGCTGCTTCGGTTAGGTCTGTTTCTCTATGACCACATCGGGGGGCGTAAGCGGTTGCCCGCAACGCGCACGGTACGCCGGGATCGCGATCCGGTCTTTGGCGCTCTGGCAGCGGGCTACAGGCTGGGCTTCGAATACTCGGATTGTTGGTCGGATGACGCTCGGCTCGTCGTCGTGAATGCCCTGGATGCCCAGCAGCGCGGCGCATCTATTGAGCCCGGTTGGGCTGTCACGGCCGCCCACAGAGAGGGTGCTCTCTGGTTCGTTGACATGACATCGCGTGCTGGAGAGCGCCGTACGGTTCGTGCCCGCGCGCTGGTCAACGCCGCAGGTCCGTGGGTGGAGGAAATTCTGCGCGTCGCCGGAGCGCACCGACATCGTTCGCTACGGCTCGTCAAGGGCAGCCATATCATTGTCAAGCGACTCTATGACGGTCCACAAGCCTACACCTTGCAGAATGCCGATGGGCGTGTCGTCTTTGCGATTCCATACGAGGACGACTTCACTCTTATTGGCACGACCGATGTTCCGTTCGCCGGCGACCCTGCGCACGTCCATGCCGATGGCAATGAGGTTGCCTATCTCTGCGGCCTCATATCCGGATATCTCATCAGGCCGGTAACACCGAAAGACGTCGTCTGGACCTACTCCGGCGTTCGACCGCTCTATGACGACGGCGGTGTCACCGCCTCCACGGTGACTCGGGACTATGTTTTTGACATGGACGCCCCGGAAGGTCAGGCGCCACTGCTCTCCGTATTCGGTGGCAAGTTGACGACCTACCGCAAGCTCGCCGAGCACGCGCTATCGAAACTGTTGCCGGTCATGCGGATCACGACGACCCCCTGGACGCGGGGTGCCGTGCTTCCCGGAGGTGAGATTCCAGGTGGCGATTTCGAGTCCTTTGTCGCCGAGCAGTTGCGGCGCCATCCGTATGCGCCACCGGTTTTGGTTCGCAGGTTGTGTCGATCCTATGGCACGCGCATCGAGCGGATACTGGGCCACGCACGGCAGTTGAGCGATCTGGGTGCGGAAATTGCGCCACGGGTTTATGAGGCGGAGTTGAATCTGATGCGTACGGAGGAATGGGCACGCACGGCAGACGACGCGCTCTGGCGCCGCTCCAAGTTGGGCCTGCACTTGGATGCGCAAGCGCAAGGGCGGATCCAGGAGTGGTTCGGCGGTTCGAGATAACCGGCGCCGCCGGCGGCACCGGAGCGCTGAGGGCCCGCGCGACACGCCTGCCGATAGCAGGCCTTCAGCTGGTCCGCACTCGATTCACCGCCTCCTTCCAGCCCGCCAGTTCCCGCTCGCGCGTGGCCGCATCCAACCTCGGCTCGCAACGCACATCCGGCTGCCACAACCGGGCCAACTCGTCCAACGAGGAGTAGGTCCCGCTGCCCAATCCTGCCAGGCACGCAGCGCCGAACGCTGTGGATTCCGCCATCCGCGGGCGCAGAATCGGCACATCCAGAATGTCCGCCAGTCGCTGCAGAAACAGGCCGTTGTGCGCCATGCCGCCGTCGACCTTCAGGGAGGCGGGCCGGATTCCGTCGGCCGCCATGGCATCCAACAGATCCCGTGTTTGATAGGCAACGCTGTCGAGGCCGGCGCGCGCAATTTCGCCTCGTCCGCAACCACGGGTGAGTCCAACGAGCGCGCCGCGCGCATCGGGGTCCCAGTAGGGCGCGCCGAGTCCTGTGAACGCGGGCACCAAATACACACCGCCCGAATCGGCGACCGAGCTTGCCAGCGCCTCAACTTCCGAGGCGCGCGATACCAGCCCGAGCCCGTCGCGCAACCACTGGATCGTGGCGCCAGCGGATAGAATCGAGCCCTCGAGGGCATAGGTGATTTGCCCGCTCAAACGATAAGCGATGGTGCTCAGAAGACGGTTCGCCGATCGCAGCAGCTGCCCGCCGGTGTTGAGAACCATGAAGGCGCCGGTGCCGTAGGTGCTTTTCAGGTCACCCGCCGCGAAGCACGCCTGGCCGATCAACGCGGCCTGTTGATCTCCCGCGACACCACGAATCGGCAATGTCTGACCGAGGACGCTCGCGTCGGTCATCCCGAAATCGCCGGCGCTGTCGCGAACTTCCGGAAGACAGTTACGCGGTATTCCAAACAACTGGCACAGGCCCTCGTCCCAACGGCCGGTGCGGATGTCAAAGAGCGCTGTACGGCTGGCGTTGGTCGCGTCAGTGACATGCAGGCGCCCGCGCGTCAGCCGCCAGATCAAAAAGCTGTCCACGGTGCCAAAGGCGACGTGGCCTTGGTTGGCGAGCTCGCGCGCGCCGGGAACGCGGTCGAATATCCAGGCGAGTTTGGTCGCTGAGAAATAAGGATCAAGCCGTAGGCCGGTCTTCTCGATGAGCTCGGGCTCATGACCTTGATGCGCGAGCTCCCGGCAGCGGTCCGCGGTGCGGCGGTCCTGCCAGACAATGGCATTGTGCAAAGGGATGCCGGTACGGCGGTCCCAGACCACTGTGGTTTCACGTTGGTTTGTGAGACCGACGGCCAGGACCGGGCGTTTCCGGGCACGCAAGCGTTCCAGGACGGCACGGGTGGCGGAGAGCACAGTGGCCCAGATCACCTCGGCATCGTGCTCCACCCAGCCCGAGGCCGGATAAAGCTGCTCAAACGCCTGCTGTTCCGTGGCAACCACCGACCCATCGCAAGCGAAGGCGATCGCTCGACTGGAGCTGGTGCCCTGGTCGATGGCCAGCAGGACCCCGTCCGCTACCTCTTTTTCACGCATTCGCAGCTTCCGCAAGGGCCAGTGCGGTTATGCTACTCCATTGGAACCCCGTACGAACTCGTCCGAAGGAATCCGATGTTCACAGCACTTTTACCGGCCCTTGCCATCGCTGCCACGTCCATGCCGGATCTTGGGGTACTGCATCAGTACGCTTCGCTGGCGCTCAGTGCCGATGGACAACACATTGTCAGTGTCGAATCGATTCGCGAGCCCTTCGCCACAACCGAGAGGCATGGTGCGGTAGTGGTGCGCAGCAAGGAGGGCGAAGTTCAAGCACGGTTGGATCCTTGTCCGACCTGTACTTGTCCGAGCTGTATGTACAGTGGGGTCGCCTGGTCAGCGGACGGCAAGCGATTTGCATTTACCGGCGCCAGTAGCGATGGTGTGGCATTCCTTTACGTCGCCTCACCCGACGCCGCTCACAAAGACAACTTCACTGTCTCCAGGATAGTGGAGCTGAAGGGGCTTCTGGCAGCGCCTCGTTGGTCCTCCGACGGTCGCACCATTGCTGTGTTGGCAACGGCAGGGGCCCATAAGGAAAGCGGAGCGACCCAAGCCGGAGCACGCGAGGTCGGGGAGATCGGGGAGAGTGAGGATTCGCGACGTATTGCGATCGTTGCGGCCGCCGGCGGGTCGCTGAAGTTTGTTTCGCCCGATGGCACGTTCGTCTACGAGTACGATTGGCGGCCAGACGGCCGCGGATTTGTGGCCACCGCCGCGCAGGGCAACGGGGATAACAACTGGTGGGTCGCAAAGTTGCAGTCCTTCGCCCTTGACGGCACGACCCGGATCATCGCCGCGCCGCCGATGCAGATGAACTTCCCGCGAATTTCACCGGACGGTCGCAAGGTTGCGTTCATCGGCGGTCTGATGAGCGATTTCGGTTCGGTAGGTGGCGATGTGTATGTGGTCGATGCTGATGAGGCATCTGCTGCGACACCGAGCGACGTCACCCCCGACTTCAAAGGCAGCTTTACTTCCATCGCCTGGCGGGGACATCAGCTTGTTGCGACTGTCTTGATTGGCGGAGACGTGGGCACGGCCCTTGTCGACCCGACAGGCAAGGGTGTCCAACAGGTACTCCTGCAATCGGCTACCTATGACGCCGCCGACGGTCCGGTTGCGCTCGATGCCGCGGGCAAACACGCTGCAACGGTGTCCGAGTCGTTCGAGCGGGCGCCGCACATCGAATACGGCCCGCTTGGCAAATTGCAACCGATCACCCATGACAACGACAGCCAGAAGCCAGCCACGGCCGCGCGCAGTATCAACTGGCAGAGTGACTCGTTCTCGGCGCAGGGCTGGTTGCTCAGCCCCTTGCAGGTAGAACCCGGCAAGAATTACCCCATGATCGTCGTGGTGCACGGCGGTCCGGCCTCGGCCGTGACGTCGCGTTTTCTCTGGGACCAGATGACGGCAGGCTGGTTGCGCAACGGCTATTTCGTCTTCATGCCCAATCCCCGCGGCAGTTACGGCCAGGGGGAGGCGTTCACTCGGGCCAATGTCAGGGACTTCGGTGGCGGGGATTTACGCGATGACCTGGCGGGTATCGCGGCCGCCGAGAAGGTGGCGCCGATTGATGACTCCAAGCTGGGCCTGTACGGCCATAGTTACGGCGGATTCATGTCCATGTGGATCGTGACTCACTCGCAACGCTTCAAGGCGGCCGCCGCCGGCGCCGGTATTTCGGATTGGGTGGCGTACTACGGCCAGAACGGCATCGACCAGTGGATGATTCCCTACTTCGGGGCCTCCGCTTACGATGATCCAGCAGTCTATGACCGACTCTCCCCGATCCGCACCATCAAGTCGGCGCGGACGCCGATTTTCCTCTATGTGGGGGAACGTGATGTCGAGTGCCCCTCAGACCAGACCCGAGAGTTCTGGCATGGGCTGCGGGCGGTAGGTGTGCCAACCTCGCTCGTCATTTATGCGGACGAGGGACATCATCTCAACAAGCCGGAAAACGTCACCGACCTCAATCACCGCTTGGTGGATTGGTTCGACCGGTACCTCAAGTAAGTGACCGGGCGCTTAAGGTCAAACAGACCGCCGGGCGTGGCGGACCCGCTATCGGGCGTCCGCCAACGCCTTTTCGGTCGCGCCCCCGCTACAGGCGCGACGGTTTCCCCGCGATCGCGTGGTATAGCACCAGTACCACTACCGCGCCCGCGACCGCGACCAGCATGCTGTAGAGGTTAAATCCGGTGACCCCCGGCATGCCGAACGTGTGGAACAGCCAACCACCGACGACGGCTCCAATGACACCCAGGACGATGTCCAGCAGCGCGCCTTCGCCGGTTTTGTTGACGATCTTGCTCGCGATGAACCCCGCGATGAGGCCGAGAACGATCCAGCCAATCAAAGACATAGCACTCTCCCCACCCCTAGGATGCACAACGCACCGTTAGCGCTGCCGCAAGAATCAAGCCCGATCGAGCCCGGCAGCGAGGCGCCGCCCGCGCGTCCTCTTGTCCGGCCGCGAGGTTACGCTTAACCTGCGGCGCCGTTTCTGCCATCCCTCTATTTCTTTGCAGGTGAATCCATGTCCAGTATCGAGCGTCTAGAGACCGGTCCGCGCATGAGCCAGGCTGTCATTCACAACGGAGTTGTTTACTTGGCCGGGCAGGTTGCGGCTGACGCAGTAGGTGCTTCCGTGAAAGAGCAGACGAAAAACATCCTGGAGCGCGCCGATAGACTGTTGGCCGCTGCCGGGACCGACAAGCGCAAGTTGCTGCAGGCGACGATCTGGCTGGCCGACATGAGAACGTTCGACGAAATGAACAGCGTCTGGGACAAGTGGGTGCCGGAAGGGGCCACGCCCGCACGCGCTACCGTTGAAGCGAAGCTTGCGGGTCCCGGCTATGCCGTCGAGATTGCATTCACCGCGCGCGCGCTAGCGGGGGTTGACGATGCGCGGCAGTCTGGCGTGTGTTGGCGTTGGCATGACGCTCGGGTCCCACATCACGCCGCTGGCACGCAGCTATATCGAGAAGGCCGATGTAGTGTTTACCGCACTGTCGGACGGCATCATCGAATTGTGGCTGCAGCGCATGAACCCCAACGTGCACAGCTTCCAGTCCTTGTACGAGGAAGGCAAGTCGCGCGCCGAAACGTACCGCGAAATGATTGACGCCATGCTGGCGCAGGTGCGCGCCGGCAAGAAGGTTTGTGGCGCCTTCTATGGACATCCCGGCGTATTTGCTTTGCCTCCTCACAAGGCGATCGCCATTGCGCGCGCTGAAGGCTATGAGGCGCACATGGAGCCCGGTGTGTCGGCGGAGGACTGTATGTACGCCGATTTAGGCTTCGACCCCGGGTAGGTATGGCTGCCAACACTACGAGGCCAGCCAATTCATGTTTTACCGGCGGCACGATGGATCCTTCCGCCTATCTGATTCTCTGGCAGATCGGAGTGGCGGGCGACCAGTCATTCGCTCGATTTTCCACCGGCGCGCCATACAGGCAGGTTCTGCTGGATGTTCTGGCGCGGGACTATCCATCTGACGCACGAGGTCATCGTCTACAAAGCCGCGACACTTGCCCATGCACGCAGCCCCAGATCCAACGGCTGCCGCTGGGCGAGCTCCCGGGGCCGATGTCGACATGCACTGCACTTTGGTGATCCCGCCCGCCCGGCCACTGGAGCCGGACCGTCAGATCCGCGAGCGTCTGAGCGCTCTGGACGCCGTGGCGGGCGGTTGACAATGAAGGGTCGAAGACGACTGCGCGCGGGCGGATTGCCAGCGGCGAGGCCTGGGAGCAGTTCTGCGACCATTTGAAAGCGGCTGGTGAGATCATCCTGCGGCCACAGTCACCGGCCACCGAGCTCGATCGGGCGGAGGGGTGGCGCTATCTGAGTCGGCTGACCCGCATGGCGTTGGAGGTGTGTTTCGAGAATTCGGATCCCGATTTTCCGACGCTGCTCAATATTCCGCACGCGACCGCCAAGGCGGGCGCCGACAACCCTGACAATCTGTATTTCACGGCATCGGTCCGCGGCGACCGTGAATACAGGCTACGGGGAACTCGTGGGACGGTGTCCATGTTGTCGTTCGGCACAAAGTCTCTGGTGGGGGGGGCAGGTCCGCTGGAAGGACAGGCTGTTGTCACCTCAACCGGCGGGCTCGACGCGAGGAAGCTCGTTGTCGCCGCGGACGGCACCTTCGAGATTGCCGTGAGCCGTGAGCCACGTCCCGGTAACTGGCTGCCGCTCGCCGAAAACTCCAATGTGCTCACGGTACGTCAGACGTTCGTGGACAGGGATCACGAGGTGCCCGCAACCGTGGTGATAGAAAGGGTCGGGGGGCCCCAGACCCCGAAGCCGCTCTCGGCGAAGCGGGCCGAATGGGCCTTGCGGGGCGCCGCCGATCTGGTTTCGCGGATTGCGCGCCGCTACGCGGATTGGGCGCAGTGGTATCAGTCGATGCCGAACACGTTGCGGACCATCGAAGGGAGTCCGTTGCGCGAGGAAGCGGCCGATCCCAACATCGGCTACCTCTATGGCTACTGGTCGATCGGAGCGGACGAGGCGTTGGTGATCGAGTCGCGCGTCCCAGAATGCGAGCTATGGAACTTCCAGGTCAACAACTACTGGATGGAGTCGCTCGACTACCGCTATCACCGGATTTCGGTCAATAAACACAGTGCCCGCTATAACCCGGACGGCTCCGTGACGATTGTCATCGCCGCATCCGATCCGGGGTGCGACAATTTTTTGGATAGCGCCGGCCATTCGTGCGGAACGATGGTGTGGCGCTGGACGCGTGCGCGGCAGCATCCGGTTCCGTCGTGTCGGGTTGAGAAGCTGGCCGGGCTGATTGCGAGGGGCGGGGTACCCGTGTGACCTTGATACTTACGAAAAATCGCTAACTTCGCTGGCGATGGGTACTGACGTGCTCCCTGCACTTGCCCGGCTGCGATGTTGTGCTTAATCTCAGGTGCTTCCTTGGCGGTGCGAGCCGCCCGTCGTAGAACGATAACCGCCGCCGGCCGCGCATCGAGGTTCCGGTGCCCGCCGCTCGACGTCTGCCGCGGTCTGTTGAGTTTGCCGGGTCAACTGTTTTTTGATGAACGGGGAGTAAGGTTTGTGATGAGCGTGATTGATTTTCTTGAGCGGTTCGGGCAAGACGCAGAGCTGCGTTACGCCACGACCGAGGTCGTGGATGAGGCGTTGCGAGACGCAGGCGTCGCTACCGCCGTGCGCACGGCAATTCTCGACAAGGACCAGCACGCTCTGGAGGCACTGCTGGGCGCCGACACCAACGTGTGCTGCATGGTGCATAAGGAAGACGAGGAAGAGGAAGAGGAAGAGGAAGAAGAGGACGACGAGGAAAAGGAAGGTGACGAGGAAGAGGCGAGGTCACGCCGTCGTGTGGGCCACGCTGCGTAATAGAAAGGAGCGGGCGGCAGATCCAGCCGGTCGCACTCGGGCGGTCGTCCCCGGGGTTTGCGCCGCTTTGTCCTTGTGGATTGTCGCCTTTGCAAGCGCCGCGCAGCCGGATGGCGCCGGCGCGCTGCTGAAGAGAGCGGACGATGAGCGTACCGCTAATTACCCCGATTTTGTCGTTACTCTGGAGTCTGTCGAGAAGCTGCGCGACAGCCTGTCTCCCGCCGATCGCGAGTATTTGCGCTATCTGGAAGCCTGGAAGAGCGCGTACGACGGTGACGCGCAAACCGCCTTGGCGCGCCTTACGGGTTTGATGGAGGACTCCAAGGACCGTACGTTGCGATTACGTGCCGGCGCCACGGCCGTCAACATGCTCGTGTTTGGAAAGCGTTACGAGGAAGCCTTTTCACGCCTGAGTGCCGTGCTCGCGCTGTTACCGGAAGTCTCTGACGGTGCGGCACGGCAACAGGCCCTGCTGAACGCCGCCGAGCTTTATAACGGGGTCGGACAGTACGACCTGAGTTTGAGCTATGCGCAGCAGGTGATCGATGCGAACTGGGGCGGTCGAGGTCGCTGCAAGGGCTCGCAGCAGAAGATACAGTCGCTCTACGAGAGCGGCCGGCTGAAGAATGTCGGACCGGAGCTGCGCTCCGCCATCGATGACTGTGTGCGGCTTGGTGATGTCAACTACGCCAATGGTTTGCGCGTCGCCGCGGCGCGCGTCTATATCAAAGATAAAAAATACGACGATGCCATCGAGCTGTTGCAGCAACATTACGCGGAGTTGAAAAGCAGTCGCAATCCCTACCTCATCGCCACTTGCGATGCGACCTTGGCGGAGGCGTACCATCGCAAAGGCTTGCCGGTGCTGGCGCAACAATTCGCGCGGAACGTGACCGGAAGTAGCCCACGCGAGGAGTTTGCGGAACCTCTGGTCGCCGCTTATCGCGTCCTTTATGAAATGGCCAAGCAGCGTGACGACTTCAAGGCCGCGCTCGAATACCATGAACAGTTCGCCGCGGCCGACAAGGCCTATCTCACCGACCTCAGCGCCCGTCACCTGGCCTTCCAGAAGGTCAATCACGAAAACATCGCCAACAAGCTGCAGGTGGACGCGCTCAATAAGCAGAATCATGTGTTGCAGTTGGAGCGGGAGCTGAGCAGCAAGGCGGTGGAGGCCAGCCGGCTGTATATCCTGCTGCTGATCATGACCGTGTTGTTCATCGGGCTGTGGGCCTATCGCACCAAGCGCTCTCAATTGCACTTTCAAACATTGTCGCGGCTCGATGGATTGACGGGGATCAGCAATCGACCGCACTTCATCGAGCTGGCGGAGAGGGCGCTGGAGTCGAGCCGGCGTACCGGCGAGCAGCTATCCATCGCCCTGTGCGACCTGGATCATTTCAAGTTGATCAATGACAAGTACGGTCACGCCACGGGCGACTTCGTGCTCAAGCGGGCCGTCGCGGCGTGCAAGGGCCATCTCCACAAGCGAGACTTCTTCGGGCGCTTCGGGGGCGAGGAATTCGCGATCCTCTTCCCGGGTGCGGTCCCGAGGAAGCACGGCAGCGCGCCGAGCAGTTGCGGTCCGCGATCGCCGCAATCACCGCTTACCAAGGCTCCACCAAAGCAACTGTGTCGGGGAGCTTCGGCATCTCGACCACGAGCATGTCGGGCCATGAGCTCGGGCAGCTGCTGGCGAACGCCGACGCCGCCCTCTATGAGGCCAAGCGAACGGGTCGCAATCGCGTGGTTATGTACAGCGCCAGCAGTGAAGGATCGCCGCTGTCCATCGTCTCGACGACCGGCGAATTCGTGCAGTACATTGGCCGCAGCTCGGGCGGCACCTGAGGGCTGCTGCGCGAGCCCATTACGCTTGGTGGATCGCCTTCGTCACCAGGCATGCCGCTAACCCTTCGGGCCCATCCTCCGATCCGAATCCGCTTTCCTTGACACCGCCGAAGGGCGAGTCCACGGCGGCCATGGTGACGGCATTGATGCCCACCATGCCGGACTCAATGGCATCGCCAATCAACAACGCCCGTTTAGCGGATTCGGTGAACGTGTACGCCGCAAGGCCGTACGGTAGACGATTCGCGTGCTCCACCGCATCGTCGAAAGTCTTAAAAGGCGCAATCACCGCGATAGGGCCAAACGGCTCCTCGTTCATGATCCGCGCATGCGCCGGCACGTCAGAGATCACCGTGGGTTGGAAGAATAATCCCTCCTTGCCGTGACGCTCACCGCCGGTACGTACTTTGCCTCCATGGGAGACCGCGTCGGCCAGGAAGCTCTCCATGGCCGCGGGCCGCCGCGGGTTGGCCATCGGTCCCATGTGAGTGGTGTCGAGCAGTCCGTCGCCAACATTCACCTTGCGGACGCGCTCGGTAAAGGCCGTGACGAATCGATCATAGATGCCTTCTTGCACATAGAATCGGGTCGGCGAGACACACACCTGCCCGGAGTTGCGGGTTTTCGCCGCGGCGAGCATTTCGACCGTGCGCCCGAGGTCGGCGTCATCAAACACAATGACCGGCGCATGGCCGCCGAGTTCCATGGTCGTGCGTTTCACTGTGGCGGCGGCGAGGGTCAGCAGATGTTTGCCCACAGCCGTCGAGCCGGTGAACGATAGCTTGCGGATGATCGGTGAAGCCAACAAATGCCGCGATACTTCGTCCGGCACTCCAAACACGAGTTGTACAACCCCCGGTGGAAGACCCGCATCGAGCAGAGCGCGCACCACCTCCATGGCCGCGGCCGGTGTTTCTTCCGCGGGTTTCAAAATGACCGAGCAGCCGGCGGCAACCGGTGCGCCGAGCTTGCGGCCGGGATTGGCGATCGGAAAGTTCCAGGGCGCAAATGCGGCAACCGGGCCTACCGGCTCTTTCACGACCAGAGATCGGGTGCCTGTCGGCCGCACCAGCACTCGTCCGTAGGTGCGGCGGCACTCTTCGCCGTAGAACTCGAAAAGGTTGGCGGTGACCAGGGCCTCGGTGCGAGTCTCGGCCAGCGTCTTGCCTTCTTCCAGGGTCGCCAGGTGCGCGATGTGATCCACTCTCTGGCGGATCAATTGCGCGGCGCCTTTCAACACGCGACCCCGCTCGTCGGCGGTCGAGCGCTTCCAGAGCTTGTAGCTGCGATCGGCGGCCTGAAGCGCACGGTCCAGGTCGGCCGTGTCTGCCAGTGGGAGCTCACCCAGGGTAGCGCCGTTGGCGGGGTTGATCACTCGATGGGTGCGCCGCTTGCCGGCGCTGAGCCATTCGCCATCGATGTGCATCTTGAGATCGGAGTAGGAGGTCATGTGAGTCCCTGCCGGAAACTTGGCCGTTGAGGATCCGCGACTGACCTAATTGTCGCATTCGCGCGCCGTTACGACCACGGCGTCTCGACCTAAGGCGCGAGAGGCTCTTACGCCGCTGTTCCATAGGCAGGTGGCGCCGATTCATGGAGCGTCGACGGCGTGGCGGGGTCGTCGTACTCCGGGATCAGAAGCGCGCCTGGAATTCCGCTGTCGAGGGTAGCGAGTCGCATTGTGTGACGGGACGCGAGCTCAAGGAGGTGGCCGTCGGTGGTTTGCTTGGATTTGGTGACCCAGTTCGGAAGCTGATTGCCATCCAGGTCGTCCTCCACGAACTCGAGGTCGAGCGATGCTTTTAGGCGTTGCAGATCCTGGCGGGCGACCGCCAAGGTCCCAGCAAGCGTTGCTTGGCTCGAGGCGATTCGTATAAAGCCCAGTTCGACGATAGAGCAGGTGGCGAACGGGTGCTTGTTGGTCCAAATCGACCTGACATGCTGTACCCAACGGACCGCTCTTGGATGGTTCGCCTGAATCCTGTAGCGAAACGCCAAAAGCACGTTGATGTCCAGAAGGTGCTTCATGGAAAATCCTCGAGCAGCTTCTTGATCTCCTCCACACTCAGTCCACGCTGCCCCGGCTTTGCTGCGACCACAGGAAGGCCTGTTATCGGACAAATGACCTCACGGGACGTGAGTGGCGGGTCCAGCTCGGGGAGTTCGATCGCGCCGTTGTGGGCCGCATCTATTGGCTTGGTTTTAGCGTGCATGTTTTCAATCCTTTCTGCGAGTTTCGAGCAGGTACGTCACGGGAAATCCTCGAGCATTCGCTTCACATCTTCCGATGTAATCTTGGCTTCACCGGGTCGTGCGCGTACGTAGGGATAGCCGCTGCCCTCTCTATAGGCAATGCGCGGGTCGGTTAGTGCCTCGGACCCTCCAGGGCCCGCGCTATTGTTGTTTGATTCGCCAGTTGGATCCTTCTCAGTGCCCATGTTGTGGTACCTCTGGTGGTTTGATCACGATGACTATACGCCGCATCGAGAGTCGCATGCCACACGCAAATCTGGCGATTTTCACTAGAAATGCATGTCACGACCGTGAGGGATCGCGCGGTGAAATCGCGTGGTGGTGCGCACGCAAGTGCGGACGTTGCGGGCGAGGAGAGCCAGACAGGTGGGACTGCGCTTGTTATCGCGACGCTGTATTATGAGGTGATGTGATGCTGGCACGCTTATAACCAAACTCTCTATCGACATGACAGACAGTAAACGACTCATCTGGGATCTGCCGCTGCGGTTGTTCCACTGGCTCCTGGTGGCCAGCATGATCGCTTCCTACGCGACCGCCAAGTTGGGTTTCGACTGGATGCGATGGCACTTCTACCTGGGCTACTGGACCATCGGGCTGCTGGTGTTCCGCGTTCTGTGGGGCTTTTGCGGGCCGCGGCACGCGCGGTTTAGCAGCTTCGTCCGCAAGCCATCCGCGATCTGGTTGTATCTGCGCAACCTGTTCAACAAATCCGGCTCGCGTAGCATCGGCCACAATCCGGTCGGCGGGCTGATGGTAGTCCTGATGCTACTGCTGGTCGCCGTACAGGCCGCCACTGGGCTGTTCACCAGCGACGACGTGGTCTGGACGGGGCCCTACAATCCGGCGGTGAGCGCGAGCACCGCAAGCACGCTGTCCTTTCTCCACGATATCAACTTCAACATCATCCTGAGTGTCGTCGGGCTGCACCTCGCGGCCATCATTTTCTACGCGTTTTACAAAAAGCAGAACCTGATCGTGCCGATGTTGCATGGGCATGTGCCCGCGGCGCTCGTTCCCGAGCACGAGGCGATCACCAGCTCGCAGTTGATCAAGGCGCTGGTGGTGAGCTTGGTGGCGGCGGGATTCGTCTACTGGCTTCTTGCGCACGCTCCGGTGGTGGCGGATAGCGCGCTCTGAGTGTGGCCCACGCTGTCCCGAAGGGTGCGGGAACGGAGGCCTAACAGGACCGCGTTCGGGCGCCGGAGCATTCACCCAGAGCGTCTCGTCGCCGCGTGACGGACCATCGTCGCATAGGGCTGCCTTCCCGCCGTTATAAGGACTAAGCTGCCCGCGCCAGAAGGTGGCTTCCGCCCCATTGCTGGCGATATTCCATCGGATAGCGCGCTCGAGTTCGCGATCTATGCGGGTTTGGAGGAACGATGAGCTACACGATCACGGTAAATGGAACGGCCCGTACGGTCGACGCGGAGGGTGATACACCGTTGCTGTGGGTCTTGCGCGATCTCATGGACCTGAAAGGGACCAAGTTTGGTTGCGGGCTGGCTCTGTGCGGATGTTGTACCGTCCATCTGGATGGCTCGCCGATCCGCGCTTGTGTTACGCCAATCTCGGCCATTGGCGCGCGCAAGGTGACGACTATCGAAGGCATCGGTGACACCGAGACCGGCAAAAAAGTACAGGACGCGTGGCTCGCCCTCGATGTCATGCAATGCGGGTACTGCCAGGCCGGACAGATCATGTCGGCGGCCGCTTTGCTGAGCCAAAAGCCCAAGCCGACGGATCAGGATATCGACGACGCCATGAGCGGCAACATCTGCCGCTGCGCGACTTACACGCGCATCCGTGCAGCGATCAAACAAGCGGCCGGCCTGCCGACCGCCGACACGAGGGAGGCCTGATCATGACAAAATCGTCGGGAACGATTTGGGTCGGCAACTGCCGACCCAAAGGGCGAGGCACAGGGACGGGGCCTCGCACCCGAGCCAACGTTGTGGCAGCCGCAAAGCAGAGCAAGGTCCATCAGACTGACCCGGGCATGACGCGCCGCAGCTTCCTCACCGCCAGCGTCGTGGCCGGCGGCGGCCTGCTGTTGGATTTCAGTTTCCCGACGGTCGCTGCCGCGGCCGCTACCGGCTCGCAACCGGCGGCTGCGGGCGCCACGATCAACGCCTACATCCGCATCTCCCCCGACGACAGCGTCACCATCATCTGCAAGAACCCGGAGATCGGGCAGGGCGTCAAGACGGCGCTGCCGCAGATCATTGCCGAGGAGCTCGACGTCGACTGGGGCAAGGTCCGCACCGAAATGGCGGTGTTGGATGAAGCTAAGTACGGTCAACAATTTGCGGGGGGAAGCCGCAGCATACCGATGAACTACGATCCGTTGCGGCGCGCCGGCGCGGCCGGACGTCAGATGTTGATGACGGCTGCGGCGCGGACATGGGGTGTTCCGGTCGGCGAGTGCTCGACCACACCGGGTGTGGTTCACCACAACCCCACGGGCCGCGCGCTTAAATACGGAGCTTTGGCGAGCAAGGCGGCTGCCGTGCCGCCGCCGGATCTTGCCACCGTTGCGCTGAAGGATCCCAAGGATTTCCGCCTCATCGGCCAGCCCCTGGCCGGTGTCGACAGCCCTCTCATCGTGACCGGCAAGCCGATCTTTGGCATCGACACCAGCGTGCCTGGAATGCTCTACGCTGTGTTCGAGAAGTGCCCGGTGCATGGCGGCAAGTACGTCGAGGCGAATCTCGATGCCGCGCGGGCAATGCCGGGTGTACGGCAGGTGTTGGTGCTCAATGCCCCGGATGCCGGCGCGGGCCCATACATGGGGATGGAGATGGGGCTCCTCGATGGCGTGGCTGTCGTCGCCGACACCTGGTGGCAGGCCAACAAGGCGGCCCGCAAGCTGCAAATCAAGTGGGACAAGGGGCCACACGCGCAGACAGCAGCGCGACGTTAGGTATGTGCGCCAGGCGGAGGAACTGTCGAAGCAGGAGCCGTTGAAGATCGTGCGCAGCGACGGCGACCACAAGCAGGCCTTCGCGAATGCGGCACTGCGGGTCGAAGCCAACTACTTCTATCCGGTCATATCGCATTCGCCCTTGGAGCCGATGAACTGCACGGCGGCTTTCCGCGACGAGCAAGGTGGAGATCTGGGCGCCAACCCAGAATCCCGGTCCCGGACGCGCCCTGGTCGCCAAGGCGCTCGGCATCGCGCCCGATGCTGTC
>CAVVXG010000022.1:0-84875 GCA_963752125.1 uncultured Pseudomonadota bacterium | reverse complement strand
ACGCATTGCTGGACTCATCCAACATCATGCTCGCCTACCCCCACTTGCCTGCGCGTGCCAAGTGCGTAGACTATCATGCAATCGTTTGCACCGCATGCCAGCCATGGCGGCGGAAAATCGGACGGAGGGGTATCAGATGACAATGATGAGGAGAGCCGTGCTCGCCGTGGCAGCGACGGTGATGCTGTCCCTATGGCAAATCGCCGCAAGCGCGCCGGATCTGCTGCTCGTCAACGGCAAGATCGTCACTGTCGACGATCAATTCTCCATCAAGCAGGCGCTTGCGATCGACGGGCCGAAGATCGTCGCCGTCGGCAGCGACGCCGCAATCACGGCCCTGGCCGGCCCCCAAACCCGCATAGTGGATCTCAAGGGTAGGACCGTCATTCCCGGCCTGATCGACAATCACAACCATTTCATTCGAGGCACCGAATACTGGACCAACGAGGCGCGGCTCGAGGGCGTCACCGACCGCAAGTCGCTTGTGGCGAAGCTGCGCGCCAAGGCGCGATCGCTGCCGAAAGGCGCCTGGCTGTTCACTCTCGGGGGTTGGTACGAAGATCAACTGCTGGGAGATCGACGGCCCCTAACGCGGGCCGAGCTCGATGCGATCGCAGCGGATCGTCCGGCTTTCATCCAGGCGAAATACGACCATGCCTTTGTCAATTCGGCGTGGCTCACGGCGATGGGCATTCCCATCAACCTCATGCAGCGAGCGAAAAGTGCAACGGCGGCGGCTGAGAAGCCCCCTGCGCCAGCCGATGGCGGATCACTTGCAGACCGATGTCGAGCGCGACGCCAATGGACGCGCCACCGGCCGCGTCAGTGGCGGAATATTGATGATCGATCGCGCGATGCGCCGCTTTCCCAGCGTGTCAGAACGTGAACAGGTCGAGGGCATCAAGGCGGCAATGGCCTACTACAACAGCGTCGGCCTCACCACGGTATACGATCCCGGTGGCGTGGGAATTCAGGACGCCAGTTATGCGCGAGTCGGTCATTTAGCCCATCAAGGAGAACTGTCGCTACGAGTCATGTACACACTCGGGGAAGAGTCGATCGGACACACGCCCCAAGACGCTCGCAAGCTGCTCGCCAAACTGAAGGAAGCCCGGCCTTTTCAGGGCGATGAATGGTTCAATTGCATCGCGGTCGGCGAGATCTACTACACGCCCTTTCATTGGGATGACCTGATCAAGCCCACCCACCCAACGCCAGCGGACATCGATGTTGCACGGGAGATCCTCACCGCGGCCGCCGCAGGCGGCTGGTCAGTACAAACGCATGCCGTACAGCCCTCGACCATCGACCGACTGTTGGATATTGCGGAACAGGTAAACGCCGTGCATCCGTTACGAGGTTTGCGCTGGTCTATCACGCATGCCGACAATATCGGAGCCGCGCAGATCGAACGGGCCAGACGCCTGGGCATGAACCTGCAACTGCGCAGCCTGCGAGTGCTCGGTAACCTGGATACGATAGTTCAGAAGTACGGCCTGGAGGCAACCGAGCACATGCCGCCGTTGCGACTGATACAGGATAGCGGCGTGACGTTCGGGCTGGGGACAGACGGTGCAAAGGCTTCGCAGGTTAACCCGTTCGTCACGCTTTGGTGGGCGGTCAGCGGCAAAGCCCTGAATGGCGAGCGCAGCCTCAGCGAGGTTCTGACGCGGGAGGAAGCTCTGATTGCCCATACCCGCACGAACGCGTTCATGATGTTCCAGGAAGCCTACATAGGAGCCCTCAAACCGGGACTCCTGGCCGATCTGCTCGTGCTGGACCGCGACTATCTCGACGGTGCCCGTTGACGAAATCCGAGCGATTACACCGCTCGCGACCCTCGTCGGCGGCAAAGTCGTCCATGGCAGTCTCCCGGACTCCAGTGGATTAACGAGGTAGGGAAACCGCCGAGGCCGAGATCGGCCTGTGCTACCGGGCGCCCGACGGCCCTGGAGCGCTCAATCCCACCTGATTGTGTATCCGGCGGGTGACGTCCGACAGAAGCTCCTGTTCACTGAGGCTGCAGCGTCGCGCGTCGATCGTGTAAGTGTATTCATCAGCGTCGAATGTCCAGAAGAACGGTCCCTCGTCGGCATCGACGAACTGGCTCCATTGAATAGCGCCCTCGTGGGCGACCCGGGACACGAGCACGCCCGCCTCCCAGTTCCACAACTCGGCGACTCGATTGTCCGGGCTGGTCACCACCAGGACGCAGCGCCGTGCCTGTCCTCTACCGAAGGTGAGCGCTTGAATGCCGTCAGGAACTTTCAGCAGTTGTGTTTTGGTGGCGCTCGCGTTGTTTCGTGCGCTGGATGTGATGCTGAGTGTATTGACCGTATAGGTTGCCAGCAGGCCATCCTTGACCAAGGTGTCTCCGAACGCGACGCCCTGCGTGGAGCTGTTCTGTTCGAGCGCTATCGCCCTTGGCAGGGACTCTTTCCGGAATTTGGTGGCGCTGCTGGCGTTACGACCGGCGACATCCGCGGCATCCTCCGACTCCGCGGACATCAGGTCAATGAGATCCAGAGTCTGTGTCTCTCCATGGGTGCTCTTGGCTTTTCCTCTGATCACCACGAACCTTTCGCTCGGCGAGAATTCAACTGCGGGGCCCCATCGATCGGGTCCCGTCGGCAACGGATGAGTGGCGCTCTCCGGCAGCTTGAATTTCATCATCTCGGTTGGCACCGAGCCTCGTCCGCGATCGAACACGGCGCATTGCTTTTCGGCACAGACCAGCAGGCGATGGCCTGACGGACTCAGTCGGGCGGCAAGGGCCGCGGATTCAGCCACGCGAGCTTTTGCATTGTCACCTTTCGACGGGCCACTGGCCGCCGCGCACGCGTCCTGCGACAGCAGGCTCACACCGGTGTCCGCGGATCGAAAGCAGAGTGCCTGGGGCACGGGCTCGGGAAGCTCGCAGAGCTCAACGAGTAGCACATCGCCGAGCCGCGATTGCCTCGTGGCGGTCAGGGCGGATGTTCTGAGCTCCGCGGTAGTTCCGGAGGTTGCGATCACCGAGCTGACGTTCGGCCGATATGCGCACTCGTAAGCTTCGTGGGAACTCACCTCGGTGTAGAGGGCGGAGCCGGTCGAAATGTAGTCATGGTCCGCTGTCGCAATACCGCTCTTGGCGAGAATAAATTGCGAAATGGATTTCACATCTGCGATGGGTTGGGTGGCGACAGTCACACCGTCCTTGTTGGCGGTATACCGCGCCAGGCGCATCTCTATACCCCTCTCCATCGCACGACGCATGTTCACTTCCGCCACTTCGATATGAGTCGCATTGGCCGGCATGAAGGTCATCAAGGCGTGCCAGCCCGGCTCCGAGCGGGTTACCACCGGCAGGTCCGGCAACCGCCAGAGGCGCGCCCCGTTGGTGTTGTATGTCAGAATCGTTCCCGGCGCTTGCGGCAGCGCGACGTGCAGGTCGTCTCGGCCCGCAACGTGATTCAGCGTGGCCACGGGTCGTGCCAGCGACGCTGAGATCGGCCCCCCCAGGTACCACAGCCGCACGAGGCCGGGTGCCGACGCCGTGGCCACATAGTTACCATCGGGACTGAACCTTGCGTCGGTGACCTGCAAGTCACAATTTCTTGGCGTAGCACCCTCCAGGTCGTAAACGCAGATCTCCGAAGTGAGCGTGCCTAGAAAACTCGATTGCACGGTTTGCGCTCTTACCGCCACCCAGCGTCCGTCCAACGTGCTATCGATCAGAGTGGGCGCTGTAGTAGAGCAAATGGGCGCATCCAGTGTCCTGTGATTCCCGGGATCTCCTACATCGAAATAAGACAGCTGATATCTCGTCTCCCGATGACACTGCGATGCAGGGCTACGGACCTCGACCCGCTCTGCGACCGGCCCATCACCCTCGGTGGCGAGCAGAGCTACACGACGGGAGCTCAGGGCCTGTAGGTCGGCCGGAACTTTCTTCAGGTGTGCGACCACCAGAGCGGCACGGTCGGCCGAGAAACGCACTAACGCCACTTCATTTCTCGGGCAGACGCCGGTCGGCGGCGGGTCGTTATTGTCGGGCGCACACTCCAGGGCAGCAAAGAAGCCGTCTTCCCGGTTGGTTGGGCTAAAGATCCACCTGGAGCCGCGGATCCGAACCTGAGCCAGAATTTTGGGTCCGGCCGCGGCCGTGACGTGCACGTACAGTACTTGCACGCCGGCGTCAGCGCGCAGGTCGACAGGATCGCCGGGTGGGCTCTGGAGGTCGGAGCCCTGACCCGCCAGGTGCGTACACGGCGAAGTTTGCATCAACGCATAGTCCCCCGTCGCGGACAGTTGTACGGAATCCACGCACCGGGCGGGTGAACTGTCATTTAATGTCGGTAGTACAGTCGGACGCATGGGACCTTCACCGGCAAACGCCGTTGTCAGCCACACGTGCGGCGAGCGAAGGGACGCAACCACGAGACTGCCACGAGTTCCGTCAGACGAGACGGACGCATCATGGACCACGCTGCCGCGGTCGAGCTGTAGCAATTTTCTCACTGTCGTTTTCTTACCCGCAAAAGCGGGCCTGAAATCCACCATCCAGATTCGGTTGTCTGCGCTTTGCGCGAGCGCAACACCGTTTGCACTGAGATCGAGGAAGGTGTAGGACGCGAGAGTGTCCAGAAGAGGCGACTCGGAAACGACTCTGGCGGCGTTGCGGAGCCATTCCTTTTGGGTCGAGTGCATCAGGGTCTGGATGTTGTGGTCGGTGTCCTCGGCCGAGTCACCGTCCAGACCGCGCAGAATGCGCTGCGCCGTGGACAGGGGAGATTTCAGGAAGGACAGGATGTTGAAATTACCTTGCCCATCCTGTGCCTCCTCATCCAACTGTTGCCGCGCCGAGTCGAATCGCTCATAACTCTGCTCGGGCGTTGCCGCGCTGTTGTCAACCGCATCGCGCACTTTTTCACCGACATCCGCGGCCACCTGCGATGCCGTCGTGAGTCGGTAAAGTGATTTCCCCTGGCTCGCGACGCCAACGATTGCGGCCACGATGAGAGATCCAAGGAGTGCGAACAAGGAGATCAAGGCTGTGCGGACTCGGCGCTTGCCGCGCTGCTTGTGCTGTTCGTTGCGGGACTCGACGACAAACTCCCGCTCGTCGGCACAATCTGCCCGGCCGACGGGCATGGCGGCCACCGAGCGCCGGAACTGCCTCAAAAGCCTTCCCTGCGCCAGCGCTTCTTTGTTGTGGTCCTCGTACACCCAGTACTCCACCGCTGCCTGGAGTCCGGTCAGGCTGTCGCGCCAGGCAGCATTTCCTTTGCGCAGCGGCAGGATCAGCCTATCGTGCGCGAGCTCGTACCATGTCTCGTCGCTACGCTTGTAGAAGATACCGACGATGCTGGCGGCGTACAGTCGCCGTACGATGTCAGTACCCAGTCCGGCTGTCTCGGATGGGCCTTCACGCACCGGTACCCGGCCCATCCCGTTGATGAGCGCCTTTTCCAGCCAACGGCGTATCCCACGCTCGATGTCATGTCTCGCCAGGGTGTCCCTGGCCGGCTCGGCGCGGCTGTCCAGGGTCGCAGTCACGACCTGTTCGATCTGATTCGTGAGGAAGTTTTGCAGCGAGTGGTCCAGGTCAGCGTAGGTCTTGACGTCATCAAGGGTGATTTGCGCGCTGCGGTCGGGATTGGTCGCGCGTGAGCGCAGAAAACCTTCCCAGACCGAGGCGCACACGACCTGCAGGTGCAATGGCTCGATCGTCGCGCCACCCAGTGTGGCGAGGATCGAGTCAACAGCCTGTGTTGTGACAGTAACCTGCTGCGCCTCCGGCGGTTTGCGGATGGCATCTCTTGCCTGTTGCGGCCGCAGCAACTCGAGGCGCATGCGATGGGCGAGTTTGGTGGGAACCAGGTGCGCGAGCGGCTCGAGCGCTCCGACATAGTCGTCGCGAAGGATGAACAGGGCGCGGATGGGCAGCAGGGTCAGTACCTCTCCCAGAAAATCGAAGAACACCGCACGCGGGCGCGGCTCGCCCGGATCGCGCAGAAAGATCTCCTCGAACTGATCGAAGATCAGCAGCGGCTCGACGCCATGGCCGGCCCGCTCCGCGGCGGTTTGCATCATGGCCTTTGCAAAGCGGTTGCCGTGTCCGACCGATGCAGCGATACCGAGGCGCCCGGCCATGGCATCGATGAATCGATTGCCTCCCGGTGCGCTTTGGCCGCCGACCCGGATGACGGGCAACGCATGTATCGCGAGTTGCTGATCGGTGGAGAGTGCGGCGAGCCTCGGAATCAACCCCGCCTGCACCAGGGAAGTCTTGCCCGCCCCGGAGGAGGCGTGCAGCACGACAATACGCTGAGCGATCAGCAGATCCGTCAACGAAGCGACTTCCAGCTCACGGCCGAAGAACAGGTCCTTGTCCTCGACGGAATACGGACACCAGCCGACGTACGGCCCGAGTTTCTCCCGGCTTGCCGAAGACATGGGTTACCTCGTGTGTTTGCTCAGCTGGGTGCGCAGCTCGGTGAGGAATTGCTGGGTCGACCCCCAATAGATGGTGATCTGGGCGAAGTTCCTGAATCGCTCGGCAAGATAGTCCATCACCGCAAGCTGGGCGCCCTCGCTGGCTTCGGTCGTGTTGAGCTGCACGGCGAAGTGGGCTTTTTTTCCCAGCGCCAGCGCCTGTTGGATGATCTGCAGCAGCACGCGGAAGCTCCACTGGTTGAGCTCGAAGCCGACGAACATCAAGGTGGAGCGAATGATGGCCGTGCGCAGGTGGGCCGGGATCATACTTTCCCTGCGGCTCACGGCCTGCAGGAACTCGAAGTACTCATCCTCGGTCACCACCCAGTCATCGATCGGTTTCAGGCGCCCGAACAGGTGATACACATAAGGCAGGTCCGGGCAGATGATGCGCTCCAGGTCCGGCGCCTCGCGGGAGAGCTTCTCCTGGCGACGCTCGTTGTAATCATCGACCAGGGCGGCGAGCCGCGGTGTTTGCTCGTCATCCTCGACGAGTGTGCTGCGTACCTCGCGCCACTGGCATGATTGGCTATACGGCTTTTTTTGATACAGCACACCTGAAACGTCGTGCTGCTGCCCTTTGATGGCATCCTCGAGAAGCTCATCCGGCATGGTCGTGATGTAGTACTTGCACGGTAGCGAGGCCAGGATGCGGTAGGGATCGTCCTCGCGCTTGCGCAGTTGCGCGGCGAGCTCGCGTATGATTTCGCGCAGCTCCTCGACGGGCTGGTCGGCGAAAGGCGCTTTGTTATGTTTGTCACGGGTTGCCTCGTCAAACGCGCCACTATGATTGGCCAGGATTTCCTGGCAGATTTCCGCCAACAGGGTCTGCTTCGGATATTCTTCGTCCTGCTTCGTCACTCGGGCGTATTGCGCGACCGTGGGGAGGTCGACGGGCGAGGAGTCCCAAAGGGGGTAACCCCACTTTCGGGCTATACGTTGCACAACCCGGCGCACCGGTCCGAACAGAGGCTCGCCTACGCCGACGCCGAGAATGGGAATGCACTGTCCCATGCGGATCTTCGAGGTGAGGACATCCCAACCCTTGAAGTCTCTTTCCGGGTCCACGATGACAGGCGTGGATCCTGCCAGCGTGAACAGACAGGGACTCCACCAGTCGGTGTGCTTTTGCGCGTAGGCGTGGCGGCGGCCTTTAGCCACGGCCGCTTCGACATCGCCGCCGTGGCGCAATGACTCCAGCGTCGTGGTACCGAAGTCTCGTGCGCACGCCTGACTTATAGCGCCCTGCATCGCGACGACCGCGGGAATGCCTGTTCTCGCCAGACGGGGTCCGAGAGCCAACGCCAGCTCGCCCCCCGAGAGGGTCTTACCGCCGCCGCCACTGTGACAGGAGAGCAAGAAGACGAGACTCGGTTTCTTGTGAATGCCATCCACGGCACGCTCGAGCTCAGCGACGTCGATGGGATCAGCGGTTCCATCGTCCTTTGTCAGATAGATCCACGCTCGTGACTCCTGCACGGCTCCGTGACAGATGAGGTACCAGATGTCGTACGCGGACCCCATCTCCTTGACAATTCGGGGCAGCGTCGTTTCGTTCGGTTCGACCAGCGGGCATACGGACAGTCCCGCCGCCTCCAGGCTTTCTGTGGCCGTCTTCAGGTCGCCTGCGACATCAAGCGGTGACAATTTGTAGTCTGCGAAGTTTGTCGGACTGGCAATGACCAGCAGCGCTCTTTTGAACTCCGCCGCAACCAGACCGCCCCAGTTCTTCGCGGCGACCTCTCGGGTGAGTGTGATGTTTTCATTGCAAGCCAGGAACAACGATGTGTCGTGGTCGAGCGGACTGACGAGCGTTTCCCAGCCGAGATCGTTCCAGCTGGGGTCGTAGCGGAGTCGGATCCGCAAGGCGCGATCGGCCCTCTCGGACCGCTCTTGAGAGAGCGCGCCCCACGATTGGGTAAACAGCTCGCCGACCTCCCCGCTGAACAGCGCTTGGGATAGCAGCCGTCCGTACCTCTCTTGTGAGGTGTCCTCAGCATCAACCTGGGCCAGCTCGTCCCGGCTCACCGTAAATGTCGATTCTGCCCAGATCTCCCGTGCACCGCCGTTTGCGGCCCGCGGATTGGTGCACGAGGCCTCGACAACGACTTCCGGATCCCGGCGTGAAAGACGTAGCCGAATCTCCAAAGACACGATGGCATTCCCCGATATTGATGTTATGAGAGTCAGTTGGATGATTGGCGCTGATTGTGCTCCAACTGCCCCGGCTCGTCGCGCTCAAGCTCATTGAGCGTCAGCCTTGCAGAAACAACGATTCGAGCGTTTTGGTCATCGCGGCGACGCACCATGTTTGGCCACTGCGCTCTCTCGCGTCGCACAACCTTCACGCTCGAATCTAGCGATTCCCGGCGTTCCGAAACAAACGACCCCAACACATGATGTCTGTATAACCGAATCCGTAGTTAGACACGAGCGCAGCTCCTGCTGTACAGTCCTTCGGAACCTTCCGCCGCTCCCACACAATAATTTCATAGGAAGCGCACTATGGGCATCTGCAAAGATCCCCGCCTGACTTACCTGAACGAATTGGGCTACAACGTGGTCCGCCTGCCTCGCAAGGGAATCGTGCCGCTCGGCATCATCGGCAGTGACAACGATTCCAAGTCCTGGCTCGGAACTCTTGACCAGATCTGGCACTCCGAGGTGCCGCCCCCCGCGCCGGGCACTCCACAGACCGTGAGCGGCCTGACCGGACAGAAGACCAGTGACCTCCAGCTGTCTTTCGGCCTGGAAATTCTGGCGAATGTGCTAAGCGGTATGTTGGGAACCAGCGCACCCAGTCTCGATGTGTCGTACAAAGGTGCGACATCGTTATCGTTCACCTTCAAGGATGTGCAGACGGTCGGTGTCGATCCCTTCGTCATTGGGAATTTTCTCGCCCAGGGTGACATCAAGCCGAATCCCTTCGTGAAGCGCTTCTTCACTGGTCAAAAGCACGTTGCGGCGCTGGTCGTGACCGAAGTGCTCCAGGCGAAGTCGATCGGAGTGACCGCCAAGCGCGACCGTAACACGGAGCTCAGTGTCAAGGTGCCCGAGATCAAGGGCATAGTCGGAGCCAACGTGAGCGTTACGGCGGGCAACGCCACAGAAACCGAAGTCATCTACGCGGGGCCCGAGTATCTCGCATTCGGCTACAAGGCCTTCGGCATTGGCATGATCAACGGTCAGTGGAACGTCTACGGTGTCGACGCCGATTCCGGCAATGCCTTTGCGCTCAATCAGGATGCGAGAGGCTTTGTCGATGCGGATGTACTGGCCGATATCAACTTCAATCCCTCTCAAGGCTGAGATCTCAACAGGGGACTTCCATGTCGGTTGAAACGATTCCGGGTACCGACCTGAAATATGGGCTGATCAGCTTCGACAGCGAGGGCCGGGAGCGGCTCGAAGGAGCTGAAGCCGCCAGCTCCCAGCTCATTGCGCGTGCCGCCAGCGACAAGGTATCCAACGTGTTCTTCTTCTGCCATGGCTGGCAGGGGGATCTGCCCGACGCCAAGGACCAGTACAACCGCTGGATGGGCGCCCTCATGCGTTCGTCGGACCGACAACGCGCCGAGAGCGTGTTTCCCTCGTTCAAGCCCTTACTGATCGGGCTGCACTGGCCCAGCAAGCCGTGGGGAGACGAGCAGCTGGACCCCGCAGGGTCGTTCGGGAGCACCGCGCCAGTCTCCACCGATCAGCTGCTGCGCTCGTATCTGGACATCCTCGGCGACCGGCCCGCCATTCGCACCCAGTTGCAGATCATCATTGACGAGGCGCGCCACAACGCGGCTCCCGATTCACTGCCGGCCCATGTCCGGCAGGCCTACCTGGACCTGAACGGTGCGCTCGGGCTGGAAAGCGGCGGTGTCGAGGCAGCACCCGATGCGGATCGCGAGGAGTTCGATCCCGATGAGGCCTACACAGGCCCGCAAAGCTTCGGCGACTTGAATCTCGGTGGCCTCCTCGGTCCCTTGGGCCAATTGTCCTATTGGACAATGAAAAAGCGGGCACGCTCCATCGGCGAGTCCGGCATGCATGACTTTCTGGTCAGTCTGCTAACCGCAACTGCCGCGAGCGGCACGCGGGTTCATCTCATGGGCCACAGTTTCGGCACAATCGTGGTCTCCAGCATGCTGGGCGGCCCGAATGGCAAGGCGAGCTTGCCGCGTCCCGTCGATTCGCTCGTGCTGGTTCAGGGCGCGGTCTCGCTCTGGTCGTTCGCATCATCCATTCCCTTCGGCGATAACCACAGCGGCTATTTCAACCAGATTCTGGCCGAGCGCAAGGTGAAAGGTCCTATCGTCACAACACAGTCTACCCACGACAAAGCCGTAGGCTTCTTCTATCCGCTGGCGTCCCAAGGCAACCGCAACGTCGATTTTGCGACGCCGGGCGAGCTGCCGAAGTACGGCGGGTTGGGGACATTCGGCATCCAGGGTGTTGCCAACACGTCCGCGACGAAGATGCTGGATGTCGACGGTCGCTACGGATTCACGCCGCAGCACACCTACAACCTCGAGTCTTCCCAATTTATTGCCAAAGGCGGCGGCTTGAGCGGCGCGCACAGCGACATCGATGGTCCCCAGGTCGCGCACGCCATCTGGGAAGCGGCATTCGCTTCGAAGTAGGAGAGAAGTCGCGTGAGCGAGGAAAGCGGTGTCCATTCTTTCGGAATCGCCTCAGAGACCGGCAAGCCTCTCAACGACTTGACCGACGAGGTAATCGAAGCGCTGCTGCAGGATGAAAGTCGGCGCAGCTCGCCATCGGACCCCCACTCACCAAGCGACTCTGTCACGGGCGCGCTGCAGGCGCGCAATGAGCAGGTCGAGCGGAGCTTCGCGCTCGAGGATCAGGGCGATACCGATCCGAACAACCTCGCCCAAGCCGGTTGGGGCATCCTCTTTGCCCCGGGCGTCGATCCGAAGATCAAGGAGGCGCTGCAGCCGCTCATCGATCATCGTCGCCGCGAAGGCGCAGCCCCTCTGGTCATTTTCGACCAGGACGGCTATCGGCCCGGCGAGAACGTCTTCAACTGGCTGAAACGACACAACGCCAGTCTCGATGTCGTAAACCCTGCCGCGGGCGTTCCCTACTATCTGTTGATTGTCGCTCCCCCGCAGACCATTTCGTTCGAGTTTCAGTATGTGTTGGATCTGTACTGGGCGGTCGGCCGGCTCTGGTTCGAGACGCCGGCCGAGTTTCAGCGCTACGCCGAGAGTGTGGTCGCCTACGAGAAGGCTGAACGGATAGCCACCACACGCCAGGTCGCATTGTTCGCCCCGGAGCACGAGTTCGACACCGCCACCCAACTTTTCACACGCGAAGTGGCGCTACCGTTACGCGATGGGCAGGAGCAGCGCACCCTGCCTCTGGGAGCCAGCCTGAAATACCAGCTGCGCGCCTTCCTTGGCACAAAGGCGACCAAACAGACCCTCACCAGTGTCTTTCAGGGCTCCATTGACGGCGGTCCCCCGGCGTTCCTCCTCAGCGGCGGCCACGGTATGCAGTTCCCGAACGGCGACCCGCTGCAGATCAGTACCCAGGGTGCGTTGGTCTGTCAGGACTGGGATCGCCTCGGTCGAATCATGCCCAAGGATTGGTTTGCCGCCGCCGATGTGCCCCCCGACGCTAAAATCCATGGTCTCATCCATTTCATGTTCGCCTGTCACGGCGGCGGTGTGCCGCAGTTCGACAACTTCGACCGCTCGAACAAGGCTCCGCGCCAGATTGCGCCCGGCCCTTTTTTCTCGAAGTTGCCGCAGACAATGTTGGCTCATCCCAATGGCGGTGCCCTGGCCGTGTTGGCCCACATCGAGCGCGCGTGGAGTTATTCGTTCGAGGGCGACGGCGGCATCGCGCAGGTTCAGGGATTCCGCAATGTCGCAACGCGCATTCTCAAAGGTGATCGCATCGGCGAAGCCACCGACACATTCAACGTGAAATGGGCCGGCCTGTCCGCACGACTTCTCGAAGCGCAGAGCGACCGTGTCGCCAATCCTTCCCTGCCGCTGGGCCCCATCGGGAAACTCTGGATTGCACGGGACGATGCCCGTAACTTCATGATCCTGGGGGATCCAGCCGTCAGGTTGCGGGTGGCTTTGATGGCTCAGATGGCGTAGACAGGCTCTGACGCAACTCTTTACCCAGCTCGCGCGCCTGTTGCTCTTGCGCCTGGGTGGCTCTCCCCAGCTCCTCCTTCGAGGCAACCGGCTTACCCTCATGGCGGTACTGGCCCGCTCCCTTCTGGATGATCTGCGTCACGAGCAATTGGAACGCTTCCGGATCCTGTCGTGGCACCGGATCCTCATGCAGCCGCTGAGCGGCGGCGAAAAGAGCCCGCGGGTCCGAATACATTTGCAACTCGCCGGTGCGTCCTCCACCGGCCGCGCTCGCTATCCGCTCGACCCCCGAATGAGCCGAAAATGAGATCACATCCGTCAATTTCGATCCGTGGTAGGGGCCTTCCAACAGCACCTCCACGATACTCGCGACATCGGCAATGAAGTCCTGCATTTTTACGGGAGCCGGGTATGTCGCATTCCAGGACTCGCGCAGACGCTGGCTGTCGAGGCGATAACCCGTCCTGTCGAGGACGGTCAACACGATCTCGACGCGCAGTGCGCGTACCGGATGGGTTCCGCCGCGTCTTTCTTCATTCGTCACTGTTGCCACCGAGGCGAGCAACAGGTCGATCAGCGCGCCGGCGAACGCGGGCCCCATGGCAAGACAGCCATAGATGTCGGCGAAGGTTTCCGCAGCCCAACCGACCCAAACCTCCGGGAACTGCAGCCTCGCGCGCACCAGGGCTGCGGAAATAGCGCCCTCCAGATCGAAATCATGTTGCACGACGTGACCCATCTCGTGCGCCAGAAGAATGGCGCCCGGCAGGTGAAAGGCCTGGTACCACGGCAGGCTCACCAGTGGAATCGGCAACCGGCCCAAGACACCCCGGACCGCCTCGCGGCGCAATGCCGCGCTGTCCACACCCGTCGCACGCACTTCATTCTGAAAATTGGAATCCCGCGATTGAACGAAGGGACTCCAGGTGGAGGATAAATACACCAGCGGCGGCGTTCGCGACGGCAATCCCGCCGCGGCGAATCTCGCGCGCGCCGGCGCGTAGCATTCCCAAGCCAGATCGTCGCAAGCCGCCAGGTAATCGCAAAATAACTCATTCTGCCGAAGCGCGTACTTCGAGCGAAAGATCTCCCAAATGGAGTGCGCGGCCAGAATGTCGTTTTCCCAGTCCGTGCCCCGGTCCAGCACGGTGCTTTCGATCGGCGCCTCCCGCATCGCGCCTTCCACAGTCTCCAGCATTCCCGACAGCGTCGCGTCCAACAAACGGATCTGCGAGTTGTATCGCCTCAACGACGCAACCGTATCGGTGATATGTTTCCAACTATCGAGCTCCACGCGCAGGCTCGAGCGCTTGGCTTCGATCTCCGCATAGCGCCGCAGGTAAGCCGCGCGGGTCATGTGAGACTCGAGCCTTCATCCGCTCCCGTCGTCCACAACGCGGCGGTGTGAGTCGCAAGAGCGGCGGAAAGATCCTGGGACGCAGCGAGCGCAGTACTACGCAGCGCCTGCAGTGCCGCAAAGGGGCCGCCCGAAAACAGGCGCGTCATCCACGCCAGAGTCAGTTCCTCACGCTGATGGTCCGGCGCCAGCCCCGTCGCCAATAGAGATCGGAACGGAAAGAAGTGTACGATCTGGGCGGCGTACGAATTTCGCAACAGCAGCATCCGCGCCGTGTCCGCGAGATTGTGGCTCCCGGGGGTATCCAGAATCAACGTCGGGGCCTGCTTCAGGGACGCCAGCTCCAGGCCCAGGCGCCGTGCCGTCCAGGTCGTTGTCGCGCCGCGCACAGGAGGAAAGGTTGATGCGTGCGGACCCGATCCCAACATGTCCGCGAGCTGCTCGGTGCTTTCGAAATCGAGATACGTGCCTCCCTGGAGCTCACGGACCGCCGCGTTGACATGGATGATGTTGGGCTGGCACTTCAGAAGGGTATCATGCAACTCTTCTGGCGAGGGATTGTATGACACGTCCAACCGCTCGAGCTCCGCGGCATCACGATAGAGCGACTCGAGACTGCTCCCACTGGTCGACTCGAGGCTGATTCCGCCGCCGCGTGCACTGTCCGCGGGCTGAATGAGCAGCACACGCAGCCCCGAACCCTGACCTGCCGAGCGCTGCGCGCTCCTGACCAATCGCCACACCCGTGGGCTCCCCGGCAGCAGTGCTGCGGCCAATTCCCAAGGCAATGAGGCGAGATCGAGATCCAGGTCGAGCTGCAGCTCGGGCGAGCCCAACGGGATGTCCCTGGAGTACAAACAATCGGACATCTCACGCGCCAACATTGGCCACGCCCCGAGCAAACGATCCACGCAAACCTCATTGTCCTGTGCCGCCATCAGAAGCGGCTCGGGCAAATCTCGTGTCCGTAGGACTATTATGGATGCGCCTGGAGGCGCCTGAGCGGGAGGGAGTCCAGATGCCTCGAGGGTAGCGCCTGTCGGCAACCGGGCTGCAGAGGCGATGACCGGCAAATCCTGCGCAGAGAGGGACGCGCTCTGCTGCCGCAGCCGCCCTGCTTCCACCAAGTCGCCGATCTCGTCGTAAAAGGCCGCCTTGCGGCTGAGGAACGAGCCCGGCGAGGCACCGGTTTCCAACACGGTGCGAACCTCTTCAATCCTGTTGAGCCACCAGGTTTTCCCCTCTGACCGCAAGGGCTCGAGCGACGTAGCGTCCGGCAGCAGTTGCGCGGCCTGTTCTCGGTCAGCATGCCACCACGCCTCCCAGGCCGCCTCGACCTGGAGCGCTACGCGCAAGACGCTGTCGGCATTAAGCACCTTGCGTGCCACCTCCAGGACGGCACGAAATTCGGTGGGCTGCCCCAGCTTCTGCAGTGTCAGTTGCAGGAGCCAACGCTGCTGAAAACGCGCCGGCTCAGTTTCGCGCTCGACCTTGTCCCTCACTTTCAAAAGATACTCAACGGCCCATTGTGGGCCATGCAGCATCTTCAGGAACTGTGCACGGTTGAGGTCGTACTGGAGCGGTGTGAGATCGTTGTCGCCCGACAGACCAAACACCTGCGTCAGGCGAGCACACATCTCGGTCGATACCGACAGCCGCTCTTCACTGAATTCGCACCACTCGAGGAGCGCCGCGCGGGCATTCGCAGGTTGTATGGCCTCTACCGACTCGACCAGCACAGCCAGGTAACGGTCATCGCAGGTTGCCAGATTGAAGAGGAAGCCAAACAGCAGCACTCGCGCCCGAACCGTCGTCGTCCATGGCGCGTGGCTGCGTCTCAACTCGTCCAGTACGCCCCTTGCCTCCGCTTTTTGATCCAGGCGATAGAGCGTGTAGGCGCGCAAGAGTCGAAATTCGGCATAAAGCTCCGCGTCGCGCAGATTCTTCGCCCGTGTCGCGCTTTCCAGAATCGAGGTCGCTTCATAGATGTTTCCGCAACCCAGCGCTTTGAGCTTCGCGGCAAGCAACGTACACCGTGTCGCACCCGTCGGCGAGCGCGCCCGGTCGTAGTCCGCGGCCGCGCTCTCCCACAGGGCGAACGCCGCATTGAAAGACAGCAAACCTGCGGCCGCCACGCCAGCCTGATCCTGCAACTGAGCGCGCTCCAGGGCGCGCATGGGTTGACCCGTCATGGCGAGTGCAGTCGCTGTCAACGCATCGCTTCGTAATAACGCGAGCCGTGTTTTCAGCAGTTGCAATGAATTCTGACGGGGCTGCGCTTGAGCCGGGAGAGCCTCGAGCTCGCCCGAGTAGCGCGTGGCCTCCTGAATCTCGCCCACCGCGAGCGCGTAGCTCGCCCGGCGGAAGTACACCAACGCCAGGAGTTTCCGGTCCTCCCCCGCCAGAGACTGCGCCGCATCATACAACGCCAAACAGCGCTCATATCGACCCAGCTCCTCGAGAAGCAGCGCCTCTGTCAGGGCGACGTCCACCGCACGCAGACCGGTTCGTGAGACCTTGGGAAGAAGCAGGATGAGCTGGTCATAGAGCGGCAGCGCGTCCTCGGGACGATAGCGATGTAACCGCTTCGCCAGCACCATCGTCAGCAACGCCCGCTCGCGCGGGTCCGCGGTTTTCGCGATACCCTGAGTGAGCAGGGTAATCGCCCGCTCCGCTTTCTGACGTACCGAATCGTGAATCACACGCAGGTATTGCGGGACACTCTGCAGCCCGTGCCGGACCGCAATGCTGTTGGCCCATTCGAAGCGACGCTGAAAGTCCGCGAAGTAAGCGTTGCCGGCCGCGAAACTCAGACCCGCGGCCTGCAGCAGCAAATCCGCCGCCCTCCAGTGGGCTTCGCAAAGAACCTTCGCGGAGGAGACATTCTGGAGCGGCTCAACCTGCTCTGTCGCGTAGTCTTTACCGGTGATCTCTATTGCATATTGAGCGGCCTCCGCCGGCCCGAAACGCTCGAGCGCCGACAGGTTCTCCAACCATGCGTCGTAGGCCTTCGGTCCCTCGAGCTGGAAGCGATGAAAGATCGCCTCACGCGCGGTGCTCACTGCACGCGCCGCACGCTGTTCAGTGGGAAGTTGCGCGATGATCTGCGCGGCGCCTCGTGCCGTGAAGAATTGCAGAGCACGCTGTTGCAGCTGGTTGAATATGGGCTGGGGCCGCAACAGGTCGCGCATCGGAAGGATCACTTCCGGATGAAAGTGCAGCTCTTCGAGTCCATCCCCTGTGTCGATCTCAACCAGAGAAATCCAACCCTGGTAGCGCGCGTAGCTTTTCAGTTGTGTCCAGATATCGTCCGCGGAAATCGCTCCCGCCAGGTCCGGCTCCGGCACCCATGAATCGTGAAACTCATCCTGGAGATTCGCGTTCGGTACATCCTCCGCCTCTCCCGACAGCGCCGCGCGCAACGGCGGTAACAACACCGCATCGATGAACTCCTTGTTCAGATGTCGCGCCACCACACCGTAGCGGATCGCCCAACGCAGCGGTTGCGAGGCGACGCGGCGCACGATCCTGTAGACGAGATACGCAACGTCAATGCGCTTATAGCCCAGTATCTCCTGCGGGGTGACCGCAGGATTTTTCAGCGTCAACTCGGCGAGCATTCCCAACTTGAACGGATTGCCGTCCGCCAGCTCGTCACTCTCCGCAAGATCCGCCCGGCCACCAACCCGCTCCACGATCGCGTCGCGTAGCGCACCTTCCGGGACACCGCGGCTTTGCAGGTAACCATGTGCTTCGGATCGCGTGAATCGAGGCAGCGCATAGTTGACAAACTCGCCGGGAATGAGCGCATCCGTCAGCTCACTGATGTCATATCGTCCGGACAGTATCAGGATCACGCTGGGACACAGGGAGTGCAGCTGTCGCAACGCCGCCACGCATTGTTGCAGCCAGCTTTGCGCCGTGCGGGTAACGTCCTCGAGAGTGTCGAGAATGACCACCAGCGGCGTGTCGAGCTGGGCGCCACGCAGCTGCGAGCCCATCAGGGCCGGGATGCTCGTATTCCAACCAGGAGACTGCAGCTCTTTGCTCAACGAGACACGCAGATCCGTCAGTCCGGCGCCCGGCACCTGTCGGGCCCACTGATCGATCACCCGGGCGAAGATCTCCCGCGAGGGATACTCGAGCACATCGCTGAGCTTGAAATCGTCGAAGTCGATGCGCGCGCACGGGATGCGTTTGGGTACGAGGTAGCGCACGACCAGCCAGCGCAGGAACATCGTCTTGCCCGATCCCCCCGTGGCGTGCAGATGGAATATCCAGGGAAGCGGACCTGCCGTCAACAGCGGCTGGAATGCTTCCAACGGCCCTTTGCGCTCGAAGTAGGACCCGGTCCTGTAGTAGTCATCATAGAAGAACAGTCGCGCCTGATAGTACTGGCGGTATTGCTGCCACTGCGCCGATAGAGCCGGTCCGCGCACCGCTTCCTGCAAGCGCAGAATTTCCAACAGCGCGTTGCACTGAGCGAGATCGAATTCGGCATCCGCCTCCGCATACCACTGCCTGAAGTAAGTAACCCCCCGCTCCGGATGCGCAGTGGCGGCCAGGTGATACAGCGCGTCGAGACGCTCCGCCGGCCGGGCTCGCTCCAGGAAATATCCGGCCAGGCGCTCGTTCCATGCCTGCCACGCCGCCAGTGATCGGGACTGCCACTCACGCAAGACAGGAGTGCGGGCGGCCTCATCGAGCGCCCAGCGGCCGGGCACGAGAGCGCGGGCCGGCGCCACCTTCACAAAGGTCTCCAGAGACGGCGCCTCACCGAGACCGGCAGCCATGAAAGCATACAGTGCCGCGTCGAAACCCCGCACGAGCGCACACCTGCGGCGCATCTCCGCCACGCCTGCGGATTCCGGTGTTTGCAGCAGCGCCAGCGCGGCTGACAACGTCGTGCCGGGCGGCATATTTTTCAACCGCTCAATGAGTGCCTCGAGGTCCGCCGCGCCGCTCATTGCATTCTCGCGATTTGATTGAGCACCGCTTCCGAGAGCGCCCGGCGCACCGCCGCGAGGCGGGCAATTCCTCGCCACGGCTTATCGTAGGGCAGACTCAACAGGGAGATTGCGGCCCCTTTCACGAGCGACTCGTTGGTAAACCACACCATCTCCGCCGCGTAATCGACGAGTTCCTCAACGGTCTGGTTATCAGGCACAACGTAGCTCACCACACCTCGCAACGGCAGCTCCGTCAGCCCGTACACCTCCTTCTCATAGGGGTTGACGCTGAAGACCAGCTTCACCCGGGCGCCCGGATCGTTGCAGATCGGCGTAAACAGATGGCTCACCAGCAACTTGAAATCGTCGGGACTCACCAGGCGCTGGTTGCCGTCAGTGAACTTATCGAACACCAGAATCAGCGGTTGGTCCTGGGCAATCGCCTTCAGGGCGGCCTGAAACTCCCTACAAATCGCCGGCTCCAGCCGCTCCTCTCCTTTGGCCGCCACCAGTTCCTGTTTCTGGTCATCGATGTTGGGCTCGGGATGTTGCGCCTCGTCCCAGTCGCCGGGATGGCCGGTAGCCAACAGGTTGTTCAGGGTCCAGTTGAATCGCTTGACGAGCGCGCGCGGCAGCGGCCGCTGCAGATAGCGTGTCCCGTTAGAGCCATCGCCGTCACGGATTTGACGCAGCACCGCGAGGAAGTTCTTGCTCGTCCCGTCATAGAGCTCCAGGTACCGGACCCTGGCGCCTGCCACGGCCCAGGATTCCATCGCCCACTTGAGAAGGTGCGACTTACCGCAGAGCGCTTCACCCGTCAGCAACAAGACATTCGGCAGGGGCGGATTTCCAGGCGAGTGTCTCACCGGACATACCCAGTGCGTCAGCAATCGCCGTGCTTCGTGACAATTCGCGAAGATCCGCGCCTCCTTGAATTCCCTGCATTGGCCGAAATCCACATCGACCGGCGGATCACGCGGCTTGAACAAAACCAGGGACGGCGCGCTCGCGGTCAACGACGGCAGCGCCCAATCGATGCGAGTGACGTCCGGTTGTTTGTTGTACACCGCGAGGCGCCCCTCATGAGTGCCGGCCTGAACCGATTGGCCCGTGGCGATGTACTTGTATAGTTTCTGCGCGAACAGCCCCGCGAGGCTGCCCAACACGTCAGCTTGCATGGTCAGGACGCACTGGGTTCCGGCATCCACAAAGCTGCGCTGCAGCCCCCAGATGCCGGCCTGCTCCGTCCCCGTCCGACAGGCGTTCAGGAACACAAACCGCGGCACCCAGCCCAGCAGCGGCAGTTGTTTCTGAATCGCCTGGGGCGTCCACACCCAGTTGCTTGCGCCGCCTTCGCGCAGGTTGAAGCTCAAGCCGATCGATCCATCGCCGCCAGGGGCGGTGTGGCCCACAAAATGCAACACATGGGGCTCCCACCGCTCATAGGGAGCTTCGTCCTTGCCTTTGATCAGCGCCACCAGATCCTCGTATCGAGGAGTGCGCACGACACGTAAGTCAACCGAGCGTCCCAGCTCGACAAAGGTTCGCGTAATGAGGCTGACCTCTTGGTCCGCCTGCAGCTCCGCTTCCTCCGATCTGGAACAGCCCACCAGGATCAGAATCCGGAAAGGCCACTCCGATGATCCACTACTGCCTGGCACCGATGCGTGCAGGCGGCTGAGACTTTGATGCAGTGCAAGACACCGCTCCGGCTGGGTGCTACAGCCCAATTCCCACGGTACCCGTCTGAGCTCCTCGGGCTCCACATCCAGATGCAACCTGATGTCTTGTCCCCACGATTTATAACGCTCGCGCAGCGGGCCGGCCGGAAAGAGAAGATTGAACAAGGCCGCTCCGAGCCCGGCCCACGACACTGTCGAACGATCACGACCCGCGGTCTCGACTACAGTTTTGACGATGTCCTTGCCTGCAGCCCCCGCTGCAGCCGCGGCACCCGCAAGCGGGACCATCCACTCACCGGCGGCGCCAAACGCGGCGCGGGGCAGAAGTCCCTCAGTTGGGGCGTGGCCCTCTTCGGTGAGCGAAACCGGATATCCATCACGACCCGGATCGAAGGCCGAAATCTTCAACGTAGTCGTCGTCATTGACCCTGAGCCCTTAAAGGACGTTCATTGGTGAATCATTGAGCTTGGCAGTCTCCCACCGCCCGCGACCGCCTCCTGCAGTAGCTTTATTTCGGTGTCCGGTTGAATGGCGTCCAGCCCGAAATCGCCCGGATTAGCGGGATTGGCCACGGCGACCAGAACGCGGACCGGCCTCTTGAGGATCGGACCGCCCGGAACCCATGGTCCGGCGATGTACCGGGAGAAGGGAGTTGCTTCCAACGCCGCCAGGTCCAGAGCTACGCCGCCCTCCCCGCTGTCGCGCAGTAGCTCCCACGGGATCCCATGTAGTTCCGGTGCGTCTTCGTCGATACGCAGCCGGATGCGGCGTTGCGGTCTGTGCCCGCGCGCATTCGCCCAGGCCGTCTTGAGCGCATCGGCTGCGAAAAGCCATTGAAACAAGGTCACGCCGTCCTCACCCGGTGCTGCTCCCGCACTCAGGACGGGCAACTCGGGCGACAGAACACCACGCGGAAACTCCAGTTCGCCGTTGAACGTGATTTCGACGGGATATCCCTCGGTATCCTTCTTGAGGATGCGGATTTCCAGGTCGGCGTATTCCACGTTCGAACTCCCCTGTTTCAACGTATGATCGTACGCCGTAACGTGAGGTGCAGCACGGCGTAGGCAATACGCTAAATCCGCTGTGCGCTTGGCCGGTCAGCCCTGCGAAAAAGGACATGGGCAACACGCAACCGCAAGAGCTGCTCATTTTCAACGGCATCGATGCTACGACGGGCGCCTACCTGCAGAGCCCGCTGTCGCCGGGCGACGCGGCGCTATTGGCGCGCGGCGAAACACTCGACGCGGCGCACATGACCGACCTCAGGGCCCGTCAGGCGCAGGAGTCTCAGCGACACTACGGCCCCATCGAAGGCATCGATCCGAAGGACCTCGCGCAGGCCGGGTGGGGTGTCATTTTTGCTGCCAATCACAAACCCGAGGTCCAGGAGGCCCTGAGTCCTCTGCTCAATCTGCGGCGCGCGCAGGCGGCTGCGAAGAACGAGCGCTACTACCGTGAATTCATCGGGCAGGCAGCTTATCTTCCGAACGAGTCGAAGGCAGCCTTCCTACGACGACAGGGCGCCGGACCCGGCCCCGCCGATCCCAACAAGGTCCCTTACTACCTGCTCCTGGTCGGCGATCCACAGGCCATTCCCTATCGATTCCAGTACCAGTTGGATGTGCAGTACGCCGTCGGGCGCATCGCCTTCGACACCCCGGAGGAGTACGCACACTATGCCCGCAGCGTTGTGAAGGCGGAAACCGGTGATTTCGCGCGGGCGCGGCGTGCGGCGTTTTTCGGCGTGGCCAACCTTGACGATCCTGCCACCAACATGAGCGCGGTTGACCTGGTGAAGCCGCTTGCGCAGCTCGCCGCTGCAGACCAGCCGGATTGGCAGATCGACATCGTCCCGCCGGACAAGGCCCTCAAGACCCGGCTGGCGAGTCTGTTGGGCGGGGCCGACACGCCAGCGTTGTTATTCACGGCGAGCCACGGTGTGGGCTACCCCCTGGGACACGAGCGGCAGCTCGCGGAGCAGGGCGCGTTGCTGTGTCAGGATTGGCCCGGTCCGTTGTGGCAGCAACCGCTGTCGCCCGATTTTTATTTCAGCGGCGACGATGTTGCACCCGAGGCGCGCCTTCTTGGACTCATAGGGCTGCATTTTGCCTGCTACGGTGCTGGCACGCCGCAGTACGACGACTACGCTCCGATGCGCGCTACGGAACGTAAGGCCATCGCGCCGCGCGGGTTCGTGGGGCGGCTGCCCCAACGCTTGTTAGCGCATCCGCGCGGCGGAGCCCTAGCGGTGATCGGACACATAGAGCGCGCCTGGAGCTACTCCTTCAAATCGAGCGGCGCGGGTCGGCAACTCCAGACGTTTCAGAGCACGCTCAAGCGCCTGATGGAAGGCTACCCGGTCGGCGCGGCAATGGAATACTTCAACAGTCGGTACGCGGAGCTTTCCAGCGATCTGTCAAGCGAGCTCGAGGATATCAGGTACGGGAAGATTCCCAACGATCGAGAGCTGGCTGCGATGTGGACGGCCAATAATGATGCCCGCAGCTATACGGTAATAGGGGACCCGGCGGTGCGGCTGCGGCTGACCGCAAAGGACCCGGCCGATCTGCAACCCGCACGAACGCGCTCATGATGTTCCAGGAGGCCTACATAGGAAGGAGCCCCGATCGCGGGCCAACTAACTCTACGACGCCCGAGCGTCAACCGTAGGTGAAGTTCGGCTTACTCTGTTCGTGCGAAGTTGACACCGGCAACGATGTTGGCAGTTGTGCGGCCCTTGATGGCATAGACACTCGGTGCCGACCTCCCCAGCATCCCGCCAGCCGCGGAACGAGTGTGTCTGGCTCGGCCAAGCCGCGTCGCCGGGAGCACGCGGGCGCGAGGCTCACCACGGCGACATCTCCGTGCACATGGTGTAACGACTGCCGGACTTCAGGTGGGGGCCGAAATTCCATACCACAAGCCCTCACACACGTCGTACCGAAGACCGGCAAAGTCAGCGATCGAAGCGCGCGCACATGCCGCATGCCCCCTGGATTTGCTCGAATCGATTGTGAACCGACGCGTGACTCGAGCCTGGAGATATTGGGGACAGAGAGGGATTATTCGGCCCTGCGGGCCTCACCCCTTCGGGCGTTGTCCTCTCCGTCGTGACTCGAGATGCGTGGGTTGAGCCCAGATATATTGGCGGACAGAGAGGGATTCGAACCCTCGAAGGGCTTTTGACCCTTACACCCTTAGCAGGGGTGCGCCTTCGACCACTCGGCCATCTGTCCGTCTTGGGCTATTAAGGCAGGCTTATCAAGGACTTATAAGCTTGCGAACCACGTAACCCGCGTAGCGGGCGGGTAATGATACGGGGCCGACTTGAAAAGGGAAAGCGCTGCAGAGGGTCCGGGAAACGGGGTCGGGGAATCACCCGGCGGCTGACGCCTCCGCCGCGCGGGCTAAGAAAAACTCGCGCGAGCCGATACGGATCGGTGGGAATCAGACGGAAGCGTAATCGGCGGATTCGCGATCGTGCGGTTCCTGCTCGGAGCCGCCGTTTTGCTCGCGCTTGATACGCTCGTAGATTTCCTCCCGGTGCACAGCAACGTTCTTGGGAGCGTTGATGCCGACGCGGACCTGGTTGCCCTTCACACCCAGGATGGTGACGGTGACATCGTTACCGATCATCACGGTCTCGCCCACCCGTCTGGTCAAAATGAGCATTTCTTCTTTCCTCCTTGGTTCTCCCGCGACCTCAATTCTGAATAGCCGTAGGAATAACGCTTGAATTTACGGACTCGCCTCAGGGAGACAAACCAGGGAAACCCTGAATCTGTTCTATGTGCATCGCAAGATACAATTGACGGTCCACCGTCGGCGCCAAGGTGATTACGCGCGCCGCACCGAGTCTCGAGATCAAGTCCCAAGTTTGGTCCGAACCAGATCCTGCACCGAGGCCAACGCCGCATCCAATGCCGCCGGATTGCTCCCGCCAGCCTGAGCGAAGTCAGGTCGACCACCGCCACGACCGCCGATTTGTGCGGCAATCGCACCTACCAGCTCACCAGCCTTGACCCGTGCGGTCTGATCCTGCGTCACACCGGCAACGAGAACCACCTTTTCGGGATTCTCCACCGAAGCGAGTACGACAACAGCAGATTTGAGCTTGTTTTTCAGTTGGTCTACCGCATTTCGCAACGCACCGGCGTCGGCGCCATCTACTTTGGTCGCAACAACTTTGACACCGCAAACATCCACGGCGTTCGAGGCCAGATCAACTCCTTGGCCGGAAGCCAACCGATCCTTCAGAGTACGAATCTCCTTTTCCATCTGGCGCACACGCTCCAGCGTGTCGCGTACCTTGTCCCGCAGCTCCTCGCGCGTGCCCCGCAACAGGCCGGCAACGTCCTTCAGCAGGGTTTCACTATGCTCCACGTATTCAATTGCAGCTTCGCCAGTAATGGCTTCGATGCGGCGCACGCCGGCGGCAACGCCGCCCTCGCTCGTGATCTTGAAGAAACCGATATCGCCAGAGCGCCCAACGTGCGTGCCACCACACAACTCCATGGAGAAGTCACCGATGCGCAAAACGCGCACGTCCTTTTCATACTTCTCGCCAAACAGGGCCATCGCCCCCGCGGCCACGGCACCCTCGTAGTCCATGACTTTGGTTTCGGCCGCGATGTTGAGACGGATCTGCGCATTCACCAAACGCTCGATCTCGCGCAATTCCGCCGGAGAGATCGCCTCGAAGTGTGAAAAGTCGAAGCGCAGTCGATCCGGAGCCACGAGCGAGCCCTTCTGCTGCACGTGAGCACCCAAAACTTTGCGCAAGGCAGCATGCAACAAGTGCGTGGCGCTGTGATTCAGCGCGATTGCCCGCCTGCGCCCCCCATCTACCGTTGCCTCGAGGGTATCACCAGTGCGGATGACGCCCTGCGCCAGACGACCGATGTGCGAATGTGCCGCCCCGCGCTTCTGTGTGTCCGCGACAAGAAAGCGCACTGTGGCGCCCGCGGACGGCACCAGAGTCAACGACGCCGTGCCCTTCGACGATGGTTTCGCGTCGCGTCCGCCGACACCCAGGAGGACTCCTGTATCGCCCACCTGTCCGCCTGACTCAGCGTAGAACGGAGTGCGATCCAGAATCACCTCGCCCTCCTCGCCCTCGTTCAGCGAGTCAACAGGCGCGCCCCCCTTCAGCAGCGCTACAACGTGCCCACGGGCTTCCAGTCCCTCATAACCCTGAAACAGGGTACGCGAGTCGATCGAGGCCCCGCCCCGCAAGTCGACGCCAAATTTACTGGCATCCTGCGAACGCTTGCGCTGTTCCTCCATCGCCGTGTCAAAGCCCACCTGATCGATGCAGAGGCCGCGCTCACGTGCGATGTCCGCTGTGAGATCGGCGGGAAAGCCATAGGTGTCATAAAGTTTGAACACCGTCTGGCCGTCGATCAAGTCACTCTTCAAACCACGGATCGCGCTCTCGAGCAAAGCCATGCCATTGGCCAAGGTCTCGGCGAAACGCTCCTCCTCCTGCTTCAACACCCGCTCGACGTGGCTACGACCACGGGTCAGCTCCGGATAGGCGGCGCCCATCTCTTTTTCGAGCACGGGGACGAGCTTGTAGAAGAACGACTCCTGGATACCTAACTTATAACCATGGCGTACCGCGCGGCGGATGATGCGCCGAAGCACATAGCCGCGCCCCTCGTTCGAGGGCAGCACACCATCGACAACCAGGAAGGAGCAGGCCCGGATGTGATCGGCTATGACTCGCAAAGAGCTCGACGCCAGGTCGGTCGTACCGGCCAACTCGGCCGCGGCCCGAATGAGATTCTTGAAAAGATCGATGTCGTAGTTGGAATGTACGCCCTGCATGACGGCGGCAATGCGCTCGAGGCCCATGCCGGTATCAACCGACGGTTTCGGCAGCGGCGTGAGCTTGCCGTCAGCCGAACGGTCGTATTGCATGAAAACCAGATTCCAGATTTCCACGTAGCGATCGCCGTCCTCGTCCGGCGAGCCCGGCGGTCCGCCAGGAATCTGCGGGCCGTGGTCGTAAAAAATCTCGCTACAAGGTCCACACGGCCCGGTGTCTCCCATCGCCCAGAAGTTCGACGACTCTCCCATCCGGGAAAAGCGCTCCTTAGGAACGCCGATCTCCTCGAGCCAGATCCGCGCCGCCTCATCGTCCTCGCGATAAACCGTAACCCACAGGCGCTGCGGATCGATCTTCAAGGTGTCAGTCAAAAAATCCCAAGCGAAACGGATCGCGTCCCGCTTGAAATAGTCGCCGAAGGAGAAGTTCCCCAGCATCTCGAAGAACGTATGGTGCCGGGCGGTGTAGCCGACGTTTTCCAAGTCGTTGTGCTTACCGCCAGCGCGCACGCAACGCTGGCTCGTAGCCGCGCGCACGTAGTCGCGTTTGTCTTTACCTAAAAAGACATCCTTGAACTGCACCATTCCCGCGTTCGTGAACAACAGGGTGGGGTCGTTGCCTGGCACGAGGGGGCTCGAGGCCACCACCGTGTGACCGTGCTTGCGAAAGAATTCCAAGAAGGCGCTGCGAACGTCCGCAGCCTTCGAGTACGAAGCTGTGCTCAAGTTTATGAGTCCGGGTCAAAATCGGCGCCGGTGGCCGCTCGGATATGATCCGATGAAAACCCACGATACTGCAAAAAACGCGCTTGGCGGTGCCTTTCGCTCCATTCTTGAGGCGACTCCGCACCAAATTTGCGCGTTCGGACCTCCCGCGCCAGAGTCCGCCAGTCGGGACCAGTGCCCAAGGCAACGTCGATCAGGCCATCGGCCAGCCCGAGGGCTCTGAGCTCCGCAGCAATCCGAAGGGGTCCGTGCCCCCTGCCGGCGTGGTAGGCGACATAATTCTCTGCGTACCGGGCGTCGTCGAGAGCGCGCTCGCCGAGAAGCTGTGCCACCACCGCGGTCGCCACGGCGGAATCGTAACCCTGTGACCCGAGCTTCTGCCGCAGCTCACCGCTAGCGAAGTCTCGCCGGGCCAAGAGGGCGATTGCGGCCATTCGCGCGGCGTCAGGGTCCCGTGCCTTGGCCTCTGCTTTGGAGGGATCGCCGGGACGCTTACGCCTCAGGGTGCCCACAACCTCTCACCGCGTATTGGGCTCGACTCCGATGATCGCCGAAAGGCGCCCCTGACGGGCGCGCTCGCTACGACGATCAATTGTCGGAACAGGGTCTTAGGATCAGGCGATGTTCGCCTGATCCCCGTTGCGCGGCTGCTTCGGCGGCAGCAGCTTGGCACGGACCTGGTCCTCGATCTCCCGAGCCAGCTCCTTATTGTTCTGGAGGAAGACACGCGCGTTGTCCTTGCCTTGCCCGATGCGATTGCCCTTGTAGGAGTACCAGGCGCCGGACTTTTCAATGACGCCTTGCGCGCTGGCGAGATCGATGATCTCACCTTCGCGAGAAATGCCCTGCCCGTACATGATCTCGAACTCGGCCTCGCGGAACGGAGGTGCTACTTTGTTCTTCACGACCTTCACGCGGGTCATGTTACCTGTCACTTCCTCACCATTCTTGATCGCGCCGATGCGGCGGATGTCGAGGCGCACAGAGGCGTAGAACTTCAGCGCGTTACCGCCGGTCGTGGTCTCAGGGCTTCCAAACATCACGCCGATCTTCATGCGGATCTGATTGATGAAAATGACGATGGTGTTCGAGCGCTTGATGTTGCCCGTCAACTTGCGGAGTGCCTGAGACATCAGGCGCGCGTGCAAGCCAACCTGCATCTCACCCATCTCGCCTTCGATCTCTGCCTTCGGCGTAAGCGCGGCGACAGAGTCAATAACGACAATGTCGACAGCGCTCGAGCGTACGAGCATGTCGGTGATCTCGAGTGCCTGCTCACCCGTGTCGGGCTGCGAAACGAGCAGGTCATTGATATTCACGCCGAGTTTCTCGGCATAGACCGGATCGAGCGCGTGCTCAGCGTCGACGAACGCGGCCGTACCGCCGCCGCGCTGCACCTCGGCTATCACCTGCAGGGTGAGCGTGGTCTTACCGGAGGACTCCGGCCCGTAGATTTCGACAACCCGTCCACGCGGCAGACCACCGATGCCGAGCGCGATGTCGAGGCCGAGCGAGCCGGTGGAAACGGCTTCCACATCGTACGATGCCGCCGCATCGCCCAGTCGCATCACCGAGCCTTTGCCGAATTGCTTTTCGATCTGACCCAGTGCGGCGACCAGCGCCTTTTTGCGGTTCTCTTCCATCTCGTGGATTCCCGTCAGTGTCGGTTGGGAGGGGCTACTTTGGAGGCGTTCATTATCTCATAAGAATTCGCGCACGTGAGGCTCATCGCGCGCGACTTTCACTGTTATTTGCACTGTTTTGCCGTATATCCAGCGGCCACGAATTGATAACACTGTATAACGGACCCTCAGGCAAAGTGCGGCTCTCGAGAAGTGCGCAATGAGCGTGAGGGGTCAGCGCACCTCGTGCATGCGCAACGAGGGAGTTAGCCACGCAACCTTGCGCGCTACCGTGACATGTGCGCGGAAGCGCTTGACTCTATAGCAGGTTGGCCAAGTGGCTCGGCGAGCCCCGACCGGACCTCGCGCCGTCCAAGCGAGCGCGGGAGCCGCGAACCGTCCGCGAAGTACGCGACCGCGGTAGTGCGCAGCTCCCAGCGAAGACTCCACCAGCCGCTCGCGCAAAGCCACAGGAGCATCAAGGGCACGCTGCTGGCCGGCGAGAGTACCGGCGAAAGGGCAGGCCGAGCCCGTACTCACGCCTGCCGGACCGCTCGTGTATATGGCGGCCCATTGGCCCTACGCATTGACCGTCAACGTCTAGTCGCCGGCCGCCAGGATGCAGGATTGTGATATCGAGGTGTTAACGGTGAGCCTGAACGCCCACCGATTGCGAAAAAGAATCGAAGGTCGTATTCGAGCTAACGCTTGGACGGCGGGTTGTCCTGCCGGTAGGCACGGTTCGGCGCCGGCACGAACTGCCGCATCTGCGCATCGAGCTCCTTACTGTGATACAGATCGAGACACTTCAAGAAATCAAACTTGATACCTTTGACCTCGGCTTCCGCCAGAGGATTGCGATAGTCGCGGCGTAGGTATTGGTCTATCAACAATTGGATGGCATCGGGACTGTGCTCCATGTCGTAATACGTCCAATCCCGCAACGCGCTGACGGTGCTGCCGGCATCGGCAGAGGCGGACGGATCGCCTCGATAGGCTCTCGCGACGCACATCGCCAGCACCATGTCCTTGTAGTTCTGGCCGTAGGTTCGCTGCGCGGCCTGCGGCGAAACCAGCTCGTCCTCGGCATAGTCGACACTCAGCAGTGTCGCGCCCACCAGGAGCACGACAAACCGCCACGTGCTTCTCATGGCAGGCTCCAGAAGTTAGCCTTGTCCGTCCGGTAGCTCGTAACATCCAACGCCGTTGGCCCTCCAGGCCTCATTCTTCCACAGGCTTGCGGTGTTTGCTCGAGCGCTCGATCCGATTCGAATGCCGGGCAGCCTATTTCGGCAGCACATCGACTGTCGTCAGCGGGAACGCGACGGCAGCTGCCTCACGCCTATTGCCGAACGGGGCTTATAGCAGCTTGGCCACTTAGCGCGCCGCGGAAACGAGCTTGCCGCCGGCGATGTGCTTCTCGGTCACGTCGGGTACGAAGTCGGCGGAGGCGAAGGAGCTTTGGGATGAGAGCCCTGGCCAACGGATTCCCATGAGGTCCGCAACCGAATAGAAGAAGTCGTGAGTGCGTACTTCCTTGGACGCGTTCGCGACAAGGGCTGCAATCTTTTCTGGATGCTTACGGCGATAAGCGAGGTTGGGCCATACGAACGCCGGTATCTCGAAGGCGTGCGGCGAGTAGTCCGAGGCGCCATGACCACTGCGGCCATCGAGCTGTTGCAGGTCCTCACCGTGATCCGATAAGTAGGTGACCGTAGCAGGAACGTCGAGCCTGCGTACTCGCTCTATCACCTGCCTGAGAAACCAGTCCGTGTAGAGAATACTGTCATCATAATTATCGAGGGAGTCGCGTTGCTCCCCCGCTACGGAAAAATGAGCAAACGAGCTCGGATATCGCTTGGAGTACGGGGCGTGCGAGCCATACACATGTATACCTACGAACAGTGGCGCGTCCTTGCGCGCGATCTGCCGTTCGAACTCCGACAGCAATACCTCATCGGGCGAATAAGTCGCGAAGTACGTCATGCGTTTGGGCATATACGTGTACTTGGATACATCCGGATCCACGCCGACGAGGCTGGACGAGGTCGGGTCTTGATTGATCAGCCACGCTGTGAAGTATCCGGACTCTTTCGTGAGATCGACGATATTTCCGGTGGTGGACGAGGGCTCGAATACTTCCGGACGGGTTCCGGTCAGCAGGATCGGGACAGCGTAGATTGTCGCATTGGCGTCCGCCACGGCGTTGCGGAGAAATATAACCTCCCCGGCAATCGACTGGAGATAGGGTGTCGTAGGACGTGCGTAACCATAGACCGACCAAGAGTCGCGCCGCGAGCTCTCGCCGATCACCAGGATGTGCACTTCCTTTGCGCTGACCCGCTGAGCACCGTAGGGGTGCTTGCGCCTCAGTGCGCCGTGAATCTCATAGTCGACCGATGACAAGGGCCCGCTCACAAACATCGCGGCGCCCAGAACAGGACTCGCGGCAGCGCCTTCTATGAGCCTCTCGGGGCTCCCGGCAGCGTCGACCGCCAGCAATCCCAGGCATCCCACCGCGACACGGCGGATGGCCCGAGACCCACCGGGTAGCGGGAGGTTGGCGGGAATGGACAACGCCAACATGAGATAGCAAAACGAGCCGCCTGCAAACAACAGGAGCAGGCGCTCGCCCTGCCACAGGCCAAAAAAACCGCGCACTTCCTCCCAGGGACTCGTCTCAAGCACCAAGGCGATGGGATAACCCGGCAGTTGGTCAAAGACGACGGCATAGCCGCTGATGAGAGTACCCGCGAGGAAAACTGGGAAGTGCCACCACAGGAAGCGTCTGATCGTTACGACCGGAATGGCCAACAAGAGCAATCCGGACAGGCACACGAGGACGTACGCAGAGCACTCTTGCAGACCCCGATGACTCGCCAGCCAGCAGGACATGGCGACATAGGGCGCCAGAAGTAGTGTGCCGGCTGCAAGCAACCTTCCCTGGTAGTTCGACAACTATTGCTCCAGCGATCGGCAGAGATTTACTTGCGACGCAGCATAGCGTCTCGCCAACGGGCCGGGGTGCCAAACCCATCACAATTGGTAACACTCAAGATATCGGCACAGGAAGGCCAGGTCGAACGGGAACCTGACGCCGGACCTGAACCCTCCTGCTTGCCCGCGTGCCGGCGGCTTCGAATCGCGAGCTATCGCTTGGACGGCAGGTTGTCCTGCCGGTGGGCACGATTCGGCGCCGACATGAGCTTGTTGAGGATGTAGCTCATGCACACCGCACAGATGTTGGTCCGACGTTCACCGAAAGTTCGTGTTGTCGATGTTCTTGGCTACATTCCCGCGAAGCGCCAAAGGCCGAGCTACATCTTCGTCGGGCGAGGCAGGTGGCGAGCTTTGCGGGCCAGCGGGAGCTGCTTGTCGCGTCGCAGCAATTCGGGTGGACCCATTCGTGTTGGCAGTCGTTCCGCTTCTGTGTGACATTAGCTACGGGGCCGCTTTCCGCACAGAACGGAAGGGGCGTTCAAGCACGGATCACAGTGCGAGCGACGGCAAAGACGGTAAACAAGAAGCTATCTATTGCGGTAGCCGTGATCACCGGGATCGTAGCCACGGTGGTCCTGGCCGGCTGGCTGACAGGTACCGACGCCCTAACCCGAGTCATCCCCGGCGGCTCCCGTATGGTTCCAGCCACCGCTGTCGCATTCCTACTCTGCGCGATTGCACTCGGTTGTGGTGCTGCCCGGGAGTCGCAAGCGCTGACGCGCTGGTTTGCCTCGGGCGTGGTTCTGATAGCAAGCTGCCGTATTGCCGGCTACCTGCTCGGATCGAGTGTGGTGGACTTTCTCGGATTTGCGCCACCCGTTAGTCAATCCGGAGCCGCTCTTGGTGCAATGTCGCCGGCGACGGCTTGCGACTTCCTCCTGCTGGGCTCGGCGCTACTGCTGACACGGCATCCAAGGGCCGCGAGGTGGTTTCAGAGGCTCATTCTGCTCGCGTTGCTCGTGGGTTGGTTGGGTCTGACGCGCTATGTCTATGGGGGCGAACCCCTGGTTCCGTATGCAGCGATGGCGATTCATACGGCAACGCTGTTCGTGTTGCTCGCCGTCGGGACACTTCCGCTGCGCGACGATACCGGGTTGATGGCCTTGTTGGCGAGCTCGGGAGCGGGCGGCGCGAGTGCGCGACGCCTGTTACCCGCGGCTGTCGTTTTGCCGCTTGCACTGGCCTGGATCCCCGCTTATGCACAACGTATGCATTGGTTGGGAGCGCAGACCGGCCTGTCGCTGTTTGCGCTGTCCAGCGTAATTGTGTTCGGCGCGCTTGCCTGGGGCAACTCCGCGCTGCTCGAGCTGACCGACCAGCGCCGGCGGCGCGAGCAGGATGCTGTGGAGAACAGCGAGTTGCGCGCTCACCTGATCGTTGAGAATGCGCTGGATGCCGTCATCAGTATTGACACCGGCGGGCGGATTACCACCTGGAACAAACAGGCGGAACGAATCTTCGGCTGGCCCGAGAGCGAAGTAGTCGGTGAGGATCTCGCCGGGAGGGTCATCCCCGAGCGCCATCGGGCGGCTCATCGCAGTGGGTTGCTGCGCCTTGCGAATACGGGAGAGAGCCGGATCCTCAACCGCCGCCTGGAGCTGACAGCGCTGGACCACGCGGGCCGGGAGTTTCCCGTTGAACTGTCCATTATCCCCCTTCAGGGCCCCAAGGGCTTGCGCTTCAGTGCGTTCGTGCGCGATATCTCCCAACGGGTGGGGGCGGAGCAGAAGCTGCGGCTCCAACTCGAGCGCCTGGCGTTACTCGATCGGACCACGCGCGCGATCGCCAGTCGCCAGGATCCTGGCAGTATCCTGGCTGTCGTCATTCAAAATCTGGAACGGGACTTCGCGATCGACTTCGGCTGCGCGTGTCTGCACGATCCTGTTGCGAGGACCCTGACCGTCAACAGTGTCGGTGCGCGCAGCATCCCACTTGCCACACAGATCGCGATGACGCAGGGCACTGTTCTTGAAATTGACGGCAACGGGCTGGCACGTTCCGCACGTGGCGAGTTAGTTTACGAGCCGGATCTCGCGCCTCTTGTGTATGAATTTCCACGGCGCTTGGCGAGCGCGGGACTCGGCTCGCTCGTGCTGGCGCCGCTCGGCGGTGAGGGCGCTGTGTTTGGCGTGCTCATCGCGGCTCGCCGCGCGACGCAGGGCTTCACCAGCGGGGACTGTGAGTTTCTGCGCCAGTTGAGCGAGCACCTGGCGCTGGCGCTCAACCAGGCCGACCTGTACGGCGCTCTGCAGGATGCCTACGACGACCTGCGCGACACACAACAACGAATGATGCAGGAGGAGCGACTGCGTGTACTTGGCCAGATGGCCAGCGGCATCGCACACGATATCAACAATGCGCTCTCGCCCGCATCACTTTATATCGAAAGGATGCTTGACCAGGATACGGCTCTCGGTCTGGACACGAAAAAGCAGCTCGCAATCGTCCAACGTGCAATCGAGGACGTCGCGACGACTGTCGGACGGATGCGCCAGTTCTACCGTCGCAGCGAGACCGAATCGGCGCATGCGCCGGTGGATCTGAATCGAGTCATCGGCCAGGTCATTGCCCTCACCAAAGCGCGTTGGAGCGATATGTCCAAGGAGCGAGGCGCAGTGATTGAGGTGCAGACTGATTTGCAGGATAACTTGCCCAACATTTTCGGCAGCGAAAGTGACCTGCGGGATGCCTTGACCAACCTCATTTTGAATGCGGTCGATGCGATGGCCGACGGCGGGACGCTCACCCTGCGCTCGCGCTCGATCGGCACCGGACAGGTGCGCGCCGAGGTGATCGATACGGGCCTGGGAATGGACGAGCAGACCCGGGCACGCTGTCTCGAGCCCTTTTTCACCACCAAGGGCGAGCGGGGTACGGGACTCGGCCTGGCGATGGTATACGGCATGCTCGGGCGTCATAAGGGTGAGATTGACATCGAAAGCACGCCGGGTTCGGGTACCCGGGTCGGGTTAACATTTCCGATCGCCGCGCACGGCGCAATGACTCAGACCGGCCTACATCAGGCTATACGTGCCCCGGTTCGGCCATTGCGGGTGTTGGTCATTGATGACGATCTGGTGGTCCTGACCGCTTTGCAAGCGATTCTGGAGGGTTTGGGCCATGTCGTAGTGGCCGTTGAGGGTGGACGACAAGGAATCGCGGCGTTTCGTGAGGCGGAGGCGAACGGTAGCCCGTTCGCCGTCGTCATTACCGATCTGGGCATGCCCCACTGCGACGGACGTAAGGTTGCGGCGGCGCTCAAGACAGAGCGACCGGAAGTTCCGATAGTGCTATTGACCGGCTGGGGGCAACGGATGGAGGCCGAGGGCGAAAAGCCGGAGCATGTTGATCGCATCCTGAGCAAGCCGCCTAAGGCGAGTGAGCTTCAGGCGGCTCTCGCCGAGCTTGCAGCGAGCGGAGCAAGCCAATAGCACGCTGGCCGGCAACGGTATCGGCGAAGTCGAGCAGTCGCGCTCGCGCGCCGAGCGTCGTTGGCGGGAATGCCGCCGCCGCCGCACGCTCCAGGTGACGAGCGCAAACCGCCGATCAATCGGCCGCAAGCACCATCTGCAACGCCCTCTCGACCGAGCGTCGACGAATGAGCTCGCGATCTCCTTCAAAAAGCCGCATCTGCGCAAGGAGCGCAACCTCCGATCCACGCCGCGACGCCAAGCCGAACCACACCGTCCCGACGGGCTTGGTCGGCGTACCACCCTCCGGACCGGCAATGCCACTGATCGCCACAGCGATATCCGCACCGGACACTCTTAGCGCGCCCGCCGCCATTTCGCGCACCGTGGGCTCACTGACGGCACCATGACCCGACAGGGTGCGATCGGATACACCGAGATCTCGCATCTTGGCGGCGTTGGAATACGTAACGAACCCGCACTCGAACCATTGCGAGCTACCGGCGATGTCGGTGCAGGCTTTGGCAACCCAGCCCCCAGTACAGGACTCCGCAGTAGCCAGACGCCGGCCCGCGGCGCGTAACTTTTGTCCGACGCGCTCAGACAACACGAAGAAATCATTGTCCGTAGCCATAGCCTCAAGGCTACACCGTGACGGCCCCCCTTACCATTTGCCGTAGGGACGTTGCCGATCACTTTTTTGAGTGGCCTTCCACAGTAAGCTCAGCGATAGTCACTCACAGCGGGCAGCAGCGGACGCAACTCCATGCCATCGATCTTCGATAAGTTGTTCAAGCGCAAGACAGCGGATGTGTCGGCAACACCCGCGGTGGCGCCGGCGCGCGACGCCGAGCCGTCCACAGGTGATTTCGAGATACTCTTCGCCAAAGCCGGGGCGGCGGTGACGGGCCGCGACCTCTCGCGAGCCATCCAGTTATACGACCAGGCTATTGCTGCCGATCCCTTGCGCCCCGAGGCCTACTACAAACGCGCCAATGTGCTCAAGGATCTCGGCCAGCTCGAAGCCGCCATTGCCGGTTATGACGAGGCGATCCAGCGCCGCCCAGACTATGCGCACGCGCACTGCAACCGCGGTTTCGTACAACATGCGCTGCGGCGGTTGCCCGAGGCATTGGCCAGCTACGACAAGGCGATCGCGCTGCAGCCCACCGACATCTTCTCCCACTACAACCGCGCACTCTTGATGCAGGAGCTGTGCCGCTGGGAGGAGGCTGTCGCCGGCTATACCCAAGCGATTGCCATCGACCCGAAGTTCGCCGATGCACAATACAACCGGGCGGTAGGCTTGTTGTACCTCGGAGACTACGAGAACGGTTGGCAAGGTTACGAATGGCGTTGGCTGAACGCGCAGCGGCTGGGCATTGGGGCGCACAGGTGTTTCCAGCAGCCATTGTGGCTCGGCACCGAATCCCTCGAGGGCAAGCGCCTGTTAGTACACAGCGAGGCCGGCCTGGGCGACGTGATCCAATTCAGCCGGTATGCGAGCCTGTGCGCCGCTCGAGGCGCGACCGTCCTTTTGGAGACACACGCGCCGCTAGTCAAGCTGTTGTCCAGTCTGGAGGGCGTTTCCGAAGTGCTCGCCAACGGGACTACGTTGCCCGCCTTTGACTGTCATTGCCCGGTGATGAGCCTGCCGTTGGCGTTCAAAACAACTCTCGACACCGTGCCGGCCCCGCCCACATATCTGCACAGCCCGCCGGACGAAGTCGCACACTGGCGCTCACGACTGGGCAAGCGGCAACGTCCCCGTGTGGGCCTGACCTGGAGTGGCAACCCGAATAACCCGATCGACGCGCGACGCTCCATTGTCCTTGCTGAGTGGGTAGCGCATCTGCCGCGAGAATTTGAGTACTTTCGCTTGCAGCGGGACGTGCGCGAGCACGATCGGAAGACGCTGAACTCGACTGACCTCATCGCGTCGGTGGACGAGCTGCAGGACTTCACGACCACCGCGGCACTGTGCGAATGCATGGATCTCATCATTACCGTCGACACGAGTGTTGCGCACCTCAGCGCGGCGCTGGGACGCAAGACCTGGATCCTCCTCGCCCATACTCCGGACTGGCGCTGGATGAGAGATCGCCTCGACAGCCCTTGGTATCCGAACGTCAAGCTATACCGGCAAAGAGTCGCGGGAGACTGGCAAGAGGTCCTCGCCCGAGTGGTGGCCGATATGGGTAAAGAACTCCTCTAAGATTGAGCCTCGAGCCGCCACGGCAGATCTGGCGCTGCACGCGCAGTCTTTTTTGTATTAGCCTTCGCCGTCATGAACGACGTCGCCCTCTCACAGCACACCCCCATGATGCAGCAGTACCTGCGCATCAAGAGCCAGCATCCCGACACCCTGCTCTTCTATCGGATGGGCGATTTCTACGAGATGTTCTACGACGACGCGCGCCGCGCGGCCGCGCTCCTCGACATCACACTCACGGCGCGCGGATCCTCCGCGGGAAATCCGATCCCGATGGCGGGCGTGCCCTTCCATGCCGTCGAAGGGTACCTTGTGAAGCTCGTGCGCAAGGGCCAGAGCGTCGCCATCTGTGAGCAGTTCGGCGACCCTGCGAAGTCCAAAGGTCCGGTCGAGCGCCAGGTAGTACGAATCATCACACCTGGCACGGTGACAGACGAAGCGCTGCTGGAGGAGCGCCAGGAGACCTTACTGGCGGCGCTGGCGCGCGACGGCGAGCGCTTCGGACTGGCCTGGCTGGACCTTGCCGCAGGTCGCTTCACCATATCGCAGTCGGAAGGAAGCCTGGCACTGGCAGCAGAGCTCGAGCGCCTGAAGCCCGCCGAGCTGTTGGTTTCTGAAGGGTCGGAAAGCGAGCCGTCCGCCCGTAGCGGCACGGCTGTGAAGACCCGCCCACCGTGGTATTTCGAGCTGGCAGGCGCCTCGCGACTGCTGACCGACCAGATGGGCACCCTGGACCTGAAGGGATTCGGCGCGGACGAGCTACCGCTCGCCATCTGCGCTGCCGGGGCTCTCCTGCAGTACGTGCGCGACACTCAGAAATCAGCGGTTCCTCACATCCGCAGCCTGCATGTCGAGGAGCGTACCGACGCACTGATCATCGACGCTGCGACCCGCCGCAATCTCGAGTTGGATGTCAGCTTATCGAGCAAGGAAGACGCGACAGTCTTCGCACTGATCGACAAGTGTGTCACCCCGATGGGCTCCCGAGAGCTACGCCGCTGGCTCAACCGTCCGTTGAGGGATCACGGGGTGCTGCGCTCACGATACCAAGCTCTCGGCGCACTCAGCGACGGCAGGCGCTATGAGCGGTTGCGCGAGCACCTCCATGGAATCGGCGATGTCGAGCGCATCCTGTCACGAGTCGCATTGCGGTCGGCGCGGCCGCGCGACCTGACGCAGCTGCGGACATCGCTCGCAATGTTGCCCGGGCTGCGCGCGACCCTTACGACCATCGACTCACCGCTCCTGCAACAACTGTGTCACGGAATCAACGAACACACCGACGTCGTCGAGCTCCTGACCGCGGCCATCGCGGTCGAACCTGCGACGTTTGTGCGCGACGGCGGCGTTGTGGCAGACGGGTACGATGCCGACCTGGATGAGCTGCGGCAGATCTCCACCCATACTGATGAATTCCTGCTCGAGCTGGAGCGCCGTGAGCGCGAGCGCACCGGCATCGCCGCACTCAAATTGGGCTTCAATCGGGTGCAGGGATTCTTCATCGAGATCACTCGCAAGGATGCCGAGCGCGTGCCGAAGGACTACATCCGGCGGCAAACCGTGAAATCCGCCGAGCGCTTCATCACACCGGAGCTCAAAGGCTTCGAGGACAAGGTGCTGAGCGCGCGCGACCGGGCGCTGGCGCGCGAGAAGGAGATCTACGAGACCATCCTGACACAGCTCATCGATCGCCTCGGCCCCATGCAAGCGACCGCGGCGCGCGCTCGCCGCGCTCGATGCGATCACCGCCCTCACCGAGCGCGCCTGTTCGTTGGAATGGACGCAACCGGAGCTGGTGAACGAGGCCCGCCTCACGATCGAAGCCGGGCGACATCCGGTCGTGGAGCGCTTCTCGCAAGCCCCGTTCGTACCCAACGATCTGCGCCTCGACTCGGGCCGCAACATGCTGATCATTACCGGCCCCAACATGGGCGGTAAGTCAACCTACATGCGCCAGGCAGCGCTCATTGCGTTGTTGGCTCATATCGGCAGCTACGTGCCGGCCGCTCGCGTGGTTCTCGGCCCGCTGGATCGCATCTTTACCCGCATCGGCGCGGCGGACGACCTTGCAGGCGGCCGCTCGACATTCATGGTCGAAATGACCGAAGCCGCCAACATCCTCCACAACGCCACCTCCCGCAGCCTCATCCTCATGGACGAGATCGGCCGCGGCACGAGCACGTTCGACGGCCTGTCGCTCGCCTGGGCCATCGCGCGACATATCGCGACGCGCCTGAAGTCCTTCACGCTCTTCGCGACACACTATTTCGAGCTCACGACGCTCGCCACCGAGGTCGACGGCTGCGCCAACGTGCATCTGGATGCAACCGAACATGGTGACGGAATCGTCTTCCTTCACGCCGTGAAGGAGGGCCCAGCCAGTCGCAGCTACGGGCTACAGGTGGCGCAATTGGCGGGTGTGCCCCGCGATGTGATTGGCCAGGCCCGGGAATATCTCGAAGCGTTGGAGGCGCAGCGCGATCGGCTCGACGGACACGGCAGCAGCCGTCGCAGCTCAGCGCAGAAGGAGTTGCCGTTGTTTGCCACACCGCCTTCGGGGCCCGCAACCCCGGCGATGCCCTTGCGGGCACCGGAACCGGCCCGGGACGAGATTCGCATCGCCCTGCAAGCGCTGGATCCTGATGAGCTCTCGCCCAGAGCGGCCCTCGAGGCGCTCTACAAGCTGCGCAAGCTGCTCGCCTGACCTGGGAGAGCCTGTCTGACTCAGGCTCCTAGCGAAAACCCAGCGAAAACCGTCCTTCTCGCAGGAACATCCCCGTCGCGCGCGCCACGCGCGAGGAAACCAATAATCCCAGATGGCTCACGGGCAGGGCGAGATGATCAGTCGCGCCCGGTAACCGGGTCTCACTGACCGCAACCGTTCCATCTGAATCTTCCTCGAAATGCGCCAGGATCTGCCCGACACCGATGGCGTGCGTGCCCGCGATGATCCCGAGTTGCCGGTCGTCCATCGTCCAGCGCCGCTCCTGAGGCTGCAGCAGCTCGTCGGCCACCGGCTGTCCCATCAGTGATGCAACCACACGAATTTGGCTCGCCTGCTCGGCGACGCGGCTGGCGACGGAGGGCGTACCAAGGAATACGGCACGGCCTGGAGGCTGGTCCGGAAACTGCTCGAGAAAGCGATAAATCACCAGCCCACCCAAACTGTGCCCCACAAAGTGAACTCGAGGCGCCTCCAATGACTCCACGAAGCGCTGCAGCCGTGCGGTAATCTTCGCCATGGTGGAATGGGCCGCCGAATACCGGAAAGGATGCACTTGCAGACCGAACTCATTCGCGAGCCGGCGGCGCAGAAACAACGACTCGCCTCCGGACATCCACAATCCATGCACGTAAACGACGTCAACCGCAGTACTGCTCAACAGCCGTGATCCTCATCAAGGGGAACCGCCATCTCAGGCGGACATTAGCAAGAAATGGCAGTGCCAAGCATGGGGTCCGTGCCCAAGTGAGCGACAAGTCCGGTTACGGGCCTGCGTCGCTTGGGCTCGTACACGCAACGCTACGCTTCAGCATCATCGTGGTTCTCGTGTGCGCCATCCTCAGCCGCCAGGCAGCGACACCTGCCTACGCCGCCGATCCACAGTCGTACAAAGTCGACATGGCGTCGACTGGCAACAGCGACATGAATGCCACGCTCAAGGCAACTTCCGACCTGCTGACCTTGCGCGCTTCCGCACCGGTGGGCCCTTTTGCCCTGATCGGCCGTGCCCGCGGCGACCTCGATCGTTTGAAGACCGTGTTGGAAAGCTACGGGTACTATCAAAGCTACGTCGGGATCACCATCGATGACCTGCCGCTCGACGATCCGACACTCGGGGAAGAGCTCACCGCGCGCGCGAAGGGGAACGACGCCCGCGTGAAAGTCACGTTCAGCATTGGCCCACTCTATCACCTTCGCAAGATCGATACCGACGGCGAGATACCCGCGACGATCACAGACGTGCTCGGCCTCAAAACAGGCGACCCGGCAGTCGCGGCAGACGTACTCGCGGCCGGCGAGCGCCTCCAGACCGCGCTGGAAGATGAGGGATATGCCTTCGCGAAGGTCGATCCGCCGATCGCGCAGGAGATCCCTGCCGAGCGAGTCCTCGATGTCAGCTTCCATGTCGCCACGGGCGCCAAGGTGCAGGTTGGCGAAATCCGCGTCCGGGGCCTGAAACGCATGCGCGAGTCCTTCGTGCGCCAGCGATTGCTGGTGCATCAAGGGGAGCCCTATGGCGCGAGCAAGATCGAGAGAGCGCGCAAGGACCTGCTGGCGTTGGGCGTGTTCACCTCGGTAACCGTGCAGGTCGATCAGAAGGCCGATAGCGCGGGCCAGGTTCCGATCACTTTCAGAGTGCGTGAGCGGGCACTGCACGCCGTCAGTCTCAGCGGAGCCTATTCCACCGACCTTGGCGGTAGCTCCGGTGTCACCTGGACGCACCGGGACCTCAGCGGTAAGGCGGACCAGCTCACCTTGGGAGCGTCGGTCATCAACCTCGGTGGAACCTCCTCCACCGGCATCGGTTATGACCTCAGCGCGAAGTACCTGCTGCCGGAGTTCGGCCACCGCGACCAGTCGCTGCAGCTGGCGGTACAAGCCATTCACCAGTCATTGCAAGCTTACGATCAGAAGGCTCTCCTGTTCGGGGCCACCCTGACACGCAAGCTCTCGCCCGAATGGACCGTAAGCGCGGGACTCACCGCGCAGGTGGAGCGCATCGGGCAGGAGGGCTACTACTACAAGGACTGCCCCAGCGCGGACCCGAAAAGCTGTCTACCGCTCGATACGAGCACGACCGACCCCGACGAGATGATCAATACGCCCATGCCCGGCTGCACCCACTGTGTGGCGGAATGGTTCACTCACGATCTCCTGACTACCAACTACACTCTGCTGGGGGTGCCGTTCACCATTGTCTACAACTCCACTGGGCAGGACTCGCCGCTGGCGGATGCGACACACGGCTTGCGCGCCTCCTTGAGCGAAACGCCCACAATCTCGTTCGGCCATACCGCCGCCCTGCCTGCCGGAGTTAGCCCGGTAGCCGCTCCGGCGGCAAAAAACGCCAAGTTCTTCATCACACAGGGCAGCGTGTCGTACTACTTCGACCTGCACAATCTGGGCTGGAATCCGGACCCTGGCCGCAGTGTCCTCGCTATGCGCGCGCTCGCCGGCCTGGCGCAGGGTGCCGGCCAGTACAGCCTGCCGCCGGATCAGCGCTTCTACGCCGGCGGCAGCGGCAGCATCCGGGGTTACCGCTACCAGTCTGTGGGACCGACATTTCCCGACAACAATCCGATCGGCGGCACCGCCGTCAACGCAGGGACGATCGAGTTCCGCCAGCGAATCGGTAAAAATCTCGGCTTCGCGACCTTCGTCGACGCGGGCCAGGTCAGCCAGAACGTCAACCCGTTGGACTCGACGTTGCGCCTCGGTGCCGGCGCGGGAGCCCGTTACTACACGCCGATCGGCCCGATCCGTTTGGACTTTGCCTTGCCGATCAACCGCCGCCGCGACCCGATGCCGCCGCATCATTACACCGACGACGCATTCGAACTCTACATCGGCCTGGGGCAGGCGTTCTGATGCGCCGCGCGCCAAAAATCCTCGCCTGGACTTGCGGCTCGCTGGCGCTGTTGGTAGTAGTACTGGTGAGCGCGCTGCTCATCATCGGCAACACGAACAGCGGACGCGCGCTCATCGTGCGTACGACGAGCCGCTTGACGGATGGCCACGTGCGACTGGCGGGCATCGGCGGCTCATTTCCCGCAGCCCTGGATCTGGACAGACTGCAACTCAGCGACGACCAGGGAGTCTGGCTGGTGGCCGAGCACATTCAGCTGCGTTGGTCGCCGCTGGCGCTGCTCGGACGCGACGTGCAAGTCGATACCCTGCACGTCGGCCGCCTTCACATCGAGCGCGCGCCGGTAGCCAAGCCTGACAACAAGCCGAGCAGCGGATTCTCCTTTCCGCACTCGGACCTCACCCATCTTTCGGTCGAGACGTTGGAGCTCGGCCAGTCGCTCGCCGGTGCCCCGACTTCTCTGGTGGTCAGCGGCCGCGCGCACTGGCGGTCGCTGCAGGATGCAATGGCCAGCATCAGCGCTGCAAGGACCGGCGGCCTCGGTCACTACGAGGTGCAGGTGCGATTCAACTCGAACCGGATGGACGCAACAGTCAAGCTACAGGAGCCGGCGAATGGGCCTTTGGAAAATCTGCTGCAAGTCCCCGGCCTCGGCGACCTGTCGGTGCTCGCGCAACTGCAGGGGCCGCGCAACGCCGAAAACATTCAACTCACACTCGATGCGGGCGCGCTCCATGGCCGCGCTCACGGCACCATCGATCTGACCGGACTCGCGGCGGACCTCAACTACACCCTCACGGCAGGCGAAATGACCCTTCGCCCGCAGCTGTCCTGGAAAAGCATTGACGGCCAAGGCCGCTGGCACGGCACTGTGCAGACGCCCGCGGCCGACGGCCATCTGTTGATCAAGCAACTGCAGATCCCGGGCGGCACGCAACTGGCGGACCTGAATGCGAACCTAACCGCCACAGGCGGCTCGCTCAAGGCACGCGCGGTACTGTCCGGGCTCGTCATTCCCGGACCGCAGCCGAAACTCTTCGAGGACGCACCGCTTACGCTGGACGCCGCAGCCAAGCTCAACGATCCCAAACGGCCTGTTGCGCTCACAGCCACCCACCGCCTTTTCACCTTGCAAGCCCATGCGGTGACCGCAGGCGACCCGAGTGCGCAACTGGAACTGCGCTTGCCGGATATTGCGCCGTTCGCGGCCCTCGGCGGCCAGAACGTGAAAGGCGATGCCACCATCAAGGCGCGGATCTCCCACGACACCAAAGCAACCCGTATCACCGCCGACGCCAACGCCAACATCAACGCAGGCGCTGCCGCCTGGGCCGGCCTGGTGAGTGGAACCAACACCCGACTGCAACTCGCCGGCGCGCTCAGCGATGACACAATCACTATCGACAAATTGCAGCTGACCGGACGAGCGCTATCGCTGTCGGCGAACGGCTCTGTCGCACGCAACGCCACACAAGACCTGAGCGCCCGCCTGGAAGTCGGCCTGTCCGACCTGGCACAACTGTCTCCCGGCCTGGCCGGGACTTTGAAGATGTCAGGAAAAATCAACGGCCCGAGCGACTCACTGAGTACCGTAGCGGACCTGACATCGACTCTCTCGGTTCACGGATCGCCGCAAGGGACGATATCTGCCTCAGTACGTGCGGACGGGCTGCCGAAAGCACCTCGAGGCACGATCGAGGCCCATGGAGACCTCGATGGCGCTCCATTGGAGCTCAACGTTGCGCTCGAGCGCACCAACGGCGACGCGCTGCACGCGGTGATTCGTCACGCCGACTGGAAGAGTGCGCATATAGAGGGCGAAATCACCGGCGGAGCAGACCTCGCACAAACCCGCGGCGACCTGCAACTGCGCATGAACCGGTTGGCGGACCTCGACAGGCTTCTGGGCAGCACCCTCCAGGGAAGCGTCACGGGCAACGTAAAACTGACGCCGGCGAGCGGCCAGTCACGCGCACAGATCGAACTGGAAGCCCACGACGTCGTCGCCGGCGGCCTGACTACCAATGCGAAGTTGGCCGCCAGCGGCCCGATCAATGCGCTCGATATACAGCTTGAAGCACAGTCTCCAGCGGTCGCGGGCGAACCTGCGAGCGTCACCGCCAGCGCAAAACTGAATACAACAGAGCGACAACTCCACCTCGCCAGCCTGCAAGCGAAGTATCACGCGCAGACGGTCGCACTGCTGGCACCGGCTACAGTGTCCTTCGCCGACGGGTTATCCATCAGCGCGCTGAAGCTTGGAGCACAGCAGGCAGTGCTGGAGATCGACGGCCGCATTACACCGGCGCTGGACGCGCGCGCGTCACTCAAGCAGGTCAAACCGGAGCTGATCAACGCGTTCGTACCAGGCCTATTGGCCAGCGGCACAATCCAAGCCAACGCAGAAGTACAGGGAAACACTTCGGCACCCACGGGAAAGATCCACTTGGAAGCAACGGGCGTCCGCGCGGCGAACGACGCAGCGCGCGGCCTGCCCGCTGCGGATCTGCACGCCGATGCGCAGCTTATGGGAAACACCGCGCTCGTCGATGCCAAGCTCAGTGCCGGCAGCGCCTCGCATCTGACACTCAACGGCCACGCGCCCTTGGCTGCCGACGGCACGTTGGATTTGAAGCTAGGCGGCAACCTCGACATCGGACTGCTGAACCCGCTGACCGAGGCCAGCGGCAAACATGTCACCGGTGCGATCACCATCGACACGGCGGTGACCGGCGCGGCCGCGAACCCCGAAATTGGCGGCACCGTACACATCACCAATGGCAGTGTGCGCGACTACACCCAGGGCATCAACCTCACGGAAATCACCGGAGTGTTGAGCGGCAGCCACGGAACACTGCAGATTCAAAGCCTCACGGCCAAGGCGGCCCCCGGCAACGTATCCGTGAGCGGCACCATCGGCGTACTGCAACCGCATATTCCGGTCGACATCAAGCTCACGGCCAAAAATGCGCAGCCGATCGCGAGCAACATCGTCACCGCGAACATCGACGCCGATATAGAGGTCAATGGAACGGCGCGCGAGAAACTCGATGTCAACGGCAAAGTGCGGGTGAATCGCGCCAACGTCAATGTCGCGAGCAGCTTCCCTCCCGACGTTGCGGTGCTAGATGTCCGCCGTCCCGGCAGGGCGCCGAAGCCACCGCCGGAGAAGCCTCTCATCATCAATCTCAACATCACAGTAGACGCACCCCGGCAAATACTCGTGAAGGGCCGAGGTCTCGACGCGGAGCTCGGGGGTGAGTTGCGCATCCGCGGCACCACCGACACTGCAACCGTGAGTGGCGGCTTCGATTTGCAGCGCGGGACGTTTACGCTCGGCAGCAGCAACCTGACCTTTAACCAAGGCACGGTGACGTTCAATGGAGCCGGCCTCAAGAAGAAGATCGACCCGTCATTGGACTTCGTCGCGCAAACCCAGGTGGCGGATGTCACCGCGACGGTGAAAATCACGGGCCTCGCCGACTCACCGAAAATCGAGCTCAGCAGCACTCCCGACCTGCCGCAGGATGAGATCATGGCGCGTCTGCTATTTGGCGAAAGCGCCTCGCAGCTATCCGCGCTGCAGGTGGTGCAGATCGGGGCGGCGCTGGCCCAACTCACCGGCGGCGAAAGCACTTTCAACCCGCTCAGCAGGATTCAGAAGACGCTGGGGCTGGACCGGTTGTCCGTCGGCAGCAACGCCAGCCCGGGCGCGACCGCCGGAGGCACCAACAACCAGCAGAACAGCGGGTACAACGTCGAGGCAGGGCGCTACGTATCGAGTCGTGTTTTCGTATCCGTAAAAGAAAGCACCCTCGGTCAAACTACGCTGGCCGTGGACGTCGACCTGACCAAACACCTGAAGCTGCAGACGAAATTGGGCACCGGCTCAAGTACTACGCAAGGCGCGACGCCGGAAAACGACCAGGGCAATAGCATCGGCCTTGCGTACCAATTCGAGTATTAGGAGCCTGTCGAACAGGCTCCTAATGAGCGGCGACTCGATCAGTCACCCGGGACCGGGGCAACCTCCAGGCTTCGATGTCCCTGCGCGTCAAGCGCGCGAACCGCGAAAAGCACGTTGTCTTTGGCTACATTGACTGTAGTGGTCGTGCCGTCGGGAACCTCTGCCACATGCTCCCACTCAGGACTGGACGAGCGACGCCATACGACTTCGTATGAGGCAGCCCCCGGTGCCGGATCCCACTTCAAGGTGGAGACGTTCTCGAGTTGAGCCGTCACTAGAACGGCGTTCTGCGGCGGCGCAGGCGCGAAAGCAAGTGTTGCGAGCGCGGCTGCATTCACTCGCGCCACTCTCGTTACGTAGTCGAAATCGACATACTGCAGCAGGTCGCCGAATTGAGTGTTGTTTTCGACCCGGACGTTCTGATGCTGGTGGTCGAAGTCTTCACGGAATTCGGTGAACCGGACCGCAGCGTAACCCTGTTGGTTGAAGGCGATATGATCGCCGCCCCGCAGGTAACGATCGAGACGATAGATCGGCGTCGCCGCGACGCCCAGTGAGTACGTACGTCCGGTCTCGACGACGTACCGGGCGAGATCCCTCGATGCTGAGTCATTTTCACCGCCCAGCGACTGTAGCAGCGCCAAGCCCTGGTTGGTGACAGTCAGCGGAACGCCCTCGGAGAACACACGCACCAGGCCGGGTTCCTGGCCGGGGTCTTTGTCGCCGCCGACGATGTCGTTGCTCAGTACGCCCTCAATGTTCCAGCCTTGCTGGCGCGCCAGCTGCGCAAAGTGCGCGCTGCCAAACAGGCCCTGCTCCTCGCCCGCCACTGTGAGGAAAATGATGGTGGCGGGAAATTTCAACTTACTGAGAACGCGAGCGGATTCCAGGCTCACGGCAGTTCCGGTCGCATCGTCATTGGCGCCCGGGGCATCGGCAACACCATCGTTGACATCGGTGTTGCGCGAGTCATAGTGACCAACGACAATTACGCTACGCTGCGCCGCCTGCGGGTCGGTTCCGGGTAGAACCGCGTAAACGTTGGTGACCTGCGTCGCCGTTGGTGCGCGCGGACCGGCCGGTTGTATGAACGAGTCGGTCTTGACCTGCAGACAACCGCCGCACTCCTGCGAGTAACGTTGGAACTCGGACTTCAACCATTCGCGCGCAGCTCCGATACCACGGCCGGCCGCGATGGATGCGTCGTCCTGAGCGGAGAACGTCGAGCGCGTACCAAAAGAAGTGAGCTTCTCGACATCTGCGCGAATACGCGCAGTCGAGATTTGCCCTAGCGCAGATACGATGGTTGGATCGACTGTTCCCCTGAGATTGTGTTCCTGGTCAGGCTCGTCGGCGTGCGCACTGGGAAACCAGGCACCCGCCATGGCCAGACTGGCAATAACGGCCAGGCGAACATGTCCGTGAAAGACTGAGGCGCGGTTACGCATATCGCTCCCTGATACCCGCTATGCGGGAATAACCTGACCCGATACTAGCCTTGTGCGTGCAACCTGTCCCGCTCGCATGATGTGGCATTTTGCAACATCAAAGCTGAGCGCTCAGCAGCGGCGAGTGCGGAACGTGAGATCCGCGCTGACTCGAGACGCGACGATCGTCCATACATCGCGCTGATGTCCAACACGGCTTCCCGCCCCGAGATCTAGTCCTTCGGCGGTGGCGTCCGCACCCGAATGTGCAACTCCCGCAGCTGCGCCTCGCTCGCCTCCGTCGGCGCGTCGGTCATCGGATCCGCCGCTGTCTGCGTCTTCGGGAAGGCAATCACCTCGCGGATGCTGTCGGCTCCCGCCATCAGCATCGCGAGCCGATCCAGACCAAACGCGATGCCACCATGCGGAGGCGCGCCGAACTTGAGCGCATCCAACAGGAAGCCGAACTTCTTCTGCGCCTCCTCCGCGCTGATGCCGAGCAGGTCAAACACCGTCGACTGCATTTCCTGGCGGTGAATACGCACCGAGCCGCCGCCGATTTCGGAGCCGTTCAACACCATGTCGTAGGCCTTGGCCAACGCCTTCTCCGGATCGGCGCGCAAAGCCGCCGCAGCGTCATCCTTCGGCGAAGTGAATGGATGATGCATCGCGGCCCAACGCTTGGCGTCGGGATCCCACTCGAACATGGGGAAGTCCACGACCCACAGCGGCCGCCAGCCCTCCTGCACCAGCTTCAGATCCTGCCCCACCTTCAAACGCAGGGCGCCGATGGAGTCGTTGACGACCTTGGCGGTGTCCGCGCCGAAGAAAACCAGGTCACCATCCTGAGCGCCGGTGCGCTCCAGAACGCCCGCGACCGCCACGTCGCTGAGGAACTTCACGATCGGCGACTGCAGGCCATCGCGACCTTTAGCGCGCTCGTTGACCTTGATATACGCAAGCCCCTTGGCGCCATAGCGGGCGACAAATGCGGTGTAGTCGTCGATCTGCGATCGCGGCATGGCGTTACCGCCCGGGACGCGCAGCGCCGCGACGCGGCCGCGGGGGTCTTTCGCAGGCCCCGAGAACACCTTGAAATCGCAATCCTTGACCAGGTCCGCGACATCGACCAGCTCGAGCGGGATGCGCAAATCGGGCTTGTCGGAGGCATAACGCCGCATCGCTTCCGCGAAGGTCATCCGTGGCAGAGGATCCGGCAACTCAACATTCAACACTTCCTTGAAGAAGTGCCGCACCAGCCCCTCCATGAGGCCCATGATGTCGTCCTGCGAAAGAAACGAGGTCTCGATATCGAGCTGAGTGAATTCCGGCTGCCGGTCCGCGCGCAGATCCTCATCCCGGAAGCACCGCACGATCTGGTAGTAGCGGTCGAAGCCGGCAATCATCAGCAGCTGTTTGTAAATCTGCGGCGACTGCGGAAGTGCGAAAAACTTTCCGGGATGCGTGCGGCTCGGGACGAGATAGTCGCGCGCACCCTCGGGCGTCGTCTTGGCGAGCATCGGGGTCTCGAGATCGACAAAGCCGCTCGAATCCAGGTACCCGCGCATCGAGCGGGTGATGCGATGGCGCAACCGCAGGCGCTGGTTCATCACCTCACGCCGCAGGTCGAGGTAGCGGTACTTGAGCCTCACATCCTCGCCGACCGTTTCGTCGAGCTGGAAAGGCAGCGGCTCCGAGCGGTTCAGGACCTCGAGCTCGCGTGCGAGCAGCTCGACGCGACCCGATGCCAGGTTCGAGTTCTCCGTTCCCGCCGGGCGAGCGCGAACCAGGCCGCGCACGCGGATAACAAATTCATTCCGCAGCTTGCCCGCCTCGTTGAACATCTCGGCCGCATCGGGATCGAAAACGATCTGCAGCAAGCCCTCTCGATCGCGCAGATCGATGAAGATGACCCCGCCGTGATCGCGACGCCGATGGACCCAACCAGCGACCGTGACTTCCGTCCCGCTCGCCTTCTCATTTACCTGACCGCAGTAATGTGAACGCATAGGGCGCGGGATGTTACGGAGGGCCGTGACTGGTCACAAGCGTGGTTGTATTGCCGGCGCCTAAACAGCCGGGGCACGACGGCGGGACCCGCTCGCGCCGTGGCCGGGGCGGGCAGCGGCAGGCAGCCGGCCAGCTCCTTAGCCCACCCTCTCCGCAATCTGCGCCACCTTTTCCGGCGGCGCGGGCGGGACCACCACACCGCACGTAATGATCATCTTCATCGCGGCGTCTACGGACATCTCCAGCTCGACGACCTGCCGCTTGGGCACCACGACCAGATACCCCGCAGTGGCGTTCAGCGCCGCGGAAATGTACACAGCGACGTGCTGCTCCCCTGTCTTCGCGGAGATCTCGGGCACGTTCTCCGCCGTCATGAACCCGATGCTCCAGGCCCCCGCGCGCGGGTACTCGATCATCACGACCTTACGAAACGAGTTCGACTGCGAAAATACGCTTTCGGCGAAGCTCTTCACCCCACCGTAAACCGAGCGCACCACGGGAATCCGGTTGAGCAGCTCCTCGCCCCAAATGACCAGCTTCCGGCCAATCAGGTTCGTGACCAGGATGCCGGTGAGGAGTAGGACAATCAGCGCGAACAGCGCCCCCAGCCCCGGCAGCGCAAACCCCACCAGCGCCTGCGGCCGGTACGCCACCGGCAGCAGTAGCAGCGTTCGATCCATGATGTGCAGCAGGAAGCTGACGACCCAGATGGTCGCCAGAATGGGCAGCCACACCAGCACCCCGGCAACGAGGTAGCTTCGCAGCGACCACTTCTTCCCGGAGCCTCCGGCCGGCGCCTTGCCGGCGGGGTCGTTGTCCGTGCTCACGTCGTTCGCGCTAGGGCTCATGGCGCATTGACGCCGGCGCCCAATGGGCACTGGGCGAGCGTGCGCCGACGGCTTAGCAGGCTCAGGCGCAGCCTCAACGACGCCCCTTCTTCGCCTTCCCTTTGGCCTTCACCTTCGGCTTGCTCGCCGGCCGGCTCGCGGTTCGCGCCGCAGCCTTCACCTTGCCGGGACTTTTCGTGGCGGCCCCATGACTCTTCGAAGCCGCCGCGGGGCGCGCCGACGAGCGGCCGCTGGAGCTCGCGCGCTCTCGCTTGGGCTCCGCCGGAGCAGGTTTAGCCTCGGCAGCGGCGGGCTTTGCATCAGCCTTGGCGTCGTCGGCCTTTGCGGTGGAGCCCGAATCGGCCTCGCTTGCTTTGGCCTCCTCTTTGTCGGCGCCAGCGAGATTACGCTTGTTCTCGCTGTCGCCCTTGAAGTCCGTCTCGTACCACCCGCCTCCTTTGAGGCGGAATACCGGCGCGGAGATGAGCTTTTTCATGGCCTTCTTCTTGCACGAAGGACACTTCTCCAGCGGCGGATCTGAGATCTTCTGCATCAACTCCGTGTAGAACTTGCAGTTCTGGCACTCGTATTCGTAGAACGGCATGGTTGTTTTCGGTTGGTCGTTTGGACGTTGATGGGTTGAAACGGTGATTATGCCGTCCAACCCGCGATTTTTTTAGTGACCCTTTGAGAATGTGAGCTGCCCGTCGCGGACGCCGACGCGGATGTGGTCGCCCGGGACGAACGCGCCCTGCAGGATCCGCTGCGCCAACGGGTTCTCGATCTGCTGCTGGATGGCACGCTTCAAGGGCCGCGCCCCATACACCGGATCGAAGCCCGCTTCGCCGATCGCATCCCGCGCGGCATCATCGAGCATCAGGTCCATATCGCGTTCCTGCAATCTCTTGCGCAGGTACAGGAGCTGGATATCCACGATCTTGCGGATCTGCTCCCCGCCCAACGAATGGAACACCACGATGTCGTCAATGCGATTGATGAATTCCGGCCGGAAGCTCTGCTGCACGATCTCCATGACCGCGCTCTTCATCCGGGCGTAGTTCCTCTCACCCGAATGCTCCTGGATAACCTGCGAGCCGAGGTTGGAGGTCATGATGATCACGGTGTTGCGGAAATCGACCGTCCGCCCCTGGCCGTCGGTCAGCCGGCCATCGTCCAACACCTGCAGCAGCACGTTGAAAACGTCCTGGTGCGCCTTCTCGATCTCGTCGAGCAGAATGACCGCGTACGGCCGGCGGCGAATCGCCTCGGTGAGATAACCGCCCTCGTCGTACCCGACATAGCCCGGCGGGGCCCCGATGAGCCGCGATACCGAATGGCGCTCCATGAACTCGGACATATCGATCCGCACCATCGCCTCGTCGGTGTCGAAGAGAAACTCCGCCAGCGCCTTAGCGAGCTCGGTCTTACCGACGCCGGTAGGACCCAAGAACAGGAATGATCCGTTCGGCCGGCGCGGATCGGACAGACCGGCCCGCGAGCGGCGGATCGCGTTGGACACGATCCGCAGCGCCTCATCCTGGCCCACGACACGCTTGCCGAGCGCCTCCTCGAGGTGCAGTAACTTCTCTTTCTCCCCCTCGAGCATCTTCGAGACGGGAATGCCGGTGGCCTTCGAGACGACCTCGGCAATCTCCTCCTCGGTCACTTTATTGCGCACCAGCTGTGGGGTCTTGGCTTCAGCGGCGAGCGCCTGCTGCAAGCGCTTTTCCAGCTCGGGAATCCTGCCGTACTGCAACTCCGCCACACGGCCGAGGTTACCGGCGCGCCGCGCCGCATCGATCTCGATGCGCACCCGGTCGATGTCCTCGCGGATCTGCGCGGCACCCTGCAAGGCCGCCTTCTCGGACTTCCAGATCTCCTCCAGATCCGAATACTCCTTCTCAAGGCCGTGCAAGGTTTCCCGCAACGCGGCGAGACGCTTGCGCGAGGCTTCGTCCTGCTCCTTCTTCAACGCCTCCTGCTCGATCTTGAGCTGAATGATCCGGCGCTCCAGACGATCGAGCGCCTCGGGCTTGGAGTCAATTTCCATGCGGATGCGGGCGGCCGCCTCATCAATGAGATCGATCGCCTTGTCCGGGAGCTGGCGGTCGGTGATGTAACGATGCGAAAGCGTGGCGGCCGCGACGATCGCCGGGTCGGTGATGTCGACCTTGTGGTGAATCTCATAGCGCTCCTGCAAGCCGCGCAGGATCGCGATCGTGTCCTCGACCGAGGGCTCGTCCACGAGCACTTTCTGGAAGCGGCGCTCCAGGGCCGCGTCCTTCTCGATGTACTTGCGATACTCGTCGAGCGTCGTGGCGCCGACGCAGTGCAATTCACCCCGGGCGAGCGCGGGCTTGAGCATATTGCCCGCATCCATGGCGCCTTCGGCTTTGCCGGCGCCCACCATGGTATGCAACTCGTCGATGAACAGAATGACCTGTCCTTCCTGCTTGGCGAGGTCGTTGAGCACCGCCTTGAGGCGCTCCTCAAACTCGCCACGGAACTTGGCGCCGGCGATCAACGCGCCCATATCGAGAGCCAGAATGCGCTTGTTCTTCAGCCCCTCTGGCACCTCGTTATTGATGATGCGCTGTGCTAAACCTTCGACAATCGCAGTCTTACCGACTCCGGGCTCACCGATGAGCACGGGGTTGTTCTTGGTCCTGCGTTGCAGAACCTGAATGGTGCGTCGGATCTCGTCGTCCCGGCCGATGACCGGATCGAGCTTTCCGGAAGACGCGCGCGCGGTCAGATCGACCGTGTACTTCTCGAGTGCCTGACGACTGCCTTCCGCGTTCGGGTCACTCACCTTCTCGCCACCGCGCATCTCCTCGATGGCCTTCTCCACCGCACCCTTGACGACACCCGCGTCCTTGAACGCACGCGCAAGGTTGCGGTCCTCGAAGGCTGCGAGCACGAACAGCTCGCTGGCGATGAACTGATCGCCCCGCTGCTGCGCGAGCTTATCGGTGATGTTGAGGATTTTGTTGAGCTCGTTCGAGACATGGATCTCCCCGGGGGTGCCCTCAACCTTGGGAAGCCGATCGAGCAGGGTGCCGAGCTCGGAACGCAGCTTATTGACGTCCGCGCCTGCTTTGATGAGCACGGGCCGCACCGAGCCGCCCTGGCTGTCGAGCAGCGCAAGCATGACGTGGGCCGGCTCGAGGAACTGGTGATCACGGCCGAGGGCGAGCGATTGCGCATCCGCCAGGGCCTGCTGAAACTGGCTGGTGAGTTTGTCTTGTCGCATGAAGAAATACCCTGAAAAGCGGGCTTACTGCCGAAGCTATGTGGGGTAAAGCACAGTGCGTTCAAGTCTCTATTGATGCGCCAAACTCTCGGCCCAAGCAATCGTTCCAACCCCCAGCCCCAGCAGGATGACCTGGGCGAGGCTGGTGCGTGGGTCAGCGCGACGATGGAGTGCCGGGATCAGACCGGCGACCGCGATGTACAGGAAGCCAGCCGCCGCCAAGGCCAGCGCATACGGCAACGCTCCGATGGCCCGATGCAGTCCAAAGAACGCGGCAAGACCTCCGAAGACCGAGGCCAATCCCGTCGCCATGTTCATCACCAGCGCCCGGCCCCGCGACATTCCGGAATGAACGAGGATGGCGAAGTCCCCCACACGGTGGGGAATCTCGTGCGCGGCAACCGCGAACGTGGTGAGCAGCCCGAGCGGGAAGCTGGTCAAAAAAGCAGCGGCGATGAGCACCCCATCCAACGCGTTATGGACGCTATCCCCGATGATGACTAGAACGCCCGCGGCCTTGTCACGGCCGTGCGAATGGCCGTGATGCTCATGATGCTCGTGATCGCCCGCGTGGCCGTGACGCTCAGGGTCATGTCCGTTGCCATGTGTATGCCACCAGAGCACGAGCTTCTCGATGACAAAGAAGACACCCAGGCCGACCAGCAAAGCAGCGCCAATTCCATGCGCACCATCGGGACCAACACTCTGGATGGCTTCCGGGAGAAGTGCGAGCAGCGCGGCGCCCAGCAACGCACCCGTGGCATAACTGATGAAGTGCGGCATCAGCCGCCGGCCCACCGCATCGGGCACCAAAAGAAACAACCCTGCGAATGCGGCGCTGGCAATCCCGCCGAGAGCGGTGAAGAAAATGATCCAGGCAAGCAAGGCCACGGCTTTGCGCTTCTTGTCGGAGGCTAATGGGTAAGGATAGCACGCGAGTCAAGCGACCCTTGACGGAAGCCGTGCTTGCGCACTCTCTCACGGGGCCGCATCGGGCTGCGCGGCCGCCCCACCACGCGATCACTCCATCCAGATCAACGCCGCCATCCGCCCACACACCGTATCGCGCCGGAATGAGAAAAACCGAGCCCTATCAGCATAGGTACACCAACCACCGCCGGATACACTCTCAACGCCGAGCGCGGCAAGCCGACGCCGCGCGAGTGCATACAAATCGCACTGCCACCGGCCGCGTGAGTTGGCTACGAACGCAGCCGCGGCCGCTGGATCGGTGGACGTAAAAGCGGTCCGCACGTCCTCGCCGACCTCGAAATGCTCCTGGCCGATTGTTGGCCCGAGCCACGCCAGCAAATGCGATGGTGACACTCCCAATCTGCGCACCGTCTCCTCGAGAACACCACAGGCGAGCCCGCGCCAACCGGCGTGCGCGGCTCCAACAGCAGAACCATCGCGCGCGGCAAACAGCACGGGCATGCAGTCCGCCACCTGGATGACGCAAACGCGCCCCCTGGTACGCGTCACTGCCGCATCCGCCCGAGGGACCTCGCCAGAAGGCAACGAAGCATCAAGATCGGCGACTACGGTGCCATGCACCTGCTGCAACCAGACGGGCTCCGCGGGCAAACCTACCGCCTCACGGACGCGACGCCGATTCTCGCCAACGGCCTCGGGTGCGTCGCCAACATGCGCCCCGAGATTGAGTGAGTCGTACGGCGCCACGCTTACCCCTCCCGTGCGCAGCGTGAAAACCGAACGCACGCGCGGCGGAGGGGGCCAGTCAGCGCTAATCGCGATCGTCACGCACCTCTCCTTCGCCATCCGCCTCGAGTAGAGCCACCAGCCGCGCCATATCCGCCGGAAGAGGCGCCTCCCACTCGACCTCCTTGCCACTGACAGGATGTACCAACCGCAGACGCGCCGCATGCAACGCCTGGCGTTTGAAGCGCTCCAACGCTTCAATCAGCGTCGGACCGGCGCCCGTGGGGAGACGGCGTCGACCCCCGTACACCGGATCCCCAACAACGGGATAGCCGATGTGTGCCAGATGCACCCGGATCTGATGGGTTCGCCCGCTTTCGAGTTCCACATGCAAAAGTGTGTGCGCATGAAAACGCTTCACTATGCGGTAGTGGGTAACGGAAGGCCGTCCGTCGCTACGCACAGCCATGCGCGTACGATGGCTGCGATGACGCCCGATCGGCTCATCGATCGTCCCTCCCCCAATCATCACACCGTTACACAAAGCAATGTAATGCCGCCCAATCTGCCGCTCCGCCAGCGCGGCAACCAGCGCCGTGTGAACCTCAGGGGTGCGAGCAACGACAAGCAACCCACTCGTGTCCTTATCGAGCCGATGCACGAGCCCCGCGCGCGGGACGACAGCAAGCTTCGGGTCAAGGGCCAGAAGGGCGTTCTGCAGCGTGTGCCGGCTGTTGCCGGCGCCGGGATGCACTACCATCCCCGCCGGCTTGTTGATGACCAGCATCGCGCGATCTTTGAATACGATTTCGAGCGGCATCTCCTCCGCCGCGACCTGTTCGTCCGCTTCCAGCCGCGCCTCGATGTGGACGCGTTCCCCTCCGAGTACCTTGTCCTTGGCCCGCAAACGCCGGCCATCGACCTCGATCGCCCCTGCCTCGATCCAGCCCTGCAGGCGGGCGCGCGAGTACTGCGGCAGGGCACGGGCCAGTGCCTGGTCGAGCCGCATCCCGCCCAGTTCGTGCGGCAAAGCCAGAGAATGGGTACGGAACTCCATACCGGGTGGCTCGGTCCGAAGTGCAGGCTGGGGATTCGCTATACTTCCCGGAATTACACGGCGCGTTGCCAAAAGATAAAGGCCCCTCTGAATGTCCCTGACCGGTCCGGTGCGCGGCACCGTAGTCGCAGTGTTTGTGGCGTTGCTGGCTCTGTCGTCGGGCTGCGCCCATAAGAATCGCCAGCTGCAGCAGTCGAGCCCCGAGGTTCTTTACAAGAAGGCCAAAAAGAGCCTCGACTCGTATGACTACGGCACGGCGATCAAGACCTACGAGGCGCTCACCGCCCGGTTCCCGTTCACGGACCAGGCACGCCAGGCGCGCCTCGATCTGATCTACGCATATTATCGCTCGGGCGAGAAAGAGTCCGCGACCGACGCGGCCGATACGTTCATCCGCGAAAATCCGACTCACCCGCGCGTCGACTACGCGTAGTACGTCAAGGGCCTCGTCGACTTCGAACGCACATCGAACGCGATCGAAAAGCTGTTCCGTGTTGACCTGACGCAGCGGCCGCCGAGCACCGCCCGTAAGTCGTTTGCAGCATTTCGAACCGTTGTCGAGCAGTACCCGAAGAGCGAGTACGCGCACGACTCGCTGCAACGGATGATCTACCTACGCAACCGGCTCGCGAATTACGAAGTGCACGTAGCGCGCTACTACATGAAGCGCGGCGCCTATGTCGCCGCAGCACAGCGAGCCAAGAGCTGCATTGAGCAGTATGACGGAGCGCCCGCTGTTCACGACGCCGTGGCGATCCTGGTGGAAGCCTATGATCGGTTGAACCTGCCACCGCTTGCGCAGAAGACCAAGGAGGTTTACCGCGCCAACTACTCGGGCGAGGTACGCGACGCGCGGGCGGAGATCAAGAAGCGACCTGGTGGCAAGTCTGGTAGCGGCCGACTTTCCTCAGCGACGGTAGCCGTTCGTAATCGGATAGCGCCAGTCCCGTCCGAACGCGCGGCGGCTGACCCGCACCCCTGGCGGCGCCTGGCGGCGTTTGTACTCGTTCCGCTTCACCAGATCGAGCACCCGCGCGACGGTGACGCGATCGAAGCCTCGCGCCTCAATCTCATCCACCGACAGATCCTCCTCGATGAAAGCCTCGAGAATCGGATCCAGCACATTGTACGGCGGTAGCGAGTCGGAGTCTTTCTGGTCGGGGCGCAACTCGGCCGAGGGCGGGCGGTCGATGACCCGCTGCGGAATCACACGCCCCAGAGCGTTGCGGTACGCAGCTAGCCGGTAGACCAGCAGCTTGCTGCAATCCTTGATGGGCGCGAACCCGCCGGCCATATCACCATAGAGCGTCGCATAGCCGACAGCCATCTCGCTCTTGTTGCCTGTGGTAAGCAGCATCTTGCCCGTCTTATTGGAGATGCCCATGAGCAGCAACATGCGACAACGCGACTGGATGTTTTCCTCGGTCGCATCGGGCGGTCGGCCGGCGAACTCATCCTTCAAGCTCGCGAGCGTCGCCTCGAACATCGCCTCGATGGACAGCGTGCTGTACTTGACTCCCAGGCTGCGCGCCTGCTCCTCGGCATCCTTCAAGCTCATTTCTGAGGTGTACCGGGAGGGCATCATGACCGCATGCACACGGTCCGCCCCCAGGGCATCGACGGCGATCGCCAGCGTCAAGGCGGAATCAACACCCCCTGACAGGCCCATCACCACGCCCGGAAAGCCATGTTTATTGACGTAGTCGCGCACGCCGAGCACGAGTGCGCCATAGACGCTCGCCTCATCGCTCAACTCCGGCGCAACAGGCCCTTGCTTGGGCACGACCTTACCGCGTCCCTGGCGCACGAATTCGACAGCGTAGATGCCTTCCTCGTAGGCGGGCGCCCGCATCACGACCCGCCCATCGGCATCCATGACGAACGAGTTACCTTCAAAGACCAGCTCGTCCTGACCGCCCATCATGTTCACATACGCGAGCGGCAACCCCACGTCCCTGGCGCGGATGCGCGCGATGTCCTCGCGCTCGCGTTGCTTGTGCAGCTCATAGGGCGATGCATTGATGACGACCAGGAGCTCCGCGCCGTCGGAACGCGCCAGTTGGGTTGACTCTGGCTCCCAGATGTCCTCGCAAACGAGCATTCCGACCCGGAAGCCCTGATGGTCCACGACGGTAGGCTGCGCTCCGGCCTGGAAATAGCGCTTCTCGTCGAAGACCTTGTAATTGGGCAGCTCCGCCTTGCGATGGATTGCCGCGATCGCGCCGTCGCAGATCAGAGCGGCGGAGTTGTAGATACCGGCGCGCGCATATTCCGGAAAACCGACCACCACGCTGGCGTCCTGGACTTCCTGGCGCACTCGCTCCAGGCCCTGCTCGATCTGGCGCCGGAAACCTCGATGGAAGAGCAGGTCCTCCGGCGGATACCCGCACAGGGTCAATTCCGGGAACAGCACGAGGTCCGCTCCGACCTCCGAGCGCGCACGGCGTGCCGTCGCGATTACGCGCGACGCGTTGCCGTGCACATCCCCAACCAGAAGGTTGAGCTGCGCTAGCGCAATTTTGAAGGAATCGCTCATGAGTCCGCCTGGGGCACCGGTCGCAACCGTAGTAGGGCCATTGGCTCACGCCTCAAGCGCGGCCGTCGCCCCGCAGACCTATTCTTTCACGACTCAGCGCCGCTTGCCGCGCGTCGGCGCCGACTTGGCCTTAGCCTTGCCCTTGGAGGCGGTCCGACCCGGCTTCCCTTTCACGGGGCTCTTGGCCTTCGCCGCGGCCTTGACAGGAACCTTCTTCGCGCCGCCCTTGCCCTTGCTCGCGCCCTTCGCCGCAGCTTTGGCGCCGCTTTTGGCTCTTACGCCCTTCCCCGCAGCCGCCTTTGCGCCGCCCTTAGAGGAGGAACCTCGGGTTTTCGAACCGACACCACCCTTGGCACGCGGAGCGATTTCCTCGTCCGAGTCTTCCGGTAGCGCCAGGCTGACCAGCCTAGTCGCACTGGCAGCCGCCTTGGCCCGGCGCTTCTTCAGCAACTCGTTCATGGCGGTACCCAGCTCCGCGGGTGACTTCACAGTGCGCACACCCGCGCGCTCAAAGGCCTCGTACTTATCAGCGGCAGTGCCCTTACCGCCGGCAACGATGGCGCCCGCGTGCCCCATACGCTTGCCCGGCGGGGCGGTCACACCGGCGATGTAAGCAACCACCGGCTTGGTCACAAACTTGTGAATGAACTCAGCAGCCGCCTCTTCATCGCTTCCGCCGATCTCGCCCACCAGGATGATGCCTTCCGTGCGCGGGTCGCGCTCGAAAAGCTCCAGCACATCGATGAAGTTCATCCCGCGCACCGGATCACCGCCGATACCAACACAAGTGCTCTGTCCGAGCCCGATATTCGTAGTCTGGAATACGGCTTCATAGGTCAGAGTGCCGGAGCGCGACACGATACCCACAGCGCCTTTCTTGTGTATGAAACCCGGCATGATGCCGATCTTGCATTCCTCGGGCGTAATGACGCCCGGGCAGTTGGGGCCAACGAGTCGTGTCGCGGAACCCGCGAGCACCGACTTCACACGCACCATGTCATTGACAGGCACACCTTCCGTGATGCAAACAACCAGCTCGACGCCCGCATCGGCTGCCTCGAGGATCGAGTCCGCCGCACCCGCCGCTGGCACGTAGATCATGCTTGCAGTCGCGCCCGTCTCCCGGACCGCGTCGTGTACCGTGTCGAACACCGGAAGACCCAGATGTGTCTGGCCTCCCCGCCCCGGCGTTACGCCGCCGACGAGTTGCGTACCGTACGCAAGCGCCTGCTCGGAATGGAAGGTGCCCTGCTTGCCGGTGAATCCCTGGCAAATCACGCGGGTGTTCTTATTGACCAGAATACTCATTCGTTACCTCAGCCCTTGGCCAGCGCGACGACTTTGCGCGCGGCATCAGTCAGATCGGAAGCGCGGTGTGATGGCGAGACCGCTTTGCGCAAGCATCTCCCGTGCCTTGTCCGCATTCGTGCCCTCGAGGCGCACCACGACCGGCACCTTCACACCCACATTCTTCACGGCATTGATTACGCCGTCGGCGATCAGGTCGCAGCGCACGATGCCGCCGAAAATATTGACCAGCACCGCCGTGACCTTCGGATTGGAGAGAATGAGCTCGAACGCTGCCGTCACCCGCTCACTGGTCGCGCCACCGCCGACGTCGAGGAAGTTCGCCGGCTGTCCGCCGTGAAGTTTGATGAGGTCCATTGTCGCCATGGCGAGGCCTGCGCCGTTCACCATGCACGCAATATCACCGTCCAACGACACGTAGTTGAGATCGTGCTCGCTCGCACGACGCTCCATGGGATCTTCCTGGCTCGGGTCGCGCAGCTTCGCGAGATCCGGATGCCGGAACACCGCATTGGCGTCGATATTGATTTTCGCATCCAGCGCCACGAGCGCGCCGGCCTTGGTGACAATCAACGGGTTGATTTCGACCAGGCTGGCATCCTTCTCGATGTACAGCTTGTACAGGGCCGCCGCGATCGACTGGAACTCGGCGATCTGTGCACCCTTGAAGCCCGAGGCCGAAAGCGATCTCGCGCGCCTGATAAGGCTGCAGACCGGCGGCCGGATGAATGTTGACCGTCAGAATCTTCTCGGGTGTCTTGTGAGCCACCTCCTCAATGTCCATGCCACCGGCGGCGGAGGCGATCAGGGCGATGCGCCCACGCTCGCGATTGAGCGTCAGCGAGACATATACCTCGCGATCGATCTCGGACCCCGATTCGACGTAGACACGCTCGACGGGCAGGCCATCCTCGCCCGTCTGCTTGGTGACGAGGCGCGTTCCGAGCATGCCTTCGGTCGCAGAGCGCACGGCATCTGACATCGCGGGCGAGCTTCACGCCACCCGCCTTGCCGCGGCCACCGGCATGCACCTGTGCCTTAACCACCCAAATCGAACCACCGATCGCTTCGGCCGCCGCAACCGCCTCCGCTGGGCTAGCCGCCACGCGTCCCGAAGGAACCGCGATACCGTAGCTTCGAAAGAGGTCCTTCGCCTGATACTCGTGCAGATTCATCGTCACCGCCGTCCGCGCAAAGAGGCGCGCATTCTCCCGAAAATCACGGTGCGTAGCCAGCTTGAAGACTGGTTGCACTAAATGATCGCTACGGTGAGAAGCGACCCTTGACAAGGTCGATTGCGGGCGTACCTACGACCTTCGTGCGCTCGGTCACGGCCACGGGCAGTCGCGGACGGACATAATACGGTCAAACCCGCGGCAACGCTTTCGCCTACCGCCACCTGGAGACCCGTGCTCGCCGAGCTCCCTGTAGAGCGCTCAGTCGCTACGCGCGCCATGTTTATTGGCACCGCGTGTATCACCGCTGTAATCATGTGGTGGGCGAAAACCCTTGCGTTCTCGCACGCGGCAACCCGGCTGTCGCCGATATTCGCATACCTGTTCACGAACCTGGATTACGTGGGCGCGAGCTGGGATCTGCTGATCGTCATTGCGGCGGCATGTGTCCCCGAACGAGATCGATTCCGTTCCTTACTCGGCTGGATCGGCCGCAATCCCTGGCCGGTCGCGAGCGCGGTCTGCATCATGCTTGGGTTTGGCGCGCTTCTGGTGTACCGCAATCACGCCCCGACCATGGACGAATTCGCCCCGTACTTCCAGAGCCAAGTGTTCGCCGCGGGCTACCTGGCGGGGCGGTTTCCGCCAGCACTCATCGATTGGCTGATACCCCCTGAGCTTCAGAACCAGTTTCTCGTAGCCTCGCATGCCACAGGACGCGTTGCATCGGCGTACTGGCCCTCCTTTGCGCTTCTACTTACGCCTTTCACCTTCCTAGGCATCCCTTGGGCCTGCAACCCCGTGCTCTCGGCACTCACACTGGTGGCGATCCACCGCCTGGCTTTGCGGATCTTCGCGGATCAGGAGACTGCCGGGCTCGCCGTTTTATTGACCGTGGCCTCACCGGTGTTCTTCGCCAACGGCATCTCCTATTACTCAATGCCGGCTCATCTGCTGACCAACTGTGTATTTGCGCTCCTGTTGATCGACCCGACGCCGCGCCGAGCGCTCGCCGCGGGTTCGCTCGGATCGGTGGCCCTTACTCTTCACAATCCGGTGCCGCACATGTTGTTTGCGTTGCCGTGGATCCTCGCCACCAGCCGGCGCCAGAACGGCTCGGCGTTGATCGGTTGGCTCCTGACCGGATACGCGCCCTTATGCCTGCTGTTGGGGCTTGGCTGGTTCACCTTTGCAGGCAGCCTGCCCCATGAAGGAGTGAGCGCAGCCGCCGCGGCCGTGCCGTCGCAAGGGGGCCTGGCGCGGATAGGCGGCATATTTTCACTTCCGGACTCATCGATATGGCTCGCCCGCCTGATCGGCCTTGCAAAGATATGGGTGTGGGCCGTGCCGGGGATGCTGATTCTCGCGCTCGTTGGCGCCTGGAGGTGGCGCCATGATCCGACCTGCCGGACGCTCATCACCTGCGCGGTAGTGACACTGGCGGGGTTTCTACTGGTGCCGGTGGACCAGGGACACGGGTGGGGGTTCCGCTATTTTCACTCTGCATGGATGGTGTTGCCTTTGTTGGCCGCGGGAGCGTTGCGAGGTGAGCCGGTTAACATGCAACCCAACAACACCGCTCTACGGACATATCTGGTGGCGTGCGCGCTTCTGACCCTTACACTGGGGTGGGGGTTGCGGGCTGTTCAGATCCACGACTTCATCTCGAACGATTTGCAGCAAACACCGGCCTACGCGGGCACCGAGCACCGGGTGATCATCATCAATCCCTCGACCCGGACGCTGGAGCCGGTGCCGAACGATCCCTGGCTGCGGGGCGATGTCATCCGCATGGTCGGCCATGGGCCGCGCTCGGACGCCGCCGTGATGCGCCAGTACTTTCCAGGGTTGAGCCGTGTGTACACCGACCGCTACGGCTCCGTTTGGTCAGCCGCGGCGCCTGCTGGCATTACAGCAGCGCCGCGGTGATCATCGCGCCCAATCGACAGCCCTTGCCGGAAATCAGTAGCAGCCCGTCCATGCCCGTCACAACCTCCTCGGCCCCAAGCGACTTTGCGTGGCGCGTCCTCGGACTGCTGAATATCTATCGACTGCTCGTCCCGGTGGTGCTGCTCTCAGTGCAGTCGCTAGCCGGCCCGCAATGGGCACTGAGCCCGGTGCGCCCCGAGCTATTCCTATCGGCCTGCGCGGTCTATTTCACCTGCGCGATCCTGCTCGTGATCGCGCGGCGGCTGGAGTGGACGAGCCTGCGCATCGTCACCATGGTCAACGCGGGCGTGGATCCGCTGGCGATTGGCCTGATCCTGTACGCGAGCGGCGGCGTCACTAGTGGCTTGGGCATTCTGCTGGTTCTGCCGGTGGCGGCCCTTGCAGTGTTGGCGAACCATCGCGACGCCTTTCTGATCGCTGCCGTGGCGGCGATCGCGGTACTCGTGCAACAGGTCTTCGTCGGGCTCGTGGACAACACGCCATCCACCGATTACACCACCGCTGGTGTGCTCGGCGCCGTGCTCTTCGGCGTCGCACTATCCCTATGGCCCGTGGCCTCCCGGCTCCGCGAGAGCGAGGCGCTGGTGCGGCGGCAGGAGGTCGACCTCGCGAATCTGGCGCAACTCTCCCAGTACATCGTGCAGCACCTTCGGGAGAGCATCCTGGTCATCGACTCCCAAGATCACATCCGCCTCATCAACGAGTCCGCGGCCCAAATCCTCGGCGACGACAAAGCCTACCCGGATGTGCTGATCGGCGAAGCCTCCCCGCAACTGCTGTACTTGCTGGAGACCTGGCGGCAAAACCAGGGGCATACCGGCGTATTTCCGATCAGCGAGCCGACATTCGTGTCCGCTGACGGGGGCCGTGTGATCCGCGCGCATTTCGCACCTTTGGGAAATGCGAGCCCGGCGCCGGTCATTGTGTTTCTCGAGGACACGAGCCTGCTCGCCGAGCGGGTGCAACAGTCGAAGCTGGCGGCGCTTGGCCGCCTGAGCGCCAGCATTGCGCACGAGATTCGCAATCCGGTGGGCGCCATGAGTCATGCCGGACAATTGCTCGCCGAGGCCCCAGGCATGTCGAGCGAGGACCGCCGGCTCACGGAGATCATTCGCACCAATGCGGAGCGGGTCAGCGGCATCATCAATAACGTGCTGCGCCTCTCCAAACGAGAGGAAACACACGTGGAGCGGCTCTCGCTGCAGGCGTGGTGTGACGAATTTCACGAGGAGTTCTGCGAGACCATGCAGTGGCCGCGCGAGCGACTGGTCAGCGGCGGCACTGCAGCGGACCTCGAAGTCCGGGCCGATCCGAGCCAACTGCGCCAGATTGTCTGGAATCTTTGTGAGAATGCGCTCAAACACGGCGTGCGGGACAGCCCCGAGCAGGTGGTCGAGATACGATATGGCCGCATGAGCCCCACGGCCCGGCCATTCCTTGAGGTTGCCGACCGTGGGCCAGGTGTCGCCCCGGAGCATGCGGAGCGGATCTTCGAACCGTTTTTCAGCGGCGGGCGGGGCACGGGGCTCGGCCTATTCCTGGCGCGGGAGCTCGCACAGACCAATGGCGCGACGCTGCTCTACGAGGCGCGCCCAGGAGGCGGGAGCGTTTTCCGGCTGGTGTTCTCAGACCCGCGGCGGTGGGAGGCGTAAGTGCAATGATTGAGACGCTCGACAGCAGAGGCGTGCCGGTGGACAGACCCACCGTGCTGATCGTGGACGACGAGCCGGACCTGCTCGAGCTCGTGAGCCTCACGCTGAGCCGTATGAATCTGCAGGCGCGCACCGCTGCGGATATCAACTCGGCGCGGCGCCTGCTGAGGTCGGAGAAGTTCGATCTGTGCCTCACAGACATGCGCCTGCCCGACGGCGACGGACTCGATCTGGTTGCGTGGATCCAGCAGAACCGCGCTGAGTTGCCGGTCGCGGTGATTACGGCGCACGGCAATGTCGAGTCCGCCGTACGCGCGCTGAAGCTCGGCGCATTCGATTTCGTCTCGAAGCCGCTCGACCTCGGCGTACTGCGAAAGTTGGTGGGCAGTGCGATCCGCCTCGGCTCACGCGGCGGCGCCGAGCGCACTAGTGTGACATTCCGCGGCCCGCGGCTGCTCGGACACTCCCAGGTCATGGAGCAGTTGCGGGAGATGGTCGCTCGTGTCGCGCGCAGCCAGGCTCCGGTCCACATTTACGGCGAATCCGGCACCGGTAAGGAGCTGGTCGCGCGCTTGATTCATGAAAGCGGCGCCCGCAGCGAGGGACCTTTTGTCGCGGTCAATTGCGGTGCCATTCCCACCGAGCTCATGGAGAGTGAGCTGTTCGGACACAAGCGGGGCAGCTTCACCGGCGCGGTGAGCGATAAGAAGGGGCTGGTACAGTGCGCCGAAGGCGGCACCCTCTTTCTTGACGAAGTCGCGGACCTGCCGTTGCACATGCAGGTGAAGTTGTTGCGAGTCGTGCAGGAGAAGACCGTACGGCCCATCGGCGAGTCGCGTGAAGAGACGATCGACGTGCGCATTCTCTCGGCGACGCACAAAAACCTCGGAGACCTGGTAGCGCAAGGACTGTTCCGCGAGGATCTCTTTTACCGTATCAACGTCATCGAGCTTCGTGTTCCCTCGCTACGCGAGCGTGCCAGCGATATCCCAGAGATCGCGGAGGCGGTGCTGGACCGGCTCGGCCGGCGCACCAACACCGAACCGCCGCAGTTGTCTTTTGATGCAACCGAGATGCTTCAGGCCTACCCTTTTCCGGGTAACGTGCGTGAGCTGGAGAATGTGCTCGAACGTGCGTTGACTCTGTGCGCGGACGGAGTCATCACCGCCGAGCACATCAAGCTTCGCGCCGCTGCCCGCCCGGCGGCAAGCGATACACAGCCGGCGCCCGCCGTGGATGAGTCAAGCGGCGCGCTCGGCGACAAACTCGAGGACATCGAGCGCGATGCCATCATCAAGGCGTTGGAAAAGACACGCTACAACAAGACCGCGGCAGCGAAGCTGCTGGGGATGAGCTTTCGCGCGCTGCGTTATCGTGTGAAGAAGCTGGGAATCGAGTAGAGATCGCGTGCCAGCCCGCACTCCCGAGATGCCGGTTATGAAGGGGCAGGCCCTGCAACTCGCACGATTTTCCGCGGTCAGTCTCCTGTGCTTCGTGCTGGGTCTGGGTGTCCTGACAGGACTGCACGAGCTGGCCGGCGTGCACTACCTGCTTGCGTACGTGGCTTCTTTCGTCGTCACAAGCTCGCTGGGCTATTTGCTGAATGGACGTTACACCTTCAGCGCCCGCGGCGGCGGCGGCTCGGGGCTGCTGCGCTACATGGCGGTGAACGTCTGTTTGCTCATTGTCAACGGTGCCGCGCTTCGACTGCTCGTCGAGCAATTCCACGTATGGTATTTATTCGCGACATTGTTGCTGGCTGCGCTCAACACGCCGGTCAGCTTTCTGGCGCACCGGATCGTGTCGTATCGGCTCGGCCTGCGTCGGATCGAGCGGCTTGCGGGCGAATGATCCCTAGGATTTCCGTGGCGGCTGCGCGTAGTAGTGGGGGTTTTTGAAAGCCCCAGGCAGCCGAGTACGGATCATGGTGCGCAACCAATTATCGCCCCGCAGCAGCAAGTCCCTGACGGGCTGCTCCGGGCGGCCGCGAAATTCGGTTACGTGGTAGTAGTGCTCACCATCGATCGGCTGTTTCGAGAAGTAATAATTCGAGACACAACAGCGGTCCGAGCTCGTGCGGTTGCGCGACACGGAGTGCCAGGAGGCGCGGTGTGTGAGCATGACCACCAGCCGATTGAAGCGACTGGCAATCGTGCTGGGTTGGCCGCGGAGCCCCTGCTGCCACAGCTCCAGATTCCCGCCCCGATCGTGCGGCCATTGAGGCGAAACGTAGTAAAGAAGATTCAACACCCGATAGCGCTCCCGCGATTTGTCATGCGAGTTGTCGATATGGGGATTGAGAAAGTGCCCCGGGGCCATCAGCGAGATGCCACCGGCATACAACATGCGGTCCGGCTCGAGAGCTTTCAGACCCGTGAGCTCCTCGACACGCTCCACGACCTCGGGGGCCTGGAAAGCGTAGATGCTCTCCTCCAGCACCGGATCGTACTGATTCATCTGCGCGGCGACATACTTCAACTCGCGCAGGCTGCTCTTGAGCGCCATGGCCGAGCCTTGCGGAAAGGCCGTGCGGATTCTCCCGACCCAGTCCTGCGGTAACACGTCGTCCACGATGAAATGGCGGACCGGCGCCGACCCCTGCCACTGCCGGCAGATCGCATCGCGCTCCGAGTCGAGCCGGCGACAGATCTCCTGCGCCAGCATCCGTCTGTCCAGATTCATCCTTCGATCCTACACGATCCGCTCAGGTGCGGCCTGTGGCGGAACTCCCAACTTTCGCTGTAACGCGACAAGTAAAGCAATCCGCGCATCCTGCTTGTGAACCCGCTCACGCACCCCGGGGTGGCCCGCACGGTAGCGTTACGTTTAAACCAATCCGGATACCGCCCAAAGTGATCGCCCGCTTAGCCCGCATAGCGCGTTTCTGCGCCATCGGCCTGGTGTGTTTTGCCGTGAGCACGGTGGTATTGGCCACATTGTGCGAGCTGCTTCACGTGGACTACCTGGCAGCCTTCATCGCTACTTTTTTCATCAGCAGCGTCCTCGGTTACGTCCTCAATGGGCGTTACACGTTCGCGGGCCACAATCGCTTCAACGGCCGCGCGCTGTCACGCTATGTGACTGTGAACGCGATTCTGCTGGGGGTGAATTCGGTCCTCCTGCGGATACTCGTCGAGTCGTGCGGCATCTGGTATATCGCGGCGACCATCATCCTGGCGGCAGTCAACGTACCCATCACGTTCGTCGCGCATCGGGTGTTGACCTACCGCGAAGCACCCCAACGAGTCGCCGAACGAGCAAGTGGCACATGAGGGCCGGTTCAACGCGAGCGGTGGCTGGGGGCATCCTTCCAATAGACCTTGGTCATGCTCAACCGCCGGCACAAGCCCCGCGGCAAGCGGGTAAATACGCGGCCGAGGCGGTAGCCCAGGTACTTCGCGGAGTTTCGAATGGCCACCTCCGGCAACAGCCAGGGTGCCCGGCGTGCAATGTAGCGCAGTTCGGCAAGCACGAACCGCGCTCCCTCCCCTTCCGGATGGCCGAACTGCTGCAGCAACTCCGGAATTTGTGCGTGCATCACACCGAAGTCGAAATAGCGTTGCATCTCGGCAAGGATCGAATAGTCGTGCGAATGGCGCACCAAAGCATCGGCACAGTATCGGACACGCCAGCCGCTCGTCAGCATACGCATCGCCACGTAGGCGTCCTCGCCCAGAATGAGGTGCTCCGGAAACCCTCCACAACGCCCCAGCGTTGCAACACGATACGCGGCGAACGAGTTGGAAAAGAAGGCGGCCTTGATGCCCAGACGCCGTGCGTCCGCGAACGAGCGCGTCTCGCTGCTCGGCCGGTAGTTGAAAAGAGCCGCATGGGCTTCGAACGGGCGCGCCTTGTGATGCGGCAACTGTCTGCCGTAAGCTGCGCCGACTTGATCGTCGTCGAAAGCTCGCAGAAGAGCGGTGATCGAAGCGCTATTGTCCAGAACCGCATCCTGTGTCAGGAGCACGGCGAACGATTTGTCGCAACAGAACTCCTCCACGGCCCGCTGTCGGGTGCGGCCATGGTTGAACGTGCTGGGATCGATGCGCCTGAGGTCGAAGCCGTAACGAGTAGCGACGCTATCGCTGCCGTCGGTGGAGGTCGAATCGACCACCACTACCACGGACGGGTGGGGTACCGCCTCACGCAGCGCCGCGGCGGCCTCGAGCCAGCGCTGCCCCCCATTACGGACAGGAACTATGACACGGGTTTGATTCCAGATCTCGATGCCCAAGCAGCTTGCTCTCGTGAACGTGCGGCTGCGCCGACTATAACTTAGCGAGGATCGCATGGGGATCGGAAGGCGAGTACGGCGAATGTTCGGTAAGCGCGAACGCGCGATATCGGACGCCTGGCGCGGCGCGTGGGTGGACCTCAACGCGTTCGTCCGCGAAGTGGCGACGCATGTGCCATCGCCGGGCAGAGTGCTCGAAATCGGCTGCGGGGACGGCGCCGTGACAGAGCGCCTCGCCACCATCTACTCTCGGGCGCGCCTTACGGGAATCGACATCTGCCCGGAACCCGGCCGCCTGTTCCGAGGCGACTCGGATCGCGTGCGATTCATGCGCGCTTCCGCAGCCGAGTTGCGCCAGACGGAGTCGCAATCGTACGACCTCGTCGTCATCGCGGACGTGATCCACCACGTGCCGCAAAACGATCGAATGCTGCTACTGAAAAATGCGGTTGAGTTGGTCGCACCCGGTGGAACCGTAGTGTTCAAGGAGTGGCTGCGTGAGCGCACTGCCATCTGCCTGGCCAACTATCTGGTTGAGCGAATCATCACCGGTGATCGCGTGCATTACCTGCGCGAACATGAGTTGCGGTCACTCGCGAGCGCGGTATTTGGCCCCGGATCCATTCGCACGCAGTTCCGCATCGCGCCTTGGAGCTGCAATCTGGCCCTGGTAATCGTCCCTGAGCCCACCATACCGATAGCAAGTGACGCATGACAAACATCGAAGTCCTCGCCCCATCGCCGCCCCCGGGCGTCACAAGCCGCGCGACCGTCCCCTCTCGCGATGAAGCGCCCACGGTGTCGGCCGTGATCCCATGCCTCAACGAGGAGAAGACACTCGCCTTGTGCATCGAGAAGGCGCTCCGGGGCTTCGCCGAGCTCGGCGTGCATGGCGAAGTCGTGGTCGCTGACAATGGCTCAACGGATCGGTCCGTGGAGATCGCGCTCAAATCCGGCGCACGTGTTATCAACGAGCGGCGCAAAGGCTATGGCGCGGCCCTACAACGTGGTATCGCGGAAGCGCGCGGCGAAATCATAGTCATGGCCGACGCCGATGACTCCTACGACTGGACCGCCATAGCACCGTTTGTCCGCAAGATCCGCGAGGGCTATGACCTGGTCATGGGAAATCGCTTCCAGGGCGGCATCATGGCCGGAGCGATGCCCAAACTGCATCGGTATCTCGGCAATCCAGTATTGTCCCTGATCGGGCGCATCGCTTTCCGCACTCAGATCGGCGATTTCCACTGCGGCATGCGCGCCTTCACCCGGGCCGCCTTTGAGCGCATGCAGTTGCAGACCACGGGGATGGAGTTCGCAACCGAAATGGTGGCCAACGCGGCCCATCAAGGGCTGCGGATCGCCGAAATCCCTATCATTCTATATCCCGACAAGCGCAACCGGCCGCCGCACTTGCGCTCCTTCCGCGACGGCTGGCGCCATTTGCGCTTCATTCTGACCTACGCACCCGACTACCTCTACCTCGTGCCCGGCGCGCTGCTGTTATTCCCCGGGCTGGGGCTGGAAGTGCTGTTGGCGCGCGGCCCGATCAGCTTGGCCGGCGCCTATCTCGGTATTCACTTTCTCGCGCTGGGGTCACTGCTGACCCTGGTCGGCTTCAACATCATCAACCTGGGCGTATTGGCCAAGACTTTGATGGCGCAACGCTACACAGGCATCAAAAGCCGCACCGTACGCCTCATCAAGCGGCGGTTCTCGCTGGAAGCCGGCTTGATCACGGGTATCGCCCTGGCGCTGGCCGGTACCGCCATAGACGGGATCATCGCCGCGAAGTGGCTCGCGACACTCGGCGCACCGATGGAATCGACCGTGCACCTGGCTTTCTTCGCCACCACGGTCCTGGTCCTGGGCCTGAATCTGATCTGCAGCTCGTTTCTGATCAACATGATCCTGGTCAACGGCGTGAGCCCCGCGCAGCCCGGCAGATAACCCCGTGCGCTCGGTCACGCCGTGCGGCCGGACGCTCGGACATAATGCGGCGCAAAATTCGCGACAGCGCTGCGTCAGGAAACTGCTTGGGACCCGTGCTATCCAATATGTCTGAGGAGCGCTCGACCGGCGCACGCATCCTGTTCCTGGGATCCGCGTTGGCCGCCGGTACCATCGCGCTCTGGGCAAACAATCTAAGCGCGCAGCAGACGGCCCGTCTGACGCCTATATTCTCTTACCTGTTCACCGTTCTGGACTCCACCGGGGCCGACTGCGCCCTCCTCATCCTGATTGCGGCCGTTTTCGTCAGGCACCCGCACTCGTTCCGGCCGGCTCTGCGCTGGATCGCCGCTCACCCGACCTGGGTGGCGGGCATGACCTTTGTCGTCCTGTGCCTGGGAACACTGCTGGTCTACCGTAACTATCCGCTTTCGATGGACGAGTACTGCGCCTACTTCCAAAGTCAGGTGTTTGCCGCAGGACACCTCACAGGCCGGTTTCCGCATGCGCTGCTCGACTGGCTCGTACCGCTGCCTTTCCAGAAGTCATTCCTGTTGGTATCGCACTCGAGCGGGCGAATCGTCTCGGCCTACTGGCCCTCGTTCGCTCTGCTACTGACACCTTTCACACTGCTGGGCATCCCCTGGGCCTGCAATCCCGCGATCTGCGCGCTCTCGGTACTGGTCATACACCGGCTTGCGTGGCTCCTGTTCGCCACCCCTGAGGCCGCTGGACTCGCCGTACTCCTCAGCGTCGCCTCACCTGTTTTTTGCGCTGACGGCATTTCGTACTACTCCATGTCCGCGCACCTGCTGGCAAACGGAGTATTCGCCCTGTTACTACTGGAACCCACCGCGCGTCGGGCCTGTCTCGCCGGCCTTGTGGGTTCCGTCGCCCTGACATTGCACAACCCCGTTCCCCATCTACTGTTCGCCGCACCCTGGATCATCTGGTTGGCCACACGCCCCGGTGGCGTGAAGTTGACGTGTTGGCTCATCGCCGGCTATCTGCCTCTGTCGGTCATCCTGGGGCTCGGTTGGTTCCTGTACACCGCGACACTCACGCACGAAGGACTCGTTCATACCGCAAATGCCGCGATCCAGAACGGGCTCGTGGCGCGCATCGACTCGGTGTTTGCGCTGCCATCGCAGCCATTGTTGCTCGCACGTACAATCGGCATCGCAAAGATAGTGGTTTGGGCGGTTCCGGGCATGGTTATGCTGGCCTGTGCCGGTGCGTGGCGGTGGCGTCACGATGCTCACTGCCGGCTCCTCGCCCTGTCGGCCATCGTGACTTTGCTGGGATTCCTGTTCGTGCCCGTCGATCAGGGACATGGCTGGGGTTTCCGCTACTTTCACTCGGCGTGGCTGGTATTGCCGCTGCTGGCTGCGGGCGCGGTCACCCGAGCTCCGCAGGGCACCGGACAGGCGCACTCCGTATTCGAGGACAGCGGAACACTCACATTTATTGTTGCTTGCGCGCTCCTCACCCTGGTCTGCGGCAACGCGTGGCGCGCTTACCAGATCCGTGACTTCGTCACCCTGAACCTGAAGCAGGTGCCACCTCACGAGGGCGCCGGGCGGCGCGTGGTCCTCATCGACCCGCACTTCTCGTTTTACGGCTTGGACACAATCCGCAATGATCCCTGGCTGCGCGGCGATGTGATCCGCATGGTCAGCCATGGACGGGCTGAGGACGCAACGGAAATGCACGAGTTTTACCCTGAGCTGCATCGCGTATATGACGATCCTTACGGAACCGTCTGGTCCGCCACGACACTTGCGTCAGGTGCCGCGCATTACAGCGCAGGCGTGCCGCGTTGATGGAATGAGCCCAACATGATCTCAACGCAACTGGCACCCCCGGCCTGTGAGCCGGGTCCTGCGGCCCGAGCGACGCGGCAAGAGGCTGCGTACGCGAAGCTCGCGGTGCTCGCGATGGGTTTCTTCGTACTCGCGACATGGATGCTGGAGCATCCGTACGCCGGGCTGGTACACGACTCGATCGTATATACCCTGATGGCGCTCGCGCGGCTGCATCCCGAGTCCCTGTCGCACGATATCTTCCTGAGATTCGGCTCACAGGATCAGTACACGATTTTTGGACCCGTGTTCAGCGCCGCCATCCGTCTGCTGGATCTGGAGCGGGCCGCGGCCTGGTTGACGCTGCTCAGTCAGGGTGCGCTTTTCGTCGGCGCCTGGTTGTTCGTGCGGCAATTCGTAGCGGGCACCACGGCCCTGCTGGCGACCGGCCTGCTGATCGCACTGCCCAGCGTCTACGGGTCAGCTAATTTCTTCCACTACACCGAAAACTTCCTGACACCGCGCCTGCCGGCCGAGGCACTGGTGTTGGCAGCGGTCGCCGCCGCGCTCACGCAGCGCTATGTTTGGGCTGCGCTCAGCATTGTAACCGCACTGCTCGTGCATCCCATCATGGGCGTGGCCGGCGTCGCGATGCTGGCATTCACATTCGTGGCGATTCCCCGCCCCCGACTCATGCTCGGTGGCACCGTGCTGTTGTTGGCCGCCTGCGTTGCAGCCTGCCTGTTGGGGGTCGCGCCGTTCGTTTCCTTCAGCCCTGCTGATTCGACCTGGTTGCACATCGTCAGCTCCACCAGCCCATTTCTCTTTGTGGCCAACTGGTCGGTTGATGACTGGTCGCGGGTGGCGGTGATGGTGGTGGTGCTGAGCGTCGGCCGCTTGACCGCTACCGCGAAACCCCTGCGAGATATCTGCGCCGGGGCACTGCTGACAGGGCTGAGTGGCCTGGTGCTGACGGCTCTCTACTGCGACGCGCTGCGGGTCATCCTCGTGATAGAGCTACAACCCTGGCGTTGGCTGTGGCTCACTCAAGTGGTTGCCATACTCCTGGCGCCGCTGATTCTGCGTGACTGCCTGCGCGCAGGGTCTACTGCGCGCGCGGCGATGCTGTTACTGCCGTGCGCGTGGCTGTTCCATGACGACCTGGCGAAGGTTCTTTGCGCAGCGCTGGCCATCGCCTGCGCGGCCGGCCGCGGCACAGCCGTGGCGAAGAATAATGAGCGCGTGATCTTCCTCGGCTCAGTCGCCTTGTTGTTCATGGCAAGCGCGCTCACCCTGGCCGACCGTTACCTGTCTGCGCTTAGCAGGGGCGGCGCAGCCGAGCCGCTCGCGGAGCGCGTGCTCGCCTGGCTGCGGCTCTTCGACACCGACGGCCTGCTACCTGGGGGCCTGCTCGTTCTCATGTGGTGGGGACTCGAACGCGCCACCAACTTGACACGCAACTTGGCACTCGCCATGGCAGGAGCACTCGCCTGTGCCGCGCTCGCGCTGCCTGCCTGGGATGCGTGGACGGCAGGTTTTTACACCCCAAACATGCGAGCCGCGTTCAGCGCCTGGCGAAAAGAAATTCCGTTGCAAGCCGAGGTCCTTTGGCCTGTCAACCCAGTGGGCGTCTGGTATCTGCTCGAGCGCACCAGCTACTGGTCACCCTACCAGGCGGTTGGTGCTGTCTTTTCAAAGACCAAAGCCCTCGAGCTCAACCGCCGGACCATTGTCGTCGGCTCCCCGGTGGCTGCGACGCCTGCCGAGTCCGATCGAGGTGGCGAGCCCGCGAAGACGAGCTTGAGTGGGGCAGTGATACCGCCTGTGTCCGCGATCATTCGTGACATACGGAGTCTGCGCGTGGTTTGCCGCAGCGCGGACCTCGCGTACGTGGTGAGCTGGAACCACATCGGACCCTCGCCGGTCGAGCCGGTGACCGTTGATCCCGGCAAAGCGGGCAAACAGATGTATCTGTACCGTTGTTCCGATTTCCGCAAGTCACCATGAACAGCGTTTCGGACTTCGACAGCGTTGCCTCACACAGCGTGCCGGGATGCGTTGGCCTGAGCCTCGAGCCCCGAGCGGTTGCCATCGGCGCGGTTTGCATCCTGACCTGGGCACTCTCGCACGGTTACAGCGGAATTGTGCACGATGCGCGGCTTTACACGCTGCAGGCGCTCGCTCATCTGTATCCCGACTCTCTGGCGCACGATGGTTTCCTGCGTTACGGCTCACAGGACAGATTCTCGATTTTCGGGTCGATCTATGCGCCACTGGTCAGCCTGTTAGGCCCCGAAGCCGCGGCGGCCGGCTTTACGTTCGTATCACAGGCTGCGCTCATCGGCGCCTCCTGGCAGCTTGCGCGACGACTCATGCCCGGCTCGCTCGCTCTGCTCGCCGTGGCGGTGCTGGTCGCGGTGCCCGGGTTTTACGGCGCCAACCAGGTATTCGCGTGCATCGAGCCATTTCTCACGCCGCGGATGATCGCCGCGGCATTGGTAGTTGCAAGCCTCGCCGCCTCGTCGTGCGAGCGCACGAAAACGGCGTTGGCATTGCTTGCCGCGGCCACGTTGATACATCCGGTGATGGCTGCCGCCGGGATCGCAGCCCTCTTGTGGAAACACGTTGGCATCCCGCGTCCTCGCCTGACCCTGCTGACCCTCTGCACTACGGCCATCGCGCTGGCTGTTGTGTCGTACGCAGCCCCTCCAGGTCCATGGGGAAGCTTCGATGCGGACTGGTTAAAGCTGGTCGAAGATAGGACCCCCTACCTCTTCGTCCTGAGCTGGCGGCTCGATGACTGGACACGGACCGCGTCCGTGCTCGCTACGCTGGTGGCCGGAATCGCTCTGTTGCCGGCTGGAGGGGCTCGCAGCCTGTCCCGTGTGGCGCTGTTAACGGGGCTGACCGGACTGACACTGACATTGTTCGCGTGCGACCTATTGCACCTCGTGCTGCTCACGCAGCTGCAGCCGTGGCGTTGGCTATGGCTAGCGACAGTCGCGGCGGCTCTGCTGCTCCCAGCCATCGTTCACAACGCATGGCAATCCGGGGATGCACAACGCACCACGGCCTTATTGGTGATCTGCAGCTGGATCTTCGGCACGGACGTGATTGCCTTGGAGATGGCGCTGGCGGCAACCGCGTCCGCAGCGTTCGCGGATCGATTGCGACCGAACCAGGCGCGACTCGTATTCTTCGGAGCGTGCGCTGCGTTGACCCTCGCCATAGTATGGCGCCTGGCCTCCAACCTTGTCTTCACGGACGTCCACTACCTTGATCCGGACATCCCATTGTGGCTGAGAAAGGCGATCGGTCTGGCGCGCGATGGCGCGCTTCCCTGCGCGGCAGCGGCGTCGATAGGGTGGCTGTTCGAATCACAGCGCACGCGTACCGTTGGGTTTGCAGCGGCAGGACTTGCGCTGTTGGGTTGCCTGTGGGTGGCGCCGCAGACCTGGCACAGATGGACCCGTCGCGAGTTCTCGCCCGCGCTCGTGCAACACTTTGCGGCATGGCGCCAGCTCGTTCCCCGCGGAGCAGAGGTATTCTGGGCGGGGCACCCCCTGGCGACCTGGCTGTTGCTCGAGCGGCCGAGTTATCTTTCCGAGGCCCAGACCTCCGGGTTCGTGTTTTCGCGAGCCACGGCGGTGGAGATGGCCAAACGCGCGAGCACTCTGGCGAGCGCGGTCTCACCCAGCCTGTTTCTGGGTTGGCAGGCTGATGAATCCGCAGTGGGTCTGGCACCGGCACAACTGCAAGCAGCTTGCGCAGCGGCCAACTTCCAATACCTTGTCACGGGCGCGAGGCTGGACCGAGAGCCGCTCGCGCGGATATCAAGCGACATCTGGCCGGTATCCGGCGGCCTGCAGTTGTTCAGTTGCGTAAAGCGGAGCGGCTGAATCATGAGCGAGTCCACGCGCAATCGGTTCCACAAGCTCGTATTCCAGGTACTCGCCTATGGGTTGGTATCTGCCGTCGCCCTGGCCGTCGACGTGTCGGTCCTCCAAGGCCTGGTGAAGGTTGCCGGGTGGCACTACCTGATCGCTTCCGCATTCGCCTTCTGCGCCGGCGCCTCCGTGGCCTACCTGTTGTCGGTCCGCTTCGTATTCGAAGCCCATCAAGTTGCCAATCGTTCGCTCGAATTCGGGTATTTTGTGGCGCTCGGGCTGGCCGGCCTGCTGGTCAACGCCGCCGCGCTGTTCGTGGCGATCAGCGCGGCTGGACTGGGACTCATTACCGCGAAACTCCTCGCCGCGGGCTGTACGTTCGCCACGAACTTCACGCTGCGGCGCCAACTGCTGTTCGTCCCATCGAGGACTTCCGTGAATGGAAAAAATCGCGGTCATTGCGGGCGCCGGGCCCGCCGGCCTCACGGCCGCGCTCGAGCTGCTGCAGCGCTCGGACGTGCGGCCGCTCGTGTTCGAGTCCGACACCCAGGTGGGCGGCATCTCCAAGACCATCAACTACCGCGGCAACCGCATGGACCTGGGCGGCCACCGGTTCTTCTCGAAGTCCGACTGGGTCATGAACTGGTGGCAGTCGCTGCTGCCGGTGGCGGGCGACGTGCCGGCTGAGGGCCGCCACTCGAGCTCGCCTACCAGGGCCAGGAGCGGCGCTTTCACCGCGCCCGACCGGACAGCCGCCAGGCCAGTGGCGCCGACAGAACGTCATGCTGGTGCGCTCGCGACTGTCGCGCATCTTCTATCGCCGGCGCTTTTTCGACTACCCGCTGAAACTCAACGGCGCGACGCTTGGGCAACCTGGGCCCCGCCTACACGGCGGCCGTCGGCGCGAGTTATGTCAAGGCGCGGCTCGCGCCGCGCTCGCCCGAGGTCACCCTCGAGGACTTCCTCGTGAACCGCTTCGGCGACAAGTTGTATCGCACCTTTTTCAAGGACTACACCGAGAAAGTCTGGGGCGTGCCCTGCGCGGAGATCTCCGCCGAATGGGGCGCGCAGCGGATCAAGGGACTGTCGGTCAGCAAAGCGCTCTGGCACGCCGTTTCGAAGCCTTTCAAGGCGACGGCGACACCGCGCAGAAAGGCACCGAGACCAGCCTGATCGAGCGCTTTCTCTATCCGCGGCTCGGCCCCGGACAGATGTGGGAAGCCGCGGCCGAGCGCGTCGTGGCCGCCGGCGGCACGATCTACCTGCGCCACCGCGTGGTTGGGATTCACCGCACCGGACACGCGCGTCGATGCGGTCGACGTGCGGGATGAGGCCTCCGGGAGAGTCCGGCGCGTCCCCTGCGACTACTTCGATCTCGACCATGCCCGTGAAGGAGCTGACCGCACTGCTCCAACCGGAGATGCCCGGAGGTCGTCGCCATCGCCGGCGCGCTGCCCTATCGGGATTTCATGACCGCGGGCCTGTTGGTGAAGCGCATGCGTGCGGCGCCCGCCAGGGCGACGCCACGAACGGCATGCCGCCGGACAACTGGATCTACGTGCAGGAGCCCGACGTCAAGCTCGGGCCGGCTGCAGATCTTCAACAACTGGAGCCCGGCGCTGGTGGCCGATCCCGACACCATCTGGCTGGGCCTGGAGTACTTCTGCGCCGCAGGGCGACGAGCTTGTGGGCCATGCGCGACGGCGCCTTCGTCGATTTCGCCAGCCGCGAGCTCGCGAAGATCGGACTGATCGATCTCGATGACGTGCTGGACGGCACGGTCGTACGGGTGCCCAAGGCCTACCCCGCCTATTTCGGCGCCTACAGCGAGATCGGTCACGTGCGTGCACTGGCTCGACCGGCTCGACCAACGTGTTTCCGGTGGGCCGCAATGGCATGCATCGCTACAACAACCAGGACCACTCCATGCTCGCGGCCAAAGCGGCGGTGGATTGCATCGTCGCCGGTAGCCCGGACAAGACACCCCTGTGGTCGGTGAATGTCGAGGACGAATACCACGAGACCGTGTCGGACTCCGAACGCGCCGCGGCGGGTGCGCGCAGGCCGCCTGACAAGGGCGACTGACACAACAGGTCACTTTGTGACGCACCCGCCTTGCGGGTGTCGTCAACTGCTGACGTCGCTAAGTTAAAAGGCGCGCGCGGTCGAATCTAGAAAGCCTTTTGAATCATGGTGTTACGCAGCTCAAACTTCATGGCATGGCGGTTGCACTATTCGCCTCGCAGGCGCCTTTTTGCGCCGCTGATTTCGCCCCACTACTGCCTGAGAGGTATTCATGAAAGCTGTGCAAAAGGGTTTTACCCTGATCGAGTTGATGATCGTCGTCGCGATCATCGGCATCCTGGCCGCGATCGCGATCCCGGCCTACCAGAACTACACCATCCGCGCGCAGGTCACTGAAGGCCTGAACCTCGCCGACGGCTGGAAGACCGCCGTTGCCGAGTACTACGCGCAGGCTGGTAGCTTCCCCACGACGGCCAATCTGAGCGCCGGCGGCCAGGTCGCCTCGGTTGGTAAGTATGTGAGCAGCGTCACCAGCAACGCCGGCAACATCACGATCCAATACGGCAACCAGGTCAACGCCTCGATCAGCGGCAAGTCCCTGGCTCTGACCGCCTTCACGAACGGCAACAACGACATCGTCTGGATCTGCGGCAACGCGTCTACGACGCTGGCCAGCGGCAGCATCTCGATGGCCTCCGGTGCGTCTACCGGCGCCTCGCTGACGACGGTCTCGGCTCAGTACCTGCCGACCAGCTGCCACAGCTAATAGGCCGCGGTACCTGATCCTTTGGTCCAGAAGCCCCTCTTCGGAGGGGCTTCTTCTTTTGGGAGGCCAATCACGCAGAGATCGCGGCAGCTTATGAGACGATCGCAGGCAGATTTGACAATTGCCTGAGCACACCGCTCCGGTAGACTACAAATTCCACGGACCGCAGTCGCTTGCTACAAGTCCATGAACGATAATGCTTCTTTGGCCCTCGGGGGGCCGCGCTCCGGCTTGGGTGGCCTGCCTCAACGACTCGTGCAGGACGGGGTCGTCGAGGAAGCGATCATGCTGGAGGCGCTGAACGCCGCCCGCGAGCGCAAGATGAGCGTAGTCACCCAGCTCGTCACGAGCGGTGCCGCAAAGGCCCGCGACATCGCGGTGGCCGCCTCGAATGAGTTCGGGGTACCGCTGTTCGATCTCGATGCCATCGCCCTGGACTTGGACACGGTACGCCTCGTCAACGACAAGCTGCTAGCCAAGCACCGTGTGTTGCCGTTGTTCCGCCGCGGCAAACGTCTGTTCCTGGCGGTCGCCGACCCGACCAACCTGCACGCGATCGACGAAATCAAGTTCCAGACGAGCCTCGGCATCGAGGCCATCGTCGTCGAGGACGACAAGCTGCAGAAGGCCATCGACAAGGCCATTGAGCAGGTCGACAACCAGATCTCCGCCCTCACGGAAGAGGAAGGGATGGATCTGGATTCCCTCGAAACCGTAGGCGGTGATGAGGAGCTCGATGACAAGGGTGCCACTCGCGACGACGTCGAAGACGCTCCCATCGTTCGGTTCGTCAACAAAGTGATGTTGGACGCCATTCGCCGTGGCGCCTCGGATATTCACTTCGAGCCCTACGAGAAAATCTACCGCGTCCGGCTGCGCATGGACGGCGTATTGAAAGAGATCGCGCAGCCCCCGGTGGCCCTGGCCGGAAAGTTGGCTGCCCGCCTGAAGGTCATGTCGCGACTCGACATCGCCGAGCGCCGCGTCCCGCAGGATGGGCGCATCAAGATGAAGCTGTCGAAGAATCGCGCCATCGACTTCCGCGTGAGCACCTGTCCCACGCTGTTCGGCGAGAAGATCGTGTTGCGTATTCTGGATCCCGCGCAGGCGGCGCTCGGCATCGACTCGCTTGGATACGAGCCGTTCCAGAAAGTTCTGTACGAAAAGTATCTGGCCAAGCCTCAGGGCATGATCCTGGTGACGGGCCCTACCGGCAGCGGCAAGACCGTCTCGCTGTACACCGGCCTCAACATTCTCAACCGTGAGGACACTAACATCTCGACGGCCGAGGACCCGGCGGAAATCAATCTCCCCGGGGTCAACCAGGTGAACGTCAACCCGAAAGTTGGACTCACCTTCGCCGCCGCGATGCGCGCCTTTCTGCGTCAAGATCCCGACGTCATCATGGTCGGTGAGGTCCGTGACCTCGAGACGGCGGAGATCGCCATCAAGGCCGCCCAGACCGGTCACTTGGTGTTGTCCACGCTGCACACTAACGACGCACCACAGACTCTCACCCGCTTGGTCGACATGGGCGTGAAGCCCTACGCGATCGCGACCTCGGTGAGCCTGATCATCGCGCAACGCCTGGCGCGGCGCCTGTGCTCGCATTGCAAACAGCCGATGGATGTGCCTCCAGAGGCGCTCCGCAAGGAGGGCTTCCAGGAAGCCGACGTCGCGGCCGGTTTGAAAATCTTCGGCCCCAAGGGCTGCGAGAGTTGCACGGACGGCTACAAGGGCCGTGTGGGCATCTACCAGGTACTGCCCGTTACGGAATCCATCGCACGCATCATTCTGGCGTTGGGAAGCGCGGTCGACATCAGTGCGCAGGCAGCGAAGGAAGGCGTGTGGGATCTACGACGTTCGGGACTCGAAAAGGTCAAAGCAGGGATGACGAGCCTCGAAGAAGTCAACAGCGTCACCACTGAATGATATGCGCAGCCAGCAAAAATCACGCGCCGAAATTGCCTTCAAGGCAATTTCGGCCCGACAGAGAATTTGGTGGCGGCTGACGAAGTAATGTCGGCCGAAAGCGCCGGGGCCCGTAGCCCACAGGCGAGTTTCGGCCAATAGCCCTATAGGACGTGTAACGCATGGCTCCGGCAGCAACCACCACGGTCAAAGCGGTCAAGCGGGATATCCCGTTCGCCTGGGAAGGTAAGGACAAACGCGGCAATCGCGTCAAGGGCAAGAGTCTGGCCCCTGATGAGGCCGTCCTGCGCTCAGAGCTGCGGCGCCAGGGGATTGCTCCCTCGCGCATCAAGAAACAGAGCAACACGGGTGTTCGTGGCGGCAAGGTAAAGCCCGAAGACATCGCGGTCTTCAGTCGCCAGCTTGCCACGATGCTGGCGGCGGGTATCCCACTGGTGCAGGCTTTCGAGATCGTCGGCAACGGCAATGACAAGCCGTCGATGCAGAAGCTGATTCTCGATGTCAAAGCGGACGTCGAGGGCGGTACCTCGCTGCACGAGGCACTCGGCAAGCACCCACTCTATTTCGACGATCTGTTTGTAAACCTGGTGGAAGCCGGCGAACAAGCCGGTGCGCTCGAATCGCTGCTCGATAAGATCGCAACCTACAAGGAAAAGACCGAGGCTCTGAAGAAAAAGGTCAAAAAGGCCCTCTTCTACCCGGCCGCCGTGATGGTCGTCGCGGTCATCGTGACCATCATTCTGCTCATTTTCGTCATTCCGCAGTTCGAATCCCTGTTCAAGGGCTTCGGCGCGGACCTGCCTGCCTTTACGCAGTTCGTCATCAACCTCTCGAGGGCGTTACAGAGCGACGGTGTGTACGTCGCCGTGGTGGCCGGCGGGGCGTTCTGGACGTTCTTTTACTTCAAGAAACGCTCGCGCAAGATGCGCGAGTTTCTGGACCGCGTGTCGCTGAAGTTTCCGATCATCGGACCGATCCTCAACAAATCCGCGATCGCACGCTACGCACGTACTCTCTCGACCATGTTCGCCGCCGGTGTACCGTTGGTGGAGGCCCTCGAATCCGTCGCGGGCGCCACCGGCAACATCGTTTACGAGGACGCGGTGATGAGGATGCGCGACGAAGTCGCGACGGGACAACGCCTGCAGCGCGCCATGGAGGCGACGGGTCTGTTTCCCAATCGCGATCGGCCATGAACGGCATGTCGACAGCCGGTAGCGTGGCAGACAGGCCGCGAGACACCATCTTCGTGTGATAAACCATCTGCTCGAGCGTGACCGGCAACGTGCTGCGCTGGCCTTGCACCACCATGCCGAGCGAATCGCCCACCAGGGCGATATCCACACCGGCATGCTCCACCTGCGCGGCGAAACTGGCGTCGTACGCGGTGAGCATCACAATCTTGCGCCCTTCCGCCTTCATAGCGTGCAGGCCCGGCACTGTGACCGGCTTGCGCGAGGGGGCGCTACTGCTTTGACGTACACGGCCGTTTCCTTTGGGATGATCTGATCAATTCTACGCAGACGTTACTAGTCCTGCCCATTGGCGGACCACAGGATCATCGGCGCATGCGGGGAGGGTACATGTACGTGCCGGATTGGGGGAGCGCGGAAAAGCACCCAGCCTTCGCTGTACCACGCAACCTAGCCTAACTGCCATCTGGACATGTCAAGCAAGCAGCTCACAGCCTTGCGTATCAACGGCTCGCAACATGTTGGCAACGAGCCCCTGCCCCCGGAATCTCGAGATGGGGCGCCACTTCGTTCAAAGGCAGTAGCACGAATGCGCGTTCAGCGATGTGAGGATGGGGCAAGGTCAAACGTTCATCGTTGACGATCTGACCATCGACGTGCAGCAGATCCAGATCGAGCGTCCGAGGCCCCCAGCGCTCACCGTTGCGCTCACGGCCGGCAGTCCGCTCGACCTCCAGCAAGGCGTCAAGCAAGTCGTGCGGAGGCAATAGCGTATCCAGGAGCACGACCGCGTCAAAATCAGGCTGGTCGTGCATGCCCCACGGCGGAGTGCGATAGATATGGGAACGCGCCAGTAAGTGGGTATCCGGCAGCGCCACCAATGCACGGATCGCATCGGCCAGTTGTTGCTGCGAATCTCGAGATTGCTGCCCAGCGCAACGTATGCGCGCATCAATTCGCCCCGGACTTGCCAGCCGCAGGCTTGCGACGACGCTTGCGCTTGCGTGGCGCTGCAGCCCGCGGGGCATCAAGCTCACTCGCGCTGCCCGCGTGATGGAGCGGCAATGCTGCAGCCAGCGTCTCATGCGGCAATTGCTGCGCGTGCGCCCACCATTGGCCTAATTCGCCAATTCCGGGTGACTCCGCAGCACGCAGTAGCAGGAAATCAAATGCGGCACGAAAGCGCGGATGTGCAAGCAGGCGAAATACCTTCTTGCGCTGGATCTGCTCGAACCGTGGCTGCAGTGACCAGATCTCTTCCATGGTGATGGTGAAACGGCGCGG
>CAVVXG010000021.1:0-89367 GCA_963752125.1 uncultured Pseudomonadota bacterium | reverse complement strand
CGAGCGACCGAGTCGGGCAAGGATCTTGTGGCACATCTCGCGAATGATCTTCGCGCGCGGGTCGAAGTTCTTGTACACGCGATGGCCGAAGCCCATGAGCCGGAAATGGCTCGACTTGTCCTTCGCCATGTCGAGGTATTTCGGGATGTTGTCCGCGGTGCCGATCTGCTCGAGCATCGCGAGCACGGCCTCGTTGGCGCCACCGTGGGCCGGACCCCACAGCGCGGAGACCCCAGCGGAGATCGCCGCGTAAGGATTCGCACCCGTGCTGCCGGCAAGGCGCACAGTGGAGGTGCTGGCATTCTGCTCGTGATCGGCGTGCAGGATAAACAGCAGGTCGAGCGCCTGCGATGCGATCGGATCGACCTGATACGGCTCGCACGGCACTGCAAACAACATGTGCAGCAGATTGCTGCAGTAGTCGAGATCATTGCGCGGGTACACGAACGGCTGGCCGATCGCGTGTTTGTGCGCGGCGGCGGCGATCGTCGGTATTTTCGCGATAATGCGGTGGGCGAAGATCTCGCGGTGCCGCGGGTTATAAATGTCCATCGTGTCGTGATAGAACGCGGACATCGAGGCCACCACTGCCGACACCATCGCCATCGGGTGGGCGTTGTGGTGGAAGCCGTTGAAGAAACGCAGCAGCGTCTCATTCAACATGGTGTGGTGGCGGATATTGTTGGTGAACTCATCGAGCTGCTTGCGGTTGGGCAACTCGCCCGCCAGCAGCAGATAGGCGCACTCCATGAAGGAGCTCTTCTCGGCGAGCTGCTCTACCGGAAAGCCCCGGTACAGCAATTGCCCCGCGTCGCCGTCGATATAGGTGATGCGACTCTCCGTCGCGGCCGTCATTCCGAAACCGGGGTCGAAGGTGAATACCCCGAGGTCTTTTTGAATCGTGGAAACGTCGACGACGGAAGGACCAATGGTGCCGTTGCGGACGGGCAGCTGCGCTTTACGCTCGGTCGCTCGATCGACGAGCTCGAATTTTTTGTCGCTCATGCAGTGAAACTTTCAGGTCAAAAGGGATCGGCGGCTTACGCGCGGCGTAGCGAGTCGGGGATGGGTTCCAAGCCTGCCTCGCGGCGCGGGGAGCCTGTCTGACCGATGATCGCCTACTGCGGACGACCCGCAGCGGCATCTTTCGGCGATCGTTTCCCTTACATAGTGTTGACTATGCGCGGGAAACGATCGCCGAAATCTGCTCGCTGAGGGTCGCCCTCGCTACGGCGATCATCAGTCAGACAGGCTCCAGACCTACGAGGTTTACATGGTCCGTGCTTCGAATCAAGAAGCACGACTGACCAGCAGTACGGTTACCGGCGAGTAGGGTTCGTACCATCCGCGCACAGGGGGCGAAAATGAAGCGGGTTTTAAATTAGTGCGGCCGCTCGCGCCGTGTTGGGTCGAGCTTGGCTTGAGACGGAAGGCTGGCGAGAGTGCGGAACGCGCGGCGATGGAACTGACGCCGCCACGCTACGCGGGCGGCGTCGCACCAAAATGGGGATCAGACCTTGCTGGCGGCGGTAGCGTATTTCTTGCGGAACTTGTCCACACGGCCGGCCGTGTCGACCATCTTCTGCTTACCGGTGTAGAACGGATGGCAGTTCGAGCAGACCTCGACCTGGAGGTCCTGTCCGAGGGTCGAGCCGGTCTTGAACGTGTTGCCGCACGTGCAACTGACGGTGATCTCTTTGTAGTCCGGGTGGGTCGCGGCTTTCATGGGTGGCTCGTTAAGCTTGAAGGGTGGCTGGCACTGGCCACATCAATTGCGGCGGCCGCTACCGGTTTAAAGGGCGCGCGAGTTTAGCGGCAGTTCGGTCCGGCCTCAAGCACTGCTGAAGGCTCTTTTAGCCAGTGCCACGCTTCAGCTAGTGCTGGGTTCCAGCAAGGCCGGAGTTTGGCGTTTCCTTATCCACAGAAGCTGTGGATAACTCTGTGGATGACGCGCCCAGCGCAGCTCCCATTTCGCGGCTAGATTGCATATTTGTTACCTTGGTCAAAAAATGACCAGGCCTTTTTGCCTTTTCCTCTCAATGACTTACATCCATCTCATTGAGCAACTTGGTCGGTTTGGCACGTAATACGCTCATTCTCCAACGTACGACCCAGAGGCTGTGAATAAAGCCGGTGAGCGACCCGACCCGGCGCCTCAGGACGCCGTTGACAATCCGAAATCGCCGGTCATTTTCGCGCTTTGGCGACGCTGGGCAGGCACGAAACTGAGCAGCAGGTCATTGAGGAATTGCAGGCCGCGAGGGCTGGGCTTAAGTCTCGCTTCCTCTCTCATCAAAAGCCCACGATCTACCAGTTCGTCCACGCGAGCGGCAATGCCCTGCCAATCCAGGCCCGTCCGGGAGTGGAAGAGCGCCACGTCGAATCCTTCCACCAAACGCAGCGCATTCAGCATGAACTCGAACGGCAGCTCCTCGCGGGCGACCTCTGAACGAACGACTTTTGCCGGAACAGAGGCCAGGTAACGCCTCGGTTCGCGCAATTGTTGGGTGCGGATGATCGCGCCAGCGGCGGTTGTGAGCTTTCCGTGGGCGCCGGCACCCACGCCGAGGTAGTCGCCGAACGTCCAGTAATTCAGATTGTGACGGCACTGGCGGCCGCTGCGCGCATAAGCGGAGACCTCGTAATGCGCAAAACCCGCAGCCCTCAGTCGCTGCGAGCAATTGAACAGCATGTCGGCCGCCATATCGTCTTCCGGCAGAGCCGGTGGTTGCGCTGCGAATACGGTTCCCTGCTCAATGGTCAGCTGATAGTGGGAGATATGCGCCGGGTCCTGCGCGATCGCCTCTTCCAGGTCGCGCACAGCGGCGGAAACGTCCTGTCCTGGAAGCGCGTACATGAGGTCGAGGTTGAAATTGTCGAGTCCTGCCGCGTGCAGCTCAGCCGCGGCACGCCGCGTCTCATCCGGTGAGTGAATCCTGCCGAGCATCTCGAGCCGCCGCTCGTCAAAGCTTTGCGCACCCAGCGACACGCGCGTGAGCCCCGCGGCCCGATACTCGCCGAACCTGCCACGCTCGATCGCACCCGGATTGGCTTCCATGGTGACTTCAACATCCGCTGCCAGCGACAAATGCCGCCGCGCCGTTTCGATCACCCTGCCGATGGCATCTGGTGAGAACAGGCTGGGCGTGCCGCCGCCGAAAAAAATGCTGACGACTTCTCTTCCAGGAACCTCCGCGGCCTGCGCTTCCAGATCCCGCGACAGCGCCTCCACATAACGGGCCTCATCGAGCTCGCCATGCAGTGTGTAGGAGTTGAAATCGCAATAAGGGCACTTGCGCACGCACCAGGGGAAGTGCACGTAGAGTGACAGCGGCGGCGCTAGAAACGCAGACATACGAACAGAGGGGTCGCGATTTCGACAATTACTCCACGTTCTGCACCTGCTCGCGCATCTGCTCGATGATGACTTTCATGTCAACAGCGCTGCGGGTGGTGTCCAGATCTTGAGACTTCGAGGAGAGGGTGTTCGCCTCGCGGTTGAGCTCCTGCATCAGGAAATCGAGGCGACGGCCGGCGGGCTCGCTGCCATTGATCACTCGGCGGATCTCGATAATATGACCGGTGAGACGATCGAGCTCCTCGTCAACATCGAGGCGTTGCAGGAGGATTGCCAACTCCTGCTCGAGACGCTCCTGATCCACGTTCGCCTTGAGCTCTGCGACGCGCTCGTTGAGGCGGTTGCGTACGCGCGTATGCACCTCGGGCAGTCTGGTGCGTACGTGAGCCACGAGGGCTTCCAATCCGTTGCAGCGCTGCTCGAGTAGCTCGCGCAGGCGCGCACCCTCGCGTCCCCGCGCGGCGACGAGGTCTTCCAGCGTGCTTCCAAACAGCGCATGCGCCGACTCCAGCAGCTCGTCGTTGTCGTCACTCTCGTCCCGCAGCACGCCGGGCCAACGCAGCACGTCGAGCACACTCACGGTGGAATTTCCGGGAATGGTGCGCGAGATATCACGCACGCTCGTCAGCAAGCGTTCCAGCGCCACCGGGTCGACTTCAAGCGCAGTCTCGGCGCCTTTGACGCGGCGATAGGTGAACGAGCAATCCACCTTGCCGCGCTTCACCTCGCGGGCGAGCCTCTGGCGCAGCTCACCCTCGGCGGCGCGCAATTCGTCCGGTAGACGAAAGCCCGATTCCAGGAACCGGTGATTCACGCTGCGCAGTTCGCAGACGAGCGCTCCCCACGAGCCGGAAATCTCACGGCGAGCGAAACCGGTCATGCTGGCGATCATCAGTCCATCCTTCTTAATTGGAAAAAGTCGCCTACGGCGCTTTTTCGGACAACGGCTTCGCTGCCGCCGGCTGCGCGCCCCGGGCAAAAGGCGCGGCTTTTGCCGGCTGCCAGGTGCCGTGACACATGCGTTGCAAATCCGACAAGCTCCGAAGGGTTCGTGATTTCAGTGCCATTCGCACCGCCGCCGGCGAAACTCGTGCCGGAACTTATGTAGCCGAGAGCTACGCTCGTATGCTGCGGGGTGATATAAAGCGCAGCCAAGTCTAACAGATGCACGGAATTCTTCTTGCGGGTCGACTACGCCGACATCAGCCTCCTGGGCGGGCGCGAGGAGAACCAGGATCGGGTCGCAACAGCGGTCACCGACCAGGCAGCGCTGCTGGTCGTGGTCGATGGCATGGGCGGCCACGCTCACGGAGCGAAGGCCGCCGAGGTCACGCAACATGCCGTCTTCGAGGCGTTTGCGCAAACGCCTCACCCCCTTCTGGATCCTCTCGGTTTTCTACATTTGACATTGGGACGCGCCCACGAGGAAGTGGTGAAGCTCGGCGCGCAATTACCGATCGAGCAACGCCCTCGCGCCACTTGTGCGGTATGCCTGGTGCAGCAGGGAGCGGCGTGGTGGGCTCACATCGGCGACAGCAGGCTCTACCATTTGCGCCGCGGCGCACTCGTCGGGCGCAGCCGCGATCACAGCCACGTGGAATTGCTGCTTCGTGAGGGCTTGATCACGGCCGAGCAGGCCCAGACGCACCCGATGCGCAACTTCGTGGAGTGTTGTCTCGGTGGCGATCCGATCGTGCCCGACATGACCCTCACGCGACGCCGCCCGTTGGAGCGCAACGACGTCCTGCTCGTATGCACCGACGGATTTTGGGCGGGAGTGAAGGACAACGAGATTGCCAGCGAGGTGAGCGCGCAGGGAGTCCCGCTCAAGGAAAAGCTTCTCGAGCTAGCGCAACGCGCGATCTCTCGAACCGGGGCCGCCAGCGACAACACTTCAGTGGCGGCTTTGCGCTGGCTTGGCTAATCAGGGGCAACCCCGAGGCGGCAGAGACCTTGGCGGCCGAGAACGATCAATGTCGTCTGACAAGTGTCTCGCGAGCTACGATGTCTGCTGAAAGCGCCGCGGCGACGCAGCTGGCTACGCGCCCCGGGCGACTTTCAGCCCATAAACGAATCCCAAGAGGTATTACGATGGCACGACCGAGCGGGCGCGCGCCCGATGAGCTGCGTCGCGTGAGCTTTACACGCCGCTTCGCAAAGCACGCGGAGGGCTCGGTCTTGGTCGAGTTCGGCGATACGCAGGTACTTTGCACGGCCAGTGTCGAGGAGACGATTCCACCGTTCCTGCGGGGAAAAGGACAAGGGTGGGTCACGGCCGAATACGGCATGTTGCCTCGCTCGACGCACACCCGCTCGGCCCGTGAGGCCGCGCGTGGTAAACAAACAGGCCGCACGCAGGAGATCCAACGCTTGATCGGCCGCTCGTTACGTGCAGTAACGGATCTGAAGGCGCTGGGTGAGCGCACCATCACTATTGACTGTGACGTACTGCAGGCCGATGGCGGTACGCGCACGGCGTCGATCACCGGCGGGTACGTCGCGCTCGCCGAAGCGTGCGAAGCGCTGGTCAAACGACGCCTGATCGCTGCAAGTCCTCTCCATGGACAGATTGCAGCGATCTCGGTCGGTATCGTGGACGGCGTCCCGGTGTTGGATCTGGACTATGCGGAAGACTCGCAAGCCGAAACTGACATGAATGTCGTGATGAACAACGGCGGTGCGTTTGTCGAGATCCAAGGCACGGCGGAAGGACATGCCTTCCGCCGGCACGAGCTGGACGCCATGCTCAATCTCGCGGCGAGCGGCATCGGGCACTTGTTCGGATTGCAGGCGCAGTCACTCGGCCCATGAAAAAAATCATCCTGGCCAGCGACAATGCCGGCAAGCTGCGCGAGATGAGCGCATTGCTCGCGCCGCTGGGCTTCGAGCTGCTCAAGCAAAGCAGTCTCGGCATCCACTCCGCCGCAGAGACCGGCAGCACGTTTATCGAAAACGCGTTGCTCAAGGCGCGCCACGCCGCACGCCTGGCAGGCCTCCCGGCCATCTCGGACGATTCGGGCATCGAAGTCGATGCTCTCGAAGGCCGGCCTGGCGTTTATTCCGCGCGCTTCGCCGGCGAAAACGCTAGCGACAACGATAATCTGCACAAACTCCTGGCAGAGCTGCACGGCGTCCCCGCCGAGTTCCGGCAGGCGCGCTACCACTGTGTCATTGTGTTTGTTCGTGACGCCCAGGATCGCCTCCCGATTGTGGCGCACGGCACGTGGGAAGGTCAGATCGCCACCGAGCCACGCGGCTCGGGCGGATTTGGTTATGACCCGATCTTCATTCCGGCCGGCTTGCACAGCACCGCGGCGCAACTTGCCACGGACGAGAAGAACAAGCTCAGCCACCGCGCTCAAGCGTTGGCTGCCCTGGTGGCGGAGCTCAAAGAGCAGGGTCTCGCGTCGTGAGAACGCGGGCGTTACAGTCGCGCTCACAAGCGGCATAGGTAATATAAGGGCTCTCGGGTTTGATTGAGATAACTGTCCCGCCGTCGTCCCCGCGACGCGGCAAGCTGTACGTCATCGCCGCGCCATCCGGCGCGGGCAAGACCTCACTGGTCAAGGCACTCCTGCAGCGCATGCCGCAGCTCCATGTGTCGATCTCGCACACGACGCGAAAGCAGCGGGCGACCGAACAACCCGGACGGGAGTATCACTTCGTCACGGTGCCGGAGTTCGAGCAGCTGGTTACGCGCGAAGAGTTCCTCGAGCATGCGCGAGTGTTCGACAACTATTACGGCACCGCGCGCGAGCCGGTCGAGGCACAACTGAGCAAAGGACAGGACGTCGTGCTCGAGATCGATTGGCAGGGAGCGCGACAAGTGCGCAAAGCGCTGCCTGAATGTCAGACGGTCTTCATTCTGCCGCCGTCCCGCCGCGCGCTCGAGGAGCGCTTGCGCAACCGCGCCACCGACTCCGATGAAGTCATCGAGAGACGCCTTCGGGATGCGGTCGGCGACATGACGCACTGGCGCGAGTTCGATTATGTGGTGGTGAATGACAGCTTCGAGCATGCGGTAGACGATCTGGTCCGGATCGCCTCCGGGGACGGCGCCGGCCTGCGCGCGGACCGTCCGCAGCTGCAGCCGTTGCTGGCGGAGCTGCTGTCCTGAGCAGTCGGTGTCGTCGCGAGTAGCCCCCGCGCGTAAGAGGGGTAAGGGCAAGGCCCGCGCAAGCTCGAACCCGGTCGTGCCTCGCGCGCTCACAGGCGGCATGGGTAGCAGAAAGGCTCCCAGGTTGCCTGGAAAAACAGTAAACTGGCTGACCCCTCGCGCCCGCCGCGGCGCGCTTCCTTTGAAGATTTAAGCTTATGGCCCGTATTACCGTTGAAGATTGCCTGTCGAACGTCGACAACCTCTTCCAGCTGGTGCTGCTGGCGGCGCAACGCGCCCGGCGGCTGGCCAATGGCGCCGAGCCTACGGTCGCCTGGGAGAACGATAAGCCCACCGTCGTCGCCCTGCGCGAGATCGCCGCTGGTAACGTGACCGTCGAGATGCTGCGCGAGCCGGAGCCGCCGGCGGAGGCCGCAGTGCCTGAAATCGAGATGCAGTCCACGTTCCGCGCACCGCAGTTCGGCCTCGGAGACTGATTCACCACCGCGGGCTGCCATGGACTACGCGTCTTCGCTCCTGGGACTGCTCCCCGGCGGAAGGCGTACACCCGGGTTAAAAGAGCTGCTGGCGTCCGTCGGCAGCTATCTACCAAGCGAGCAAGTTGCCCGCATTCGTGAGGCCGCCGAATTCGGCGCCTCCGCACACAAAGGCCAGAAGCGCCTTTCCGGTGAGCCCTACATTGCTCACCCGGTGGCCGCCGCATCGATTCTCGCGGACCTCCATCTCGACGCCGACACCATCATCGCGGCGATTCTTCACGACGTCATCGAAGACACCCCGACGCCCAAAGATCAGCTCGCGGCGCGCTTTGGCGCGGCTGTGGCGGAGCTCGTCGACGGCGTCACCAAACTCGATCAGATCAAGTTCAAGAGCCGCGAAGAGGCGCAGGCGGAATCCTTCCGCAAGATGCTGCTGGCGATGGTGCGCGATCTGCGCGTCATTCTCGTAAAGCTCGCCGACCGTACGCACAACATGCGCACCATCGAGGCGATGAACCCGGTGCGGCGCCGGGCGATCGCGCGCGAGACGTTGGAGATTTACGCACCGATCGCGGAGCGACTCGGCCTCTACAACATGAAGCTGGAGCTCGAGGACCTCGGGTTCCAGGCGTTATACCCGCGACGCTACCTGGTGCTCGAGCGCACTCTGAAGAAAGCGCGTGGCAACCAGAAAGAATTCCTGAAAAAGATCGAGCAACAGCTCAACGCGGCGCTTCTGAAGAACGGCATCGCCGCTCGCGTCGAGACGCGCGAGAAGCACTTGTACAGCATCTACAACAAGATGCGGCGCAAGCGCGCCATTCTCAACGAGATCGTCGACGTGTATGGCATCCGCGTCATTGTCGACAAACCGGACACCAGCTATCGCACGCTGGGTGTCGTGCATGCCGTATTCAAGCCCATGCCGGGCCGCTTCAAAGACTACATCGCAATCCCGCGCGTGAACGGCTATCAGTCGTTGCACACGACGTTGTTTGGTCCGAACGGCGTACCCCTCGAAGTGCAGATCCGCACCGAGGACATGCACCGCGTTGCCGAGGCGGGCATCGCCGCGCACTGGAAGTACAAAAGCGGTGAGGCCGCCGCTGATTCAATGCAGCAGGCCCGCACACGCGAGTGGCTCTCGAACCTCGTCGAGCTGCAGGAAGACGGCTCCTCGGAGGAATTCCTCGAGAGTGTCAAAGTCGACCTCTTTCCCGACAAGGTGTACGTCTTTACTCCCAAGGGAACCATCCTGCGGCTGCCCAGTGGGGCGACGGTGGTCGACTTCGCATACTCGGTCCACACCGACATCGGCAACCGCTGCGTCGCGGCCAAGGTCGACCGCCGCCTGACACCCCTGCGGACCGTACTGCGCAACGGTCAGACGGTCGAGATCATTACCGCCAAGGGAGCGATGCCGAACCCGTCGTGGGTGAACTTCGTCGTCACCGCCAAAGCGCGTAACGCCATCCGACATTATCTCAAGAGCCTGCGTCGGACGGAGGCGATCGCGCTCGGACAACGGCTTCTCAACCAGGCGCTCGGCGAATTCAGAGTCTCTCTGGACGATGTGAATCCGGATGCGCAGCGCGCCGCACTCGGCGAGCTCGGGATGAAGGACCTCGACGAGCTGTACGAGAGGATCGGCCTCGGCGAGCGACTGGCGCCGCTGGTGGCCCGCCGCCTGTTGCCGGGCAGCCAGACACAGGTTGCGCTGCAGGGCGGGGGCAGCGAAGACGGCAGCGGCATGGCCGCGCCCGCGCCGCTGGCGATTGCGGGCACCGAGGGGCTGCTCGTGACCTACGCGCGCTGTTGCTTCCCGATTCCTTACGACCCGATTTTTGCATTCCTGTCCGCCGGAAGGGGCGTGGTCATCCACCGCGAGAACTGTGTCAACGTCGAGGACTACCGCAAGCACCCGGAGAAATGGCTGCCGGTAAGTTGGCAGACGAGCCCCGACCGCGAATTCAGCTCCGAGATCCGGGTGTATGTCGCGAACCGGACCGGCGTGCTCGCGGCGGTAGCGGCAGCCATCGCCAGCACCGAGACCAACATCGATCACGTCTCGATCGACGAGCAGGACAGCGACGCGTCCATCCTGACCTTCGAGCTCCGTGTGCGCGACCGCAAGCACCTCGCGCAGGTCGTCCGAGTCATCCGGCGGATGCCCGATGTAACACGCGTCACCCGGACGATTGCTGCGCACGCGCCCAATCGTGTGCGCGGCGAGCCCGTGCGCGGTGACTCGGAAGCCGATGGCTCGGACCACTCCGACGAGAATCCGAGCGGCCTCGAATAACCTTAGCCTCTTGAGGATCCAACGCAATGAGCCGCCAGACCATTCATACCAACAAGGCCCCGCAGGCTATCGGGCCGTATTCACAGGCGGTCCGCGCCGGTGACACGGTGTACCTGTCCGGGCAGATTCCGCTCGACCCGAGCACCATGCAGATGGTATCGGGAGACATCGAGGCGGAAGCCCGCCAGGTATTTGAAAACCTCAAGGCCGTGGCGGAAGCGTCGGGCGGTTCGCTCGCGAATGCGGTAAAGGTGACCGTGTTCCTCACCGATATGGCGAATTTCGCCAAGGTGAATGAAGTCATGGCGAAGTACTGCACGCAGCCATTTCCCGCGCGCGCCACCGTCGCTGTAGCGCAGCTGCCTCGCGACGCGCGCGTCGAGGTTGAGTGCGTCCTGCATCTTGGCTGAAGCGGCCGCCAACCATACCGCGCCCCCTCCGGAGCAGCGACCGATCACCGCCTTGCGCGGAGTCGGCAGCGCTCTTGCGGAGAAGTTGCAGCGCCTTGGCGTCCGACAGGTTCAGGATCTGTTGTTCGTTCTGCCACTGCGGTATGACGATCGCACCACCGTATGTCAGATCGGATCGTTGCAGCCTGGGGCGCGTGCCACCGTCGAAGGTGAAATCCAACTCACTGAGGTGGCCTATCGGGGACGCCGCCAGCTGCTGTGCAAAATCTCAGACGGCTCGGGCTTCCTGACGCTGCGATTCTTTCACTTCTCGGCCGCGCAACAAAATGGACTATCGCGCGGCCAGCGGATCCGTTGTTTCGGCGAGGTGCGGCGCGGACCCTTCGGACTCGAGATCGTGCATCCGGAATACCGGCGCGTGCGTCCCGAGGAGTCGGAGGATCTCGAAGAGACTCTCACACCGGTATACCCCCTGACCGAAGGTGTAACCCAAGGACGACTGCGAGCGCTCATCGCCGAAGCTCTGCGGGAACTCGACACCTCGGCGGTGCGCGACTGGATACCCCGGCATGTCATCGAACCCTTGGGGCTGCCGTCGCTGAAGGACGCGTTGAGCTACATGCACCGCCCACCACGTGAGGCCGCACTGGCGGAGCTAGGATCGGGCCGGCATCCGGCACAACGGCGGTTGGCGTTCGAAGAGTTGCTCGCGCACCACCTGAGCCTGAAGTTACTGAAGCGCGCGGCGAAAACCGACCCCGCGCCCGGATTGGACGACGCTGAAGGACTGGAGGCGCGATTCATCGAGGCGCTGCCCTTCAAACTGACGAACGCACAGGCGCGCGCACTGAATGAGGTGAACACGGACCTGCGCGAACGCCTCCCCATGGTCCGACTCGTTCAAGGTGATGTGGGATGCGGGAAAACAGTGGTGGCAGCAGCCGCCGCCGCGCGAGCAGCCGGCAGCGGACTACAGGCGGCTTTGATGGCGCCGACGGAATTACTTGGCAGAGCAGCACTGGCGCAACTTCCGCGACTGGTTCAAGCCGCTCGGACTCACGGTGGCATTGCTGTCGGGTTCGCAGCCCGCTAGAACCCGGCGCAGCGCGTTCGAAGCTATCGCATCGGGTGAAATCCGCGTCGTGGTGGGCACGCATGCGCTGTTCCAGGAGGGCGTTGACTTCGCGCACCTCGCTCTCGTCATCGTCGACGAGCAACACCGCTTTGGGGTGCAGCAGCGCTTGCGGCTGCAGGAGAAGGGGCAGAAGCACGGCCGCATTCCGCACCAGCTGATCATGACAGCGACGCCGATCCCCCGGACGCTGGCTATGACGGCCTATGCCGACCTTGATATCTCCGTGATAGACGAGCTCCCGCCAGGGCGCACGCCGATAAACACCGTCGTGGTGCCGGAGCAGCGGCGCGACCAGTCGTTCTGCGCATCGTGCAGGCTTGTAGAGCGGGCCGCCAGGCATACTGGGTCTGTCCCCTGATCGAAGAGTCGGAGGAGTTGCGCTCCCAAGCGGCGGAGGAAACTGCGGCCGCGCTCGCGGAAGCCTTGCCGGAAGTGCGCGTGGGCCTGGTGCACGGACGGATGCCGTCGGCAAAGAAAGACGAAGCGATGCTCGCCTTCAAGGAGGGTAAAATTCAACTCCTGGTTGCCACGACGGTCATCGAGGTCGGCGTCGATGTACCGAATGCGACACTCATGGTGATCGAGAATGCCGAGCGCATGGGACTCGCGCAGTTGCATCAGCTTCGCGGACGGGTGGGACGCGGGTCCGAGGCGAGCACATGCGTGCTGTTGTATCGTGCGCCCTTGTCGCAGCTCGCACGCGAGCGGCTGAAGGTGATCCGGCAAACGAACGATGGCTTCGTGATCGCACGTCGCGATCTGGAGCTGCGTGGCCCGGGCGAGCTGCTTGGAACGCGCCAGACCGGTCTGGCGCAGTTGCGCATCGCCGATCTGATGCGGGACGTCGATCTGCTGCCGCGCGTGCAGGAAGCGGCGGAGCTGCTCCTTGCATCGCACACGGATACTATTGCCGCGCTCGCGACTCGCTGGATCGGGTCGGGAGAACGTTACGGGCGAGTGGGGTAACGCGAGGATTATCAAATGGCGGCGGTGGCACCGAAACTCCAGCTCGACGAGACAGAGAGGCGCCTCGGGAAGCCCCTTTCCTATACCGCTTGCAGCGCCGTCTCGAGGAATACGCGCTGCTTACACGGCTCGACCGTCCAGTTGGCTCATGGCTCCTGTTGTGGCCGGCCCTTTGGGCGTTGTGGATTGCAGGAGCCGGGCGACCGCAACCGCGAGTACTGCTGGTTTTCATAGCCGGCGTCTTCGTGATGCGCGCGGCCGGGGATGTCATCAATGACTTCGCCGATCGTGACATCGATCCGCACGTGCGGCGGACCCGTGACCGGCCGCTGGCGGCCCGGCGCGTCTCGCCGCGCGAGGCGCTGTGGCTGTTTGCCGTTCTTATTGCAATCGCTTTCTTCCTGGTCACCAGGCTCGACTTGCTGACCATCAAGCTCGCCTTCATCGGCGCGGCCCTGACCGTTTCCTATCCCTTCATGAAGCGGTTTTTTCCCTTTCCGCAGCTGTACCTGGGAATTTCGTTCGGCGGCTGGAGCGTGCCGATGGCGTTCGCGGCGCAGAGCGGGGCGCTGCCGCGCGTTGCGTGGGTGCTGTATATCGCGGCGGTGATGTGGGCGGTGCTCTACGACACCATGTACGCGATGGTCGACCGCGAGGATGACCTCAAGATCGGCGTGAGATCAAGCGCCATCTTGTTTGCCGACATGGACAAACTACTGATCGGCGTGATGCAGGCGATGACGCTGTTTGCGCTGCTGCTCGCCGGCCGCAGCATGCACTTCGGCAGGTGGTACGACAGCGGCATCGTGGCCGCGGGTTTGCTGTTTCTCTATCAGCAATGGCTGATCCGCAAGCGCGAGCCCGCCGGATGCCTGAAGGCATTCGTGAATAACCAGTATGTCGGCATGGTGATTTTCGTCGGAATTCTGCTGCAGTATTTATATGGGTGAGGCGCGGTTGGCCCGCGCCGAACGCCGGCCATGGGCTCGTCGCATGCGACGAGCGGGTGGGCCCGTTAGGGACCACCCCGGAATATGAGCGAGCGCAGCTCGCGCAATGGCCGGCAGGATTGCGGCTCCAGGGACGGCTACTACACGTAGACTGCCGAGAATGACACACAAGAACCAACCTTTCCTGGCGCGACTGCGTTTCGCCCTTGCTGGGCTCGTGCACTCGGTGCGGGCCGAGAGCAGCATCAAAATTCAGGCCGGGGTATTTGTCCTGGTGATCGCCACGTTGGCCATCCTGCGGCCCGGCCCGCTCTGGTGGGCGCTCGTGTTACTGGCGAGCGCCGGCGTGCTGGCAACCGAGCTGTGCAATACCGCTATCGAGCACCTCGCGGACCATCTGCATCCGCAAATGCATCCGAGCATCCGGGTAGTGAAGGATTGCGCCGCCGCCGCTGTGTTGGTGGCGGTGCTCGGCGCGATAGGGGTGGGCGTCGCCCTGGTCGCGCACTTGATCAAATAATAACCAATTGTCGACTTTTACCCGCACTTCTCGTTGACATCTGGGGTGGCTCCCCGGAACATCCGCCCACTGCCTTTTCAGGCGTCAGCCGAACATCAGGAACCGCCTATGACCTTCGCCCTGGGATCGATTCGCCACGACTGGACACTGTCCGAGGTCGAAGCGCTCTTCGCATTACCGTTCATGGACCTGGTGTTCCACGCTCAACGCGTGCATCGCGCGAATCACGAGCCCAACACGGTGCAGACCAGCACATTGCTGTCCATCAAGACGGGAGCTTGCCCCGAGGACTGCGCATACTGCCCGCAGAGCGTACGTTACGACACGGGGTTGGAACGTGAGGCGCTGATGGAAATCGCCGCGGTGCGCGAAAGTGCGCAGCGCGCACGCGACGCTGGGGCCACACGCTTTTGCATGGGGGCGGCCTATCGCTCGCCCAAAGCGAAGGAACTGGCAGTGATCGCGCAGATGATCAAGGAAGTGCGCGCCGCGGGGCTCGAGACTTGCGCGACACTTGGCATGCTAACACCCGAGCAAGCACAGGAGCTCAAGGACGCGGGCCTCGACTACTACAACCACAATCTCGACACATCGCCCGAGTTCTACGGCGAAATCATCACGACGCGAACCTATCAGGATCGCCTCGATACCCTCGCCGCGGTACGCGACGCCGGCCTCAAAGTATGTTGCGGCGGTATTGTTGGAATGGGTGAATCGCCGACCGACCGGGCGAGCCTGCTGCTCACGCTGGCGAATCTCCCCGAGCATCCTGAGAGTGTGCCGGTCAACCAACTCGTAAAAGTTCGCGGAACGCCGTTGCAGGCCGCGGATGCCGTGGACCCATTCGAATTTGCACGCACGATCGCGGTGGCCCGCCTGTTAATGCCCCGCTCGCACGTGCGTCTATCCGCCGGCCGGCAATCGATGAGCGATGAGATGCAGGCATTGTGCTTTCTTGCCGGCGCCAATTCGATCTTCTACGGCGAGAAGCTGCTGACCACGGGCAATCCGGACGTGGAACGCGATCGACAGTTGTTCGCACGGCTCGGGTTGAAGCCGGAGCAACTGAAGTCTGCGCCCGCCGGGCTGGACGCCGCCGCGCATAGCGCCCGACATGAAACGACAGCCGCTTGATGCCGCGCTGGCCGACATCGCCCGGCGGAGCCTGACCCGGCGGCGCACGACAGTCGACGGTTTTGCCGAGACTGGCCAACGGCTCGTCACGAGTGTAGACGGCCGAACCCTGGTCGACTTCAGCAGCAACGACTACCTCGGTCTCGCCCACCATCCTGCAGTTGCTGCGGCAATGAGTGAATGCGCGACGCGCCTCGGCGCTGGCAGCGGTGCATCTCACCTCGTCACGGGACACGGCATAGAGCACGAACGCCTGGAAGAGGAGCTCGCTGACTTCACAGGTCGTGAACGGGCGCTGTTATTTTCGACAGGCTATATGGCGAACCTCGGTGTGATGACTTCCCTCGCCGAGCGTGGCGAGGTGGTGCTTCTGGACCGCCTCAATCATGCATCGATCGTCGACGGTGCATTACTCTCAGGCGCGCGCTTCAAGCGCTACGCGCACGCAGATGCTGACGCAGCCGAACATGCGCTTCTTCAAAGCTCGGAGCAGACCGTTGTCATCGCAACCGACGGCGTATTCAGCATGGACGGGGACATCGCGCCTCTCCCCCGTCTTGCGCGGGCCGCCGCCGCACACGGGGCATGGCTCGTAGTCGACGACGCACACGGCATCGGCGTGCTAGGTAAACAAGGTCGCGGCTCAACAGAGGAGCTGAGCGCGGACGATGTGCCGGTGTTAATCGGGACACTCGGCAAAGCGCTGGGTTCATTCGGCGCATTCGTCGCGGGCTCGCAAGATCTGATCGAGTTTCTCATCCAAAGAGCGCGTCCTTACATCTACACGACCGCTTTACCGCAACCCGTCGCGGCCGCTACCCGCAAGGCACTGGAAATCGCGCAACGGGAAACATGGCGCCGTGAGCGAGTGCTGGCTCTGACGGCACGATTTCGCAAGGCGGCGCGCGAGTTGGACATACCTCTGTTGGATTCCGACACGCCGATTCAACCGGTGATTCTCGGCAACTCGCAAGCCGCCGTACGGGCGCAAGGTGAGCTGCAGGAGGCCGGTTTCAGGGTGGTGGCCATTCGCGCGCCAACTGTTCCGCAAGGCAGCGAACGGCTGAGAGTTTCACTGTCGGCCGCGCACACGGAAGCGCAGGTGGACGCGCTGGCCGCAGCAATCAGTCGAGCTCACGTAAAGGATGCTGTCGAATGAGCGAGCTATATGTCGAGACACGCGGGCGTGGGCCCGACCTGGTGTTGCTGCACGGATGGGGACTCAACTTGCGAGTTTGGGACGGCCTCGCCCGGGAGCTGTCGAAGTCCTTTCGCTTGATCATGATCGACCTCCCGGGACACGGACGTAGCGCTTGGAATCCAAAGGCGCGCACCCCGGCCGAGCAGGCGTGGCAGGTGCACGCCACACTAGCCACGCGTTCGGACCGCTATTCCTTATTGGGTTGGTCGTTGGGCGGCCAAATCGCGATTGACCTGGCCGCCGCCATGCCGGGAAGCGTCGAGCGGTTGGTGCTCGTCGCGACGACGCCGCGCTTTGCCGCGGGCGAGGACTGGCCGTACGGCATGCCGCCCGCGGCGCTCGATAAGCTGGCAACACAGCTTCGCACCAACTACAAACGTACCGTGAGCGAGTTTCTGGAGCTCCAGGTGCGCGGTAGCAGTGCCGCTGAACGCGTTCTCGCGGAACTGCACAGCTCGCTGTTCTCACACGGCGAGGCACACCCGAAAGCACTCGTGGCTGGACTCAACACTCTGAAGAGCAGCGATTTGCGCTCAATGTTGAGCTCGGTTCACACCCCTACGTTGGTGGCCGCTGGCCAATACGACCGTGTTACATTGCCCGCCGCCTCCCGCGCTCTCGCGCAAATGCTTCCCGACGCGCGCTACATTGAATTTCGCCGCGCCGCACATGCGCCTTTTCTGTCGCACGCGGCTGAGTTCTCGTCGCTGGTGACGAAGTTCTTGCACGGCGACACTATCGAAGGTGCGGTGGCGGGCGGCGGCCCGGCAGGAGGGACCAGCGTCGCGGCAACTCCCTCGCCAGCGACGATCAATGAAGCGCTGACAGTGGAACGGATCCTAACTGGCGACGGCGACGCTGCAGCGAGCAGTACATCAATCGCTGCAAGCAGCGCCACGATAAGCGCAGCGGCGGCGACGGCGCAGGACGCGGCAACCGCCGCAGCTACCAAGATGACCAGCGGGCGCGCGAGGAAGTCGTCCTCGTGAACCCCGACGATTCGGCCGCCTTCCGGCTTGAACGGCCGGAAGTACGCGCATCCTTTGATCGTGCCAGCACGACTTACGAAGCGGCGGCTGTTCTGCAGGCGCAGGTGGCGGATGAGCTGCTCAGCAGGCTGGAGCCCTTCAACTTCAAACCGGAAGTTGTGCTCGACCTGGGCGCCGGAACTGGCCGTATGACGAGCGCGCTCAAGAAGCGTTACCGGCGAGCGCTGGTCATCGCAGTCGACCTTGCACCCGGTATGTTGCGCGAGGCGCGGCGGCACCAACAGTTGTTGCGACGATTCGAGCGCGTTTGTGGCGACGCGACGCGGCTGCCCATTGCCGACGCGAGCGTCGACGTAGTGGTCAGTAGCCTGATGCTGCAGTGGTGCCATCCGCCCGATGAAGCATTCGGGGAAATCCGGCGAGTGCTAAAGCCTGGTGGTTCGGTCGCGTTCAGCACTCTCGGGCCGGACACATTGAAGGAGTTACGCCTTGCATGGACGGAAGCTGACGGCGAAGAGCATGCGTATAACCACGTCAACCACTTTACGGACATGCACGACGTTGGGGACGCGGTAGTCCGCGCGGGGCTATCTGAGCCAGTGTTGGACGTTGATCGCGTGCAGCTGACCTATGAGAACGCGCTTTCGCTGATGCGCGATCTAAAGTCGATCGGCGCCCACAACGTGACCGCGGGTCGTCCGCGAGGGCTCGTTGGACGCGCGAAGCTGCGACGCATGCAGGACGCGTACGAGACATTCCGTCGCGACGGCCGGCTGCCGGCGACCTACGAAGTAGTCTACGGAGTCGCCTGGGGTGCTGCTGGCCGCCCAGCCAGCGCCATGATCGGCGGCGAGGCGCGCATTGCCCCTAGCGCGATTAGACGCAGGGGCGAGCGATGAGCGCCAGAATCAAACGCGGCGCGCGGGCTCCCGGGTGCGATGCTTTGAGCGGAGTGCCGGCATGGTGAGCGCGAAGGGCGTCTTCGTCACAGGCACAGACACGGGCGTCGGAAAGACCGTCGTGGCGACGGCCCTCGCGCGCGGCCTGGTCTCGACAGGATTGCGGGTCGCGGTAATGAAACCGGTCGCATCGGGGTCGGAGCGCACGAACGAAGGGTTGCGGAACGACGACGCGCTCAAGCTCATGGCAGCCTCGAATGTGGCGGCGCCCTACGACACAGTCAACCCCTATTGCTTCGAGCCGCCTGTTTCGCCGCATATTGCCGCAGAAGAGGCCGAAATCGAGGTAGATATCACCCAAATCCAGCAGAGGTTCGCTGCGTTGGTGGGGCTATCCGACTGGATCGTGGTGGAAGGTGCCGGGGGCTGGCTCGCCCCCATCGGGCCTCGTCAAAGCATTTGCGACCTGGCTCTGACACTCGGGCTACCCGTGGTATTGGTGGTCGGAGTGCGCCTCGGCTGCATCAATCACGCATTGTTGACAAAGCTCGCCATCGAAACGCACGGCGCACGCTTTGCCGGATGGTTTGCGAACACAATCGATCCCGCGATGCCACGGCGCGCGGAGAATCTGGAAACGCTCACGCGACTGCTGGGCCAACCTCCGCTCGCCACCGTTCCGGCTCAGTCCCCGAACTCTCCTCCACTCGAGCTTGCCGAGGCTACTGCCCGGCTGACTGCTGCGTTTGGCTGGCCCATGGGTCCTCCGGGCGAATGAAACAGCCGCGCGCTCCCGCGCTTTCCGCTTGGTGGATAATGACGCTACCATCGTCGTAGTCCCCGTACAGACATTCGTCCGATGATCGCCTTGGCAACCGCGAATGCAGCCCCTGGATTGCTGCGCATCGAGATCTGCCCGAATTGCTCACTCAGCGTCCGGGGCGCGTTGATGTTCTTTGGGAGCTTGTGCTTCGTTTCCTTTTCGGTTGCGGGAATGCTGGCTGTGCTGGGCTTCTGGCCGGTGCTGCCCTTCGCGGGCCTGGAAATGCTGGGACTCGGATGGGCCCTCTGGACGAGCCTGCAGCGGCGTTTCCATGGCCAGACCATCACCGTCACGGACGCGGACGTGCGCGTGGAGTCGCGCGATAAGGTCAATTACTCACAAGTCGTGTTCCCCCGCCATTGGGCGCAGGTTAAACTTCGCCGCCCCGCGTCGCGCTTGCACCCGAGCCGGCTCACGATCGAGTCGCACGGCCGTCAATGCGAGCTGGGCAGCTTCCTTACGGAGGCAGAGCGGCGGGGACTCGCGCTGCGCCTGCAACGTCTGGTCGGCCGTATTAATGAATCGCCCTCGTTGGCGTAACCGCAGGTGATGAGCGGGCAAAAGCCGCGCCTTTTGCCCGCGCGCCCAACGAAGGCGAGGTGTGGCTCGCTGAAAGCCCCGCACCCTACGCGGGTCGGGCAGACTTTCAGCCCATAGGTAAGAAATCGCGCCGTGCCCGGATGGTCCGGGTGCGCGCTGTAAGGCACGTAATGATGATTCGCGCAAAAATCGCACAACTGTCCAACAAGCTCGTCGCAACCATCGTCTCGTCTCTAGGCCTCTCCATGGCAGCGCTTCAGCCAGCTCATGCGGAATCGGGCTGGAGCCAGTTAAACATGACCCAGGGGGTCACGGACATAAGCCGAAAGATCTACGGCCTCCACATGGAGATCTTCTGGATCTGCGTGGTAATTGCCGTCATTGTCTTCGGCGCGATGATCTACTCGATCATCACCTACCGGAAATCCAAAGGCGCGATTGCGGACGTGACTCTCGTCCACAACACGACGGTGGAGCTCATCTGGACGGCGGTGCCGGTGGCGATCCTGGTCTTCATGGCCGTTCCCGCGGCAAAGACACTCGTTGAGATCGAGGACGTCACCAAGACCGACCTCAGCATCAAGGTGACGGGCTTCCAGTGGGGTTGGCAGTACGAGTACCTCGACAGCGGCGTAGCGTTCTATTCGCACCTCGACCGCCAGAGCAACAAAGCTCGCGAACTGATGTCGGGTGTCGATCCGAACACCGTCGATCACTACCTGCTGAGTGTTGACAAGCCGCTAGTCGTTCCCGTCGGTAGCAAGGTCCGTCTCCTCATCACCGGCGCGGACGTCATCCACTCCTGGTGGGTACCTGCCTTCGGCGTGAAGAAGGACGCCATTCCCGGCTTCATCAACGAGGCGTGGTTCAAGGTCGACACCGACAAGCCAGGCCTCTACCGCGGACAATGCGCCGAGCTTTGCGGCCGCGATCACGGCTTCATGCCCATCGTCGTCGATGTCCGCACGAAAGAGGATTTCGCGGCCTGGCTGAAAGAAAAAGCCGCCGAGCAGAAGCAGGCTGCCGCTCCCGACGCGACTCCGGCGCAGGCCGGAACGGTCGCGACCACAACTGGCTAAACGACTACAGACGGAGCGTGGCCCCGGCACGCACAGTAGTTAAGTTTCCAATTTCGCACTTTGAGAGAACACGACATGGCCGAGCCGCACGCTGCCCACTCTGAGCACGCCGATCACGACCACAAGCCGCACGGCTGGCGCCGCTGGGTCTATGCGACGAACCACAAGGACATCGGCACGATGTACCTGGTCTTCGCCTGCCTGATGTTTTTCATCGGTGGCGCAATGGCCATGGTCATCCGCCTGGAGCTGTTCAAGCCCGGCATGCAGTTCGTTGACCCGCAGTTGTTCAACTCCATGACCACCATGCACGCGCTGATGATGATCTTCGGCGCCGTCATGCCGGCCTGGACGGGACTGGCGAACTGGATGGTGCCGCTGCAGGTCGGCGCACCCGACATGGCGCTGCCCCGACTCAACAACTTCAGCTTCTGGATTCTGCCGTTCGCGTTCTTCCTGCTGTTGTCCTCCCTGTTCGTGCCGGGCGGCGCTCCCGCGGGCGGCTGGACGATGTACCCACCCTTGGTGCTGCAGAACGGCGCCTCTTTCCCGATGCTCATTTTCTCGATTCACATGATGGGCGTGTCCTCCATCCTCGGCGCCATCAACGTCGTCGTCACGATCATGAACCTGCGCGCGCCCGCGATGACCCTGCTGCGCATGCCGCTGTTCGTCTGGACCTGGCTGATCACCGCCTACTTGCTGATCGCGGTGATGCCGGTGCTTGCGGGTGCCGTGACGATGCTGCTCACGGATCACTTCTTCGGTACGACGTTCTTCACCGCCGCCGGCGGTGGTGATCCGGTGATGTTCCAGCACATCTTCTGGTTCTTCGGTCACCCCGAGGTGTACATCCTCATTCTCCCGGCCTTCGGTATCGTCTCGGAGATCATCCCGACGTTCTCGCGTAAACCGCTCTTCGGCTACGAGGCGATGGTGTACGCGACGGCATCGATCGCGTTCCTCTCGTTCATCGTGTGGGCACACCACATGTTCACCGTCGGCATGCCGTTGGCCGCGGAGCTGTTCTTCATGCTCTCGACCATGCTTATCGCCATCCCGACCGGCGTGAAGGTGTTCAACTGGACCACCACCATGTTCAAGGGCTCGCTCACGTTCGAGCCGCCGATGTTGTTCGCGATCGCCTTCCTGTTCCTGTTCTCGATCGGTGGCTTCTCGGGCCTCATGCTCGCGATCGTGCCGGCCGACTACCAGTATCAGGACACCTACTTCGTAGTGGCGCACTTCCACTACGTGCTCGTCCCGGGCGCGATCTTCGGCATCATGGCCGGCGTCTACTACTGGCTCCCGAAGTGGGTCGGAAACATGTACGACATGACGCTTGCGAAGTGGCACTTCTGGCTCTCCACCATCTTCGTGAACGTGTTGTTCTTCCCGCAGCACTTCCTCGGCCTCGCCGGCATGCCGCGCCGTATCCCGGACTACGCTGTGCAGTTCACCGACTGGAACATGGTGTCCTCCATCGGCGGCTTCGGCTTCGGCCTGTCGCAGCTGCTCTTCCCGTACCTCATCTGGAAGTGCGTGAAGTCCGGCCAGCGCGTCACCAGCAACAAGGTGTGGGAAGGCGCTCACGGCCTGGAGTGGGAGCTGCCCTCGCCGGCGCCGTATCACTCCTGGCAGGAGCCTCCGTCGGATGCAGTGATCGCGCGCGGCGCGTTCCATTGAGTAGTGTTTTGACACAACAGGACGATGCGGCAGAGAAGCGCAAACGAGGCGTCCGGCGCACGGCGATCGTGTTCGGGCTCATCGCGCTGTTCTTCTATTTCGGCTTCATCGTGCTGACCGTGGTGAGAGGTTCGCGGTGAGCGACCAGAAGCGTGCAAACCTGACCATGACTTGGAAGCTGGTGGCGATTGCCGTCGGCTCCTTCGGGTTCGGTTTTGCGCTGGTGCCGCTCTATAACGTGCTGTGCTCAGTGACCGGCTACGGTGATGCGGCAAAGCTGCTGCAGCGTGCGAAGCTCGAGGCGAGCGAGCATCCGGACCCGAGCCGCACCATCACCATTGAGTTCATGACGAGTATCGCGAGCGCCGGCAGTTGGGATTTCCGTCCGGTAAAGCGCACGATCGAAGTGCACCCCGGCCAGCTCTATTCAGCAGACTTCATCGCGCACAACCTCACGGGGCACGCGAGCACCGCGAACGCGGTTCCCGACATCGCGCCCTCGCAGACGTCCGCATATTTCCACAAGACCGAATGCTTCTGTTTCTCACCGCAGCACTTCGCGCTCAACGAGGAGCGCAAAATGCCGGTACGCTTCTTCGTCGATCCGGCACTGCCGAAGCACATCGACCGGATCACATTGAATTACACCATTTACGATGAATCGTCGCGCGTGACCACCGCGGCGCGCTAGGGCTCTTTGGGAAAGACAAACAATGGCAAACGCACACGCCCCTGACAGCAGTCACTATTACGTACCCCACGACAGTCCGTGGCCAATCCGGGGATCGGTCGCGCTGTTCGCCATCATGGCCGGTGCGGTTTCGTTCTTTAACGACTGGGCCGGCGCCTGGGCGTTTGTGCCGGGCGCGATTTTGCTGGCGTACATGTTCTTCGGTTGGTTCTCCGCGGTCATCGGCGAGAGCCAGCACGGCATCTACAATAATCAGGTGGATCGCTCGTTCCGCATGGGAATGCTGTGGTTCATCTTCTCCGAGGTCATGTTCTTCGCCGCCTTCTTTGGCGCTCTCTTCTACGCGCGCGTGCTGTCGGTGCCGTGGCTGGGCGGGCAGGGCGTGAAAGTCTTCACCAACTTCCTGTTGTGGCCGCAATTCGGGGGCGCTTGGCCCACCAACGGCCCCGGCCACGTCGGCGGCCATGCCGACTCGACCTTCGAGACGATTTCCGCAGTCGGACTTCCGCTGGTGAACACGTTGATCCTGCTGACGAGCGGCTTGACCATCACCATCGCGCACCACGCGCTGCGTGCGGGCAAGCGCGGCACGCTCACGCTGTTCCTCGCCCTGACGTTCCTCCTCGGCTTCACCTTCGTCGGCCTCCAGGCACACGAGTACGGCGAGGCCTACAAGGAGTTCGGTCTGAAGCTGTCAACGGGCATCTACGGCTCGACGTTCTTCATGCTCACCGGCTTTCACGGCCTGCACGTGACGATAGGCGCCATCATGCTCTTGGTGATCTGGTTCCGCGTGCTACGCGGCCACTTCACCTCGGAAAAACATTTTGCGTTCGAGGCGGTGGCCTGGTACTGGCACTTCGTCGACGTGGTCTGGCTCGGCCTGTTTATTTTCGTTTACTGGTTATAAGGGCCAAAAGCGCCTGCGGCGCTTTTGGCGAGCGCGTCGATGCGCGGTTACGAACTCGCCGGCAAAAAGCGTGGTTTTTGCCGGCTTATCCGTAGGCCGGTTCAGGGCGAGGAGCGCGCCGCGAGGCTTCAGCGAACGGCGCCCGGGATGGATTGCAGTCCATGGGGCGTGATCAGCCCCATGTACCAGGCAATGACGAGTAGCGCGAAAAGCAGGAGCGACAGCGAAATCCGGATTGTCAGGGCGCGCGCCATCTTGCGGGAGTCTTGCTCAGTGCTGCCGCGAGAGAGATGGCGCAGGGCGGATCCCAAGCTCACCACGATCGCGATGAGCAGTGCGAGGACGAGTAGCCGGACCAATGATTCCATCTTGCCGCTCAGTGTATCGGCTGCAGAATTTTGAGCAATTCCCAGTCCTATGGGCCTCCCGGCGGACCGCCTACGACGCGGGGCTTCTCGCCACCCTGGGCGGTTACGATTGGCGCGCTGCTGTTGTGCGCGCTATTCATCCGCCTCGGGTTTTGGCAGTGGCACAGGGGCACGGCGCGCCAGGAACAGTGGTCGAAGTTCTCGCAGGGGGCGGGAAACGCCATTGCGCTCGGCGCGCGCGGCGTCGACCTGGTCCCGCGCTTTCAGCGAGTGACCGTGGCGGGGCAATTCGATCCGGATCACCAGTTCCTACTGGACAATCGGACTCATGACGGCAACCCGGGCTATGAGGTCCTGACACCGCTCGAGCGTCCGGATCGCCGCATCGTGCTGGTGGATCGCGGTTGGGTCCTGTTCACCGGGTCGCGAGCGCGGCTTCCTGGGATTGCTTTTGATACCCGCGGCCCGGTCACGGTGACGGGGCGCACGGACGATTTGCCGACCGCGGGCTTGCCGATGGGGCGGGCCGCGCCAGCGGTCGACGGTGCATGGCCGAAAGTAACGAGCTACCCGACAATGAATGAATTGAGCGCCGCACTCGGACGGCCGCTGGAACCGCGCATCGTGCTGTTGGATCCGCAGCAGCCCGACGGCTACGTCCGCGACTGGCATCCTCCGGGAATGCAGCCGGTGAGGCACTGGTCATATGCCATCCAATGGTGGTGTTTCGCAGCCATGACGGTCGTCTTCTGGGCCGTCATCGGGCGGCGCCGCGGCACTGAGTCACGCAAGGCCTCGCAATGAGTACGACTCCCGAAAACCTACGCGCCCGAAATCTCCGCATGCTGGCGGCGCTCGCAGCACTGTTCCTGCTGCCGCTGCTGCTTTCCTTCTACATGTACTACGCCACCGACTGGCGTCCGGTGAGACGCGTCAATCACGGCACGCTGATCACTCCGGCCCGACCTCTGCCGGGGGTTAGCCTGCCGCACGTTAGCCTGTCGGACTCGGAGCCGACAGCGGACTCAAGAACAGACACATCGGCCGAGCTGCACTCCAAATGGTCGATCGTCTACATCGGCGCTGGTAATTGCGATGAGCCTTGCCGCCAGGCGCTTTACGTCATGCGTCAAACGCGCCTCTCGTTGAACAACGACATGTCGCGCGTCAACCGGGTATTCCTCTCGACCGGCAGCTGTTGCGCGCGCGAGTTCCTCGTGCGCGAGCACGAGGGACTGATCGTGCTGGATGCGGCGAACGCCGCTGGCGAGCGCCTGCTGCATGAATTTCCCGCTGACGGCCGCCCGTATTCGCTGTTTATTGTCGACCCGCTCGGTAATCTGATGATGAGTTACGATTCACGCCAAAATCCGAAAGGGCTGCTGGAAGACCTGAAGAAGCTCCTGCGGTTGTCGCATATCGGTTAGAGCGGTGTTGCTCCCTTGAATAACTTTCCATGGATTCGCCGTTTGGCGTTAGCAGGTCTGCTGCTGTGTTTCGTCGTCGTCGTGCTCGGTGCCTACGTGCGGCTGAACGCGGCCGGACTCGGTTGTCCGGATTGGCCCGGCTGCTACGGGCACGTCACGCCCGTCGGTGCCGAGCAAAGTCCCACCGCGCAGGCTGCCTTTCCGAGCCGCCCCCTCGATGTAGGCAAAGCCTGGAAGGAGATGATTCACCGCTACGCCGCCAGCACGCTGGGAATCATCATTCTGGTCATCGCGGCGCTGGCGATCGCATATCGCCAGCGGAAGTTGTTGAGCGTGCCGTACGCCCTGGCGCTCCTGGCGACAGTCGTAGTGCAAGGCATTCTCGGCATGCTCACAGTGACCTGGCGGCTGAAGCCGCTCATCGTCACGCTTCATCTGATCTTCGGCATGACGACCTTGGGGCTGCTCTGGTGGTTGTGGCTGTCGCTGCCCAGCGGGTCCTCCTGGGGTGGGATGCCAACACGCAACGCTCGACCGGCATTTACGGGATCCGTCGCAGCTGCCATGCGCACGGCACACACTCTCGCCTTGATCGGACTCACAGCACTTGCGGTGCAGATCGTCCTGGGCGGCTGGACGAGCAGCAACTACGCCGCTGTCGCATGTCCGGACTTCCCCACCTGCCAGAACTCGTGGTGGCCGCCACACACCGACTATCGGAATGCCTTCGTCTTGTGGCGTGGATTGGGCATCAACTACGAGGGCGGCATTCTAGACAATCCGGCGAGGGTCGCGATCCATCTCACCCACCGGTTAGGTGCGATTGTGGCGACGCTTACGCTCGGTGCCGCATCCCTCTTTATCGTGCTACGGAAGTCGCTGCCTAACGCACTTCCCGCGGCCTACGCAGTGCTGGGGGCGCTTGCCCTGCAGCTCACCATTGGCATCTCAATGGTGCTGAAAGCTTTCCCGTTGCGTTTAACGACAGCCCATACGGCCGGTGCAGCATTATTGCTGCTGGCAACGCTCGCTTTGGTCCGCAGGGTCAGCGTGCGATGAGCGGTATGGCTCGATCTGCTACGCTGCGCGTCCTCGCACTCAGCCTGCCCTTTTAATACCGTGGCGACGACAACGGAACTCGCATCGGCAGCGCCACCTGTCTGGCGGCGCTATCTGGAGTTGACCAAACCCAAGGTCGTCGCGCTCATTGTATTCACCGCGATCGTCGGGACTCTGCTCGCCAGTCCCGGCTGGCCGCCCCTCGATGCGCTGGTGTGGGGAAACCTGGGAATCGCTCTGGCTTCGGCCTGCGCCGCAACGATCAACCATGTCCTCGACCGCCGCATTGATGAGCAGATGGCGCGGACCCAGGCACGGCCACTCCCAACGGGCCGACTGACCGAGCGCAAGGCTCTCGTCTTTGCCGCCGTACTGGGCATAACGGCGATGGCGATACTCTCGTTTCTCGTCAATCTGCTGACCGCCGCGCTGACGTTTCTATCGCTCATCGGTTACGCCGTTATCTACACGGTGTGGCTCAAGCGGGCGACGTCACAAAATATTGTCATCGGTGGCGCGGCCGGCGCCGCTCCGCCGGTGCTCGGCTGGGCGGCAGTGACCAACACCATCGACCCTAACGCACTGTTGCTCTTCCTCATTATCTTCATCTGGACGCCGCCGCATTTCTGGGCGCTGGCAATTGCGCGTCGCGATGACTACGCCCGTGCCGGGATTCCAATGCTGCCGGTGACGCACGGCGTCGCTTACACGCGGCTCCATGTTCTGTTGTACACGGTATTGCTGTTTGTCGTAACGTTGATGCCGTTTCTCACACACATGAGTGGCCTGCTCTACCTGGCCGTCGCGCTCGTGCTGAACGTGATTTTCCTGTACTACGCGCTCGCCCTGAAAATCACCGCTCGCCAGGAGCTTCCCATGCGGGTATTCAAGTTTTCCGTAACCTACCTGATGTGGCTGTTCGCAGCACTGCTCGTCGATCACTATGTGATGCGCTACGCGCAGTTTTAACTCACGGAAGATCAAACATCAGCACTTCGGCGTCGCGGCCGCTCTGCAAGGCATAGCGGCCGGCCCGGGTGATTTTCACGCCGTCTCCCGCGTTGAGGCGCGTTTCATTCACCGCTATCGAGCCGCTGGCCACGTGGGCGTAGGCACGTCTTCCCTTGGCGACATCGAACTCGACACGCGCCGTGGCATTGAAAAAGCCGGCGTAAATGCAGGCGTCCTGCTGAATGCGCACCGAGCCCGCCTCACCGGTAGCGGAAACAAGGAGTCGTAGCCGGCCGCGTTTCTCATCCGGCGCGGAAGCTTTCCACTCATAGCCGGGCGCCAGGCCAGTGGAGCGAGCCTTGATCCAAATCTGTAGTAGATGCGCATCCTGTGATGGCGATGGGTTGGTTTCGCTCTGGGTGGCGCCCGCGCTCACGCTCCAGCGTTGCACGTCTCCCGCTCGCAGCACGGCAGCGTTCCCTAAAGAGTCTGTGTGCTCGAGCTCGCCCGCCAGCACATAAGTGAGAATCTCGACATCGCAGTCAGAGGCTCCCGCGGGGCGCCGATCATAACCCTTGCCCGGCTTGATACGATCCTCGTTGATCACGCGCAGGGGGCCGAAGTCCTCGAATACAGGATCGTAGTAGTCGCCGAATGAAAACGTATGATATGACTTCAATCCGCCGTGATCCGCATAGCCCCGATCGAGACTGCGGCGTACTTCGAGCATGCAGTTCGCGCTCCTTGACGAGTGTTGATGCTACTGCTGGCGTCGCCAGGTCATTTGCCAGGAGGACAGCGCACGGTCCTCCAGAAACAGCACGCCGGCACTGCGGTAGCTGTTGGTGTCGAGCTGCTCGAAATGCTCGGCGCCGTGATAATTGGAATCATGACAACGAAATACGCAGATGATGCTGGTGCCTACGACAGAATAGGTGCCGTGCAGCTTGCCGAGCGTGGCGTTCTCGGAGGTCCATTTCATGGTGGCCCCCTGGCGGGGCGGCTCGATGCGGTAGGCGTTGACGAACTCAACAGGGGGCGAGCCCAGCACTTTGAGGGTGCCGGCCAAGAGCCAGCAAGGGTCGCGATGGGTGATCTCGGTGCGACCCTGGGCCTCCATGGGCTCGCCATCGCCGCGCCAGAAGGTGCCGGACGCCATCCAAATTCCTGGCTCGAACAGAAAGGTATGCGTCATAGGACCTCGCTCGTGAGGGGTTTCATCCGTAGCGGCGCGGCATCCAAGAGCCTCTCCTGGCACTCATTATGGCGCGTTGGCGCGGTTCAGGGTACGTTGCAGCAGCGCCACAATTTACCGGGGTGACCCTCGAGGGGATATCAATATGTTGATCGAGCGAATCTGGTCCGCGAACCCTGGCCGGAACTTCCACTATCTCATTGCCTGCCCCGAAACCGGAGAGGCCCTGGCGGTGGATCCCCTGGAGTGGAGCCTGTGTCTGGATGCGGCGCGGCAGAAAGGCTGGGAAATCACCCAGATCCTCAATACCCACGAACACCTCGACCATACGGGCGGCAACGCGGGACTCGTCGGCGCGACAGGCGCAAAAGTACTCGCGCACGCAGGAGCCGCGAGCGGTATCGGCGGGGTTGACCGCGGCCTGGGGAAAGGCGACGTGATCAAGGTGGGACGCACTGTCGTGCTCGAATGCATGGACACCCCTGGGCATACCAAAGCCCACATCTGCGTTCTCGGTCACGACGAGCAACCCGCTCTGTTTTGCGGCGACACATTGTTCAACGCCGGCGCGGGAAACTGTCATAGCGGAGGCGACCCCGCGCTGCTATACGACACGTTCGTGACGCAACTCGCACGGCTTCCCGACACCACGCGAATATTCCCCGGACACGAATATCTCGCGCGCAATCTGGAATTCACTCTGGATCGCGAGCCGGACAACGCGAATGCGAAGAGTCTGTTGGATGAGGCGCGCCATCAGGCGCCTGCATCCACCACCGTCACGACATTGCGGCAGGAGAAGGGAATCAACACCTTTTTTCGTCTCAAGAATCCGACAGTCGTCGCCCGGCTGCGCGAGGCGTTTCCCGACATCGGTGACGATCCCGACGCGCGTACCGTGTTTACGAAGCTGCGCGAGTTGCGCGATCGTTGGTGAATGGCACGGGAGCGCTCAACGGCGTTCCCGCGGAACGCGGCGCACGCAGGCGACAGTTGCGTTTGGCTCGGCGCGAGCCGCAGCATAGCGATCTTGCGTTCACTGAAGGCTAGGAGTGCCCTCATGCGTCATCATTTGCCTCTATCCGCTTGCATACTCGTATTGGCGTTGCCCACAGCCTGGGCGGCCGGTGGCTCACCCATGTCGACTCCGCCGCCCGCGCGGTCGGAATCGCCGCAGGACCAGGCGAAGAACGCGTACAACCACGGAATAGGTGACGTGCGCAAAGCCGACAAATATCAGACGTCCGCGAACGAGGCCACGGACGCGAAAAAGAAGGACAAAGCGCTTCATGAAGCCCAGGAGTACTACAGCTCGGCGCTGACGAGCTTCACACAGGCCGTGAAGCTCGATCCCAACATGCACGAAGCCTGGAACTACGTGGGCTACACGAATCGCAAGCTCGGTCATTACGATGTCGCTCTCCAGGCCTACGAACGCGCGCTGACGCTTCATCCGGGATATCCCGAGGCACTGGAGTATCGCGGCGAGGCGTTCCTCGGTCTGAACCGCGTCTCCGACGCACAGCAGGCCTACCTGGATCTGTTTGCCGCCAACCGGACGCTTGCTGACAAGCTGCTCGCGGCCATGAAAGGTTGGATCAGCACTCAAAGAGGGGCGACCGCGGGGAGCGCCGACGCCACTGCGATCGATGCCCTGGACAAATGGGTGCAGGAGCGAGCGCAAATCGCAAGCCAAACCGCTTCGCTCACCCGTGCGGGAGCAGCCTCCAGCTGGCGGTGAATGGCAGGCTCGTCCGAGCCGTTCTCTGCTACACCATAGCGCTGCCGATCCTCGCCCTGGCGCAGAGGCCGGCAGCGCCCTCGGAAGCTTACCTCTGGCACCTACCGCGCGGCTTCCCAACGCCGGCCGTACCCGCCGACAATCCCATGAGCGAGGCAAAGGTGACGCTCGGGCGTCGCCTTTTCTTCGAGACCCGGCTCTCGATCACCGGGCGCTACAGTTGCGCTACTTGTCATGAGCCGAAACTCTCGTTCACTGACGGTAACCCGGTCGCGATCGGCGCACTCGGTGATGCGTTGCCTCGCGGCGCGATGGCACTCGTCAACGTGGCGTACAACATCAGCTTCGGTTGGACAAAACCAGAGCCCGGCACTCTGGAGTCGCAGATGCACGAGCCGCTGCTCAACACGCATCCAGTGGAGTTGGGAGTGCTGGGTCGCGAGGAGTCGGTAACAACGCGGCTTGCTGAAGACCCCACGTACGCCGCGGCATTCGCCGCAGCCTTTCCTGAGCGGCACGAGGTCACTCTCGACCACCTCATCAAGGCGATCGCAGCATTCGAGCGCACATTGATTTCAGGTGATTCGCCCTTCGACCGCTACGTCTTTCAGGGTGACCATACGGCGTTGTCCGCAGCCGCCAAACGCGGCATGGCGGTGTTTTTTTCGCCCAGCGCAGGCTGCTCGAGCTGTCACTCCGGATTCAACTTCACGGGCACCTGGCGCGACAGCGAAGGCGCGACTGGCAAACCCGCTTTTGCGGATAACGGCACTGGCGCGGGACCGATGCGCGTGCCGACGCTGCGCAATGTCGCGCTGACGGCGCCGTACATGCACGACGGTCGCTTTCCTACACTTGCCGCGGTGCTCGATCATTATTTCAGCCTCGGAGAGCGCGCGATCCGTTACGATCCGCGCCTACCGCGGGTGAAGCTTGATATGCAGCAACAGGCCGACCTCATCGCCTTCCTCACCAGTCTCACGGACGAGGAGTTTGTGCACCGCTTTTCACAGTCGCAATTCACCGCTCGCGCCGCCGATCGATGAGTGTGCGGACCGGACCGGCGCAGGAGCGCCGTTGCGGTGTCCTCTATCTCGACGATGACGAGCCTTTGGTCTTCCTCGTCAGCCGCCTGTTGCGGCGCCTGGGCTTCGAGCCCTTTGGATTCACGGCCGCGGCCGAGGCACTGCGGGCCTTCCGCAGCGATCCGGCGAAGTTCGCCCTGGTGCTGACGGACCTGTCGATGCCCGGGGCAAGTGGCCTGGACTTCGCACAAGAGGTGCTGGCGAGCTCTCCGGACGCGCGGGTCGCGATTCTTACCGGGCATGCGGATGAGACAGACGTGAGCCGCGCCACCGCCCTAGGGGTGCGCGCCGTCGTTCTTAAGCCCACGACCGTGGATGAGTTGGGCCCGGTGGTGCGGGAACTTCTGAGGTAACCTGCGCAGCTACGAGCCTCATGCGCGCAGGTGCCCATGTTTTCATCCGTCTATCGCCGCAGCTTCGTGATCGCGACGGTGCTGATCATGGGGTATCTGCTCATGAAGGTGCTGGAGCCCCTCGTGGCCGCACTGGGGTGGGCCGCCGTCCTGGCCTTCATGTTGCTGCCATTGCAAGAGCGTCTGGCCCGCAAACTGAAGGGCCGTAAGGCGCTATCCGCCGGCATTTTGACGGGACTTACACCGTTTTTCGTCATGGCACCGCTGGCCATGCTGGCCATCGCCTTCGCCGGGCAGGTCGCCGTCCTCCTCAACTACCTGAGGGGCCATTCGCTGCTGTCGTACTCCGAGGTCCTGCAGCGCCTGGAGGGCATTTCCGTCATCGGCAGCGCCGTGCGTTGGGCCCGGGAAAACGCGCCAGTCACTGCCGAGCAGGTCCAGGGTTGGCTCACCGAGGGCGCGCAGAGCGTGTTGAAATCGGCCGCCAGCATGGGAGGCACAGTCGCTCTGGGAGTTTTTGGAACCCTGGTCGGCTTTGTCATGATGTTGTTCCTGCTATTCTTCTTCCTGCAGGACGGCCGCTCCATGCTGCGCTCGCTGACCCGCCTCATCCCTATCGAGCCGGTGCGCCGCGCGCAACTTTTGAAGTACCTTGCTGACGTCACCCGGGCCGTCGTATTCGGCTCCACGGTGACCGCGCTCATTCAAGGCGTTTTTGTCGGTATCGGGTTTGCGATCGTCGGGCTGCCCTCACCCATCGTTTTCGGCGTACTCGCCACCATCGCCGCATTCCTGCCCGCCGGCGCCGCCGTCGTGCTGATCCCGGCAGTGATCTACTTGATGATCGCGGGCCGCTGGGGGGCGGCGATTTTCATGGCCATCTGGCTTGCGGCGATGTGGGTTGTGGAGAACGTGCTTCGGCCCGTGCTCACGGCGCAACAAGCCGAGGTGTCAACGCTTGCCATTTTCGCCGGCGCCATCGGCGGGGCTGCCTCGTTCGGCATCCTCGGGCTGGTGATCGGGCCAGTACTGCTTAGCTTTGCAGTCGCTCTGCTGCGCTTCGCAGAGGAAAACATGCCGAAGGCGTAGCGACCGACGTAGAATTCGCCCCCCCATGGATTTGACCCCCATTCTCAGCCCCCTGAACGACGCCCAGCGGGCCGCTGTGACGGCCCCTTTGGGGCCGGTTTTGGTCCTGGCCGGCGCGGGAAGCGGCAAGACCCGAGTACTCACCCACCGCATTGCATGGGTCATCCAGGCAGAGGGAGCCTCGCCGCACGGCATTCTGGCAGTGACGTTCACGAACAAGGCCGCCGGAGAAATGCGTGGCCGCGTCGAGCAGCTGCTTGGTATGCCCGGTGGCGCGCTGTGGATCGGCACCTTCCATGGAATCGCGCACCGGCTGCTACGCATGCACTGGCGCGAAGCGGGGCTGGTGCAGGGCTTTCAGATCCTCGATTCCGAGGACCAACAACGTCTGATCAAGAAGCTGCTCAAGGCGCAGAATCTCGATGAGCAGCGCTGGGTGCCGCGCGAAGTGCAGGCGTTCATCAACTCGCACAAGGATGAGGGACGGCGCCCGAAAGGCATCAAGGACGGCAACGACCCCACCACCGCGCAGTTCATCCGGCTCTACGCCCTCTACGAAGAGGCGTGTGCGAAAGCCGGCGTGGTCGATTTCGCCGAGCTGCTGCTGCGAGCCTTCGAGTTGTGGCGGGACAATCCCGAGCTGCTCGCTCATTACCGCCGGCGTTTCCGCCATGTGTTGATCGATGAGTTCCAGGACACCAACGCCATCCAATATGGCTGGATGAAGTTGCTGGTAGGAACTGAAGGCTATCCGTTCGCGGTCGGTGACGACGACCAGTCGATCTACCGCTGGCGCGGCGCGCGAGTGGAGAATCTTCACCAGTTCCGCCGCGACTACCCGACCGCTGTGCTGTGCCGCCTGGAGCAGAACTATCGCTCGACCGGCGCGATCCTCGCGGCCGCCAACGGACTGATCTCGCACAACTCGGGCCGCCTCGGCAAGAATCTGTGGACGAGCGGCGCACAGGGTGATCCGATCCGGCTCTACGCTGCGTTCAACGAGCGCGATGAGGCGGAATTCGTCAGTCACCGGATCCGTGACTGGGTCGCCCACGGCGGCAGCCGGCGTGAGATCGCAATTCTCTATCGCTCCAACGCGCAGTCGCGAGTGTTTGAAGAGGCATTCATTTCCGGCCGTATTCCGTACAAGGTATACGGCGGTCTGCGGTTCTTCGAGCGCGCTGAAATCAAGGACGCGCTGGCGTACCTGCGCCTCATTTCCAACCGCAACGACGATGCTTCGTTCGAGCGGGTCGTCAACCTGCCTACGCGCGGCATCGGCGCAAAGAGTCTCGATGCCATCCGTGAGCACGCAAAGGGTGCGGGCTCGACCCTCTGGGACGCTGCCGCGGCTTGCATCGGTGATGCGCTGGGTCCGAAGGCATCGCAGGCGCTGCATGGCTTCATGTCACTGATCGAGCGGCTCACCCACGACGTGCGCGAGCTACCGCTGCACGAACAAGTGGATCACGTCCTGCAAGGAAGCGGTTTGATCGACTTCTACAGGCGCGAGAAAGCTGGCGTATCCCGTGGCGATCGCGGCGAGGCTCGCGTGGAGAACCTCGATGAGCTGGTGAGCGCCGCGCGGGGATTTACGCCTGAAGGCGCCGAGGGCGAGACACCGCTGCCACCACTGGAGTCCTTCCTCGCCCATGCGGTGCTCGAGTCCGGCGAAGGACAGGCCGGGGCCTGGGAGGACTGCGTCCAGATGATGACCCTGCATACGGCAAAAGGCCTGGAATTCCCCATGGTGTTCCTGTGCGGAATGGAGGACGGCCTCTTCCCGCATCAACGCTCGCTCAACGACCTCGACGGCCTCGAGGAAGAGCGGCGGTTGTGTTATGTTGGTATGACGCGAGCCATGAAACAGCTGTTCCTCACCTTCGCCGAGCAGCGCCGCCTTCACGGAGTGGACAGTTACGGCGCGCCGTCGCGTTTCATCAAGGAGACCCCGGAAGAGCTCATCGAGGAGATTCGCCCCCGCATCCAGGTCGCCCGCCCGATCACCGCGGGCCGTTTCCGCCCCGAGGAGCCCGCGGTCGCCGGCGTGAGGCTGGGCGGTCGGGTGCGCCACGGCAAGTTCGGTGAAGGTGTCATCCTCAACGTCGAAGGCAACGGGTCTCACGCTCGGGTCCAGGTGAGCTTCGAAAGCCAGGGTACGAAGTGGCTTATGGCCGAATACCTCGAGCCGGTGTAGATGAAAATCGTCATCCTCGGCGCCGGCCAAGTCGGCCGGACGGCAGCTCATCACCTCTCGCGCGAGGAGGCGAACGAGGTCACCGTCGTCGACATCGACGAGGAAGTCCTACGCGATCTGCAGGATCGTCTCGATATCCGCACGGTGACGGGTAACGCCTCGTATCCCTCGGTGTTGGAGGCCGCCGGGGCCGCCGAAGCCGACATCATCGTGGCGCTTACCAACAGCGATGAAGTCAACATGATGGCGTGCGAAGTGGCTTACACGCTGTTCCGCACCCCGACCAAGATTGCCCGTATCCGCTCGGCCGATTACACGAGCCGGCCGCAGCTGTTCACGGAAGGAGCGCTGTCGGTCGACGTGTTCATCAGCCCCGAGCAACTCGTCACCGACTACGTCGAGCGGCTGGTGCGTTATCCTGGCGCGCTGCAGGTGCTCGAGTTCGCGGACGGCAAGGTGCGTCTCGTCGGAGTCCGGGCGCTCAGTGGCGGACAGTTGGTCGGGCACTGCTTGCGGGAGCTGCCGCAACACCTGCGTAAGCTCGACTCACGCGTGGTCGCTATCTATCGCAATGGCAGAAGCGTCAGCCCGCAAGGGGATACGGTCGTCGAAGACGGTGACGAGGTGTTCTTTCTCGCGGCCAGCAATGACATCCGCCGCGTGATGAACGAGATGCGCAAACAAGATGATCCGGTGAAGCGGGTTGTCATCGCCGGCGGCGGCAACATCGGCTTCCGGCTCGCCAAGGCGCTCGAGAAAACCAACCAGGTGAAGCTCATCGAGCGCGATACGCGTCGCGCGCGCAAGGTTTCCGAGCTCCTCGAGCACGCGATCGTCTTGAACGGCGACGCGGCCGACGAAGAGTTGCTCATCGAGGAGAACATCGACAGCGCCGACGTCTTTGCGGCAATGACGAATTCCGAGGAGGCCAACATTCTCTCGGCCATGCTAGCCAAGCGATTGGGCGCCCACAAAGTGATGGCGCTCATCAACAAGCCGTCCTACACCGAGCTCATGGAGAGCGGCAGCATCGATGTGGCGATCTCTCCACAAACGGTCACTATCGGCTCACTTCTGGCGCATGTGCGCCGCGGCGATGTGGTGCGCGTGCATTCGCTACGGCGCGGCGCGGCCGAAGCCCTGGAGGCGGTCGTGCATGGCGATGCAACGAGCTCGCGCGTCGTCGGCAAAACGGTTGGTCAGATCGAGTTGCCCGAAGGCACCCTCATCGGGGCTATTGTGCGCGGCGACCAGGTCATCATGGCCCACCACGACACGGTCGTGCAGTCGGACGACCACGTCATTCTCTTCCTCTCCGATCGCAGGCACCTCGAAGTCGTCGAGAAGCTGTTCCTGCGGACGTCGCGGTAGGAGCGCTGAGGCGCCGTGCTTGGGGTCGCGCACGTTCTAGGGTTGCTACTGGCGGTCTTCGGCGTCGCCTATCTGCTGCCGATCGGCTGTTCCGTCCTCATGGGCGATGGACTGTGGTTCGACTTCTTCATTGCCGGTGCGGTCAATTCCGGGTTCGGACTGCTCATCGCGCTCGCAACGCTGCGCTTCCGGCGCGAGCTGAAGCCTCGTGACGGCTTTCTCCTGGTCACCCTGGTGTGGGTGTTGATGTCGGCGTCCGCGACCGTGCCGCTGTTGCTGGCGCTGCCGAATCTGAGTTTTACGCGCGCGTTCTTCGAGACGATGTCGGGACTGACGACCACCGGGTCCACGGTGCTCACCGGCCTTGATCACCTGCCGCCGTCCTTGAACTTCTGGCGCAGTAGCCTGCATTGGTTCGGCGGTCTCGGCATCATCGTCATGGCGCTTGCCATACTTCCTCTGCTCGGGGTCGGCGGCATGCAGCTCTACAAGGCCGAGGCGCCCGGGCCCATCAAGGATGAAAAACTCGCGCCGCGCATCACCGAGACGGCGAAGTCGCTGTGGATCGTGTACGCCACCCTTACCGCCGTGGCCATCGCCAGTTTGCGAATATGCGGCATGTCCTGGTTCGATGCGATCTGCCATGCCTTCTCCGTCGTCGGGCTCGGCGGCTTCTCGACGCACGATGCCAGCATCGCCTATTTCAACTCGCCGGCGATCGAGCTGGTGTTGATCGTGCTCATGTTTGTCTCGTCGCTGAACTTCGCGCGCCATTTCATCGCGCTGCGTCGGCTGTCGCTGCAGCCGTACAAGCACGATCCTGAATCCAAGGCGAGCTTCGTTCTACTTGCGGCAAGCGTACTGGCGATCGCCGGGCTGCTGACCTGGCAGGGCGTCTATCCCGGGTTTCTCACCTCGCTGCGTCACGCGGCGTTCAATGTTGTGTCCATGGCGACCACCACGGGCTTCGTGACCCAGGACTACTCCACCTGGCCGGTGTTTGCGCCGATCTGGATGTTGTTTCTATCCTGCATCGTCTGCAGCACCGGATCGACCGGCGGCGGCATCAAAATGTTCCGTACACTGCTACTGGCCCGGCAGGCGGGGCGTGAGCTGAAGCTACTAGTCCATCCCAGCGCCATGGCCTCCGTGCGCATCGGCGGCCGGGTGATTCCCGATCGCGTGGCCGATGCAATTCTGGGTTTCATTTTTCTCTACTTCATGACCGTCGCCCTGCTCACCTTCGCGTTGCTCATGTCTGGCTTGGACTTCGATTCCTCGTTCAGCGCGATCGTAGCGGCAATCAACAACACCGCGCACGGGCTGGGCACAGTCGGCCCGGTACGCAACTACCACTCCCTGACGCCGTTCCAAACCTGGGTGTGCACGATCGCCATGTTGCTCGGCCGGCTCGAGATCTTCAGTGTGATCGTGCTCTTTACGCCCACATTCTGGCGCAAGTAGCCTCGGCATCCCCCGAAGGTGTCAGTGGTGGATATAGCTCTCCAGTTGCTCGATGGTGTGCTGCTGCTCCTCCATCACGGCCTTGACCAGATCGCCGATCGACACCATGCCGACCACCTTCCCGCCTTCCACCACTGGTAGATGGCGCACGCGGCGGGCGGTCATCAGCTGCATGCACTCCTGCACACTGTTGCTCAATGACACGGTCACCACGGGCGAGCTCATGATCTGCGATACCGGCGTGTCCGCGGACGAGCGGCCCTTGAGGATCACCTTGCGGGCGTAATCCCGCTCCGAAAGGATGCCCAAGAGCTCCTCCCCCTGCATGACGAGAAGTGCGCCGACGTGATGCTCAGCCATGAGCCGGATAGCCTCCAGCACCGGCTCGTCGGGTTCGATCGAGAAAACGGCCCGACCCTTGTGATCGAGCAGATGACGCGCGGTAGCCATGCCCTTCCCCTTAGTACTTGCCGGGGCATCCCGAGCCTGGAAGCGTACGCCAGAAACTGCGTCCCGCGGCATTGGCGCTGGGGCTTGGACCCGTGTGCAGCGGCTTCTGTGGACCAGCCTAGCGCGCCCCAGCGCGGGTTTCCACTCGGAGCCTGACTGGCCCATGATCGCCTACTGCGGCCGACCCCCAGCGGCATCTTTCGGCGATCGTTTCCCTTACATAGCATTGACTATGCGCGGGAAACGATCGCCGAAATATGCTCGCTGGGGGTCGGCCTCGCTACGGCGATCATAGGCCAGTCAGGCTCCCGCGTTCCCGACCCCTCGATGTTGTGCCGCCGGTGGCGCACCGGGCGTCGCTCCATCTCGTACCGGGCCGATCCGCCCAACTGTGTTAGGTGACGCGGAACGCCGACACGAGTGACGCAGACTGTTCAGGGGCGGACGCGCAGTGTCGGCGCGTTGACCCACCTGGTCAGGTTGGGCTTGGTCAGATTGAGCCTGGTCTGATCCTGGTTCCGATTAAGAAGGGCACCGCTGTTTTATGTTTTCTCCTGCGGCGCAACGTCTTGGCATATCCTAGGCGCTTCTCAGCAGCGTGCAGCAGTTCAAGGTTTGCACACGCGGAAGTCACATCTAATGGCCGCGTGACGGTATACAACATCGGATGATCGTGCCCCAGCCGGAAATTATTGTCGCGCCGGACCGTTTCGAGGTCACCAGTGAGGATGCGGTTCTTGTTGCCGAGCTGTATTCCGCGATCGCGATCTGTATTTATGACGCCGTGGAGGAGGCAGGCGCGCTACTGCACCTTCGTTGCGTCGTGCGCGTCTCCAAGCCGGCCGACATGACCGACACGACCCTGGCGACCGAGCTACTGCTGCTCGATCGCTGCGTGGAAGCGATGCGTGAGGCCGCGCCCGCGGCACGCAATCTCCAGGCGCGCATCTTCGCCCATATCGAGGATCATCCGATGGCGGGGATGGTGTGCGACGCTGCTGTCACGCTGGTACGGCATTTCCTCACGGATAGCGGCTTCACGCTCCTGCCTATCGAGATGGGCAGCGGTCCAGCGCGGGAGTTGCGCTTTCGCCCCGCCATGGGGTGGGTGCATACACGCTGACCTCTCCCCCGGGGAACCTCCGCGCAGGCGGGGCGTTCAATTCGATTGTGGGGGAAGGAGAGGTGCGTGACGCGTCTCGTCTGCGTTTCGAATCGGATTTCATTGCCTCGGCGCGGCGCCGCGCCGGGGGGACTTGCGGTCGGAGTACTCGCGGCCCTGCAAAATACGGGCGGAGTTTGGTTCGGTTGGAGCGGGGAGACCGTTGAAGAGCCTGGCACGGAGCCTGAGGTGCTGGTCAGAGGCAACGTCAGCTTCGCCACCATCGACCTGAAGCCCGCCGAGTTCGACGCTTACTACAACGGCTACTGCAACAGCACGCTGTGGCCGATTTTCCACTACTTCCCGGATCGCTTCACACACGAGGAAGCGCAGTTTCACGCCTACCACGCCGTCAACGCGCAATTCGCGCGACAGTTGCTGAAGCTGTTGCGCCCCGATGACGCGGTTTGGATACATGACTATCAGCTGATTCCGCTCGGGCGCTATTTGCGGCAATTGCAATTTCGCGGGCCAATCGGCTTTTTCCTCCACATTCCCTTCCCGCACCGGCAGGTGTTGCGAGTTCTGCCGAACTACGCCGAGCTCGTCCGTGATCTGTGCCAGTACGATCTGATCGGATTTCAGACTGACGACGATCTGCGCTCGTTTCTATCGTGCGTGGAGCATCCTGAAGCGCGGCTGTCGGGACAAAAAAGTCTGCTCGAAATTGGCGGACGTACCGTTCGGGTCGGGGTATATCCGATCGGTGTCGATGTGGAGGCGGTCTCGGCCGCGGCGGCAGCGTCGCTGTCGCAAGAGAAAGTACAGCGGATGATCGCGAGTTTGCAGGGGCGCCGGCTCATTATTGGAGTCGATCGGCTCGACTACAGCAAGGGACTCACGGAGCGGTTCGCGGCCTTCGAGCATTTCCTCGACACTTTCCCGGAAAATCGCGGTCGGGTCACTTTCCTGCAGATCGCGCCGTTGTCGCGCGGCGATGTGCATGCTTACGGCGAGATCCGGCATGCGCTCGAGGCGGCGGCCGGGCGTTTGAACGGGCATTTCGCGGAGGCCGATTGGACGCCGATTCGCTATTTGAATCGTAACTATACTCATACGACCCTGATGGGGTTCTTGCGCGCGGCCAAAGTGGGCTGGGTTACGCCGGTGCGCGATGGCATGAATCTCGTGGCTAAGGAGTTTGTCGCCGCGCAGGATCCGGATGATCCGGGAGTGTTGATTCTGTCGCCGATGGCGGGGGCGGCGCCGGAGTTGAGCGGGGCGTTGCAGGTGAATCCTTACGACAAGCGCGGGATGGCGTTTGCGCTGCAGACGGCGCTCAACATGCCGTTGAGTGAGCGGCGCCAGCGGCACGAGCAGATGTTGTTGGCTGTGCGGGAGCATGACATACACAACTGGTATGGGCGGTTTGTGCATGATCTGACGGGGGAGGGGATGAGGCGCAAGGGGGAGATGCGGGAGGAGGATGAGGAGGGGCACGAGATGACGTCAGTTGCGAGGTTTCCGTCGGTTGGTGGGCGGGGGTCGGAGTTTCGGCACCGCAAGTGAGCTGTGCTCATGTGTTCGGTGCTCACGCGTTCGGGCGGAGCATCTGAGTAAAAAGTCCTTCCCGGGGGACGCCGCAAGTCCAAGGCGCAGGCAGTCGCCTGCTTCTGATCCGGTGTTGTCCCTCGCGGGCTGGGCGCCCCCGGCCAACCCGCGCGACGCATGCGTCGCGCCCATGTAGGCTCTGGCGCTGTTCCCTACAGCGCCAGCCCCCGGGAAGAATTTTTTACTCAGACGCTCCTTGTTCAAGGGAACACTGTATGCGCGGATGAGCGTCGCGGATTGCGTGGCTTCCCTAGTACGATATTGGTCGCTCGAGCCCAAGGAACCTCGAGGTCAGGGGACGACCAGTGCGAGTCATCAAGTCGGCGCGAGCGCTCGAGGCGGAGCGGGCGGTTAGTCGTGGTTTGTGGTTGGCGATTATTGGCGGCGCTGCGGCGCTGAGTGCCATAGCGATCTGGCCGCAACATAAGCATCGTGCGCTTTTTGCACTCAACTACGTCTGGTTGGCTGTGATGCTCTACATGAGTCCGCGGGGGCCGAAGGGCGGGCTGATGATGACGTTCTCTGAATTGCACCGGAAGATACGAGAGGAAGGTTACCGAACGCCTTTCCCGGCTGCCCTGCTCCTGTTGGCCTCGATCGTGCTGACGGTGTGCTTGCTGTTTGATCCCGCGTAGCGCAAGCCGCACTCTTCAGGGTGTGGTGCGGAAGACGAGGCCGAGGTCCTTGCTGTAGGTGACGTTCATGACGTTGTCGTACCAACCGTCGACTTCGGGCTTGACCAGGTGTTTGTTGACGTAGAAGTAGATAGGCATCAACGGGGTGTCGTGTAGCATCAAGCGCTCGGCCTCTTCGAGCAGGCCGCGGCGTTTGGCGGGGTCGACTTCGGCGGCCGCGCGGATCAGCAGGGTGTCGTAGGCGGGATTGTTGTAGTGGGGTAGGTTGATCCCGAAATCGCTCTTCAGGTACTGCAGGAAGGTGTAGGCGTCGTTGTAGTCGCCGACCCAGCTGGAGCGGAAGAGCTCCACATCGCCGCGGTCGATGTCTTGCAGGAGCGCTTTGAATTCCACCGCGGTGAGCTGCACCTGCACACCGAGTGCTTCCCTCCACATAGAGGCGATCACCACGGCGATCTTGGTATGTCCTTCTCCAGTGTTATAACGGAGCTCCACGCGTAGCGGGTTGGACCGCGAGTAGCCGGCTTCCTGGTAGAGCCGGCGCGCTTCGGCAATACGATCATCGAGAGGCGTGTTCTTATAGTCGAAGGATTGCGGGGTATAGTTGTTGATTTCCGGTGGCACCCAGCCGTAGGCGGGGAGCTCGCCCACGCGAAGGACTAGCCGCGTGAGCTGCTCCCTCTCGATCACGAGTGATAACGCGCGCCGCAAGCCGGGACGGTCCTTGAAGGGGGCGCGGCGTAGGTTGAATCCGTAGAAATAGGTGTTGAGTTGGGGTGAAACATGCAGCTCGCGAGCCAGATTCGCCTTGATCCAATCGAACTGGCCGCGCGGGACGACCGCGGTGACGTGCAGTTCATCCGCGCGATAACGCGTGAGCTCGGCGTTTTCATCGGCGATGAGCAGATATTTGACCGCTTCGAGGCGCGTACGCGAGTCATTCCAGTAGTAATGATTCCGTGTCGCCGTGATATGGGAGTTCTGCACCCACTCCCGCAACACGAAGGCGCCATCCGACACCGCGACACCGGGGCGCGCGAAGGAGTCGCCGTGAGCAGCCAGCGTCGGCCGATGCACCGGACAGGTGCTCGGGTGGGCTAACAAGCCCGGCAGATACGGAGCCGGATTAGTGAGCTGGACTACGACGGTGGCCTGATCGGGCGCGGACACCCCGAGCGCCTCTGGCGGCTTCTTGCCCGCGATGACCTCTCCGGCGTTGACAACAATGTCAATCACCTGCGCATAGCTGGAGGCGGTCGCGGGATCGACGAGGCGGCGCAACGCCGCCACAAAATCCTCCGCCACGACGCGATCGCCATTGGACCAGCGCGCCTCGGGCCGCAGCTTGAAGGTGTACGTTTTGCCGTCCGGGCTCATCGACCATTCGCTCGCGACGCCGGGGGCGACCGCTGCGGTCTTGTCGAGCGTCGTAAGGCCCTCGCACAGGTCGCGGAGGATGGTTTGTGCCTCAACGGAGCGAGCTCGTTGCGGATCGAGAGAGTCCGGGTCCGGGCCGACGCCGCGGAGTAAAATGGCCGTGGGGTGCCGCGTGTTGGTTGTCGCCGTTTCCGCCGTGTTGGAACCATTGGTGTCGGGGTTCCGCGAACAAGCGGCGAATGCCAAAGGCATTAGTACGATCGCCACGGCATAGACTCGCAGCCAGCCGCTGCTGTCACCGCGATGCGCTGTGCGCGACCCCATCAGGCTGAATCGACCTCGATGACGATCCCTGCGTTAGAACGTGCGTGGCGTCTTGCGTCCGCGTTCGATGTCTCCATCCCTCATCGCACCCGGTGCCGGCTGGCATTGATCTGATCACGTAGCTTTAGGGTCGCGTCGCGTGCCGCTGAGGCGAAGTTTTCGTCCGAGGAGGCATACAGGATGCCTCGTGATGAGCTGACGATGAGCCCGCCTCCGCGGGCGGTTTGGCCGTTTTGGACAGCTTGTGCGACATCGCCGCCCTGCGCGCCCACTCCCGGTACCAACAGCGGCATCTCGCCTACGATCTCGCGGACTTCAGCCAACTCGCGCGGATACGTGGCGCCCACGACCAGCAAGCAGTTGCCGCGTGAATTCCAATTGCGTGCGGCGTAGTCCGCGACGATATGAAACAGGCGCCGACCGCCGACTTCCAGATCCTGCAAATCTCGGGCACCCGGATTGGACGTGCGGCACAGAACGATGACGCCTTTGTCTTCGTACTTCAGAAAAGGCTCGAGCGAGTCCCCGCCCAAGTAGGGGTTCACGGTGACGGCGTCGGCGTGATATCGCTCGAACGCCTCGATGGCGTAGCGCTCGGCCGTATTGCCCACATCGCCCCGCTTCGAGTCGAGGATCACCGGGATTGCCGGGTAGGTGCGATGGATATAGTCGATCGTGCGCTCGAGCTGGTCTTCCGCCTCGTAGGCGGCGTAGTGGGCGAACTGGGGCTTGTACGCGCACACCAGATCGGCCGTGGCGTCGATGATCGACTTGTTGAATTGAAAAATCGGCGATGCGCTGGCGGCAAGGTGCGCGGGGAAGCGCTCGATCTCGGGGTCAAGACCCACGCACACCAAAGAGTCGTTGGCGTCCCAACCGTGTTGGAGTTGCTCGGTGAATTTGCTCATGCGACCCAGGCGCGCGCGCGGTGGGCGCGCTTCTTCAAATGCACGAGGAGAATAGAGACCGCCGCCGGCGTCATGCCTGGCAGGCGACTGGCCAACCCGATGGTCGCCGGGCGAGCCTCGAAAAGCTTCTGGCGCACCTCGTGCGACAGACCTGCGACCTGCGTGTAGTCGAGATCCTCGGGAAGGCGGGTCTCCTCATTGCGCCGCTGGCGCTCGATCTCATCCTCCTGGCGCTCGATGTAGCCGGCATACTTCGCCCGCACCTCAACCTGCGCACGGATTTGAGCGGGAAGGCGGTCGTCCGAGTCGCCATCGCCAGCCTCCAGCGCAGTCGCGCCAACTGCTTTCTTCATCCACTCCGGCATGCCCGCGATCTCAACGAGCGCGTCGTAGCTCACCTCGGGCCTGCGGAGCAATTCGAGCGCGGTAGCATCGCGCCCCAAGGGGCCACCCAGGATATTCCGGGCCCATTCTTCCGGAATCTCGCCCGGCCGGATGCGTACGCTTTCCAGTCTCCCAACTTCGAGGTCGGAGAGGCGCCGCTTCGCTTCGAACAAGCGCCAGCGCTCGTCATCCACCAGGCCCAGTTCGCGTCCCAGCGGCGTGAGGCGCAGGTCGGCATTGTCCTCACGAAGTAGGAGCCTATGCTCGGCGCGGCTCGTGAACATACGGTAGGGCTCGCGCGTGCCGCGCGTGACCAGATCGTCGATGAGGACGCCGATGTAGCCCTCGCTTCGCTTCGGCAGCCACGCCTCGCGCCCTTTGAGGGCGAGAGTGGCATTGATCCCGGCGACCATCCCCTGTGCCGCGGCCTCTTCGTAACCGGTCGTACCATTGATCTGGCCAGCGAAGAACAACCCCTGAATGGCGCGGGTCTCCAGTGAAGGGCGCAGATCGCGCGGATCGAAGTAGTCGTACTCAATCGCGTAGCCCGGTCTGGTGAGGTGGGCATTCTCGAATCCATGAATCGTGCGCACGAACTCGTACTGCACGTCGAACGGCAAGCTCGTGGAGATGCCGTTGGGGTAGATCTCGTGGGTGTTGAGCCCTTCGGGCTCGACAAAAATCTGGTGCGAGACTTTGTCGGCAAAGCGAACGATCTTGTCCTCGACCGAGGGGCAATAGCGGGGACCCACTCCCTCGATCACGCCGGTAAACATGGGGGAGCGATCTGTCGCGGCGCGGATGATCTCGTGAGTCCGTTCGTTTGTCTTTGTAATGAAACAATTCACCTGAGCTGGGTGCTCATTAGCCCGCCCGAGATACGAAAACACGGGTGTGGGCTCGTCACCCGGCTGCGCCGCCATGACAGAGAAGTCGAGCGAGCGTCCATCGATTCGGGGCGGCGTTCCGGTTTTGAGTCGGCCAACGCGCAGCGCCAGCTCCCGTAAGCGGGTAGCCAGCTTGTTCGATGGAGGGTCGCCCGCGCGGCCGCCCTGATAGTTGTCGAGGCCGACGTGAATGCGTCCGCCGAGAAACGTCCCGACGGTGAGGACCACAGCGGGGGCTTCGAAGGTAATCCCCGTCACCGTGACGACACCCTTGACCCGCTCTCCCACGACGATCAGATCGGCCGCTTCCTGCTGGAAGAGGGTGAGATTGGGCTGATTCTCGAGAATCGAGCGAATCGCTTGGCGATAAAGCTGGCGGTCCGCCTGGGCGCGGGTGGCGCGGACAGCCGGCCCCTTGCTGGCGTTGAGCGTACGGAACTGGATACCCGCCCGATCGGTGGCGCGCGCCATGGCGCCCCCGAGCGCATCGATTTCGCGAACGAGGTGGCCCTTCCCGATGCCGCCCACCGCGGGATTGCAGCTCATCTGCCCCAGGGTCTCGATGCTCTGGGTGAGCAAAAGCGTACGCGCGCCCATGCGAGCGGCGGCCAGCGCGGCTTCGGTGCCGGCATGACCTCCGCCAATGACAATCACGTCATAAGGCAAGGCAAAACGCATACCGTATTGTAGGGCGACACGGCTCACGAACAAACCCAATAGCTTTACCTTATCCTTCGACGCCGTGAAGCCACCGAAGCCGAATTCGCGCTATCCGAGGATGCATTCCACCCCGCGGCGGCTCAGCTTCGCCGTACTTGGCTCGATAATCCTGGCTTCCGGCATAGCCATTGGCGCGAGTGCGGCCGGTATGGCGGCGAACGCGATCGGTGCCGATGACGGTTCCGCGCCCGGTGCCCCGCGACTCTCCCCTTGTGAGCTGGAGGATCCGCAGCGCCTGGCCGTTGCTGCCGCCCAATGTGGCGAGCTCACCGTGGCAGAGGACCCGACCAAACCCACGGGTCGGCAGATTCGCTTGCGGTTCGCCCGCATTGCCGCCATCAACAGCCGTAAAAAACCGGACCCGCTCTTCGTGCTGGCCGGAGGCCCCGGTATGGCGGCCACCACGTTCTACGCCATGGTGGCGCCCGTCTTTGTCCGGATCCACCGCGATCGCGACATCGTGCTCCTCGATCAGCGCGGGACTGGAAAATCGAATCCGCTCGATTGCCCGGACAATGCGGAAACCGACCTGCTCGCGGCAAGTGACAGCGCCATAGCAGACGAAACGCGCCGCTGTCTTGCGCAGTTGAGCCTAAAGGCCGACGTGCGGCAATACACCACCAGTATTGCCGTCAACGATCTCGACCGCCTCCGGCAAGCGCTCGGTTACCAACAAATCAACCTCTACGGCGTCTCCTATGGCACCCGGGTCGCCCAACAGTACCTGCGCCGCTTCCCACAACGAACCCGCAGCCTGATCCTCGACGGAGTCGTGCCAGCCCAACTCATATTGGGTAGCGCGATGGCACTGGATGCGGAGCACTCGCTCGAGCGAATTCTTGCCCGCTGCGCACGCGAGCCCGAGTGCCGCGGCCACTTCGCGGATCCGCAGCAGGACTATCACTCACTGCTGGCCACCCTGCGTAGCCACTCGGTACCGGTGAATACCACCGATCCCCTGACCGGCCAGGCCACCCACTTCGAGCTCACCGAATACCACCTGGCTACCGTCCTGCGTCTATCCATCTATTCGGCAGAGGCGGCTGCGCTGCTGCCGCTCTTGTTGCACCAGACACGCGTATCCAATGACTTCTCGCTTCTGGCCGCGCAGTTTCTCCTGTTGAGCCGGTCATACACCGACGTCGTGGCGGCCGGCATGAATGACACCGTCACGTGCACGGAAGACATTGCCTTTTATGATCCGAAAGCCGCGGACCGGGCGGCGCTGGCCAACACATTCATAGGCACCGCGCAGCTGGACGGCTTGCTCGCGGTGTGCAAAATCTGGCCGCGAGGTCCCATCGATCCCGACTTTCACGCCCCGCTGCATTCCAACGCCCCCACTCTGCTCATGTCCGGAAGCGACGATCCAGTCACACCGCCGGCCTATGCGGAGCAAGCCCGACGCGGTCTTACCAACAGCCTGCACATCGTCCTGAAGGACTTCGGCCACGGGCAGATTGCCGCCCCCTGCATGGATCGCGTCATGCAACAGTTTATCGAGCGTGCCTCCGTGACGGGGCTCGACGTATCGTGCACGAACAATGACAAGCCGAGGCCTTTCTTCATCTCGCTGAACGGGCCAGCGCCGTGATGGGAGCATTCGCGTGATCGAGGCAACGAGCCTGGGAAAGACGTTCGGCGCGATCACCGCCGTTCGCGACGTGAGCCTGTGCGCCCGCGACGGCAAGATCACGGGACTGTTGGGTCCCAACGGAGCGGGTAAGTCCACGACGTTACGCATTCTCTACACCGTACTGAAGCCGGACGGAGGCGATGCTCTGGTCAACGGTATCAGCGCTGTCCGCGATCCGCTCGAAGCGCGCAGGCACATGGGCGTCCTACCACACGGTGCGGGGATCTATCCCAATCTCACCGCGCGGGAAAATATTCTCTACTTTGGCGCGCTGCACGGACTGTCGCGCGTCGAGCGCGAGGCGCGTACCGCAGAGCTCATCACATTGCTGGAGATGGACGAGTTTGCCGATCGGATTGCAAAAGGCTTCTCGCAGGGACAGCGTGTGAAGGCCGCGCTGGCACGGGCCATCATCCATCGACCTCGCAACGTGCTCCTCGATGAGCCGACTAACGGGCTGGACGTCATGGCGGTGCGCACGTTGCGGCGGTTGCTGATGCGATTGCGCGATGAGGGGCACTGCCTGCTGTTCTCCAGCCACGTGATGCAAGAAGTCGGTGCCCTGTGCGATGAGGTGGTCGTGATAGCCCACGGCACCGTGGTCGCGAGCGGCACACCGGAAGAGATTCGGGCGCGCACTGGGGAGAGCACTTTGGAAGATGCATTCGTGCGCTTGATCGGTACCGGTGAGGGGTTAGGTTGATGCGGTCGGTCTCGGTACGCGCGATCCTCACTGTCTTCCGGAAAGAGTTCAGTGAGAACCTGCGCGAGCGCAGGACGCTGTTCTCCGCGCTCATTCTGGGACCCTTGCTCGGGCCTCTGTTGTTTGCCGCGGCTCTGTCATTGAGCCTCGAGCAGAACACGGTAAAGAGTGATCGGCCGATTCCGCTCGCGGTCGCGCATACGGAGCGCGCTCCCAATCTGTTGGCCTTCCTTCATCAGTATGGCGTCAACATCACCCCGGTCACCCTGGACGACGCTGGCGCTCGCGCCGCCATTCGCCAGCATCGAGAGACGCTGATCCTGGTCATCACCGATCAATTCGGGAAGCAACTGGCAGGGGGCGAGCCGGCGCCGTTGCAGTTGTATGCGGACTCCTCCGACCAGTCCAACTCCAGGAACCTGAGTCGTGTGAAGCTTCTGCTGGAGCAATATGGCGCACTCATAGCGCGACTGCGAATTACGGCGCGAGGCATCGACCCCACGGTCCTGTCGCCTATCGTCGTACAGGACGTTGACGTCTCCACGCCTGCGAGCCGATCGGTGCTGCTCCTGGGGATGCTCAGCTACCTGCTCCTGGTGACCACGTTAATGGGCGGCATGTACCTCGCAATCGATACGACGGCGGGTGAGCGCGAGCGTGGCTCACTGGAAGCGCTGCTCACCGTTCCAGTGCCGCGCCCGCAACTCATCTACGGCAAGATCCTCGCAACGTGCGCCTACATGACACTATCCCTGAGCCTCACTGTGGTCGGGTTTGAAATCGCGTTGCGCTTCGTCGGCCTCGAGCAGATCGGCATGAGCGTAAACTTCGGCCCGCTCGTAGCTGCGAAGGTCATTCTGTTCTGTTGGCCGCTGGTGCCGTTGGGGGCGGCGTTGATGACCATCGTGGCGGCGTTCACGCGCAGCTACCGTGAGGCGCAGACATACCTGGGCTTGGTTCTGATCGTTCCAACCTCGCCGCTGGTTTTCGCAAGCATCCTCGGCCTGCGGCCCACGGTGCCGCTCATGATGGTGCCATCGTTGAGCCAGCACTTTCTGGTCACGAGTCTCCTCAGGGACGAGCCGGTCTCGGGAACGCTCCTGGCTGTTTCGGTGCTCATGTCCCTGGCGATCGCGACCGTGTTGATCCTCATCGCCGGACGACTGTACGACCGCGAAGCCCTGCTTGGTTGATGGGCTGAAAGTCGCCGGGGGCGCCTAGCCCGGGGCGCGTAGCCGGCTGCGCAGCCTCTAGCCTTTAGGTCCGCCGGATAGCAGCTGGTGGAGCCGCTCGCGATTCGCATCAGCGAATTCGCGCGCCTCGACCTCAAACCGGTTGTTCCAATACCCGCGCCGCACCCACTCCAGGACGTAGCGTGGCAAAGTGAGGGTTCGCGGCTCCCATTGTTTGAGCACGTGGCAGTACTCGTGCAACATCAGCCACGGATTCTGGAAGAAATCGTGAGCGCTGCCGCGCAGATAAATGCGCCGGCGGCGCGTCGTAGCAACAGCGCGGCCGTGCAGGCGTACGAATGGAGAGTGCTCGACGATCCGGACCTGATCGACCCCCTCGCCAAACAATTGCCCGAGCGCCGCCCCCACCCGCGCAGGCACAGGCACCGAGCGTCCGAAAGGAGCCTTCATCAGGCGAGTATGATCCACCCCGACCATGATCTACACCATCGGACATTCCAACCATCCGATCGATCGTTTCGCGGGCCTTCTTCGGCAGCACGGCATTGATGCGCTCGCCGACGTCCGTTCCACGCCCTACAGCCGCTTCAATCCGCAATTTCGCAAGGAGAAGCTGCAGGCGTCCCTGACCGAGGCCAGCATCCGCTACGTGTTTTTGGGTGAGGAGCTCGGGGCGCGCAGCCAGGACCCTTCGTGTTACGACGCAGAGGGGCGGGTAAGTTACGCGCGACTTGCCATGACGGAGTGCTTCCGCCGCGGCCTCGAACGGCTGCTGGCCGGCATGCGGAACCACCGAATCGCCATGATGTGCGCCGAGCGCGACCCGCTCGAGTGCCACCGGACCCTCCTCGTAGCCCGGGAGCTGGAGAAAGTGGGCGTACCCGTCACACATATCCTCGCGGACGGCACGCTCGAACCACATCGACACGCCATGCAGCGCCTCGCGACCGAGCTGAAGCTGGCGGGAACCGACTTGTTTCGCACCCCGGATGAGCTGATCGAGGACGCCTATGAGAAACAAGGCCGCCGGATCGCTTATGTACGCGCTGACAAAAGCAAGACGCCGGACAGGTCTTAGCCTGGCGCACGCCATTGAGCTGATGCGACGAATTTAACAGTTCGCGTTTCCGCAGAAACGCGGCGCGGCTATTTCCCGATGCAGAAGCTGGAGAAGATCCGTCCCAACAGATCATCGCTGGTGAATTCGCCGGTGATTTCGCTCAGAGCCTGCTGGGCCACCCTGAGCTCTTCCGCAACGAGCTCACCGGCGCGGCGCTCCTGTAACTGTTGGGCGGCTTCTTCGGTATGCCGGCGCGCGCGCGTGAGCGCGTCGAGGTGGCGCTGGCGAGCGGAAACCGTGCCGCCATCGAGGGTCTGATACCCCATGCACAGCTTGAGGTGGGTACGCAGGGCATTGAGGCCTTCGCCAGTGAGGGCTGACAACAACACGCGCGGCGGCCCCGCGGTTGTGTCAGCGACCGGGAGACCAATCGCCTGGTCGCATTTGTTGAATACGAGCGTGATCGGAACATCGTTTGGGAGGCGCTCCCGTTCTTCGTGGAACGCCTGACCCAACGGATCGTCGGTCACATCAATCACAAAGAGAAGCCGGTCGGCCCGCTGCATCTCTGCCTGCGCGCGCCGGATGCCTTCGGCTTCGACCGCATCGTGCGCGGCCTGCCGCAGGCCGGCGGTGTCGAGGACATGCAATGGCATTCCGTCGATGTCGATTCGCTCGCGGACGATGTCGCGCGTCGTACCGGGAATGGGAGTAACGATGGCGGCGTCGTAGCCGGCGAGACGATTCAGGAGACTTGATTTACCTGCGTTGGGACGACCGGCAATAACGACTGTCATGCCCTCCCGAAGCAAGCGTCCCTGGCGCGCGCTCTGCTCAACCCCATCGAAGTGCTCGCGCACCTTTTGAAACCGCTCTGACAGTTGGCGGTCCGCGAGGAAGTCGATTTCTTCCTCGGGAAAGTCGATCGCGGCCTCAACGTAGGTGCGCAGGTCGATGATGGCCTCGGTAAGCCCTCGGACCATGTTGGAAAACTCGCCTTGCAACGAGCGCATGGCCGCACGCACCGCCTCTTTCGAGCCAGCGTCGATGATGTCCGCGATCGCCTCGGCTTGCGCCAGGTCCAGCTTGTCATTGAGGAAAGCGCGTTGTGTGAACTCTCCGGGATTGGCGCGGCGCGCTCCGAGCTCTAGCAGGCGCGCAATCAAGGCCTCGACCACCAGCGGTCCGCCATGGCCCTGCAGCTCGAGCACGTGCTCTCCGGTGTACGAATGGGGCGCGGCAAAGAACAGCGCGATCCCGGCGTCGATGGGCTCCTGGCGCGCATCGAGGAAGCGGGCAAAAGTCGCTCGCCGGGGCACCGGCAGCTCCCCGAGCACAATGGCTGCGAACTCGGGCGTCTTGGGGCCGGAGACCCGCACGATCCCGACACCGCCGCGTCCAGGCGGTGTTGCCGCGGCCACGATGGTATCGATGCGTGTCATACATTTTCCATGGGCTCAAAGTCGCCTGCGGCGCTTTGAGCGGACATGCGCCCCACTTCAATTCGGCGGAGGGCTACGCGCCCCGGGCAAAAAGCGTGGTTTTTGCCGGGGGCGCCTAGCCCTCGTGCACCAGTACGTCGCGCAATTAGCGGTCGGCTGTGGTGCTTTCAGCGGACATTACTCCGTAACTCCGCCGGTAAAAAGCGCGGTTTTGTCCGTGGCGCGCACCGGGGCTGTGCTGCGCGGCAGCAGAGAGGGGTCGGGGGCTACGTGCCCAGGTCAGTTCTTCTTGGCCGCCGCCGCGGCAATGCGGCGGTTGATGTTCCATTGCTGCGCGATCGACAGAATGGTGTTCGTGACCCAGTACAGCACCAGGCCCGCCGGGAAGAACGCGAAGGTCACCGACATCACCAGCGGCATAATCATGAAGACTTTCTGCTGCACGGGATCCGCGGAGGTCGGATTCAGCTTGTACTGCACCAACATCGCGCCGGCCATGATCGCCGGCAGAATGAAGTACGGATCGCGCGCGGACAGGTCGTGAATCCACAGGGCGAATGGAGCCTGGCGCATCTCGACGCTCTCGAGCAACACCTGGTAGAACGCGAAGAACACCGGGATCTGAATGATCATGGGCAAACATCCGCTGGCCGGATTCACCTTCTCGCGCTTGTACAGATCCATCATGGCGCGGCCGAGCTTCTCGCGGTCGTCCTTGTAGGTTTCCTGCAGGTTCTTGATCCGCGGCGAGAGCAGTTTCATTTTCGCCATCGAGCGCCCGCTCGTCTCGGAGAGCGGATAGAACACCAGCTTCAGCAGGAAGGTCACGACGATGATCGCCACGCCCCAATTACCCGTGGCCTTATGAATCCAGTCGAGCGCATTGAACAGAGGCTGCGCCAGAATCGTGAGCATCCCGTAATCGGCGACGCGATCCAGACGCGGGCTGATCTTCTCCAGCTGTGACTGCAATTTCGGCCCGATGTACAGCGTCTGGCTGAAAGTCGCCGTCGCGCCGGGCGCCACAGTGTGCGTCTGTCCCGTCGTCGCCAGCAGATACTGGTCGCCGGCGATGCTCATGGTCACATGATTGGGCTTGTCTTTCGGTGGGACGATCGCGCTCACGAATTGATGTTGTACGGCCGCGATCCATCCACTGGTCACCTGTCTGGAGAGATGACTGTCTTCGGAATCGGCCGCCATGTCGAGCTTGCGATACTTGGTACCGTCGTCGAGCGCTGGCCCGTGGAACGCACGGCTCTCGACATTGAACATCGAGCTCTTGGTGCGCGGATCATTGCGCAAGAACTGCGCGTACTCGGCGGCTTGCCACGGCATGTCGCTGTGGTTTTGCACGGCGTACTCGAGCTCGATGCTGTAGAGACCGCGATGGAAGAGGTACGTCTTTGTGACAGTGACACCGTGGTCGTTTGTCCAGGTCAAAGGGACGCGCAGCTCCTGCGACCCGTCGATGTCATAGAGCGTCCTGGGCGTCGTCCAGTTTGCCAGGTGCGTGGGATACGGCGCGTCGCCGGGACCGACCAGACCCGACTGCAGCACGAACAGCGTCGTCGGATCATCGGTGTTCTGCAGGCGCACCAGCGCCGACTCACCCTTCACCTTTGTGAATTGCAACAAATCCGCTTTCTGAATCGTCCCACCCAGTGTGCTGATATCAACATCCAGCACGTCTGTATGGACATGAATCGTTTGCGAGGTAGCAGCGGTGTCAGTTGCGCCCGTGACTGCAGCCTCGGTGGGAGGCAGCGCGGGGGCAGGCGACTGTGTTGCGGGTTGCTTGTTACCTGGTGTGCCCGGCGACTCGGCGTTGGACGCTTGCGGGATCCGGTTGCTCAGGTCGTTGGCGCCGCCGGCCGTGTTGTGTGTGCCATTGGAGGTCTGTGCACTGGAGATGCTATTCGCGCCCGGTTTGGGACCGTAGTCCGCCATCCAGGCCTGGTAATTGAAATACCCGACCGCCAGGAGTACGAACCAGAGATAAATGCGTGGATTGTTATTCATGGGCGTGATGCGTGCAGGTGGCGGCGTCATGGAGCGGCACGGGATCGTAGCCGCCGGGATGCCACGGATGGCAGCGGGCCAGACGTTTCAGCGTCAGCCACGTGCCGCGCAGCGTTCCGAGGCCCAGCACTGCCTGCAAAGCGTAGTTGGAGCACGAAGGATAGAAGCGGCAACGCGGACCCAGGAGAGGGCTCACGAAGCGCTGATAAATGCGAATCAGGAATGCGACGAGGTGGCGCATTGCTCTGTCACTTTCTTCCACAGTGAACCGAGACTTGCACGAAGCTCGGCGCCGGCCGCATCGCGTGCCTGGCCGCGGGCGCTCACTACGAGATCCACAGCGGGAAGCTGGTGCTGGTGCAGCCGGAAAGACTCGCGAATGGTACGCCGCAGACGATTGCGCTCGACCGAGTTACCGGCATTTTTGACCGAGACGGCCAACCCCAGGCGCGGCGCGCCGATGTCATTCGGTTTCGCAGTCACCGCGAAGAATCCATTACCAAAGCGCCGTCCGCGAGCATAGGCGGCCTCGAAGTCAGACTTGCGCCGCAAGCGCCGTTGCGCGGGAAGAGTGAGCCGCCCTCGCATCAAAGCTCCTGCGGCAGATGAAGCCAGTCCCTAACGGGAACAGCCGATTTCTATCGAGGCCAGGAGCCTGCCTGACCAATGCTCGCCTGCTGCGGCGATCATTGGTCAGCCAGACTCTCGAGTCTTTGATTAGGGTATCAGCTTCCGGCGGCCCTTCGCGCGGCGCCGTGCCAATAGCTTTCGGCCGTTTTTCGTGGCCATGCGTGCACGGAACCCATGCGTGCGCGCGCGTCGCACTTTGCTCGGTTGATAAGTACGCTTCATACCGGGGGCTCCAAAGGACGATCCAGGCCGATCTAAAAAGGGCGGCAAGGCTAAACCGTTGAGCGCCAAGGCGTCAATAGATTTACCGTTTTTTAGTCTTCAGCACACGCGGGGATCGGTATAGACTCCGCAGCCCTTTCTTAGGTCCCGTTCGGTCTTATTCCGGCGGTTGCGGAGGCAACGCGAGTGGAAGCGTCGCTTTGGGCTCGGTGCATACAAGCCTTGGAGGCCGAGCTCCCGGAGCAGCAGTTCAACACGTGGGTGCGTCCTCTACAGGCCGTTGAGGGCCCGGGCACACTGAAACTGCTTGCACCGAATCGATTCGTCGTCGATTGGGTGAATGAAAACCTGTTGCCGCGGGTTGGCGAGCTCTTGCGCGATGAAGGCACGGGAGACGTGCCGATCATTACGGTGGAAGTCGGATCGCGGAGCGCTCCCATGCGCAGCGCGGTCGCGCCCGCCGCCGCGCCTGTGCGCGCGCGTCGCGCCGAGGGACTCGTTGTGGGCGCACGCCTTAATCCCGACTCTCACTTCACGAGCTTCGTGGAAGGCAAGAGCAATCAGCTCGCTAAGGCCGCCTCTTTGCAAGTGGCTGAGAATCCCGGCCGCGCCTACAACCCACTGTTTCTATACGGCGGCGTCGGACTCGGTAAAACACATTTGATGCACGCGATCGCGCATCTCATCAAAGAGCGCGACAACGAGGCACGGGTCGCCTACGTGCATTCAGAGCGGTTCGTGAGCGACATGGTGCGCGCTCTGCAGCACAACGCGATCAACGAGTTCAAGACCGCGTATCGCTCTCTGGATGCACTCCTCATCGATGACATTCAGTTCTTCGCGGGCAAGGAACGTTCGCAGGAAGAGTTCTTCCACACCTTCAACGAATTGCTGGAAGGGCAGCACCAGGTCATTCTCACCTGCGATCGTTATCCGAAAGAAGTTGACGGACTCGAGGAGCGACTCAAGTCGCGGTTCGGTTGGGGATTGACCGTGGCGATCGAGCCGCCAGAGCTTGAGACGTGTGTGGCGATCCTGATCACCAAAGCGCAGGTGGCCAATGCGGTCCTGCCCGAGGAAGTCGCGTTCTTCATCGCGAAGCGCATCCGTTCGAACGTCCGCGAACTCGAAGGCGCATTGCGCCGGGTCATCGCGAACTCTCGTTTCACGGGTCATCCGATTACGCTGGAATTTACGAAGGAAGCACTCAAGGACCTGCTGTCACTGCAAGCGAAGCTGGTCACCATCGAAAATATTCAAAAAACGGTGGCGGACTATTACAAGGTCCGCATGGCGGACTTGCTCTCGAAGCGCCGCAGTCGTTCAGTCGCGCGCCCACGCCAGGTTGCGATGGCGCTTGCGAAGGAACTCACCAGCCACAGCCTGCCGGAGATCGGTGATGCCTTCGGTGGCCGAGATCACACCACGGTACTGCACGCATGCAAGAGAATTAAGGAATTACGCGACAGCGAGCAGCGCGTGGGCGAGGACTACTCAAACCTGTTGAGAACCCTGGCAGGTTGATGTGCATCACCCTGTGGATTACTTGTGGGCAGGTTCGGGGATAAAGTTACACACAGGCCACACACAGGTGTTGGTCAGGTGATCCCGTGATTTGTGTGGCAGAATTTGTGACGCAATGTCTTGATCGCCTTGAATAAGTATTCTTATCCCCGTTATCACGACGCTCTATAACTGCAATAACTAATCTTTAAGACTTAAGAAGATTAAGATTAAGAAAGTGATCCGAGAGAAATTCATATGAAGCTAACGGCGGCACGCGAAGACTTTCTCGCTCCCTTGCAGAGCGTAATCGGCGTTGTCGAGCGGCGGCAGACCATGCCGGTGCTCGCGAATGTCCTGCTCTCGGCGCGGGATAATCGCTTGAGCATCACCGGCACCGATCTCGAGGTCGAGCTCGTTGCCACGAAGCAGGTGAGCGTGCAGCAAGCCGGGGACGTCACCATCCCAGGCCGCAAGCTTCTCGATATCTTCAAATCACTGCCGGAAAAGACCAGCGTCACCCTGAGTACGGAAGGGGAGCGGGTATCCGTGCGCGGCGGTCGCAGCCGGTTCACGCTGTCGAGTTTGCCAGCGACCGACTTCCCGGTGATCGAGGAGATCAACGCGCAGCAGACTCTCACCCTGGAGCAGGGGGAGTTTCGGCGGTTGATCGACAAGACCCACTTCTCGATGGCGCAGCAAGATGTCCGGTACTACCTGAACGGGCTTTTGCTTGAGACGGACGGCAAGTTGCTGCGAGCTGTCGCGACTGATGGCCATCGTTTGGCGGTTTGCGAGATGGACCTGAAGGAACCTGGCAAGAGCTCGCAACACCAGGTCATCTTGCCTCGCAAGGGCGTTCTGGAGCTGCAGCGTATTCTCGGGACCGATTCTTCCATCGAGTTGGCTATCGGGACCAATCACATTCGAGCCCAGATCGGCGAAATTCGGTTTACTTCTAAGCTGATTGACGGCCGATTCCCGGAATACGGGCGCGTCATCCCGGCCAATCCGCCGCGGAAAGTGGAGGCTGACCGGGAGGCACTTCGTGCTTCATTGCAGCGTACTGCCATTCTCTCCAACGAGAAATATCGCGGTATCCGTTTGACCGCGCGACCAGATTTGCTTGTAATTCAAGCACATAACCCCGAGCAGGAAGAAGCCGAGGATCAGGTCGAGGTGGCGTACAAGGGCGAGGAAGTCGAGATCGGCTTCAACGTGAACTACTTGCTCGATGCGTTGGCCGCCATTGACACCGAGAAGGTCGAGATCAGCCTGACCGACGCAAACAGCAGCTGCCTGATCCATTCACCGGGCGTCACGCATACGCGCTACGTTGTGATGCCCATGCGCCTCTAGCTCGAGCGCGCAGCCGGCAGTTATCGGCTGGCGTGGGGCGGAGCACACGGCCCGAGTCCCATGAGGCGCGCGAGGACGGCCGCAGCTTTTCGGCAGTCGCGGGTGTCAGCACGCTAAGGACGGGTTAGCAAATGGCCATAGATCTGGGCTCCGACGTTGAGCAGCACCGTCATCACCACACGGGCCACCGGTGGCTCGACATCATCTTGGCCGTGTCGGCCGTGTTTATGTCGCTGGTTTCGTTGTTCCTGACCATTCAACATGGCCGGGTGCTCGAGAGGATGGTTAAGGCGGAAACCTGGGCTTTTGTGAGCGCAGGGTTTTCGAACTTCAATCCAGACTTCACACCCAACGCCCGGTTGGTTGTGATCAATCAGGGCGTGGGACCCGCGCAGCTCCAGAGCTTCGAGGTGTTCTACAAAGGCACGCCACGCGGGAGCCGGCGGGAATTGCTTACCGCGATGCTGGCATCATCTGATCCGAAGCGACGCGCCAGATACTACGAGTCGTACATCGTTGGCCGCGTACTGGCCGCGAAGGAAGAGGTGGATTACCTGGATTTCCCGGTGGCGAGCTTTTCGGCTGACGAGTACTCGGCCATCAGTGCGGCAATGAGTGATCTGCAATTTCGTGTTTGTTACTGCTCGGTGCTGGAGGAATGTTCGGTTCTCGACACGCAGAAGTCGCAGAAACCTGTCGCGGTGAACGCTTGTCCGGTGCCCCCAGTTCCGTTTCGTGATGATTAGAACCTGGTCGCCAGTGTGAGCCTCGTTGAGGTAGTCGTCGACAATGTCCGCTGCATTGAGCACGCCCAATTGGCGGCTCATCCCGGCCTCAATCTCATTTGGGGCAGTAATGGATCCGGCAAGACGTCTCTTCTGGAAGCGATTTTCCTTCTAGGTCGTGGTCGTTCCTTCAGAACTCGAAACTCCGAGAGATTGATCCGGCACGGCGAGGGTCAGCTCGTGGTGTTCGGCCGGGTGGGCGAGGCACCTGATGCCGGTGAGGCTCGCTCGGGCGTTAGCGTCGATGAGCCGAGTGGGGCTTCTGGTGTGCTTCGTCCCGCGGCCGGGCCTTGGACGAAGACCTTGGGTGTTCAGGTGTCCCGCCGCGAGGGGACCATCGCGCGGATTAGCGGAGCGCCGGCGGGCGCGCTCACAGAACTCACCGAGGCTTTTCCGATTCAGGTCATCGACCCTGGCATTCACAAGCTGCTTGAGGAAGGAAGCAACCGAAGGCGGCGATGGATGGACTGGGGGGTGTTCCACGTGGAACATCGGTTTGCGGACTGGTGGATCCGGTACGCCCGTGCTCTGAAGCAGCGCAACGCAGCGCTGAAGTCACCGGGACAGATTGGCACGCAAGCATGGGAGCCGGAGCTCGCTCGCTTGGGTGAGCTGATTTCGGATGCTCGCCAGCGGTTTGTCGAGGCCCTGCTGCCGTACTGGCGCGAGGCTGTCGTCGCACTGAGTGACTTGGAGCCTGAACTGCATTACTTCCGCGGCTGGGCACAAGACGTCACTTTGGCTAACGCGCTGGCCGCGTCCAAGGCCCGAGATGAAGCGCGGCGCCTCACCCACCCCGGTCCTCATCGAGCAGACCTCATGATTCGGTTGAACGGACGGCTCGCTCGAGAGGTGTTATCGCGCGGCCAGCAAAAGCTGGTGGCGGTCGCCATGACACTGGCGCAGCTCCATCTCGTGCAGGAAACGACTCAGACGACGCCCTCGCTACTCTTGGACGACCCCGCCGCAGAACTAGACGGTAAGCACTTGGCTCGATTCATTGAGCAGGTCAGGCGCCTGCGGTCGCAGCTGATCGTGACGTCGCTGCATCCGGAATCTGACCTGTTCGGCACGCCCGACCGAGTGTTCCACGTGGAACAGGGCAGGGTGCAGGCAGCCTCCCGCGACTCGCTCTAACGCGGGGCGTAACGTGGGTTGGCGTCGCCCCAGCCTCCCGGATGGCCGAGCTACTACCCGACTATGGAGCAAGCGCGATGCGCTTGCCCTTGCAGCCCCCATTGAGATATCGGTAAACCTGCGTCCGGGCCCTCTCGACGTGCCGACCGAATGTTTCACGTGGAACACGGTGGGGATATAGCGGGGCTCGCGGGACTCCGTCGAGCATAGACCGCGACGCAGATTGCGCGGCCCCTGCGTCTCCCGGATGACCAAGACGGCTCCAAGTCGTTGAGCGGGTGGGAAGTGCCCGTGATGGCAGGTGGTCGGGACTGCCTGCTCGTCCGGTGGACCTGACCTCTTCAGCTCGTCTGACTGAATGTTCCACGTGGAGCAGAGAAGCATGCAGCTCGGATTGCGCAATCCGTCCAGTGCGCAATGGGACTCGGACCCCGCGGTCGTCGCGCTTGGGCGGCAGGGTCCGTCGACCTCATTGAGCTTCTGGCTGTGCGTCCACGACTTGAGTAAATGGACCTCACTTGGGCCCAGGTGGGATCTTCGATGCACCGGAGCGAATGTTCCACGTGGAACAGGGAAGGGTGAAGCCCCTTATTCGTGCGACGCCGTGCAGCACAGGGCCCGGGCCCAGGTGGCGCGATCCGCGCCCTCGAATGACTGAACCTTGACCCAGCACATCCGGTGGCCGAGGTGCGTGGGTGGTGAGCAAGCGGAACCTCGCCACTGGGCTGACATTCTTGGCACGCTGGGCGTGAGTTCCGCGTGGAACAGGGGCTGCAATCCGGTTCGCGGGATGCTACCCAGCGCGGCATCCGACCTGGATGCGGCGTCGCTGACTGTAAATTATCCAGCTTTGACCCCATTTAGCCCAGCAGATGGGCATATGAAGGGACCGGCGGTCTCAGGTGACCTTTGCCTCCCATCCTCTGGGTTTGAGCTTTCCAGCACGCCCGGATAGAGCGTCCCGAGCGAAGGTGGGGAAGGGCGCAGCGAGGGTCGCACAAACCCATCCTCAGCGCGAAACGCGACCGGGTTGCGCCGTCACGGTCCCCGAAATGGTGGCCCCGCGACCCCCACTTTACCTAGCGGATTGGCGCCTCGGTCACCGCCGGTGGTGACCCCGCTACCACCCCAATCTGCGCCTATTTGGCACGCCCGACTGGGTGCTCCAAGTGGAACAGGAGGAAGGCGGAGCCGGGCTATGTAGCCCGGTATCCGATATAATGTCCCATCCTAAGATCGAGCTTTTTCATGGCATCAGACGACGTCTACGACTCCAGCAAAATCAAGGTTTTGAAAGGGCTCGACGCAGTCCGAAAACGACCCGGAATGTACATCGGCGACACCGATGATGGGTCTGGATTGCACCATATGGTTTTCGAGGTCGTCGACAACGCGATCGATGAATCTCTGGCGGGTCATTGCGACCGAATTATTGTCACCATCCACGCCGACGAGTCCGTGACGGTATCGGACAACGGCCGCGGAATCCCCACGGATATCCATCCTGAGGAAGGTCGCTCCGCCGCGGAGGTCATCATGACCATCCTGCACGCGGGCGGTAAGTTCGACGACAGCTCCTACAAGGTTTCCGGTGGCCTGCACGGCGTCGGTGTATCGGTCGTGAACGCGCTCTCCGAGTACCTGCAACTCACGATCTATCGGGACGGAAGGGTCCACAAGCAGGAGTACCGCCACGGCGAGCCGGTTGCGGCGCTCGCAATCACGGGCGAAACCACCGAGCGTGGTACCGTCATCCGCTTCAAGCCCAGCGCTCAGACCTTCACTAATATCCAGTTCGAGTACGAAATACTGGCCAAGCGCCTCCGCGAGTTGTCGTTTCTGAACTCCGGCGTGCGCATCGAGCTCGTGGACGAGCGCGAGAATAAGTCGGACGTGTTCGAGCATGCCGGTGGCCTGCAGGCGTTCGTGAAGTACCTGAACCGCGCTCGCGTGGCGATCCATGACTCGGTCTTCTGGTTCAAAACCCAGGAAGGTCCGATGACTGTGGAAGTCGCGATGCAGTGGAACGACTCCTACCAGGAGAGCATGTTCTGCTACACAAACAACATCCCGCAGAAGGACGGCGGTACGCACCTGGCTGGCTTCCGCACGGCACTGACACGCACCCTGAACGACTACATCGAGAAGGAAATGTCGGCGAAGAAGGAGAAGGTGCCGACCACCGGTGATGATGCTCGTGAGGGTCTTACGGCAATCCTGTCCGTGAAGCTCCCCGATCCGAAATTCTCCTCTCAGACCAAAGACAAGCTGGTCTCGTCCGAGGTCAAAGGTGTCGTTGAGACCGCGGTTGCCAACAAGCTGCACGAGTTTCTTCTCGAGCATCCGCAGGAAGCCCGCGGCATTGTCGCCAAGATTGTGGAGGCGGCTCGTGCCCGTGAGGCCGCCCGCAAGGCTCGCGAGATGACTCGCCGCAAAGGCGCGCTCGACATTGCCGGCCTGCCCGGAAAGCTTGCCGACTGTCAGGAGAAGGACCCGGCGCTCTCAGAGATCTTCATTGTCGAGGGTGACTCGGCAGGCGGCTCAGCCAAACAGGGCCGCGACCGCCGCACCCAGGCCATCCTTCCGCTCAAAGGCAAAATTCTCAACGTCGAGAGGGCTCGCTTCGACAAGATGCTCTCTTCCGCCGAGGTAGGCACGCTTATCACCGCCCTTGGTTGCGGAATCGGCAAGGATGACTTCGACATCGCCAAGCTGCGCTATCACCGCATCATCATCATGACGGACGCGGACGTCGACGGGTCACACATCCGCACTTTGTTATTGACGTTCTTCTATCGCCAGATTCCGGCGCTCATTGAGAACGGGCACATATACATCGCACAGCCGCCGCTCTACAAAGTGAAGCGCGGCAAACAGGAGTCGTACGTCAAAGACGATGTCGAGCTCAACTCCGTGTTGCTCCAAACCGCGCTCGAGAACTCCTCCCTGCACGTGAATTCCGAGGCGCCCCCGCTGCAAGGCCAAGGCCTCGAAAACCTCGCGCACAAGTACATGGAGGTTCAGGCGATCATCAAACGGTGGTCACGTCGTTATGACGATCGCCTCCTCGAGCAACTCATCTACATGCCGGAAGTGACGACCGAGAACTTTGATCGTCCCGATTGGTTGCGCGACTGGAGCCAACATCTCGACCAGAGTCTCAATGCACTGGCCGATGGCACTCGCACCTACCGCGTCGAAGTCCGCGGCGCCTATGACGGCCACGCAGCGCGCGTGATCATTCACCGCACCGAGCACGGCACCCCGAGCCAGAAGTTTCTACCTCGCGAGTTCTTCGAGTCGGCCGAATACCAACGCATCACCGACCTGGCCCGCACCCTCGCCGGCCTCATTGGCGAAGGCGCGTTTGTTACCCGTGGCGAAGACCGCCTCGAGATCGGCTCGTTCAAGGAAGCTATGAAGTGGCTTCTCGACCAGGCACGCAAAGGCCAGACGATCCAGCGCTACAAAGGTCTGGGCGAGATGAACCCCGAGCAACTCTGGGACACCACCATCAACCCCGACTCCCGCCGCCTGCTGCGCGTCAAGATCGACGATGCCGTCACGGCTGATGACGTCTTCACCACGTTGATGGGTGACCAAGTAGAGCCCCGCCGCGAGTTCATCGAGAAGAACGCCCTCTCGGTCGCTAACCTCGACGTGTAACCGACGCCAACTAGCGCTCTCGCGAGCCCTCCCAGCTCGCGAGGCGCGTCGGAAATAGGATCAGTGCGAATGTCTCACTACGGAATCAAATTTGGCGCCTTGCCAATAGATTGATGCTCTAATGAGACATTCCGAGCTACACTGACCGCTGGGTCAACCCCTCGTCCGCCGGCGGAGTCCGCGTCTCGTGCAGCCGCGCAACCGTGGCCTCAATCCACTCCTGCACTTCGCGGTTGACCTCTCTGACGTCCCGCCCCTGCGCCGCAATAGGCGCCCCAATAACAACCCGCACCGTCCCAGGCTTCTTCATCCACCCACGCCGCGGCCAAAAGTCCCCTGCGTTATGCGCCACCGGCACGATAAGCCGGCCGGTCTCGGCAGCCAGCAGCGTCCCACTGACCCCATACCGCCGCGTCTGCCCCGGAAGCATCCGAGTCCCTTCCGGAAAGATCATGATCCAGTCGCCCTCGGCAATCCGCTGCTTACCCTGCTCCACGACCTGACCCACCGCCGAATGTCCCGACTTCCGGTCGATCGCAATGGCATGAAGCTGCCGGATCCCCCAACCCACGAAAGGGATCCACAGCAGCTCCCGTTTGAGCACCCACACCTGCCGGGGAAACACGACTGCCATAGCGATCGTCTCCCACGAAGACGAGTGCTTCCACAACGCGATGTGATTGTCGCGTGGGATGTTTTCCGCACCCTCGATCCGATGGTCGAGCCGGCAGCACCACTTCAACGCTGTGAGCAGCACCAGGCCCCAGACCCGCGCCAGCCGGAAACGATGCCGGAACGGCAGAAAACAGCAGGCGATGACAAAGAAGATGGCGTAGAAAAACGTCCACAAAAAGAAGAAAGCCGTGAAGACGACGGAGCCGATGAATTGCATCTCGTCAGCCCGGTAGACGCGACAAGTCCGCCACGCCCGCGAACAGTCCATGCAACTGCGCCAGCAGGGCCAGCCTGTTCGCCCTCAGTTTCGGATCCTCAGCCATGACCATAACCTGATCGAAGAACTCATCGACCGCCGGGCGCAGCTGCGCCAGACGCCCGAGGGCATTCGCGTACTCCCGCTGCGCCGTCGCTGTCGCCACTGCGTCGCGCAGCGCACGCATGGCATCAAACAGCCGTATCTCGGCGGGCTCACGCAACGACTCGACGTCGACGGTCGTTGCCGTCGCCGCGCCGCCTGCACGACTTACGCAGAATGTTGGCAATGCGTTTGTTGGCGGCAGTGAGACTTGCCGACTCCGGAAGCTCGAGAAAGGCTCGCAGCGCCTTCAACCGCACATCGAAATCCAACGGCGATACTGGCGAGCTCGCCAACACCGCGTCGAACATTTCGGTTGTCATGGCAGCCGCGCCGATCGTCGGCTCCGTCGCGCCACGCTCCAGGTAGTAAGCCCGCAGCCGCTCCATGATGTAACCATAGATCTCGTCGGCGACCGCGTCCTTTACTGAGCCGTCCGCAGCTGCCGCGGTGCACGGCCCGCAACGGGCTTACCCGCGGCTGCCGCAACCCTATCGATATCAACACGCGCCAGCTCGAGCGCGCGTCGCACGAAGTGCCGCAAATCCAAATCGAGTCGCGTCTCAATGAGAGTCCGCAATATCCCGATTGCAGCGCGCCGCAAACCCAGCGGGTCCTTGGTCCCGGTCGGCTTCTCACCCACCGCAAAAATCGCGGCCAGCGTATCGAGCTTGTCCGCGATGGCAACCGCCAGCCCCGGATGGGTTTCCGGGAGACCATCGCCGGCGCCCCGCGGAAGGTAGTGCTCCCGAATCGCCACAGCGACCTCAGGCGTCTCGCCGTCAGCGAGCGCGTAGTACGTCCCCATGATCCCCTGGAGTTCCGGGAACTCCCCAACCATCGCTGTCAGAAGGTCACACTTGCACAGCTCCGCGGCGCGCTCGGTTTCCGCTCGCTCTGTGTTAGGGCCAGCGCCCACATCACGTAGAGCCGCGATCTCGCCAGCCAGCGTGCGCACGCGTCTGGTCTTGTCACCAAGCGAGCCGAGCTTGATGTGAAAGGTCACCGTATCCAACGAGTCGCGCAGAGAGGCGAGCGGCCGCTTCCGGTCCTGCTCCCAAAAGAACGCAGCGTCCGCCAGCCGCGGGCGAACCACACGCTCATTGCCCTCACGGACCTTGTCCGGATCGCGGCTCTCAATGTTGCTGATCGTGATGAAGCACGGAAGCAGCTTGCCGTGCTCATCCTCGACGGGAAAATACCGCTGGTGGTCCTGCAGCGTGGAAATGAGCACTTCCCGCGGCAGTGTCAGAAAGCGTTGCTCAAAACGCCCAGCGATCGGGACGGGCCACTCAACGAGCGCCGTGACCTCATCGAGTAGCGCATCGCTGATCAATGCGCGCCCGCCAAGCTCCTTGGCCGCCTGCATCGCGCGCTCTCGGATGAGTGCACGCCGCGCGGAGAAATCGGCCAACACATAACCACGCTCTCGCAGGACTCGCTCATAGCTCGCTGGCGTGGTGATGTGGATGGGTTTCGGGGCGTGAAAGCGATGCCCCTGCGTAAAGGCTCCCGCGCCCGTATCGAGCAGGGTGACTGGCACGACATCCTTGCCATACAACAGGAGCATCCAGTGAACCGGACGGACGAACTCCGCTTCACTCGAGCCCCAATGCATGCGCCGCGGAATTGGCAACGCATCCAAGGCCGCTTTGACAATGCCCGGGATGAGCTCGCCCACGGCCGCGCCCGGCTTTACGCCGATAAAAAATAGAAACGTTCCCTTGCCTTCGGCAATCCGCTGCAACCCATCGATAGGAGTGCCGCAGCTCTCGGCGAACGCGACGGCCGCTCGGGTGGGCGCACCATTGGCATCGAACGCCGCGGTGACCGGCGGTCCCTTGCGCTTCAAATCCTGGTCTGGTTGGCGGGCGGCCAATCGCTGTACCAACACCGCGAGTCGGCGCGGCGTTGCAAAAGATACGATATCGCCGTGTTCGAGCCCGGCCTTATCCAACCCGGCGCGCACACCGGACGCAAATGACTCCTCCAATCCGCGCAGCGCCTTCGGCGGCAGTTCCTCAGTGCCGATCTCGACCAGAAAATCATGATGCTCCATCGTCAGGCCACTCCCTCTGCGGCCGGGGTTGCGGCGGGCACCGGCTTCGTCTGTTTCAACATCGGGAACCCGAGCGCCTCACGACTTTCGTAGTACACCTTGGCCACACCACTGGCGAGTGCGCGAACGCGAAAAATGTAACGCTGCCGCTCGGTGACCGAAATGGCGCGCCGCGCATCCAACAAGTTGAAGGTATGCGAGGCCTTCATCACCTGCTCGTACGCGGGCAAGGCGAGCTTGGCCGCCAGCAGATCCTTGCAGGCCTTCTCGTGATCATCGAAGTGACGCAGCAAGGTCGGCACGTCGGCGTGTTCGAAGTTGTAAGCCGACTGCTCCACCTCGTTCTGGTGAAAGACGTCACGATAGGTCACGCGACCGAGCGGACCGTCGGTCCAGACGATGTCGTAGATGCTCTCGACGCCTTGCAGGTACATGGCGAGTCGCTCGAGCCCGTACGTGATCTCGCCGGTTACCGGCCGGCACTCGAGTCCGCCGACTTGCTGGAAGTACGTGAACTGCGTGATTTCCATGCCGTTCAGCCATACCTCCCAGCCCAAGCCCCAGGCACCCAACGTCGGCGATTCCCAGTTGTCCTCGACGAAACGGACATCGTGAATCAGTGGATCGAGCCCAAGCGCGCGCAGGCTTCCGAGATAAAGGTCGAGAATCTCGAGCGGCGACGGTTTGATCACCACCTGGTACTGGTAGTAGTGCTGCAGACGGAAGGGATTCTCTCCATAGCGCCCGTCGGTCGGCCGCCGCGACGGCTGCACATACGCAGCGCTCCACGGCTCAGGTCCGATGGCGCGCAGAAAAGTCGCGGTGTGGAAGGTGCCGGCACCGACTTCCATGTCGTAGGGCTGCAGGATCACGCAGCCGAGCTCGGACCAGTAGCGTTGCAGGGCGAACAGCAGCTCCTGAAACGTTTGCGGCGCGGTGCCCAAGGGGCCAGCGGTTTTCATGCTCATCACTTGTAGTGGGTCTGAAAGGTCAAAGCGGCCGAGTATACCGCCGGATCATGACTCCATGAGCCGGAGCGCATACACGTGGCTGATGCGTGTGCCGTCCCATACGTAGCGCAAATGCGTCCCCTGGCGACAATTCTGTATGAGCCGCGGACGGTAGACCGCGACGCACTCGCCGCCGGTGTGGCGGACACTGTCGTATACGATTCCGTTCGAACCCGAGAATCTCAACGCGCGGCCGAATTTCTGCGAGGCAGCGTAGCTGTCAGGATCGTATATCGCGGCCAGGTGCTCCCGTTTGCCGCGAATGTCGTGGAAGCTCGCCACGACGTCACAGAGGTAAGTGCGCATGTCGAGCTCGGTGGGCTCCTGGCGCGTTGCACTCAGGAAGATCTCGCGATGGAAGCGTGTCTCCGCGATCGAGGTGTCGAGACTGAGTGCTGCGTAGAAGGCACCAAAGGTGTCGTCGGCAAAGCGGCTGCCTTGCGGATTCAGGTGCGTGAACGCGGCCATGATGACGGAGGTTCCGGGTCCAAACACACGGTCCTGCGCTGGCACTAGCTCGATGTCACCCACCTCGTCACGCAAGCGTGGATTCGTGAGCGATTCGAGCCAGTAGAGCGCCTCCCAATCCGCGGGGTTCGCCACCCGCTCGAAAAGATGGATGGTTGGAAAGCGGCTCGAGATGATTCGACAGCACGGTTGCCAGCGCACCTCGCTGACCGCGAGGTCCGGAAGGGGCGTCGCCATTTAAACAACCTCAACCGCGCTGCGCGTCGAGGTACTGTCGCACGATGTATAGATCCGCGACATTCCCGGAGAGCATTCGTTCGAGAGCGGATTTGCCGCCGAACAGCGGCGCATTGTTAGGTCTGCGCACCCAGTCGTCGGCGGCGTGGGTGTCTGGGAGCAGTAACTGCAAGGCTTTATAGATGCCGACGAGATAAGAGAGGCGTTCGAGGGTGTCGCGCGGAAGTTTTGGATGCGGTTCCTTACGCCACTTGAAGTACGTCGAGCGCGAGGTGATGCCCAGTAAGGCGAGCTGCTCCGCGATGGACAAATGCCAGAGCTCGGCGATCTTCGCGAACGCCCGTAAGCCAGCACCTCCCGCGGCGGCGGCCTCTTTTGGGGCTTCTTGCCTCGAATGATCCCGATGCAGTGACGTGCTCATGACAAGATCCAGTCTCTACAAGTCCATATATGGACTAAATATACCACAAGTCTATAGATAGACAATACTGCACCAAGAACAGGCGCGGCGCCTCTGACGGCGCCCGCGGTGCTCCAAAAGTGGGGCTGCCAAAGGCACGTAAATGGTGCAATTCCCAAGCCTGGTGCACCATGTGGGTGCGAAGCACGATCACAGTGCGTCTAAGCTCTTGATTTGAGTAGGCCATCAAGTTGGCACGTTGCCTGCACTATCACCGGCGCTCCGCCAGGCCACGGCTGAGCGTGAACAGTACGGGTCAAGTGCGCACGCGAGCTAAGCGGGATTTCGAAGGCGGGACCACCCTTTTCCGGAGAGCGATATGTCACCCACCGATGTCATCAAACTGATAAAAGAAAAAGAGGTCAAGTTCGCGGACTTGCGCTTCACGGACACGCGCGGCAAAGAGCAGCACGTGACCATCCCGGCACGCCTCGTCGATGAGGAGTTGTTCCGCGACGGCAAAATGTTCGACGGCTCCTCCATCGCAGGTTGGAAGGGCATCAACGAGTCGGACATGATTCTCGCGCTCGATGCGAGCACCGCCGTCCTCGATCCGTTCTTCGAAGAAACGACGATCAACATCCGCTGCGATGTGATCGAGCCCAACACCATGCAGGGCTACGAGCGCGATCCGCGCTCGCTGGCGAAGCGTGCCGAGGCGTACCTCAAGTCGACGGGCATTGCCGACGGCGCGCTGTTCGGACCGGAGAATGAGTTCTTCATCTTCGACAGCATGGTTTTCAACAATGATATGAACGGCTGCTCGTACCACATCGACTCGGTGCAGGGCGCCTGGAATTCCTCCAAGCAGTACGAGAATGGCAATACGGGCCACCGCCCGACCGTCAAGGGCGGCTACTTCCCCGTGCCCCCGGTCGACGCCTTCCAGGACATCCGTTCCGCCATGTGTCTGGCGTTGGAAGAGATGGGCCTGAAGGTCGAAGTGCATCACCACGAAGTGGCAACCGGCGGCCAGTGCGAAATCGGCGTCGGCGCGGGTGGGCTCGTGAAGAAGGCCGATGAGGTGCAGATCCTCAAGTACGCCATCCTCAACGTCGCCCACGGCTACGGCAAGACCGCGACCTTCATGCCGAAGCCCCTGGTCGGCGACAACGGCAGCGGCATGCACGTCCACCAGTCCCTGCAGAAGGACGGCAAAGCACTGTTCGCCGGTGACAAGTACGGCGGACTTTCCGATACCGCTCTCTACTATATCGGCGGCATTATCAAGCACGCCAAAGCGCTGAACGCCTTCACCAATCCCGGCACCAACAGCTACAAGCGCCTGGTACCTGGGTTCGAGGCACCGGTGATGCTCGCGTACTCCGCGCGCAACCGCTCGGCGTCGATTCGTATCCCCTTCGTATCCAACCCGAAGGCGCGCCGCATCGAAGTGCGCTTCCCGGATTCGATCGCGAATCCTTACTTCGCCTTCGCCGCCATGATGATGGCCGGCCTCGACGGCATCCAGAACAAGATCCACCCGGGCGATCCGGCGGACAAGGACCTGTACGACCTCGAGCCCGAGGAAGCGAAACACATTCCTACCGTGTGCCATTCGCTCGATATGGCTCTCGAGCACCTCGACAAGGATCGCGAGTTCCTCACCCGCGGTGGTGTGTTCACCAACGATGTCATCGACGCCTACATGGGGCTGAAGATGCAGGAGATCACGCGGTTCCGCATGTCGACGCATCCGGTGGAGCTCGAGCTGTACTACAGCTGCTGATGGGTACAGCGTGACGCCGAAGATCGCCTTCTCGCAGCTGCACACCGGCCTCTCCCGCTGCGGGGAGAGGTCGGCAGCGGGAAAGATCGAGGCGCGGGCGGTCGTGCATCACGAACACGACCGCCCGGTTTTGTCCCCGAGCCGCGCATGGGGCTATGCTCAGCTCCTATGCGCGCAATGCTGTTTACCTTAATGTCGGTCGTATCCCTGACTGTGTGTGCGGCCACGGTGTACAGGTGGGTGGACGAGAACGGTGTCGTTCACTACAGCGACCAGCCGCACGAAAATGCCGAAAAGGTTCACGTAGCGGCACCGCAGACTTACAAACCTACGCCCGTGACGACGCCTGGATCGCAGGGTGCCCCCCAGTCGCAGAGCGCCAGCGCTTATCAGAGCTGCCTGGTGACCGCGCCTGCGAACGACGCGACTTTCCCCAACTCCTACTCGGTGGCGACCGCGGTGCAGGTCAGCCCGTCACTGCGCAACGGCGATCAGGTTGCCCTGCTTCTGGACGGCGCGCAGGTTCCGAACTTCCCGCGCTCGGGCGGCTCCTTCACCATCAACCCGATCGACCGCGGTCAACACACGTTGCAGGCGGTGGTACGCGACCTCAATGGCAAGGTGGTGTGCCAGTCCGAGAGTGTGACTTTCACAGTCTTGCAGCCCTCGGTGCTGAACCCCGCGAATCCGAATTTCAAACACTGACGGGTCGGGTACTCGATAGCGGCACCGGACGGCGTGTCGCGAGCGGCATAGGTATAACAGAGGCGCTCGCCTGTGACCGCTGAATACGGTCCACCTTCCGCCCTCTCGCACTTCGATCCCACGGATCTCCTTGACGCGCTCTCGACGGGCATCGTCATGCTCGATGCGCAGATGTGCGCGATCTACGCGAACGTCGCCGCCCAGGACCTGCTCGCCTTCAGCCTCAACAAGGCGCGCGGCCGCCCGTTCGGCGATTTTTTACAGGACTCTGACGGCCTCGTCGCAATCATGCGCAGAGCGCTCGAGACCGGCGAAGGTTTCGCGGACCGTGAGCTGACGGTACGCCCGCTTGGAGCGCCGCGCGACCTGCGCACGCTTGATGTGACAATCACGCCGCTCGAGGGGCAGATCACCGGGTCGCATCTGTTGCTTGAGCTGGCCGACACGACGCAACGCAGGCGCATCTCGCGCGAGAACGATCTGCTCGCACGCCTCGATGGCAGCCGCCTGATGATCAAACAGCTCGCACACGAGATCAAAAACCCGCTCGGGGGCTTGCGTGGCGCTGCTCAGCTGTTGGAACGCGAGCTGCATGAGGCGTCCTTGAAGGAGTACACGCAGGTCATTATTGGTGAGGCCGATCGCCTGGCGGCGCTCGTCGATTCGATGGCGGGACCGAATCGTGTTTCGCAAAAGGGGCACTTCAACGTCCATGAGATCTGCGAGCACGTTTATCACCTGCTGCGAGCCGAGGCGCGCGCCGGCATCGTGGTCGAGCGCGACTACGACCCGAGCCTGCCAAACGCAATGCTCGATCGCAACCAGTTGATCCAGGCGCTGTTGAATGTGGCGCGCAACGCGTTGCAGGCGGTGAGTCAACAGCCGGCCGAGCACAAGGGCAAGATCGTATTGCGCACCCGCGCTCTGTCCAATGTCAGCATCGGCAGCGCACGGCATCGGCTGGTGGCCAGCGTCCAGATCCAAGATAACGGCCCCGGTGTGCCGGATGAGCTGCGCTCGAGCATCTTCTACCCCCTGGTCACGGGGCGGGCGAACGGCACCGGTCTCGGACTTGCGGTCGCACAGGAGCTGGTCACCCGCAACGGTGGTCTGATCGAATTCGAAAGCGAGCCGGGCCGCACGCTTTTCACCCTGTTATTGCCACTCGGAGAAGCAACATGAACGGCCAGAGTCTGCGTGTCTGGCTCGTCGACGACGATGCGTCCATTCGCTGGGTATTGGAGCGCGCGTTGCGCAACGGTGGAATGGCGCCGCGCGCCTTTGAAGCCGCAGAGCCGGCGTTGGAGGCGCTGCGTCGCGAGTCGCCTGACGTGCTCATTACGGACATCCGCATGCCCGGACAGTCCGGCCTCGAGTTGCTGAAGAAGATCCGCGACACGCGACCGGCGCTGCCTGTCATTGTCATGACCGCGCACTCCGACTTGGGAAGCGCGGTCTCCGCCTACGAGGGCGGCGCGTTTGAATATCTGCCGAAGCCGTTCGACATCGACCAGGCCGTAGCTCTCGTCAAGCGTGCGGCCAATGCCAGCATCGCCGGTAGCGGTGACGGCGCCGGCACTCCGCGCATCCCCGAGCTTCTGGGTCGCGCGCCGGCGATGCAACAGGTGTTTCGCGCCATAGGGCGTCTGGCACGCTCCAGTGTAACGGTCCTCATCACCGGTGAATCCGGTACCGGCAAGGAGTTAGTCGCACGAGCGCTGCATGATCACAGCCCGCGCTCGGGCAAGCCGTTTATCGCCCTCAACACCTCGGCGATTCCCGGTGACCTGCTCGAATCCGAATTGTTTGGACACGAGAAGGGGGCCTTCACCGGCGCCGACTCGCAACGTCGCGGTCGCTTCGAGCAAGCCGACGGCGGCACCTTGTTCCTCGATGAGATCGGTGACATGTCGACACCGTTGCAGACCCGGCTGTTGCGGGTTCTGGCGGAAGGCGAGTTTTATCGCGTCGGCGGCCAAACGCCGATTCGTGTCGACGTGCGTGTCATCGCGGCGACGCACCAGAATTTGCAGGAGCGTGTGACCCGCGGGTTGTTCCGTGAGGACTTATATCACCGCCTGAACGTCATTCGCATTGAGCTGCCGCCCTTGCGCGCCCGTTCCGAGGACATCCCGGATCTGCTCGCGCACTACCTCACGGTGGCGGCGCATGAGCTCGGAGTCGAGCCAAAGTCACTGTCGAAGGACGCCGAAGCACGGCTCAGCTCCTATGCCTGGCCGGGCAATGTGCGTGAGCTGGTGAATCTGTGCCGGCGCCTGTCGGTTCTCGCTCCCGGTACGGAAGTCGGTGTCGAGGATCTTCCGCCGGAGCTCGGGAGCGTCACCGCCGTCGGCTCGGCGGATCCGGACTGGGCCAGGGCGCTGGCGAGCTGGGCCGACCGCCACGCCATGAATGGCAGAAGCCCATTGCTGGACGAGGCCCAGCCCGAGTTCGAGCGAGTGCTCATCCGTGCCGCGCTCAAGCGCACCCAGGGCCATCGCCAGGAGGCGGCCAAGCTACTCGGTTGGGGTCGCAACACACTGACGCGCAAGCTCAAGGAGCTCGGGATGGACGCTACCGAGTAGGTTTCTGGCCGCGCCGCCCGCGAACGGGTAAGTTGCGCGCTCCAAACGGTCATCGCGGGAGCGTAAGCAAATCATGCCGAGCTGGGAGAAGTTCTGGCAGATCGAATTTTTAGGGAATGATCTTCGCTCCTGGGCATTCGCGCTGGCGATATTCCTCGTCACGCTGACTGTCCTGCCCCTGATGAAGGGACTCATCAGCGCGCGCCGGCGGCGCTGGAGTGAGGCCGAGGCGCAGCCTTCCTCCGGCGGCGCGGTTCATGCGCAACACGCGGTCGGACTCGCCGCGCTACTCGTCGAACGCACGAGCCGGCTGTTCCTCTGGGCGGTCGCGCTGTATCTGGCTTCCCGCGATCTCGCCTTCACGCCCCAGATCGAGCGATTCCTGACCATCGGCATGGTGCTCATCTTCTGGGCGCAGGTGGGAGTCTGGTCGATGACGGCCGTGCGTTATGCCATTGACCTGCGCCGCAAGACCTCCGCTGGCCTGGATGCGTTACTGACGAGCTCCATGGACGTCATCCTGTTTGTCGCAGGGCTGATCGTGTGGGCGATGGTGTTGCTGCTGGCGCTCGACAATCTCGGCGTGGAGATCAAGCCGCTGCTGGCGGGCCTGGGTATCGGCGGTATCGCGGTGGCACTGGCCGTGCAGACGGTGCTGAGCGATCTGTTGGCTTCCATGTCTATCGCGCTCGACAAGCCGTTCGGCATTGGTGATTTCCTAACCGTCGGCGACTGTCAGGGCACTGTCGAACACATCGGTGTGAAAAGCACGCGGCTGCGGAGCCTCTCGGGCGAGCAGATCATCATGGGCAACACCGATATTCTGAAATCCCGTGTGCGCAACTATGGCCGCATGCGAGAGCGGCGCGCGTTGTTCCAATTCGGGGTCGCCTATGACACCGATCCCGGCGCTCTGGCGGCCATCCCGGCGATGGTTCGCGAAATCATCCAAGGCACTGCGGACACACGCTTCGACCGCTGTCACTTCCTGACCTACGGCGCTACCACACTGCAGTTCGAGGTGGTGTTTTATGCGATCAAGCCGGACTTCAACACCTACGCCGACGCGCAGCAATCGATCAATCTGGCCATCTACGAGCGGCTGCGCGCCATGAAGGTGAGCCTCACGCCCCCGAATCGGACGGTGGTCTATTTCGAGAATTCGCTGCCGGCCTCACCGGTGCCCGCGAAAGCAAGGACCTCAGAGCTTGCGCACGTAAACGTCGATTTTGCCGCGCGGCCCGATGAGCCACGAGCCGATCCAGCCGGTGAGCCACACGATGAGGGCCGTCCCGAAGGCTGACCAGAAGCCGCCGTAGATGTGGAACCCGGGCAGAATGGCCGCGACCAGCGCGACCATGCCCGCGTTCACCACCAGGAGGAAAAAGCCGAGTGTCAGGATGGTGATCGGCAGCGTGAGCACGATCGCGATCGGCCTGACGATGGCGTTGATGATGCCCAACAGGGCGCCGGCCAGAACCAATGTCCCGGGGTCGTCGATGCGAATGCCGGAAATCCAGCGAGTCGCAATCCAAAGGCCGATCGCGCTGATCAGCGCGCGCAGCAAAAACCCAGTCATGTCGCCTCGCCGGTCATGTTCATCTGCCTCTCGACGAACACCTTCAATCGCGTCATGGCGGCCTGCCACCCCATGCGCAGCCGCTTGTATTGTGCATCCCATGCCAGCGTGCTTGGAATACCCGAGCCCAGCAGCCGCACGATAGTACCCGTGCTGACCGGAGCGCAGCGGAGGGAATCCCCAGAAGCGCCAGCGGCGCGACTCGGGACAACCGGCTCCAGAATGAAGTCATCCACGATCGCATCCTCCGTGGCCGGCAATTCCTTGGACGGGAGATAAATGAGCCGCAGCCGCCGGGCCGGGTCGAAGACATCGATATGGGCCTCCAACTCCACCATCCGGTCCACGCTCGCCCGAAACAATCCACCCGGCTTTGCCCGGATATCCGCTCCAGGAGAGCACCAGCGGGCGAGGTGCTCTGTCTGGGTCAAGGCCTTCCAGACCGTCTGGGGTGCGACCGCGACGTCCACCCGGTGCGCGTACCCTCTCAACTTGTCACTCATAGCTCATTTTCCATGTGCGCGTTTATTCTACCGGAGCGTTCCGGCCAAGCTGCCGCGCTCGCGAAGGTTCCATCGTTCGTTCGTTTTGGGGGTCTCATGCCACTGGTGCACCTGGTGATCGCTCTGGCGCTTACGCAGTTCTTCTTCTTCCTGTACGCGGTCGGCAAGGCACGCGGCACTTACAAGGTCACCGCGCCCGCGACCACCGGAAATGAGGTGTTCGAGCGCTATTTCCGCGTGCAGATGAACACGCTCGAGCTCCTGGTGATGTTCGTGCCCTCGATTCTCATTTTCGCTCAGTACTTCGGCGCCTACCTCGCCGCGGTCCTGGGTGCGATCTACCTGGTTGGCCGGCTCGTTTATTTCACTAGTTATGTCAAAGACCCGAAGAGTCGCGGCCTTGGATATGGGCTCTCCGTCGGGCCCATCCTGGTCATGATCGCCGGGGCCATTGTCGGGGCGATCCGCGCCGCTGTTCTGACCCTTTGAAGCCAACCTGAGGGCCTTCAAATTACCTGTGCCGCTTGTGAGCGCGCAATGCGCGCGCCGCAAGCCTGAACCTCGCGCGGGGTGCTCGCGACGGCCCTACCTATGCCGTTTGCGAGCGGGCACGGTTGCGCATAAACGCCACCGCCATCGGCAGCAGCGACAGCAGGATGATCCCAATGGTGACGAGCCCGAAGTTGTGCTTGACCAGAGGAATGTTGCCGAACAGATAGCCGCCCGAGATGAACAGCAGCACCCACGAGAATCCGCCCGCGATGTTGTACGCCTGGAAGCGCCCGTAGGGCATGTGCCCGATGCCCGCCACGAAGGGCATGAACGTGCGGATGATCGGCATGAAGCGCGACAGAAAGATCGCCATCCCGCCATAACGGACGAAGAACTCCTCGGTGCGCCGCAGGTATTCCACCTTCAACAGTCGGTAGCGACCACTGAAAGCGGCGGGACCGATGAAGCGTCCGGCCGAGTAGTTCACCGTGTTCCCGAGCACAGCCGCGATGCCGAGGGAGAGCGACAGGACCGGAGCGTTCAACGTTCCGCTGGTGTCCACGGCCGCCAGAGCACCGGTCGCGAACAGCAGGGAGTCGCCGGGGAGAAAGGGGGTGACCACCAGACCGGTTTCCGCGAAGACGATGCAGAAAAGGATCCCGTAGACCCAGAAATGATACTGGCTGACCACATCGACCAAATGCCGGTCGAGATGCAGCACCAAATCAATGAACCAAGACATATCGTTTACCTGGCTGAAAGTCGCCTGCGGCGCTTTCAGCGGACATGCACTTCACTTCGATTCCGCGGAGGGCAAAAAGCGTGGTTTTTGCCCTCGTGCACCAGTGCGCCGCGTTAGCGCTTTTGGCCGACAACAACCCGTCGGGCCACCGAATATGCGGCCCGAGCAAAAGGTGTATTGCCGACTGCGCTTGCGGCGCGGGGGATTTCGGTGCTTATGGTACTAGAGCGCGGACCGACAGTGGCGTCACAGGGTTGCGCACCAGCGTATTGCGCGCCTTCAAGGTATCCAGGGCTAAGTGCACTTCCTTGTCCCGTGCCGCCAGCGGAGCGGCGTTCTTGGTCGTGAGCAGCTCCGCCGGGGCTTCCTCCGGGCCGTCCTCGACAATGTCCGGAATGATGCCTTTGCCATGAATCGAGGCACCGGAGGGCGTGAAGTAACGCGAAGTGGTCAGCTTCACCGCTCCGCCGTGAGACAACGGCATGACAGTCTGCACCGAGCCCTTACCGTACGTCTTGTGTCCGATCAACTCGGCGCGCCCGTGATCTTTCAGCGCACCGGCGACGATCTCCGATGCCGACGCCGATCCGCTGTTCACCAGCACGACCAACGGAGCTCCATCAATCAGGTCGCCCGGCGTCGCGTCCATGCGGAAGCGTGAGTCGGCGGTGCGGCCATCGGCGGTAACAATCACCCCTTCGTTGAGGAAGGCGTCCGCGACCGCGACGCCCGCTTCGAGCACTCCACCCGGATTGTTTCGTAGGTCGAGCACCAGACCGTGCAGGCCCGCCGGATTGTCGCGTTTCAGGCGCGCGACCGCCCGAGTGACATCGTCCGCTGTGGTCTCACTGAAGCTCGTGATACGCAGGTAGCCGAAACCCGGCTCGAGGTTCTGTTGCGCGACACTGTGAACTTCCACTTTCGCGCGACGGAGCGAAAACTCGAGTAAGCCCTCGGTGCCCGCGCGGCGGATGGTTAAATTTACAGTGCTGCCCGATGCGCCGCGCATGTGCGCGATCGCGCCGGCGAGATCCGCACCAATATCGTTTCCATCGATACGCACAATCTCATCACCGGGGAGAAGGCCGGCCTGTTGCGCCGGCGATCCGTCGATGGGGCGCAGGATCTTCACAGCCGAATCTTCCGCCACCACCTCGATGCCCACTCCAGGGTAGGACCCCATCGTGCTCAGGCGGATCTCTTCGAACTCCTCGCTGTCGAGATAGGCCGAGTGCGGATCGAGCGCGGCGACCATGCCGCGGATGGCTTTTTCCATCAGCGCCTTGTCGTCGACCTCATCGACGTACTCGCGCTTGATGCGCTCGTAAACTTCCGCGAACTGACGTGCTTCTTCCCAAGGCAGGGTCGTGGACGTCTGCGCCAGTGCCGCCTCATTAGGGCGCTCAGCGAGCACGCCGCCGGTGACTGCGGCGGAGAAACCGAAAATCGCTCCCGCAACGAGAGCGATCAGCGTGCGCGATCGCATCGACATGTCCTCAAACCCCCCGGTTGGGTCGACAAAACGGATACACCAGCCACTCCGGGCCGGTCAATTGAAATATGTGTAATCACCAAACGCGTCACGTAGAAAATGTACCGACCGCAACTGACGCTGGACTATCGGCTACGTCCCCCACCGCGCAGCCGTCTACGCGCAGCCGGCAAAAACCACGCTTTTTGCCGGCGTAAACTGTGTAGGGTCTCGCCGAAAGCGCCGTCAGGCGACTTTCGGCCAATAAACTCAGTGCACAAACTCGACGTTCAGGATCCCTCCGTCATCATCCGGAGAATCGTTCACGGCAGTTCCCGTGGAGGGATCACCCAGCGGATGATCGAGGGGACGCGTGATAGTGGTGGCGGAGGCCAGCAGAGGTAACTCAGCAAGCAAGTCGGAGAACGGCGCCGGGCGGCCAATGGCAAAGCCCTGGCCGTAGTCGACACCAAGTGTAGCAATGCGGGCGCGGATTTCTTCCGTTTCCACGTACTCGCCAACCGTCGCGATCGACATGCTGCGTGCAAGCTGCGCAATGGCGCGCACCATGGACTCGGCACGCGGGTCCTTTAGAACATCGCGCACAAAACTACCATCAATCTTCAGCATGGTCACGGGCAGCTGTCGCAAATACGCCAGCGACGAAAGGCCTGTTCCAAAGTCGTCCAGCGCCACCGCGCAACCCAACCGCCGCAGGCGGCGGATGAGGGCGTCGGCGCGCTCGATGTTGGCTATGGTGGCGTTTTCGGTGATCTCGAAGCAGAACAGCTCCGGGTCGAGCCCACTGTCGGCAAGGCGCTCGAGCAGGAAGTCCGGGAACGTCTCGTCGTTGAGCGATTGGCCGGAGAAGTTGATGGCGAACGCCACCGTGCGGCCGGCGAGGAGCTCGGCATGCGGTTGCAGCATCTCGATCGTGCGGGTCAACACCCAGCGGTCGATCGCGGGCATGAGTTGGTAGCGTATCGCGGCCGACAGGAAGCGATCCGGGCCGATGGTGTGGCCGTCATCGTCGATCATCCGAATCAACAGCTCATAGTGCGGACGGGCGCGTTCGGCGCCGGCGAACGGTAGAATGAGCTGAGCATCCAGACGGAAGCGGCCGGCGTCGAGGGCCTCGCGCAGGCGGCCGGCGATGTTGATATCGGCGAAGCGCCGCACCAGGCTGGCATCGTTGGGATGGTAGACCTCGACCCGGTTGCGCCCGCGGTCCTTGGCAGCCTTGCAGGCCGTCTCCGCCGCGGCGAGCGAGTGCATCAGCTCGCCTGCGCCGGTATCCAACAGGGCAACGCCCGCGCTCACCGAAATGTGCAGGCGCGAATCGCCATGCGCACTACCGAGTTTCTCGACGCCCTGGCGTAGCGACTCGGCGAAGTCCTCCGCGGCATCCAACTGTGTCGGCAGCAGCAGCGCGAAGCGGTCGCCGGAAATACGCGCACCGAAAGCGCCTCGCGGCAGCCGCTGGCGTACCAACTCACCGAGTTGTCCGAGCGCGGTGTCGCCGACGTGCATGCCGAAGTTGTCATTGATGACGTGCAGCTGGTCGACGTCGATATAGACGGCACTCCAGTGACGCGCGCCGTTCGTTTCCGCTACCGCGCCACGGACGCGCTGTTCGAATGCCGGGCGCGTGTAGAGACCGCTCAGGGCGTCGAAGCTGCTCTCGATGACCCCGACGGCTTTGCGCGCCAGGATATCGCCGAGGCGGGCGTCGCGGTCGACGAAGTTATCGCCCACCTCATCACGGAACAGGGCGAGCACCCCGATCGTCCGTCCCGCCATCGAGCGCAGCGGACATGACAGGATGCGGTACGGCATGATTCCCGAGGAGCTGTTGGGTGCGAGCTTGTTGATGATCACCGGCTCGCGCCGCATCTGCGCCATTGACAGTAGCTGTCGATGGGCGCGAGCGACGAGCTGCATGTCGGCCGGCCGCTCGCCTGCACGCGAGCGAACCAACGCTATGCTCTTGTCGGGAACGATCAACGCGACTGTCGCGCAACGCAGATGGTCGAGGGCCTGTTGGAGAATGCTCTTCAGCTCGTCGGCGCCATCGGCGCCAGTGGGATGATCGGCCGCGCCGTCGGCCAACAACAACTCGAGATCCTTGTCGAGGGCGATGACTGTCCGGTTGAGCTCTTCGATGGCGACGCGCGCCATCAAGTCGCGCCGCAGGCATTCGATTGCCGGGCGCAGCAACGCATACGCAAAGGAAAAACTGCGAGCGTCCACGTCTTGCTCGCCCCCGGGGCGGCACACCACGGTCATTACCGCAAGCAGCCGTGCTGCGTCATCACGCAGCCAGCACAGATAGACCGGTAGATTGCCTGCAAGCACTCGCAGCTGGCCGGCGCTGTCGGGGGCCGTTCGCGCAGTGGTCAGCGCGTCGTCAACGACGTTCAAAAGGTCGGGTCCGGTGGTCGTCTCGCTCGACCAACACAACTCGCCTTTGGTATCGAACAGCGCGACGCTCGATGCCCGTGGCAACAGCGACCGGATGAGCTGCACGTAGGGCTCGAAACTATCCCAGGGTTTTGCCGGCGGCGCGCCCTCGCTCCTCTTTTGATTCATTCTCCCCGCCAACGTACTGCAGTTCGGGAGGCAGGCACGTACCATGCGGCTTTGGTCGAGCGCGAACCTTGCGCGAGTTGGCGGTTCGCGTAAGTTTTCCGGCAGCGTCGTGTGTGAACCTTGAACGGATTCACATCACGCCGCAACGTTCCCGCTCGCACCGCGATTTCAGGGCTCGCTGGCCTTGAACCAGGGACGCGGATCCACCGGCCGGCCACCTTTTCGGATCTCAAAATACAGCTCCGGCCGCGCACTGCCGCCGCTGTCGCCCGCAGCGGCGATGGCATCGCCGGCGCTCACTTTTTCGCCGACCGCCTTAAAGAGCCGCTCATTATGTCCGTAGAGGCTCATGTACCCATCGCCGTGGTCGACGATGGTGAGCAGCCCGAGACCCGGGAGCCAGTCCGCGTAAATGACACGACCCTGATAGACGGCCCGCACCGGTGTGCCTCGCTCGGTCGCGACCAGGACTCCGTCCCATTTCACACCCCCAGCGCGCGTCTCGCCGAAACGGGCGATTACATGGCCGTTGACGGGCCACGCGAGCTTGCCACGTAGATGGGCGAAGGCGTCATTTCCCTCGACCGGGTATCGCGCCATGGCCTCGCGCAGATCGTGCAGAAGCTTTTCCAGCCCGGCCTGCTGGCTACGCAGCTTCTCGAGGTTTTGGGCGCGGGTGTGCGATTCGGCCTCCAGGTTCGCGAGGACGACCGTGCGGCGCGAGCGCGCCTGCTCGACTGTCGACAGCTGGACGCGTTGCTGTTTTTCCAGATCGGCTAGCTTGGCGTCCTCGTTGGCGAGCTCGGTGTCGAGCTGGTCGAGGCGAGTCACGTTGTCTTCAATGGTGTGGATTTCCTGCGCGCGGGCGCGTCCAAAGTAGCTGTAGTACACGAACATCCGACCGGCGCGCGCGGGGTCTTTCTGATTGAGCAGCAGCTTCAGCGGTTCCTGGTCACCGATGAGGTAGGCCGCGCGCAACTGTCCTTCCAAGGCGCTGCGACCCTTGGCGATGCTTGCCTGCGCATCACGTTTCTCAGCCGCAAGAGAGGTCCGGCGCGCAGCGTCTTCGGCCCGTTCGCGACGCACACCCTCCAGCGATTCCCTGGCCTTGCCCACCGAAAGCTCCGAGGCACGCAGCTCCTTGGTGAGGCGATCGCGCTCCACCTGTTCGGTGCTGACCTCTTTAGCGATGCGGTCGATCTCGGATTTGACCGCCTGGAGCTGCGACTCGGTCTTCTTGGCGTCGCTTTCAGCGTGGCTGGCACTCTGGGCCGCTGCCGCGTCGTCGCGGCCGGCGGAATCGGCGCGTTTCCCGCCCCGCTTGGGTGTTTCGGCAGGTTTGGTGCCGTCGCCGTGCTTGGTCCCCGCGACAGCCAGCGCAGCCCCGCCAGCGAAAAGTGCTGCTGCGACGGCCAGGACCAGTGCCGCCGTGCCCACCCGTACCGCGCCCCCCTGCGATGCCCTGGCCACGCTTGCCCACCGCGATTCGGCGCCAGCATCCCACAGCCATCCACGCCGGTCGCCGTCGCGAGGTAACGGACCTGCAGGAATAGGGGCGCTATAATGCGCGCCCTTTTTGCGGGTGCCCCGGCGGCCCCTTGGTTGCTCATCCATGGAACGTCTCATCGAATACACGAACCATCACCCCTGGCTCACCGGAGCGTTGGTGCTGGCCGCGATTCTCGTCGCCCTGTACGAAATGCGCGTGCGCTCGGAGAGCCAGGCCTCGGTTTCGCCGCAGGATGTGGTCCGGTTGATGAACCAGGGTGCGTTGCTGATCGATTTGCGTCCCCTCGAGCAATATTCAGCCGGCCATGTTGGCGGCGCGCGCCAGATGAGCGGCGAGCAGATTTTGCAGGCGAGCGAGACTTTAAAGAAGTACAAAGAAAAAGCAGTCGTCGTGTATGACGATGGCGGCTCGCTGGGGGCCTCCGCGGTGCGGCAGCTGAACGCGCAGGGCTTTACCAAGGCGTTCAACCTGCGCGGTGGCCTTGCCGCGTGGCGCACCGAGAATCTGCCGCTCACCCGCGGCTGAGCACGCGGGAGTCACACGGGTACATGAGCGAGTCGAAACCCAAGGTCGTGATGTATTCGACGGGCTGGTGCCCTTACTGCACCCGCGCCCGTCAGCTCTTGAAGAGTAAAGACGTCGATCTCGAGGAGATCGACGTGGAGGCGCTTCCCGAGGCGCGTAGTGAAATGACGGCACGCAGCGGCCGTCACACCGTGCCGCAGATCTTTATCGGCGCCACGCATGTCGGGGGCTGCGACGATCTGCACGCGCTCGAGGCTGCCGGTCGTCTCGATACCTTATTAAAAACTGGAGTTTGAAATGGCGAATGAAACAGCCGGCGCGGTGCCGGCTCCTGGGGTACAGGGCGACACCGGACCGATGCTCGCCCTACAGAATGTATACCTGAAGGATTGTTCCTTCGAGGCTCCGAACGGCCCGCGCGTCGATGGCAACTGGAATCCGCAGATCAATCTCGATCTTCACACGGCCGCCTCCGGGCTCACCCCCGAAGTCACCGAGGTGGTGTTGACTGTCACGGTCTCCGCCAAGCAGAACGAGGCCACGATTTTCCTCGTCGAGGTCAAGCAGGCGGGCGTATTCGTGCTGCGCGGTTTGAATGAGGTTGATGCCAAGCGTGCCATCGCGAGTGTTTGCCCGAGCGTGCTGTTTCCCTATGCGCGCGCGGCTGTCTCGCATCTCGTGACGCAGGGCGGCTTCCCTCAATTCCTGCTGCCGCCAGTGAACTTTGACGCGCTCTACGCCCAGAACCAGGCGCAGCAACCAGTCACTACGAACTGACACGGAAATCTCACAGCTCCCCATGAGTGCAACAGCAGGGTACGCGACCGCGGTCACCGTGCTCGGCGCTGGCTCATGGGGAACCGCTCTCGCCATCCAGTTTGCGCGCAGCGGTAAAGCGACCCGGCTTTGGGGGCGTGACCGCGCGCAGTTGCTTGCGATGGCACAGAGCCGGCGCAACGAGCGCTATTTGCCGGGTGGCGAGTTTCCACACTCGCTCACCGTGGAGCCCGATTTGGCCGCGGCCCTTGCGGGTGCGCGTGACGTACTCGCGGTGGTGCCGAGCCATGCGTTTCGCGCCCTGCTCGGGGAGATCGCTCCTTTCCTAGCTCCCGATATGAGGCTGGCGTGGGCCACCAAAGGTCTCGAGCTCGAGACCGGGCGGCTGCCGCATCAGATCGCCCATGAAGTGCTCGGGTCACAGCGGGCCGTCGCCGTGGTGTCGGGGCCTACATTCGCACGTGAAGTGGGTGCCGGCTTGCCGACGGCGATGACTATCGCCTCACCCGACGAGGCCTTCGCGAAGGCTCTGGCACTCGACCTCTCTTGCGCGAATTTCCGCGCTTATACCTCGACCGACATCACGGGTGTTGAAATTGGCGGCGCGGTCAAGAACGTATTGGCCGTGGGTGCCGGCCTCTCCGACGGGCTGGGATTCGGGGCCAACACCCGGGTGGCTCTCATCACTCGAGGCCTCGCCGAGATGATGCGTCTTGGAGTTGCTCTCGGGGCGCAGCGGGAGACTTTCATGGGGCTGGCAGGCCTCGGCGATCTGGTGCTGACCTGCACCGATGATCAGTCGCGCAACCGGCGGTTCGGTCTCTTGCTTGCGGCCGGCGCCGCTCCCGAGCGAGCACTTAGTGACATCGGACAGGTGGTGGAGGGCTACACTGCAGCGAAAGCGGTTCGCACCGTAGCTGCACGCTCCGGCGTTGAAATGCCTCTGTGCGAAGGGATCTATCGTGTGCTGCATGAAGGTGTTCCTGCAAAGGCCGCTGTGCGGGAACTCATGAGTCGCCCGATCCGCTCGGAAACGGAATAGCTGGCGCGATCATCAGTCAGGCGGGCGCCTGGCGCGGACTGCTACCATTTTGGCAAACAGGCCAGGAGCTCAGGTATGACCCCGACGCCTACGGCGCAAAAAGAACTAACTGTTCGCGGCTTGATTCTTGGCATTCTGATCACGCTGGTCTTTACGGCGGCCAATGTCTTTTTCGGACTTAAGGCCGGATTGACTTTCTCGACGTCGATCCCCGCCGCCGTCATCTCCATGGCCATCCTGCGCAGCCTGCCGGGATCGACCGTCCTGGAGAACAACATCGTGCAGACGGTCGCCTCGGTCGGCGGCACTCTCTCCTCCATGATCTTCGTGCTGCCGGGCCTGGTGATCGTCGGTTGGTGGACCGGGTTCCCGTACTGGACCTCCGCGCTGATCTGCGCAACCGGTGGCGTGTTGGGTGTCATGTATACCATTCCGTTGCGGCGGGCCCTGGTGACGCACTCGGATCTGCCGTACCCGGAAGGGGTTGCCTGCGCCGAGGTTCTGAAGGTCGGCAGCGGCGCGGGAGCCAACGCGGAGGCGGTCGAAGATGCGCGCGCTGGCTTCCGGGCTCTCGTCGTGGGGTCGGTCGCTTCTGCCGCGTTTGCATTCCTTGTCGGCACTCGCGTGTTCGCAAGCGATCTGGTGCGTTACTTCCGGCTCGGTGACCGGGGCGGGGTGACCGGTTTCGATCTGCTGCTTTCCCCGGCGCTGTTCGGCATCGGTCATCTGATCGGGCTGTGGGTTGGACTTGCGATCTTCGTGGGTGAGCTGATCGCCTGGGTTTGGGGTGTGCCGTACTATTCCGCAGGCGCCTCGAGCGCCGCGGTGGACGTTCTTGCCCGCAACACATGGAGTCATCAGGTCCGGTTCGTCGGTGCCGGCACGATTCTCATTGCCGCCCTTTGGACGCTGGGCAAGCTGGTCAAGCCCGTTTACGGTGGCATTCGTGCGACACTCGCCGCCTCGCGCGCGCGCAGCGCCGGTGATCCAGCAGCCTTGTCCAGCACCGAGCGCGACATTCCGATGAGCGCGATTGTCGTGTTGACCCTGATCTGCCTGGCACCAATTCCGGTGCTGCTGGCGAACTTCGACTCCACGGGCGTGTTGAGTGGTTACCGGTTCGCACTGGTCGCCGGCGGGCTGATCTTTATTGTGCTGGTGAGCTTTCTGGTCTCCTCGGTGTGCGGCTATATGGCCGGGCTCATCGGCTCTTCCAACAGCCCGTTGTCGGGAATCGGTATCCTGGCGACACTCGGTGCCGCGCTGCTCCTGGCGGGGGGCGTCCGTTCGAGTTTACCCGCCAGCGCCGGGCAGGCCCTCGTGGCCTACAGCCTGTTTGTAACGTCGCTGATCTTCGCGGTCGCCTGTATCGCCAACAACAATCTGCAGGATCTCAAAACCGGCCAACTGGTGGGAGCCACGCCCTGGAAGCAGCAGGTCGCTCTCGTCATAGGTGTCATTGCGGGCGCTGCCGTCATTCCGCCGGTCCTCGACCTGCTGAACCATGCCTACGGATTCGCAGGTGCTCCCGGCCCGACTCGCGAGCACGCGCTGCCTGCCCCGCAGGCCGGACTGATGTCGGCGCTTGCTCAAGGCGTGTTGCAAAACAACGTCGATTGGAACTTGATCGAGGTGGGTGTGCTGATCGGCGTCGCGATCATCATCGTCGATGTGTTGCTGCGGCGCTCGCTGCCCGGCGCTCACCTGTCACCGCTCGCCGTGGGCTTGGGGATCTATCTGCCCACCTCGGCCACACTAATGGTGGTCGTTGGCTCCATCGTGGGCTGGTACTACGATCGCAGTGCCGATCGACGCGCAAACCCTGCCAGCGTCAAGCAACTCGGACTGCTGCTTGCCTGCGGCCTGATTGTCGGTGAGGGTCTGATGGGTGTGCTGATCGCGGCCCTGGTTGCCTTTTCCGGCAAGGACTTTCCGCTGGGGCTGGTCGGCGATGCCTTTGCTGATCACGAAGCTGTAGTGATCGGTACCGCGGCCTTCGCCATCGCGGTTGCGCTGTTGTACCGATGGGCGTTTCGCCTGCGTCGTTAGCGCACGCTCCCCCCAAACCCATTCTGCCGCCACGCCTCGTAGATAACGAGCGTTACGGCGTTCGATAGATTGAGGCTGCGATTGTTGGCGCGCATGGGAATCGTGAGTTGGCGCTCCGGCGGGATGAGCTCCAATACCTTCGCGGGCAGGCCGCGCCGCTCCGAGCCGAAAATGAAGGCGTCGCCCGGCAGACACTGTGCGTCCGAATAAAGACGCGTGCCGCTGGTCTCGACGCTGAACAGACGCGCCCCCTGCAACGCTTGGCGACAAGCATCGAGGTTCGGATGCAACTTCACCGTCGCCAGGTCATCGTAATCGAGACCCGCGCGGCGCGCATTCCGGTGATAGAGATCGAAACCGAGGGGCTTCACCAGGTGAAGCGTGCTTCCCGTGTTGGCGCACAGGCGGATCGCATTGCCGGTGTTAGGTGGGATTTCGGGTTGAAACAGAACGATATGAAACATTAAAGCCGGATTGATCCAACGCCTAGGACTTCGCCCCCAACGCGTCTTCTAGCACACTGGTCAACGGCTTGAGGAAAAAAGAGTCTTCCGGCATGACACGTGCCTGCACTCCATGCCTGTGCAGAGTGTCGGCAACTACAGGCCCCACGGCGGCCACCACGGTTTTTGCCAGCGCTTCGGTAACGACCGGCGCGGGTGCTACGGAAAAAAGACGCTCGACCTGCGGTGTGCTCGTGAATGCGATGGCGTCGATGCCGCCAGCCTGTAACCGCTCCAGGAGCGATAACACAGCCGCATCATCCGCCGCGTCGGCATACACGTAGGGAGCGACGGTTAATACCGTAGCGCCGGCCGACTGCAGGAATTCAACGAGGGGCCGATTCGGCTCGGTTCCATAAAGCTGCACGCCAAAGCGACGACCCTCGAGATTGAGCGCCCGCAAGCTCGCGATGATCCCTGCGGTGGTCGGGCGCTCGGCGGCAATGTCGGGCTTCATGCCCAACTCACGCAACGCCCGCGCCGGCTTCGGTCCGCGCGTTATCTTGCGCAGGCGCGCCAATGCGGCCACGAAGGGTTCGCGCAATGTGTCCTCGTTGCGGTCGATGCAGGCGAGGATGCGCCGCAACCCCTCTCCCGTGAGCAGAATCAGGTCATCGAACGATCCCGCGGCCAGCTTGCGGCTCCACTCCAGGACGGGCGCAGGATCGGGCGCGTCGCGAATGCTCACCAACGGACAGCGGATGACTTGCGCGCCACGTCGCTCGAGCATGGCGGCGAATATGTCGATCTCACGGGTCTCGGGGACCGCGACCACGCGGCCGGCCAGGGGTTGGTGCTCCATAAGGCAGGCATTTTACTCGTAAGCCTGCCGTTTTGGGGCCCGCGTACCCTCGTCGTGTCTGCCCGAGCTTTAGAGCGCTCCTCGCGGAGCACGTCCAAACAGAATCCCCGTCTCCACCTCCATCGGCTGTCCATTGCGCCGATAGCATATGTAACTGAGCCAAGTAGAGGAAACAATAAAAAAACGAATTGCCTTTTCCTTTTCGGATTTTGCCGAACACGTCCGAAGACGATGTGTGCTTAATATGCTGGC
>CAVVXG010000020.1:0-57633 GCA_963752125.1 uncultured Pseudomonadota bacterium | reverse complement strand
ACTACCGCTCACTCGAACCGATCGCTCAGCACATCAAGTCGAAGTTCGCCAAGATCAAGGGGAAAGACGCACCGGAGATCGTCGAAGCGAACCTGCGCTGCGGGCCGGCTGGATCTATTGCGAAAACACCGACACATTCGCCAGCTCCTTCGAGGTCGCGCCGGCCAAGCTGCCTCCCGGACTTTATCGGCACATCACCGGCAATCAGGCAACCTCGTCGGCATTGTCGCTGCCGGGCAGAGTGGGATTGCCCGTCTTCCTCGGCAGCTATCCGATCACGCCCGCCAGCGACATCCTGCATCACTGGCTGACACGAAGCGTTTGGAGTGTGCACGATCGGCAGGCCGAGGATGAAATCGCCGCAGTCTGCATGGCGATCGGCGCCGCCTTCGCCGGATCGCTTGGCCCCACCGCAACCAGCCGCCCCGCCATTGGACTCAAGCAAGAGGCACTAAGCCTGGCCGGTGAGCACGGAGATGCCGATTGTCGTGGTGCGACGTGCATGCGGCGGGCCGAGCACCGGCTTGCCGACCAAGACGGAACAAGCCGATCTTTTGGCGGCGCTTTTATTCCAGAGATGCACTATGGCGCGGCTCACCCGCGTCTTGTGCATTCGGGTGCTGCTGGCGATGTATTGCGCCGTGCAGCTCCGCTCCGGCCCGACAGTCGCCATGACGCGCCATTCCGGCACGTCCAGGCCAAACCGCTCGCGATAGATGCTCGCCAGGTGCTCGCTCACTTCCGTGGCCAGGCGGTTGAGGCGGAAAGGGTATGAACCGCTCGAGCTGCAGCGCAGGTGCGTCCGACGAGGCAGCGGTGCTGATTTCTCGTGTCCATATCGCAGCAATAATCCTCTAAACAAGTTGCGTGTGCAACTATGTGTGCGATGATAGCCCTCTACACTGGAGGCGGCATCTCATGGGCGCGGATTATCAAAGCGGTTTCGGCAATCATTTTGCCACCGAGGCGCTGCCCGGGCTCTTCCGCAGGGGCACAACTCGCCGCAGCGCTGTCCCTATGGCCTGTACGCCGAGCAGTTCTCGGGCACGGCCTTCACCGCGCCGCGCCATGCCAACCGGCGCAGCTGGCTGTACCGCATCAGGCCGGCGGCGGTGCACGGCGAGTTCGAGCATCTCCGCGCAGGCGCGCTTCACCAGCGGCTTCGATGAGGTCGCGCCATCGCCGAACCAGCTGCGCTGGAGTCCCGCTGCCGATTCCCGCAGGAGCCGACGGATTTCATCGACGGGCTGTGCACACTGTCGGCGGCAACGGCGCTCCGGACGCGCAGGCGGGCTGCGGCATCCATTTGTATGCCGCCAACCGCTCGATGACCGCAGCGCTTCTTCTACGATGCTGACGGCGAGCTGCTGATCGTGCCGCAGCAGGGACGGTTGCTGATCGCCACCGAGCTGGGTTCGCTCGAGCTGCGAGCCGCTGGAGATCGCGGTGATTCCGCGCGGCCTGCGCTTCCGCGTCGAACTGCCCGACGGCGCCGCGCGCGGCTACGTGTGCGAGAACTTCGGCGCCGCGTTGCGTCTGCCGGATCTGGGTCCGATCGGCTCCAACGGCCTGGCGAATCCGCGCGATTTCCAGACGCCGGTGGCCTGGTACGAGGACCGCGACGGGCGAGTTCGAGCTGGTGGCGAAGTTCGCCGGCCGGCTCTGGGCGGCCCGCATCGATCACTCGCCGCTCGACGTGGTCGCCTGGCACGGCAACAACGCGCCGTACAAATACGATCTGCGCCGCTTCAACACCATCGGCTCGATCAGCTACGACCATCCCGATCCGTCGATCTTCCTGGTGCTGCAGTCTCCCAGCGACACCCCGGGCGTCGACGCAATCTGATTTCGTGATTTTTCCGCCGCGCTGGCTGGCGATGGAAAACACCTTCCGGCCGCCCTGGTTTCACCGCAACGTCGCGAGCGAGTTCATGGGTCTGATCACGGGCGTGTATGATGCGAAGGCGGAAGGCTTCGTGCCCGGGTGGCGCCTCCCTGCACAATTGCATGAGCGGGTCACGGGCCGGATGCGGCGACGTTCGAGAAGGCCGTGAACGCCGATACCACGCAAGCCGCAGCACATCGCCGATACCATGGCGTTCATGTTCGAGACGCGCACCGTGATCCGCCCGACCCGTTTCGCGCTGGAGTCGCCCCAGTTGCAGCGCGATTATGTGCAGTGCTGGCAGGACCTGCGCAGTCACTTCAATCCTAACAGGCCCTGACATGACTGAAATGAATGCAACGCACGACCCCGCTGCGCAAAGTTGGGTGGGTTCGGCCAATCGCGCCGCCACGGATTTCCCCATTCAGAACCTGCCTTTTGGGGTGTTTCGGCGCGCCGGGAGTCGCGAGGCCTGGCGCGGCGGGGTGGCCATCGGAGACCAGATTCTCGATCTGGGCGTCGTGCGAAACCTCGGTGTTTCACCCGATGAGAGGGTGACCGAGGCGCTCGCCGCCTGTGACCAGCCGTCGTTGAATTCGTTTCTGGCTCTGGGGCATGAGTCATGGTCGGCGCTGCGCGCGTTCCTGTCGCAAGCGTTGCGTGCCGAGGCTGCGCACGCCGAGCGGTTGCGTTCCGCGCTGGTGCCGCAAAAAGACGCCGAGTATGCCCTCCCGGTGCGGATCGGCGACTACACCGATTTTTACAGCTCCATTTATCACGCGACGGCCGTCGGTCGTCTGTTCCGGCCTGACAACCCGCTGTTGCCGAACTACAAATGGGTGCCGATCGGCTATCACGGCCGCGCCTCCTCCATCCGAGTCTCCGGACAGCGGTTTTTGCGCCCGGTGGGGCAGATCATGCCCAAGGATGCGCAGCGGCCGTCCTTGGCCGCGACACAACGGCTCGACTACGAGCTGGAAGTTGGGATTGTCGTCGGCCGCGCAAATGCACTCGGCAGCCGAGTATCCGTGGACGAGGCGAGCGACAGGGTGTTCGGCTTGTGTTTGTTGAATGACTGGTCGGCACGCGACATTCAAGCCTGGGAATACCAGCCACTCGGGCCGTTTCTGGCTAAGAATTTCGCGACCACGCTGTCTCCTTGGATCGTGACATTGGAGGCGCTCGCGCCGTTTCGAACACCGTGGACGCGGCCGGCCGAGGACCCGCAGCCCTTGCCGTATCTGGAGAGCCCGCGAGTGCGGGCCAGCGGTGCGCTGGATGTGCAGCTGGAGGTGTGGCTGGAGACAGAGCGGATGCGCGCGCGAGGGGAGGCGCCGGAGCGGCTGTCACAGTCCAGTTTCCGGCATTCCTACTGGACGATCGAGCAGCTCATCGCCCATCACACGGTCAACGGTTGCAACTTGGAGCCTGGGGATCTGCTCGGGAGCGGCACGCAGTCCGGGCCTACGCCCGCGGAGGCCGGATCACTGCTCGAGTTGAGCGACGGCGGTAAGCGGCCGATCACGCTACGCTCGGGTGAGACGAGGACTTTTGTGGCGGACGGGGACCGGGTGATTTTTCGCGGTTGGTGCGAACGTGCCGGCGCCAAGCGAATCGGGTTCGGTGAGGTGGCGAGTCAGGTGCTGCCGGCCGATCAGACCGGGCTGCCGCCCCGGGATTGAGGCCCGAGGCGGCTTTCCGAAGGATCAATGACTGGTCGGTGACTACTGCACCGGCGCCAGGATGCGCCAGGAGTCCATCGGGTGCAGGACCGCCCAGTACAGCGCGGCAAAGCCGCCCGGTACGTAGGGTGCTGGCGCCGCACCATGCACTTGCACCGTATCGGGCTCCACCACCTCCATTTCCTGGGGATCCGGGAGCGCGGCAGCAATCTCGCCAGGGGTCATCACGTCATGGATGTCCGGCGCCTTCAGGTCCAGCAACCGCGGAACCTGGGGGGCGGGCGCTGCTGGTGCGGGGGCATCGGCAGCCGCGGCTAACAATGGCAGGGCGCCGGCCAGTGTCAGGAACATCAGTGAATTGCGAAGAAGTCTTGCGCTCTTGCTCATCATGCTTAGCTCCCGGCAGTCACCTGCCTTGTCGCGTCGGCCGAATTCTCTCTACGGCCACACTACATAAGATGCGGCCGCCGCAACCCCAGTTCAATAGGGCTGCGTTTCATTAACCCATGAGGAATTCAAGCAAGGCACGTGCCGACGGTGCCGAAAGCTTAAGCTGTCGGTGGATGCCGTGGCGCGTCACATTTTGACGTCGTGATGTAGGACACATCTTCCAACTGTCTGCATCCGGCGCCTACGACGTAAGGAGTAATATCCGCCAGACGTGATCCAGCCGATGCGCGCGCTAATGAAAACTCCTGGCTGGCTCCTGGCGACCCTGACATGGCTCATTGCCGGCCTGTGTTGGGGAGCAGCCGCCCAGGTCCCTGCATCCTCACAGACTGTTACACCCGCTACCGAGCGTTGGGGCGCCTTGGCGGATGTCGTTTTTGAGCATCTGGCGCGTGACAACGAGCTACCCAATTCGACCTCGCCGATGGCGCTCGCCGAGGACGGCGCGGGCTTTCTGTGGGTCGGAACGCAGAACGGCCTGGCGCGCTGGGATGGCTACCACTTCCGCACCTACAAGGCCGATCCCTCGATCCCGGGAACGCTGCCCGACAATGTGATCCGCCAGCTGCGGACCGATACCCTCGGGCGGCTGTGGATCGCCACCAATTCCGGCGGCCTGGCCCGTTACGATGCAGAACACGGACCGCTTTATCACCTGGTCGGCGGGCCCGAAGGGACTGAGCAGCGCGAGCCTGCGCGACATCGTCAATGATGGTGCCGGCGGGATGTGGGTTGCCACCGACGGCGGTCTTGACCATCTGCACGGCGACACCGGACGCATCGAGCATCTACGGCACGACGCTAACGATCCCGGACAGCCTGCCCGATGACCGGATCCGCGCACGTGTTCAGCGATAGCGAGGGTACGCTTTGGGTGGGAACGGCCGATCGGGGTGGTGCGGCGCGAGGCCGGCACGACGCACTTTGTTTCCGTGCCACTGGCCGAGGACAAGGTCGCCGTAGCTTGGAGTTTCTTCGAGGACAGCCGCAGGCGGTTTGGATCGGTACCGTACGCCAGGGCGCCTATCTCATCGATCTCAAGCAGCACACCACGCGCGCGATTGTCGAAACAGGGGTGCCACAGCCGAGCTCTGCAGACCGAGGGAATCCGCTCCATTATGGAGACTCGCGCCGGCACGATCTGTGGCTCGGTACCGACGGCCATGGGATCGTCGAAGTAGATGGAACAACGTTGCGGACGCGTCGCATCCGCCACGATCCAACTTTGATGTCCAGTCTGGCGGATGACTCCGTGCAGGCCATGCTCACCGACCGCTCCGGCCTGGTCTGGATCTGTACCATCCGCGCCATCAGCCGTTACAACTCCAGGCAGACCGCGATCTACACCGTGTTCGGCGGCTCGAGCCGCCCGGCGAGCTTGTCCGATTCGGATGTGGACTCTGTGTTGTCCATGTCGGATGATCGTGTGTGGTTGGGTTTGGGCAGCAACGGTATTGACGTGCTCGACCCGCAGGGCCTGCGTGTCGCCGCTTTGCGTCCGGACCCGGAGCATCCGGCTACCGCATTGCCCAAAGATTACGTGAACGCGCTCGTTCGCGGGCCCGCGGATGTTTACATCGGGACGGAGCAGGGGCTCTATCGCGCCGATCCTCTCGCGCACGGTGTAGTGCGCCTGACAGCTCCAAAACATGATCCGAGCGCGGCCGTCTGGTCGTTGTATCTGCAAAACAATGTCTTATGGGTGGGCGGACTCGAGGGCCTGTGGTCCTTGAATCCGGGCCCCGATGGCAAGTCGACAACCGCCAGTGGCGCGCTCGAGGGGCTCACCGACCAGCGAGTCACGGCCATTGAGGGCGGGCTGGCTGGAACATTGTGGGTGGGCACGAAGAACGGACTCAATCATGTGGATACCGCCTCGGGTCAGGTGGCGCGCATCGTTCCCGATCCTCAGGACCCCGCGGCGCTGTCGTCAGGTTATGTGGCGACGCTGCTGCTGGATAGCAGCGGTCGTCTGTGGGTGGGCACTCTCGGCGGCGGGATCTGCGTGTTAGATAGCTGGGCCCCAACCACCGGCCCCATTTCATCCGGCTCAACACGCGTCAGGGGCTCGCCAGCGAAAACGTCGACAAGCTGCTCGAGGATGCGCACGGCCGGATCTGGGCCAGTACCGATGATGGCCTGTCGGTCATCGATCCCAACACCTTCGCCATCCGCAGCCTGCGGCTCGCCGAGGGCGCGCCGATCGCGAATCATTGGGCGGGGGCGGGCGCGAGCACGGCGGCAGGCGAAGTGCTGTTCGGCGCCGTGGGTGGCTTGGTCATTGTGCGGCCCGAGAAGTTGGCGATGTGGAGCTACCACCCGCCGATTGTGGTGACCGACGTGCGCGTCGGCGGCAAACGGGTTCCTGTGGGGAGCTTCAACGGCAGTGAGGCGAGCTCTCCTGTGATCTTGAGTCCCGGCGCGAACAGTGTCGCGGTGGAGTTTGCCGCGTTGGATTACTCCGCGCCACAGCGCAATCGGTATGCCTACCGGCTGGATGGCTTCGATTCGGACTGGACCGAGACTGAGCCGAATCGCCGTCTTGCCGCCTATACCAACCTGCCGCCAGGGGATTACTCCCTGCGGTTGCGCGGCTCCAATCGCGATGGGGTCTGGGCTGACAACGTACTGACCGTGCCGGTCCGCGTGCTGCCCGCGTGGTATCAAACCGTAGCATTCCGCATTCTGGCGGGAGTCGTGTTCTTTGCGCTGATCGTTGCCGTGGTTCAGGGGCGCACGCTTTACCTGCGCCGCGCCCGGCGCGAGTTGGAACGGCAGGTGGTGGAGCGCACCGCGGAGCTGCGCGAGAGCCAGCGCCAACTGCAGGAGATTGCGTATTGCGACACGCTGACCGCGCTCCCGAACAGGCGCATGTTCATGGAGGAGTTCCGGGAATTGCTGGTACTCGCGGGGTTGCAGAGCGGCCGCTTCGCCTTGCTGTTGATCGACCTCGACCGGCTGAAGCACATCAACGATACGCTCGGCCATGATGTCGGTGATGGATTGTTGATCGAGGCGGCAATCCGGTTGCAGGCGGCTGTGCGCAAGTCGGATTGTGTGGCCCGCTTGGGCGGCGATGAGTTCGCGGTGCTCCTGACCCAGAATCCTGCTGCCACCGATATCGAGGCAGTCTGTAAGCGCATCATCGAAAGTTTCGCGTTCGAGGTGCTCATCAACGGGACCAAGGTGAAGACCAGTCCGAGCATCGGTGTCGCGGTCTACCCGGAACACGGGACCGCGCAGGACCGCCTCTATAAATCCGCGGATCTTGCGCTCTATGAGGCCAAGCGGATGGGGGGCAACCGCTGGTGCTGGTGCAAGACGCGGATGACCGCGGCGGGCGGTGGCAGCGGCGCCAATGGAGGGAGCGGCGTAAATAGCCTGGTCAGCATCGCTGGACCTACGTCGTCGGGGACGAGCGAGTCGTAGGCGGGTTAAGATCGGCGCTTACTGTGCCGTAGCCGTGCTCGCCCGATCTCGATGAAGCCCCCATCCTGATGAAGAACTACAAATACTACGACTTGATCCTTGGTGCCTACGTCTGCGTCCTGCTTTGCGCGAACCTCATCGGTCCGGCCAAAGTCACGACCTTGCACGTGCCGGTCATTGGCTCGATCACATTCCTGGCCGGGGTGCTGTTCTTTCCGATCTCCTACCTCTTCGGCGACATCCTGACAGAGGTCTACGGCTACGCGCGTGACCGACGTGTGGTCTGGAGCGGTTTCGCGGCGTTGGTTTTTGCCTCCTTCATGGCCTACGTCATTGTCCAATTGCCGCCGGCCGAGCATTGGAAGAACAATCAGCTGGCGGTGCAGGAAATCTTCGGCAACACGCCACGCATCGTGCTGGCGTCCATCGTTGCCTTCTGGTGCGGCTCCTTCGTCAACAGCTTCGTGATGGCGAAAATGAAGTTATGGAGCAACGGCCGTTGGTTGTGGAGCCGCATCATCGGCTCCACGCTCTGCGGGGAGTTGGTGGATTCCGCACTGTTCTACACGATCGCCTTTACCGGTCTTTGGCCGACCGCCGAGCTTGTCAGCGTGACCCTGACACAGTACGTGCTCAAGTCCGGATGGGAAGTGATCGCGACCCCTCTGACCTACCGGGTCGTTGGCTTCCTCAAGCGCGCCGAGCAGGAGGACTACTACGATCGCGATACGAACTTCACGCCGTTCTCTCTCAGGGCCTGACGCCTACTTCAGATGTGCAGGCCGTGGCTGCCGCCGAAGAGTCCCAGCAGGCCGACCAGGATCAGATAGATCGCCACGATGTAATTGAGCAGGCGCGGCACCAGCAGAATCAGAATGCCGGCGATCAGAGCGATGACAGGGCCGATGGATACGGTGAGCGTCATGGTGGAGCCTCGTTTGGGAGCGTTATTTGCGGGCGGGTGCGCTAAATACGGTTTAGCGGGGCCCGGGTTCCCCGAAAGGGCAGTATGGTCTATCAGCTCTTTTACTGGCCACAGATCCAAGGTCGCGGTGAATACGTTCGGCTCGCGCTGGAGGAGGCGGGCGCCGAGTATGTGGACGTAGCGCGCAAGAGCGGCAAGGGTTTCGGGGTTGAGGCCCTGATGCGCGTTCTCAACGATAGAAAGGCGGCGCGGCGGCCTTTCGCGCCGCCCTTCCTGCAGGCCGGCCGGCTGATGATCGGCCAGACGGCCAACATCCTGCTGTTCTTGGGCGCGCGCCATCGGCTGGCCCCGAAGGAGGAGGCCGGGCGGCTCTGGACTCACGAGCTGCAACTGACCCTCGCCGATTTCCTGGTCGAAATTCACGACACCCACCATCCGATCGGCTCGGGTTTGTACTACCAGGCGCAGAAGAAGGAAGCACGGCGGCGCGCGCAGGATTTTCTGGAAAATCGGCTGCCGAAGTTTCTCGGATATTTCGAGGGGCTGCTGGCGCGCGACAAGCGCGGGCAAGGTTACGTTGCCGGCTCGAAGTTAACTTACGTCGATCTGTCGATGTTTCAGATGATTGCCGGACTGACCTACGCTTTCCCACGCGCCATGTCGCGCGCCGCCCGCTCTCACAAGCGGCTCTTCTCGCTGCATAACCGGGTCCGGGAAAGGCCACGGATCGCAGCCTACCTGGCTTCCGAGCGGCGTATTCCGTTCAACGTCCAGGGCATCTTCCGGCACTACCCCGAGCTGGATATCACTTAATCGCGACCGGCTGACCGAAAATGAGCGACGAATAGCAAGAAACGGGGTGTTCTCCAGCCTGCCGAGCACCGATCATTTTAGGACATGGAGCGAAGCATTTTGGGGGGATTGGGGGCGGTGCTGCTGGGGCTGGCGCCGTCGTTTGCGGCGGCCGACTCGGCTCAGACGCTCGACGATGCCTGGTGGACGGGGCCGATCTTGGCCGCGAACGCCGGCACACTTCCGCAGGGCCATTTCTTGGTCGAGCCGTATCTGTTCGACACGATCGTGCCTCGACAGCAGACCCTCGGGTCGCTCACTTACATTCTCTACGGCGTGACCGACAAGATCTCGGCCGGAGTCATCCCACGGTTAGGCTATACCTTGTCGAGCGACGAGGGTCGAAGCTCCAGTGTGCAGTTGGGCGATGCAGCCCTACAGGCTCAGTACCGGCTGACGCAATTCCAGATGGGAAGTTGGATTCCGACCGCCTCGGTGGTGATCGGAGAGACGTTCCCGACGGGGAAGTACGATCGCCTGGGCAATCATCCCACCGATGGGTTCGGGGCGGGCGTGCACACCACCACGGTGTCGCTTTACACGCAGGACTACTTTTGGATGCCGACGGGGCGGATTCTGCGCGCCCGCCTCGATTTGTCGTATGCATTCTCCGATACCGCGACCGTCCGCGACGTGAGTGTTTATGGAACCTCCGCCGGATTCAGCGGACACGCCAGCCCGGGCGATTCATACACCGTGGACGCGGCGGGAGAGTACAGCGTCACGCGCAATTGGGTGCTGGCACTCGATGCGGTCTATCAGCACAACGACACCACGCGCGTGGCTGGGAGCGGTGTGGCGCTCAGCTCCGGCGCGAGTGAGTCGGTCAGCTTCGCGCCCGCCATTGAATACAATTGGAATGCCAGGATTGGAATCATCGTGGGGATGAAGTTCTCGACACACGTCCGCAACACCAGCTCGCCGGTCATCCCCGTCGTAGCATTAAATATGGTTTATTGAGCGTTCAGCTTGCGGGTGCGCGGAACGGTCAAACCCTTCCGGAACGGCTTATGACAAAGGCCAGCCTGTCATCGTTGTGGGCGCAACAGCGTTATTTAAGGCTAGGGAGTGGCGAACGAGGCGTCGCCACTGGAAAATGTCCTCATCAGCGACCATATAGTCTGATGACCTCGTGCCCGGGCACTGTTTTGGGACCTTGAACGACAGCTGCCGCGGGGCGTCTAATGAATACAGCGTTAGCGCCGCGCGTGCGTCACTAGACGCGCAGCGACGGAGTGAGTCATGAGCAAGAGACAAGCAGGAATTTTGAGCCGGACACTAAGCATCCTCGCTGCGGCAACCCTCGCCGCCGGGGCTTCGTTCGCGGCCAGCGCAGGTCCAGGTCACGGTGGTGGCGGCGGAGGCGGTGGCGGTCACGCCGGTGGTGGCGGCCACACGGGCGGCGGCGGGCACTTTGGCGGTGGCGCTCACTACAGTGGTGGCGGCGCCCGCTTCGGAGGCTATAGCGGTGGCGCTCATTTTCAGCCACGCGGCAATTTTGTAGGCAGTAACCACGGTGGCTACTACAGCGGCGCTCATTATGCCGCCGCGGGTGGTGGACACTTCGTCGCGGGCGGCGCTCGTGCGGGCTACTACGGCGGCGGGCGCGGTTACTACGGACACGGGGGCTGGAACGGTTGGGGCCACGGCTATGTGGGTGGCTCCGGACGGTTCTGGGGCGGCGGCTACTGGGGTGGCCGGTACTGGCCGGGTATTCACTACGGACTCGGGTTTGCCTGGTTCTTCCCGGTTCTGCCGATTGGCTACGCGACCTATTGGTGGGGCGGCGTGCCGTACTACTACTATGACAACGCCTACTACATGTGGAACCCGAGCTACAACGGCTATATCGCGACCGATCCCCCACCGGTCGCAACCAGCCCGGATGCTCAGCAGGCGCCCGACGATAACGGCACGTACAACAGCACTGCACCGGGCGATGCTGCGGCCGCCGCGGGTAGCTACACTGGCGGCGCCGGGGACATTTACGTGTATCCGAAGAATGGACAGTCCGACGAGCAGACTTCCAACGACCGCTTCGAGTGTCATAAATGGGCTGTCACCCAGACCGGCTTCGACCCGACTCAGTCGAGTAACACTGGTACGGCTGCCGACTACCGGCGTGCCATCGGCGCATGTCTGGATGCTCGCGGCTACAGCGTCAAGTAAGATGCTAATCTGCCGCGCATGCGGAAATACGGTCGCCTGCTGCTTTCACTGTTGTTGATTCTGGGCTGGGTGGGCGCGCCGCTGCAGGCGCGCGTGACCCGTGTCGAAGTCGAGTCACGCACGGATGTCTTACGCGGCAAGTCCTTCGGAAGCGCCGGTCCTTACGAGCGGCTCAGCGGCCAGATCTATTACTCCGTGCGCGTCGACAACCCGCACAATGCCCGCATCGTCGATCTGCCGAACGCCGTCAATCTGCGCAACGGCGAGGTCGAATTTTCCGCGAATTTCATTGCTTTTCAGCCCAAGGAACGCACCAAGCGCAACGGCTCGCTGCTGCTCGAGATCCCCAATCGAGGCGGTGCCCACATCATGGCCATCGTCGATGGCGGGGACGCCGATCTCGAGCATGACGCCGGCGACGCCTGGTTATTACGCCAGGGGTTTACGATCGTCAGCCTTGGATGGCAGTGGGACGCGCCCGGGCCGGACGATCTGAAGCTCTATGCGCCCATTGCGCGCGAAGGTGGTCGTCAGATCACTGGCCTGCTGCGCGGGGATGTGATGCCGGCGCGCGAAGTGGACGAGATCTCGTTAGGCCATCTCATTGTCGGTCATCTCGGCGGTGCCGAGTACCCGGTCGCTGATCCGGACGATCCACGCAACATCCTGACTGTGCGCGACTCGCGCGATGCCAAGCGTACGGTGATTAAGGGCTCACAATGGCAATTTGCCGATCTGTCTGACGGCAAGGTTGTTGCCAGCGATCGGCATATTCGGCTGCAAGGCGGCTTCCACGCGGGCGAGATCTACGAGTACGTGTACGCCGTAGCCGATCCGGTTATCGCGGGTCTGGGCTTTGCCGCCATCCGTGATTTCGCGTCTTACGCGAAATACGCGGCCAACCCCGTGTTGCACGCAGAGCGGATCTACGGCGAGGGTATTTCGCAGAACGGACGATTTCTGCGGGATTTTCTCTACCAAGGCTTCAACGCGGACGAGCAGGGTCGGGGCGCGCTGGATGGAGTTCTGGCGCATGTCGCCGGCGCCGGTCGCGGCAGTTTCAACTACCGGTTCGCGCAGCCCTCGCGCGACTCGCAGCCGACCTCGTCGCTTTTTTTCCCGACCGACCTGTTTCCGTTCACCGACCTACCTCAGACGGATCCGGTGAGCGGCGAGCGCGGTGGCCTTCTTGATAGCGCGGCCGCGGACAAGGTCGTGCCGAAAATCTTCTTTTCCAACACCTCTTACGAGTACTGGGGGCGCGTGGCGGCGCTCATTCATGTGGATGCGGAAGGCCGCCAGGATGTGCCGATCTCGGACAATGTCAGGATCTACCACTTCACGGGGTTGCAGCATTTCTCCGGCCCATTCCCGGCCCGCAAGGGAGACGGTGATCTGCTCGGGCAGCAGGCGGAGTCGCCTTTGCCGATCCGGTTTTTCTGGCGCGCCATGATAACCAACATGGACGCTTGGGTACGCAGCGGCACCGCGCCGCCGCGCAGTGCCTATCCGCGCCTCGATAACGGCACACTCGTGCCGTTGCGTAATTACGCGTTTCCGCCGATTGCCGGTGTCAACACGCCGGTGGAGGTCAGTGAGGCGGATCGGCTCGACTTCGGGCCCCAGTGGCGCCAGGGTGTTCTTACTGCGCAGCCGCCCAAGGTCGGCAAGCCCTTTCCGGTGTTGGTTCCGCAGGTCGATGATGACGGCAATGAGCGTGATGGGATCCGCCTTCCGGAGATCGTAGTGCCGCTGGGGACCTATACGGGTTGGAATCTGCGCGATCCCTCGATCGGGGCTCCGCAGCAGCGTGTGGCGTTCGAAGGCTCTTACATCCCGTTTGCCAAAACGGCGAGCGAGCGTCGCAAGGCTCGCGATCCGCGCAAAGCCGTCGAGGAGCGCTACGCCGGTCGGGCGGACTATCTCAACCGTTTCGCGCAAGCGCTCGATGATCTCATTGAGCAACACTGGATTCTTCCTGAGGACCGGGCTGCATTCATGGCTCGCGGTCAGCAGGAATGGGACAACGCGACGCGTTGAGCGGCGCTCGGTGAGTTCACCGTTAGTTCACCGGCACCGCATTTGCGAATGTCCCAGGCGAGGTCGCGCTTTGCAGCAGCACCGTGGCGCTGTTGCCGTCGGCCACCGCGATGTCAGGATGGCCGTCGCCGTTGAGATCGGCGATCGCGACACTCAGCGGTTGCCCATAGCCGGCGTAGCTGGTCGCCGCGCCGAACGTGCCGGGGCTGGAGGCATTCTGCAACAACACCGAGACGGCGCCCGTCGGGCCGGGCCCCAGGCTCGCCACCACCAGGTCGGGCTTGCCGTCGCCGTTGAGATCCCCAACGGCTACGTCGACGGCACCCCACGGTGTTGAGTAGGTGACTGCGGCGAGGAAGCTGCCCGGGTGCGCGGCGTCTTGCAGAAGCACGGTTACGCCGGGGCTGCCGGTGCCGTCGCTTCCGGGGCCGCGGTTGGCGACAATCAGATCCGGCAGGCCGTCACCGTTCACATCGGCGATCCGCACCGCTTGGGGTTGCGCTCCGGCGGGGAAACTGACAGGGGCTTGAAAGGTGCCCGGGGTCGAGCCGTTCTGGAAGAAGATCGTGACCTTGCCGTTGTTACCGTTGCTGTCATAGGTCGCCGCGACCACATCCGGGTGGCCGTCGCCGTTCAAGTCGCCTACCGCCACGCTGGGTGTGAAGGCTCCGGTGGCGAGATTCAGCGGGGCCGCGAACTGTCCCGGGTTGGAGGCGCTCTGGAGCATGACCACGGCATTGCCGCTGGCGCTGAGATCCGCGAACACCAGGTCCGGCTTGCCGTCGCCATTGATATCGGCGCTGACGACCTGGTTCGGTTGTCCGCCTGTGGCGAGCGTGGTGGCCGCCAGGTATTGGCCGGGATTGGCAGGGTCGTGCAGGAAAATCGACGCATTGCCGCTGCCGAAGTTCGAGATCACCAGGTCTTTGCCGCCGGAACCGGTGAGGTCGAGCACTGCGATGCCTGAAGGGTCAGTTCCAGTCGCGGGGTAGGTCACGCCTGGCTGGTAGGTTCCTTGGGCCGTGGGAATTCCAAGATATACCGCAGCGACTCCGGGATTGTTGCCGCTCCCTTGATCCACGGTGGTCGCGACGAGCAGGTCCGGCGTGCCATCGCCGTTGACGTCAGCGACCGCGATGGAGTTCGGGACGTAACCCGCGCCAAGCCCCGGACCGGGGCCCGGGACGACGAAGAAGTGGTCATCGTGGTCGCAGCTGGCGAGGCAGGTGAGCAGAGCGGCTCCGCTTGCGATAGCGAATGCGCGGCGCAGTGGGCCGCGAGCCGGCCGGTTGAGATCCCTGTGTGTTGTGTTCACGTTCGGTGCCCTCTTCGCCGAAGTAAAACCCTTCGGATGCAGAAAACGTTTTCGAGGTGCTTTGGTTTACGTAAGCTGGCGTTCCGCAATAGTAGCTGCATGAGGAGCGCGTCATGGGTGAGCGAGGGGAGATCGTTTTTCTGTTTGATGTGGACAATACGCTCCTCAATAACGACGCCGTGCAGGAGGATCTCGGCGAGCATCTCGAGCGTGAGTTCGGCCGTGAAAAGCGTGATCGATATTGGGCTATCTTTGAAACGCTGCGGGTGGAGCTGGGCTATGCCGACTATCTTGGCGCGCTGCAGCGCTATCGTCTGGAGAATCTCGACGATCAGCATCTGTTGCGGATGTCTTCATTCCTCATCAACTATCCCTTTGTCACGCAGCTTTATCCAGGCGCGCTTGCCGCATTGGAGCACTGCCGCCGCCTGGGGCCGACGGTGATTCTGTCCGATGGCGACGTAGTGTTTCAGCCGCACAAGATCGAGCGCTCCGGACTCTGGGATGCGGTCGAGGGCCGCGTGCTGATTTATCTGCACAAAGAGAAAATGCTTGACTCAGTGGCGCGCCGCTATCCCGCGCGGCACTACGTCATGGTGGACGACAAGGTGCGGATCCTTACGGCACTGAAGGAGTGGTGGGGCGCAAAGGTCACCACCCTCTTCCCGCGCCAGGGTCACTACGCGCTCGATGTTGCGGAAGTTGCGAAGTATCCGGCCCCGGATCTCACCCTCGAAAGCATCGGCGCGCTCGCGGAGCGCGATCTTTCGGCGCTGCCGGGTTAATCTAGCGCTCTATGTCTGACGTTGAAATGGTTGCCGCCTCCACCACGGCGGAAGGTGCGGCGCACGCTGTCAATTCTCCCGCACAGGTGCTGTTCGCGAGCCTCGTTGGCACTACTATCGAGTTCTTCGACTTTTATATCTACGCCACGGCCGCGGTACTGGTCTTTCCGCACTTGTTTTTCCCGGCTGCGGATCCCACCACGGCGACTCTCCAGTCGTTCGCGACTTTCGCGCTCGCGTTCTTCGCCCGTCCGGTGGGCTCGGCTCTGTTCGGTCACTTCGGCGATCGCATCGGGCGCAAGGCTACCCTGGTCGCCGCGCTGCTCACCATGGGCATCTCGACGATCGCGGTCGGGCTGTTGCCCACCTACGGCTCTATTGGAATCGTCGCGCCGGCGCTCCTTGCGTTGTTCCGGTTGGGGCAGGGTCTGGGCCTCGGCGGCGAATGGGGTGGGGCGGTGTTGCTGGCGACCGAGAATGCTCCGCCGGGTAAGAAGGCGTTGTATGGGATGTTTCCGCAGTTGGGCGCACCGATCGGGTTTCTATGCTCATCGGGGACCTTTCTTTGGTTGACCAGCAGTCTGAGCGATGCGCAGCTGTTGTCCTGGGGTTGGCGTGTGCCGTTTCTTGCGAGCGCGCTGCTGGTGTTTCTGGGGTTGTATGTGCGGTTGCGCTTGACCGAGACGCCGGCATTCCAACGGGCGATCGACAACAACGAGCGGGTGCGCGTGCCGATAGCGACGGTGATCGTCAACTATCCGCGCATTCTGATATTCGGGACGCTGGCGTGTACGGCCACGTTCGTTTTGTTCTATCTGATGACCGTGTTCTCGCTCAGCTGGGCGACCACGGCACTCAAGTTTCCGCGCTCTCAATTCCTGATTCTGCAGATGATCGGCGTGTTATTTTTTGCGATCGCCATTCCAGTGTCGGCGCTGCTCGCCGACCGTGGCAGCCGGCGCGGGGTACTGATCGGGGCCACACTGGCGATCATCGTCTTTGGGTTTGTGCTGGCGCCGTTGTTCGGGTCAGGAACCACGCTTGGGGCACTGGCGTTTCTGTGCCTCGGGTTTGCCGCGATGGGCTTTACCTACGGCCCCCTCGGGACGGCGTTGGCGGAGTTGTTTCCGACGTCTGTGCGATACACGGGCGCGTCCCTTACGTTCAACCTTGCCGGCATTGTCGGCGCCTCGTTGGCGCCGTACATCGCCACCTATCTCGCCTCACACTATGGGTTGGCGTACGTGGGGTACTACCTGGCGGGGGTTGGGGTGGTGACGTTGGTGGCGTGGTTGTTGATTCCGGAGCGGTGAGTCGCCGCATCCGGTGGCGGGCCCGCTGATCGCGGACCCGCCTGACACCGCCTGTTACTTGCCCGGCAGATCGAAGACGATCACCTCGGCGTCCTGGCCATCCTTGAGTGTTAGGGTGGTCGCGTCGGTGAGCTTCAGAGCGTCTCCGGTCGCAAGCTTCGTTGCGTTCGCGATGATCGATCCTCGTGCGGCGTGCACGTAGACCCTACGGCCCGGCTTCACATCGAGGACGGCGTGTTCGGTGCCGTTGAACAGGCCCGCGTATACGCGCGCATCCTGGTGGATCAGGACCGACCCGTCGGTGCGATCGGGTGAGGCGATGAGTCGCAGTTGTCCGCGCTTCTCCTCGCTAGTGAAGCGTTTCTCCTCGTAGCTCGGCTCGATACGCTGCTGATCCGGCTGAATCCAGATCTGCAGGAAGTGCACCTGGTCGTTCGGCGAGGGGTTGAACTCGCTGTGCAGGACTCCCTTGCCGGCACTCATCCGCTGCACATCGCCGGGGCGGATGGTCGAGCCGTTGCCCATCGAGTCCTTGTGAGCGAGCTCGCCGGAGAGCACGTAGCTGATGATCTCCATGTCTCGATGGCCATGGGTACCGAATCCCTGACCGGGTGCCACGCGATCCTCGTTGATGACTCGCAGCGGTCCGAACTCGATGTGCTGCGGGATCGAAGTAGTCCGCGAACGAAAAGCTGTGGAAGGACTTCAGCCAGCCGTGGTCGGCGTAGCCTCGGTCGGTACTGCGTCGGATTTCGGTGTTCATGGAGTCTCCTGAAATTAAGCAGCGGCCTGTTTCCTCTTGGGAAGCACAATAAGGTCGAACAATCGAATAAAAAAGCGCAAAATTTACCGCTTACCAATCTAATATTTGGATGCTTTCCGATGGCATTACCGCTGGCCAAGACCTCTCTGGAGCAGTGGGCCGTGCTGGCGGCTGTGGTGGATCAAGGCGGCTACGCTCAGGCGGCCGCAGCCTTGCACCGTAGCCAGTCGGCCGTGAGCTACGCAGTCGGTCGGCTGCAAGAGGAGCTCGATCTACCCCTGCTGGTCATTGAAGGTCGCAAGGCTGTGCTCACGCCCAATGGCCAGACTCTGCTGCAAAGAGCGCGCGGTCTGTTGCGCGATATGAATACGCTCGAGCTCCTGGCACACAGCCTCAAGCAGGGCTGGGAGCCGGAGCTTACCTTGGTGGTGGATGCCGCGTTTCCGCGTGAGCGTCTGTTGAAAATCGTGGCGGAGCTGCAGCGTCTGTGTCCTAACACCCAGATGCAAGTCTCCGATGCCGTTTTATCGGGAGCGGAGGAGGCGATTGCGGACGGGCTGGCTGATGTCGTAGTCACGGCGCACGTTCCAGCCGAACACTTTGGCGAGTTTCTCGTCGACGTCACATTCGTCGCTGTCGCGAGCCCTGAGCATGCGTTGTTCTCGATGGGTCACGCGTTGTCATTCGAAGATCTCACTCGTTACGTACAGGTCGTGGTGCGCGACTCCGGGGTGAAGCACCCTCGCGATGAGGGTTGGTTGGGCGCGGAGCGGCGGTGCACCGTGAGTAGCATGGAGGCGTCCCTGGCCACCGTGAAGGCGGGGCTCGCCTATGCGTGGTTGCCCGAGCATGTCGTCGCAGAGTCGTTGCGCAATGGGAGTTTGAAGGTGTTACCGCTCACGACAGGTCGGGAGCGCCGGGTGCCGCTTCACCTGGTGCTGGTGCAGGGCGAGGTCGCGGGACCGGCGGCACGCGCGGCGGTGGAATGTTTTCAAAGACATGTGCCGGTTTCGGCGGCCGGGCGGCAAGGGGCGCCGCCGGAGGCCCTGGCGCCGTCGTCAGGCGAGGTTTGAATGGCGAGCGGGGAGGGTATTGCCGGGCATCATCACGGCGAGTTGTTTCAGGGGGCTGTGGTACGCGGCGGCGAGGTTGTGCCGTGTTTGATTACGATGCCGGCGCGGGGGGTTGGGAGTAGGGCGCGGTATGTGCCGGGTGTGGCGGCCGACCCGGCGGCGTCGCCGATGTTGGAAGTGATGCCCGCGTGGAAGACCAAGGCGCGGCGGGCAGCGGGGCTTGCCCTGGCATTCACTGGCGCGCCGCCGGCGGGGCGACTGGAAATTGAATGCGCTGTCGCGACCGGTGTGGGTCTCGGCTCGTCTACGTGCGATGTCGTCGCGGCGATTCGGGCGGCTTGCAACGCCTACGGCGTTACGCTGGATGCGGGCGACGTCGCTCGCCTGGCGATCGAGGCTGAGGGTGCCGCCGATCCGATCATGTTCGATGGCGAGACGGTCCTGTTCGCACAACGCCACGGTCGCGTGCTCGAATCCTTTGGATCCTGGATTCCGTGCTACACCGTGCTGAGTGTTGATACGGACGCAGGCTCCGAGGGCGTTGACACCTTGAGCTTGCCGCGGCCGGACTATACCGATTCGGAGCTGGCCGCGTTCGAGGGCCTCATCAGCCGTGCCCGGGACGCGTTTCGGCCAGCGCGACTCGCGCGCGATCGCGGCGATTGCGACAGAGAGCGCCACGTTGAACCAACGTTTTCTGGCGCTGCGCAACTTTCGTGAGATCCGCGAGCTCGCGGACGACATGCGATGCGCTCGGTGTGCAAATCTCACATTCGGGAACACTGGCCGGCATCCTGTTCGACCCATGCGTTGCTCGTTCCGACAGCCCTGTTGTCGCGCAGGTGACCGCTCGAGTTCGCGCGCTAGGATTACGACCGCTCGGGCTGTTTACTACTGGCGGAGTGACCAAGTGATCTCACCAATATTTGTCGCAATGGATTCCCGGACATGCCCTTGCGACCATCAGTGCCCTCGCGTAGTAACGCTTGACAGTACTAATGTAAATCATTACCGTTTTATACTCGGGGCGCCGTGGTATTCCGGCGTAGGTTAGACGAGAGTGTCGAAAAGAAGCTCAAGCTGGTTCACCCGGGAAGAATCTTGCGGGAAGAGTTCATGGCACCCGTAGGTCTGACGGCATATGCGATCGCGAAGGCACTTTCTGTTCCGCTGCCAAGGGTGAATGACATCGTTCGGGAAAAGCGTGGCGTCTCAGCTGAGATGGCCGTGCTGTTATCAGCCTATTTCGGTACGACCGACAACTATTGGATAAACCTGCAAGCGCATTACGATCTGGAGATGGCAAAGGATCGGATGGCAGAACATGCAGCGCGGATTCGGACGCGGAAGGTTCCTCGGCACGGCGACGGCCGATCTGACGTGGATACGAAGCGATGATTGTTACTCGTCTAGTGTTGAAGAATTGGCGAAATTTCCTCGAGATCGATGTGCCCTTGAGTGAGAGCACGTATCTTTTGGGCGCGAATGCATCAGGCAAGTCGAACTTTCTCGACGTCTTCAGGTTCTTGCACGACGTGAGCAAGCCACAGGGAGGCGGGTTGCAGAAGGCAATAGCGGATCGCGGCGGCATTCAAAAGGTGCGCTGCCTTCACGCCCGAAGGGACCCTGAGGTACGCATTGAAATCCATCTCTCTGACAGTAGAGATGATCGTAAGCCGGCATGGAGGTACGTATTAGGTTTCAAACCTGAGGGTAAAGGTGCCCAGCGAACGCTAATTTCATCGGAACAGGTTTGGAAGCGGGGTCAGTCTCAGGCTCTGCTCAGTCGGCCGAATGAGTTGGATACAGCTGACCCGGTGAGGCTGACACAAACAGCCCTGGAGCAGATACAGGCCAATGCCGATTTCAGAGAATTGGCCGCCTTCTTTGCCGAAATAACGTACCTCCATTTAGTTCCACAACTTCTGAAGTATGGAGACCAAATAGGCGGCCAAAGATTGGAAGATGACCCCTTCGGACAAGGATTTCTGGAGCGTGTTGCGAAGACATCACCTAAAACGCGCGATTCACGGTTGAGGAGAATTGAGAAGGCACTCTCGCTTGCCGTTCCCCAGTTTCGCGAGTTGCGTTTCACAAAAGACAAGGTCACTGGCCGTCCTCATCTTGAGGCGATGTACTCGCATCATAGGCCGAATGCGGGCTGGCAGCGCGAGGAGCAGTTCTCGGATGGAACCCTGCGTCTTTTGGGCTTGTTATGGGTCCTCATCGAGGATGAGTCGATGTTGCTGCTGGAGGAGCCTGAACTCTCTCTGAATGACGCTATCGTTCGGGAGATTCCTCGTTTGTTGGAGCGTATTCAACGCGACAAGAAGCGCCGAGGCCGACAGGTTGTTGTTAGTACCCATAGCGAAGCGCTTCTGAGTAACCCTGGAATAGACGGGCGGGGGGTGCTACTGCTCGAGCCGAAGGAGGAAGGCACGCGTGTACGCCCGGTAGACGCGGCTGAGGCGTCATCTTTGAAGAGCGGATTGTCTGTAGCAGAGGTGGTGCTGCCCAAGACTCATCCGAAAACGGTAGAGCAACTCTCTCTGTGGTAAATGAATTCGATAATACTTGCCACTGAAGACGTGCTCAGCGAGGAGGTGGGTTTTCGTCTAGCGATGGAGGCTGGGCTGCAAGTAGTCCAGCCGCTGCGGCGCAATGGAAGCGGTTACCTTAGGAGCCGGATACTGAATTTCTGCGAGATGGCATCGTTCCAGACTGTCCTAGTTATCGCGGACTTGGACCAAATCCGGTGCCCTTCGCGGTTGTTGATGAATTGGCTTGGTAGTCGCAAGAAACCGGTAAATCTCGTCATTCGAGTTGCCGTCAGAGAGATCGAGTCATGGCTCTTAGCTGATCACCAAGCCATGCGAGGACTGCTCGGTAGCCGCGCAGGTAAGCTTCCGGGTGAACCGGAGTCTCTGCTTGATCCGAAGAGAACACTGTTGAATCTCGCGCGGAAGGCACCGCGAGACATACGTGCCGACTTGTTGCCACGGGATGGGGCTATCGCCTCGCAGGGACTCGGATTCAACGTTCGACTTGGCAACTTGATTAGAACCGAATGGAGTCCGGCGCGGGCAGCAGAACGAGCTCCAAGTCTACGCAGAGCCCGTCAGCGCTTGGACGAGTTGAGTCAACGAAAGGCTGCAAGGTAGCGCGGATATGAACACATAGTTCGGTGCGGAGGGTCTGTCGTCCTTGGAAAGCTGCCTGCAATTTGCGTTTTACCGGTATCTTACGTTTCCACGGCCCGCGCCCATTGACCTCCGGCACAATGACCGCCTAGCATGGCGGCAGATGGTTCCTTCATTGGATTAAAGAGGGAACTCGGTGCGGCTCTTGGGGCGATTTATGCTCCAAGGCGCCAATGCCGAGGCTGCCCCCGCAACTGTAAGCGACGAGCCCGAATGGGCCTGCGATCACCATCATGCCACTGGGAAACCGGGAAGGCGGCGATCTGTCGCGAGCCAGGAGACCTGCCATCGTAGACGTCTTCGTGAACATATCGGACGGGGTGTGCCGATAGGGTTTGGTCAACCTCTTAAGGGCCAAGCCTCGTTTGCGCTGACGACGTCAACGCAAAGAGGCGCACTTTGCAGGTCAATTCAAGGCTCTATCAAACGCCGTATCGGCGTCATCTACGCACTACTCATTGCCTTTAGCCTGGCCGTTTGGACTTGGGCTTTCCTGGCCCTTCAGGGGCAACCTGTTTTGTTCGGAACGGCGATGGTCGCGTATGGCCTCGGTTTGCGACACGCTGTCGATGCGGATCACATCGCCGCGATCGACAACGTGACCCGCAAGCTGATGCAGGAGGGCAAGCAGCCGGTCACCGTGGCTCTGTTCTTTGCGCTGGGCCATTCCAGCGTCGTGCTTCTGGCTTCCGTCGCGGTGGCGTTGACGGCGTCGATGCTCGGCACTCGCTCGACGGCGCTGCGGGAAGTCGGCGCCACTGTCGGTACTCTCGTCTCATTCGGTTTCCTGTGGCTGATCGCGATCCTTAATCTGATCACGCTGCGCGGTATCTGGGTGGCGTTTCGGCGCGTGCGACAAACAGGGGTCTATCAGCCGGACGACCTCGATACCTTGTTGGTGAAGGGAGGTTTCGCCGCGCGCTTTTTCCGGCCGTTATTTGGTCTGATGCGCCATAGTTGGCAGATGTTTCCGCTGGGATTTCTCTTCGGCCTGGGGTTCGAGACAGCCACGGAGGTGATGCTGCTCGGCATGTCGGCGGAGCAGGCGTCCCACGGCGCGTCGCTGTCGTCGATACTCCTCTTTCCCGCCATGTTCGCTGCGGGGATGACACTCGTTGATACCACTGATGGCGCGCTCATGATGGGAGCGTACGGCTGGGCCTTCATCAAGCCCATCCGCAAGCTGTACTACAACATCATCGTGACTCTGACTTCGGCGGCCGTCGCGTTCCTAGTCGGCGGCGTCGAGGCTCTGGGGCTCATCAACAATCACCTCGGCCTGACCGGCGCGTTCTGGGGCGGTGTCGCGAGCCTCAATAGCCACTTCGGCGTGCTGGGGTACGCCGTGATTGCATTGTTCGTTTTATGCTGGGGTGGCTCGGTGTTGGTCTATCGTCTGCGGCGGTTCGATGATATCGGAGTTGAAGCGTCGGCGGTGGAGCGATGAGGAGGGCGCCGACGATACCCTGTGCGTTTACGGCTTAGCTTTGCCAGGGCCACCCGGCTCGCTGTTGCTAGGACTGGTTCGAATCAAATACGAGTCCATGATCCAGCCCTTGCGCGCCCGCGCCTCCGAGCGTGTACGCTGAATCAACGGCCCGACTTCGCGTACCTTGCCACCGAGCAGAATTTCGTCAGGCATGCCGAGATAGGCGCCCCAGTAAATCTGCGCATCCGGGTCCTTGAGCTGCGTGAAAGTGCAATGGGCATCGAGCATGACCAACGCGTCCTGCGCCAGCGCTTCGCCCCGTTGGAGCGATTCGGCGAACCGGCGGCCTGTAGTGATCAATAAGGGCTCGGCGATCTGATTCAGCGCAATCCGGTGGCGTGCGGCGAGCACTTGCGCGCTGCTGATGCCAGGAATGACGGTGTACTCGAACGGCACGCTGCCGTGTTCGCGCACAGCAGCGATGATGCGCAGAATGCTGTCGTACAGCGATGGATCACCCCACACCGGAAAGGCGCCACATTCGCCATCGGCTAGCTCTTTGCGGAGCATTTGCTCGTAAAGTGTCGCACGCTCGGCATGCCACGCGGCGACGGAGCCTTGGTAGTCGTCACTGCGCGTATCACGCTCCGGCATGTTGTACTCAACGATCCGATAGGTGCCGGCCGTAAGATAGGTGTCGCACAGGTCCTTGCGGACTTGGCCCAGCTCCGTCTTCTGTGTCCCCTTATCGGGAATGAAAATGACTTGTGCGGTGCGTAGCGCGTTGATCGCCTGAATCGTGATGTGTTCCGGGTTGCCCGTGCCGATGCCGACGATGATGATCTTGCGCATGGGATTTCAGCCGGCGCGGCCGCGAAACCGCCGTTGATAGGTTGTGGAATACAGCGCGCTCTCGGTGAATTGTTCCGACTCCAGCGCCCGGCCCACGAGGATCAACACCGTGCGCTCCATCGGAGCTGCGTGATGTTGGTCGAGAATCGTGGCCAGCGTCCCTTTGATGACCCGCGCGTCCGGCCAACTTGCGCGCATCACGAGGGCGATCGGACAGTCCGCGCCATAGTGAGGCAAGAGCACCGCAACGATCGTGTCGAGCGACTGTATGGCGAGGTGAATCGCTAGTGTCGCACCTGTTGCGGCGAATGCTGCGAGGTGCTCTTTTTCCGGCATAGGCGAGGCGCGTCCCGGCATGCGGGTGAGCACGAGACTTTGTGCAACGCCCGGAACAGTGAGCTCGCGCTCGAGCTCCGCGGCGGCCGCGGCAAATGCCGGTACGCCGGGCGTCAACGTGTAGGGAATCCGCAGCCTGCGAAGTCTTCGTAGTTGCTCGGCGAGCGCGCTGAAGACGGAGAGGTCGCCTGAATGCAGTCGCGCGACATCCTCGTTGGCCTCGTGCGCGCGCAGGCACTCCGCTTCGATTTCCTCGAGATCCATCGGTGCGGTGTCGATGATACGGGCACCGGCTGGACAAAAGCTCAGCAGCTCGGTGGGCACAATCGAGCCTGCGTAGAGACATACCGGGCAGCGGGAGATGAGGTCGCGGCCACGGACCGTAATGAGATCGGCAGCCCCGGGGCCCGCGCCGATGAAATGAATGGTCACTGCCGTGCTCCGTTTTTTTCCCAGATCCACTGAGTGATCGGCATGGCGGGGCGCCACGCCGAGAATTGATCTGAGCCTTGGATGGGTGTCGCGTGGCTGACGGACACCCGCGTCAGCGTGCCGCCGTAGCGTTTGTAGCAGTCGATGAGCGCAGCCTCGGACTCGAGACTCACCGCGTTGACGACCAGGCGACCACCGGTCTTCAAAGCGCTTTGTGCAGCCTCCAAGAGGCCTGCGCTCGTGACTCCGCCCCCAACGAACACTGCATCTGGCGCACGTGCGCTCGCAAGCACCCGCGGTGCTTCTCCGACCGCGATTTGCAAGTTCGTGACTCCGAAGGTGTTGGCGTTGCGAGCGATCCGTGCTGCGCGATCGTCGCGGCGTTCGAAGGCCGTGGCCGAGAGTGTCGGGTCGGATAGCAGCCACTCAATCGCCACTGAGCCCGAGCCCGCCCCGATGTCCCAAAGATGCGCGTCCTGGCGTGGCGCGAGTGCCGCGACCGTCAGTGCACGAATTTCGCGTTTGGTGATCTGCCCGTCATGCTCGAACCAATCGTCGGGCACACCGGCGGCGCGCGGCAGGATCCTGGCGCCGGGCGAGTCGAGAACTTCGATTGCGAGGGTGTTGAGGGGCGATACGTCGTCAAACCCGAATTCGCCGGCTGTGGTCGTGCGGATGCGCTCGTGCGCGCCGCCCATTGCCTCGAGTACGTGCATACGAGAGCGGGCGAAGCCGAGCGTCACCAGTAGTGCGGCTACCTCCGCAGGTGTATCGCTGCCTGCGCTCAGCGCCATGATGCGAGCACCGGGTTGCAGGTGGCGGCGAATCTGCGTGATGGGGCGCCCGCAGAGGGAGACGAGGGCTGTTTGCTGCAATGGCCACAGGAGTCGCGCCGCGGCCAGGCTGAACGCGGAGATTCCGGGAATCGTGATCGTCTCCGCCGGGTTCAGATGCAGTGCGAGCGAACTGCCCGCGCCATAGTGGAACGGATCGCCAGAGGCGAGCATGCACACAGGACGGCCGCGGCATGCGAGAAGGTCCGCGAACGTAGGGTCGAAAGGTGTGCGCCAAGGTTTTGCTGTGCCTCGAACCCAACTCGCCACGAGCGACAGATGTCGCGGTGCTCCGAAGACGTATTCCGCCGCTTGAATGAGCGTTCGCGCATCGCCGCTCAAACGCTCGATGCCGTCTTCGCCGATGCCGATAATGGACAACCAGGGTGCCGCTGTTGCAAGCTGAGGCATAGTTACAGTCTGAGTCATGGAATCACACTACGATTCACCGCGGCACGTTCTCATTCTCGGCGGCACGACCGAAGGGCGTCTGCTCGCTGAGGCGTTGGCGCGGTTTTCGGATCTCAGAGTCACGGTCTCGCTCGCCGGGAGCACTAAAGACCCGATCGTTCAGCCCGTGCCCACGCGTTTTGGCGGCTTCGGTGGAGTCGAGGGCCTGACTGCGTACCTTCGATCCGAGCACGTCAGCTGGCTGGTCGTGGCAACGCATCCGTTCGCCAGCGCCATTGCGCACAATGCGCTGGAAGCCGCGGCGCGTGCCTCGGTGCCGGTGCTGATCATCCGCCGGCCTGCCTGGGTTGCTGGCGCAGACGATCACTGGCTGGAGGTGGGCAGTGCGGATGATGCGGTCGACGCGCTCGGCAGCACGGCGCGCCGTGTCTTCGTCACCATTGGCCGGCAGCAGCTCGCCGCGTTGTCGCGCTCGCCTCAACATCACTATGTGATCAGGACAGTGGATCCGCCGGATCCGCCTTTGAGTCTGCCGCATGCGCACTATGTACTGGCCCGCGGGCCTTTTGCTGAGCAGGATGAATACGATTTCATGCAGGCACAGGCCATCGAGATGCTGCTCGCGAAAAACAGCGGTGGCGATGCGACCTCGGCCAAGTTGGCCGCGGCACGGCGTCTGAAGATTCCGGTCGTGTTGATTCGCAGGCCCGCGGAGACGCTCGGCGACCGCGTGCATGACGTTGACAGCGCTGTGCGTCATTTGGTTGTCGCGCTTGGGCTGGCAAGCGAGCGCGGTGTATAGACCAGGGGCTCGGATCCGCTGCGTTCAATGATGCGTGTGTGTGCAGAACCGATGATGATGCAGGTCGACATATCCGCAGCGTTGCAATCAACGTTTGCGAGAGTCGTGACCTGTACGCTCTCGGTAGGGCGGCTCACGGCACGTCCTAGGATGACCGGTGTGCGCGCGGCGTCCAAATGTTCTGACAACACCGCGAGCGCCCGCGAGAGCTGCCAGGGTCGGTGGCGCGAAATCGGGTTGTAGAGCGCAATCACGAATCCCGCGCTGGCCGTAGCGCGCAAGCGCGCTTCGATCACATCCCAAGGCTTCAGGTTGTCCGACAGCGAGATCGCGCAGAAGTCGTGTCCTAGCGGGGCACCAACGCGCGCGGCGACCGCCAGCATCGCCGTAACGCCGGGCAGGAATTCGACGTTCAACTCGCGCCACAACGCGGGGCCACGCTCTAGTGCTTCACATACCGCCGCCGCCATTCCATACACACCTGGGTCACCGCCTGAGACGATCACGGCGCGCAGCCCCGCAGCGGCATCCAAGAGCGCGGCTTCCGCGCGCGCGAGCTCCTCGCGATTATCAGACGCCTGGCGACGTTGTCCGGCGCGCTCCGGCACGCGCGCAAGGTAGGGGGCGTAGCCGTACAACACGTCGGCTGATTCCAGTGCCCGCGTGACATCGGGTGTTTGTTGGCCGCTGCCGCCGGGACCCAGGCCGACGATGGTCAGCTTTCCAGTCGTCATGCTGCGCATGCCGCCTGCGTGCTCCAGGATGTCCCGACCAGGACGATGGCGAAGTAGGGTGCCCGATCATCGCTCTTGTGCGTCAATGGCACGATCTGCTGTTGTTCCATTGACGCGCGTTCGACGTACACAGCGTCCTCGATACGCCGCGCATCGATCAGAGCGCGACGGATCTTGGCCAGGTTGCGCCCCACCTTCATGACGACCGCTGCCTCGCCTAGCACGAGCCGGCGCGTCAGCTCGTCTTGTGGCAGTGAGCCTGGAATGATCGACAGGACGTCTTCGCCGTGAACGAGCGGCATGCCGGCCGCGGACCAGCACGCCGACATTGCCGTGACACCCGGGATCACTTCGAGCTGAAACCTTCCGAACAGGCGTTTGTGAATGTGCATGTAGGACCCGAAGAATAGCGGGTCGCCCTCTGAGAGCACCGCAACCGTGCGCTGCGCCTGCAGGTGTGTCGCAAGCGATGCGGCGGCCGCATCGAAGAAGCCGGTGATCGCGTTTTGATAGGTTGATGAGCTGGCGGGATGTTCCGTCGTCACGGGATACAGCAGTGGAACCTCGACGGTGTCCGGAGATAGGAACTGAGCTGCTGAGGCGCGCGCGCGACTCGGATTGCCGGCCTTTGCAAAGTAAGCAACAACCTGCGCCTGTTGCAGCGCGCGTACCGCTTTGAGTGTGAGCAGCTCGGGATCACCCGGCCCCACGCCAACGCCGATCAGCCGTGCGCTCACGATTCGGACCTCGCCAACGCGTTGACAGCCGCCGCGACGATGGCGCTGCCGCCCAGTCGCCCACGTACCGTCAAGAAGGGAATGCCGCGCGAGTCTCGTATCAACTCGTCTTTGGATTCGGCGGCTCCGACGAAGCCGACCGGGATGCCGAGGATCGCCGCGGGCCGTGCTGCGCCTGCGTCGAGCAACTCGAGCAAACGAAACAGCGCGGTCGGTGCATTGCCGATCGCAACGATCGCGCCCTCCAGCGCCTGCGTCCACAGATCGACGGCCGCGGCAGAGCGTGTCGTCCCCAGTTGAGCCGCGCGTTCCGGAACGGTCGGATCGGACAAGGTGCACATCACTCGGTTATCACGCGGCAAGCGGCTCCGAGTGATGCCTCGGGCCACCATTTCCGCGTCGCATAAGATGGGAGCGCCGCTCAATAAAGCGGCGCGGGCAGCATTCGCGAGATTCGGATGCATGACAATGTGCCGTGTAAGATCGACCATGCCGCAGGCATGGATCATGCGCACCACGACATCCACCGAGTCTGGTGCGAACGAGGACAGATCTGCCTCCGACCGAATGATGGCAAAGGAGCGCGCATAGATCGCTTGGCCGTCGCGGATGTACTCCATGTTGGTTCTCAAGTCGCACTCGTGCGTTCGAGATCGTCGATCCAGTCGGCGATGCCCGTGTAGCGTGTCGGTTCGCCATCCGCGCGGCCCCCGAGAATCAGGCGGTCCGGGCCCGCGAAAGTGAGGCTCGCCGGGCGCGGATACGCGCATCCCTTGGTGCATCCGGACAGGTGAATGATGGATGTTGGACCCACCATTGCGCGTGCGGCGACTGCGATCTTCGGTGCCCAGCTTCGCGTCGAGAGACTCGCCGAGTTGCACAGCGGTGCGCCAGCGCAGGTGAATATGTAACGGCGCGGGTCGCGGGGGTCGCAAATCAATCCAAGAGGGTCGGCTTGTCTCATGAGCTCCTGATCTGCTGCAGGGTCGAGTCCGATCACGAGCAGCGTACGGTCGGGTGCCGGACGCAACGACTGTGCGCCGTGACGCGCAGCCTGCAGCGCGAGGGTCTTCAAAGTCTCGGCGTGCGCATAACCGAATGCGGGTGCGAAACCGCGCGCGATGCGGCCGTCCGGTAGTGAATGGGCGCCGAGATATTCGGACGGTTCCATTGACGTCGGCGTTGGCGTCTGGGCGACTCCCGATGACAGTTTCAGGGAGCGCGTGAGCTCGAGATAGGTTCGATCATTCGAAAGGTCCGATGCGCGTGCTGTCGGGCCCCGTTCCGCTATTGCTTCAAGGACTGCAGACAGTACAGCGACGGCGTCGGTCGCCGCGATCCCGCCCAGAGGTAGGGCCTCTGTCGCGTTACCGCCGACCGCTATATGCACTTGCTCGTCATCACGCACGAACAAGCGAACGTCCGCCGAGAGTTGATCGAGCTTCAACTGGGCGCCCGCGTAGTCGAGCAGAACCGACACCTTTGGCGCGAGCGGGTGTGTCGGTGTCCAACGCCGCAGCGCTGCGAGCACATCGTGTAGTAATGCGGTGGCAGCTTGCGCGCTTCCCGAGCGTTCCCACGCTAGCGAGGGCGCGGTCAAGAGCGGCGGGTTTTCCTGGATATCGATACCTAGCAGATCGACCGCATCCGCGAAGGCAGTTCCGGGCGGCAGGCCACGGATCTGCAGGCTCCCCCGCTGCGTGATCTCCATGACGCCGTTGCCCAGGCGGACGCTGAGGTCGCACAGGTCGATGAATGATGCGATCGGGATCGCCTCGTGCGGCGTCCAGCGCGCGAGACTCCCGTCACCGCTGGCTAGCGGCCGACTGACTCCGGGGCAGATGCCGCGGCGCTGCAGGGTCATGGCGCCTCACCGCTCCAATTCGCGGGCGGCACTCGCGCGATCAGTCCGCGCTTGAGTACATCGGGTCGTCCGCGCCAAGGCAGCAGGCCGTCGGTGGACAGTGAGAGCAGGTGTGCACCCTCAATAAGAGCGCGCGCGCCTTCCGCGGACGCCTCGAGATGACCGAACACGTAGGTCCAGGCGCCCTCGCGGCGCAGCGCCGCACTCAGTCCCCGACTGCAATTGGCGAGGCAGCGCACCGATTGAATCCGCACCTGCGGCGCATCACCAAGTGCCTCGCAGGCAAGTTGCAGGAGTGTGCCGCCAAGCGCCGCCGCGCCGGGTGGCTCTCCAGCCGGACGACACGTAGTGCAGATCAGTATGGTCGTAGTGTCAGAGGACACCGAGTGCTCCCGCGCGAATGCTCAAACGGTGCTTGGGCGGATCGGCTAATGCCTGCAACCGCACGCAGCCGAGCGGGATAGGGGCTCGACCGTCGCCGGGGCACCCCGCCCGGCACGCGACAAATCACCAGCAAGAGGGCAGGTTTCCTGGCTCGCGGGTCGTCGCGTTCTGCCCACCTTCCCAAGTCGGGTTCCAAGGAACCTCAACTCAGTGGTATTGGGGCATTCGCTCACCGCTTACAGTTGCGGGGGCAGCCGTGGCATAGGAGCAAAAAGCTCCGCCACCACATTCCCTTTTTGTGCTCTCAACAAGGAGAGGCCATCTTTCGGCCCGGCAGTAAACGCTGCTGGCATGACCTTGTCAACGCCGAGCCCATATTGCGCCGCCCAGCGATCGCGGCTTACCCTACGCCCCGTTTCAGGTGCCCAAACGCCGCCGCAGGCGTTGGGAGTGAAACGGGAAGCCGGTGCGAGCGCTCGAGGCTCAATTCCGGCACTGCCCCCGCAACGGTAAGCGAAATCAAGGCGGCCATCCCCTGTCACTGCGCTCTTCAGGCGTGGGAAGACTTTCGCCGCGCCCCAATGGCGTTCGCAAGTCCGGAGACCGGCCCGAGCAGACGTGAGCGTATTCATTCGCGGTGGGCGAATCGGGACGTCGGTGTGGGCGCGTGTCAGTTGCCGCATCTCATCCCCTTTTTGGCCTCCACACGCGCCTTGGAGGCAGATCGATGTCCGACTCAAAACCGCAAGATGCTGACTACGCGCAGCGTATGCAGCGTCGCAAGGCGATTCAGGATCGGCGCATGGCGGAAACGGTGACCGATCGCGGACTCGTGATCGTGCACACCGGAGCGGGCAAGGGCAAAACCACTGCTGCCTTAGGCATGGTGCTGCGCAGCCTCGGGCACGGTTTCAAGGTCGCCATCGTTCAGTTCATCAAGGGTGCGTGGGAGCCCGCGGAGAAGCGGGCCTTCGAGCCCTGGGGCGAGCAGTTGCATTTTCATGCCACCGGCGAAGGTTTCTCCTGGGAAACGCAGGACAGAGCGCGTGACCGGGAAGTCGCCCAGGCGGGCTGGGTCGTGGCCCAGCGCTATCTCGCGGATCCGCAGTTCAAGCTCGTGCTGCTGGATGAAGTCAATGTCGCGCTGAAGAAGGGGAGTCTCTCGATCGAGCAGGTGTTGGACGGCATCAATCAGCGTCCGCACTCAAACACACGTCGTGCTGACAGGCCGTAACGCTCCCGATGCACTGATCGAGCGCGCGGATCTGGTCACTGAAATGACTCTGATCAAACACCCGCTGAAGCTGCAACAAATCCGGGCGCAGGCGGGTATCGAGTTCTGAAGGCGCCAATGCCGACAGCAGCTGCCCGCATCAGACTTCTCATCGCGCAGCCTTGCGCCGACAAGCCCGCGTCGTGGGGCGAGTGGCTGGCGCTGCGTGCCGCAAGCCCGAACGCCGGGCGCATTGCGCTACAGGTCGTCGTGCGCCCGGATCGGCAGGCCGAAACGGTGGGTGTCGGCTTTGGGGAAAGTCTGCGTTGGTTCGGGCCGGTGGACGATTCGCCTGCGCGGCGCTTGATTATCGAGTACGCCGATGAGGTGTTGCAGTCGGGGTCCGCCGAGGTCCCCGAGCCGCTGCGTGCGCTGTTGCTTGGCGCTGGCGAGCCGGTGGCGGCCCAAGTCGCTACGGCGCGCAGCGGCATTGTTTTGTTGTCGCATGCGGAGACGGACCTGCTCGTGCTGGAGCGTGCGAAGGCGCTGCTGCCGGACGGCTTTCCGACGGTGACGGGTTACTCGCTGCTTGGCATTACGCACACGAGCGAGTTGCTACAGCGTATCGGAACGCTGGCGGCAGACACTGCTGTCATCGTGCGCGTCCACGGTACGAGCCATTCAATTCCCGGCCTGCAGGGACTTTGTGATCAGGCAAGCCGTGGCGGATGGAAGTTGGTGACCATCTCGGGGGTCGATGCGAGTGCCGCGGATCTGACGCGCAGTGCAGAGGTGAATGCCGTTTTCACCGAACGGCTGGCGCGATACTTCCTGGAGGGCGGTCCGGCGAACATCGCCCAGGCACTGCGATATACCGCGGCGGAATTGTTAACAGTGAACCTGCCGCATGAGCCGCCCGCGAGCATGCCCGCGCACGGGCTGTATCATCCCGACCTTCTGATCACTACGCCGCAGGAGTGGGGCGCGCACCGCGACGCCCAGCGGCGTGAGGCATGGGTGATTTTCTATCGTGCCCATGTGCTGAGCGGGAATTTGGAGTTCGTCGATCACATCATCCGCGCGCTTGAAGCGCGGCACCTCAACGCGCTTGGTGTCTTCACCAGCTCGCTGCGTGAGCACGACAGCGAAGGGGTGCCTCGCGCGTTGCGTTTGGTGTCGACACTGCCCGATATCTTCGTCAGTACGATCGCCTTTCCGGTCTTCACTCTCACTTCCTTGGCGGCGGCTGGTTTGGGAGCACGTCCAGCGCCGTTCGAGCAGCTTGGCCGCCCGTTGCTGCAGGGGATCTGCTGCGGTACGCCGCGCGCCGAATGGCGAGCTTCAAAACGCGGTCTGTCGCCGAGTGAGGCGGCAATGAACGTGGCGCTCCCGGAGTGCGACGGCCGGGTAGGCGGTCCGCCAGTCTCATTCAAGGAGCAGCATCGCTACGTGCCGGAGCGCGAACGCATCAATCGCCTCGCGGATCTTACGCACAGGATGGTGGAGCTGCAGTGCGTCCCCAATGCCAACAAACGGGTCGCCGTCGTACTCAATAACGTCGGCGGCAAGGCTGAGCGGATCGGCAACGCGGTCGGGCTCGATGCTCCCGCTTCGGTATTGCGCCTGCTGGCTGCGATGCGCGACGAGGAATATGTCGTCGGCGAGTTGCCGCCATCAGCGGATGCTTTAATGGATCGGCTGTTGGCGGGCGGCTCGTATGATGACGCGCATCCCCTTGACGTGGGTGCCGCGTGGGCAATGCCACGCGCGTGCTACGCACGCTGGTTCCGCGCTCAATCGCCAGACTTTCGCGAATCGATGGTTCGTCAATGGGGTGAGCCTCAGGACCACGGTCAAACGCGCGCGCCACCACTTTGGCACGCATCGAAAGAGTCGGCGCGTCCGAACACGCTGCTGATGCTTGGCGAACCTCACTCGAACGAAAACAGTTACCTGTATTCAGGACTGCAGTTCGGCAACGTGCTGGTCAGCGTGCAACCCCCACGCGCGTACGGCATGGATGCGAGCGCCATGTACCATGCGCTCGATGTGCCACCCACCCATCACTACGCGGCGTTCTATCGCTGGCTCGCGGATGAATGGCGCGCCGATGCGGTGGTACACATGGGCGCGCACGGTACGCTCGAATGGTTGCCCGGCAAGAGTATGGCGCTGTCAGCGGATTGCGCGCCCGACGTGTTGCTCGGCGACCTGCCGCTCATTTATCCGTTCGTCGTCAATAATCCGGGTGAGGGCGCGCAGGCCAAACGCCGTACTCACGCGGTCATCGTCGATCATCTGACACCGCCGATGGTTGAGGCGGGCTTCTATGGCGCGCTCGCAACTCTTGCCCGCCTCGTCGAAGAATACTACCGCGCGGAGGTGCTCGACGTTGCCAAACTCCCGGTGTTGAGACAACAGATCTGGGAGCTGGTGCGAGCCGCGAGCCTGGAGGACGATCTGCGACAGTTACGCCTCGAGCGGCACGGCGATCACACCCACGGCTGGGATGACAGTCTGACAGATGCCGGCATTCCACGCGCACTGGATCAGCTTTCGGGCAAGGGCTTCGCCCATTTGCTCGAGGATCTGGATGCCTATCTTTGCGATCTCGGACGCGCGCAGATCCGCGGCGGGTTGCACATCCTCGGTGAAGCGCCGCATGGCGCGGGTCGCATCGAGTTGCTGCGCGCGGTCACGCAGAGTCCGAACGGGCCAGTGCGTGCCTTGCCCCGCGCGCTTGCGGATTGCATTGGCCTCGATGCGGTGTCGCTGGATGCGGCAACCGGCTTGTGGCACTCACCGTGTCCGCCAGAGCTGAGGCTCGCGAAGACAACCGCGGTAACCGCCGCGGAGGTACGGAGTGCCGTGACCGCACTTTGCGTCCGGCTGCTCGAAGATCTCGCACAACATGACTTCGACGCGTCGGTCGTCGATGGAGTACTTGAACGACATCTCGGTGAGGCGAACGCCCCTCAGCGAGCTTCGTTGGCCGAAGTGCTGCGCTTCATCTGTTCGAATCTGGTTCCCAACCTGGCACGCACGTCGGATGAGATACGCAACATTCTCGCGGCACTCGACGGGCGGTACGTCCCAGCGGGCCCCGCAGGGTCACCCCAACGAGGCATGGCGCACGTTCTGCCCACAGGCCGGAACTTCTACACCGTCGATCCACGCGCGCTACCCACACAGGCTGCGTGGAGCGTCGGTCGAGCTGTGGCGGATCAAACGATTGCCCGGTATCACGCCGAGCATGGGGCGTATCCGGAAGGGATCGTGTTGAGCCTCTGGGGCACGCCGACCCTGCGCACGGGCGGTGATGACTTTGCGCAAGCGCTGGCGTTGATCGGCGTGCGGCCAAGGTGGGAGGTGCAGAGTCGCCGGACACTCGGTGTTGAGGTCATTGCGTTGCACGAGCTAGGCCGCCCGCGCATCGACGTGACGTTGCGCGTCAGTGGGTTCTTCCGTGATGCTTTCGCATCTCTGATTCATCTTTTCGATGAGGCGGTGCGTACTGTTGCGTGCCTCGATGAGCCGCCGGAACTTAATTTTGTGCGCAAGCATTGGCTCAGCGACACGCAAATATCAGATCCCACGCTGGCGGGCTACCGCGTGTTTGGATCGAAGCCCGGCGCCTATGGCGGAGCGCTGATGGAGGTGCTGGATGACGGCGCCTGGGCCTCGCGCGCAGATCTCGCGGATGCGGCCGTTCGCGCGGGCGCTTGGGTTTACGGACGCGACGTAGAAGACGCGTTCGAGTCACCCGAGCTGCTACGGCGGCAGCTCGCCCGAACCGATCTGGTCCTGCATACATTGGATTCGGTGACACAAGATCTGTTCAGCTCCAGTGAGGTGTTTGAATTTCAGGGCGGGCTCATCGCGGCCGTTGCGGCCGAGACCTCGCGCCAGCCGCGCGCCTACATCGCCGATACGTCACAGCCCGAACACCCGGTGATCCGCTCGCTCGGGCTCGAGGCCTCGCGCATTCTGCGAGCGCGTGTCCTCAATCCAAAGTGGCACGAGGCGATGCGCGAACACGGCTATCGTGGCGCCGCGGAAATGGCGGCCACGGTCGATGCGATTTTCGGGTTCAGCGCCACCGCGGATATTGTGACCGACGCGATGTTTGAGCAGGTCGCGGCGACATTTGCCACCGGCGACAACCGCGACTTCCTGGAGCAATACAACGTTTGGGCGCTGCATGCGATCGCCGAGCGCCTTCTGGAGGCGCAGCAGCGTGGTTTGTGGGACGCGAGCCCGCAGGCACTCGACTCGTTGCGTGCCACGCTCCTGTCGAGCGAAGAGATGATGGAATCCAACACAGAGCAGGTTCAATGAGACACCTTTTCCCGTTCTCGGCCATCATCGGCCAGGACGATCTGAAGCTCGCGCTGCTCCTGATCGCTGTCGATCCGACCCTCGGTGGTGTGTTGATCAGCGGTGAACGTGGCACGGCGAAGAGCACAGCAGCACGCGCGCTCGCGAATCTCCTGCCGGCTCGAGCGGACGGTCAAGCCGCGCCGTTCGTTGAGCTGCCCCTTGGCGCCACCGAAGATCGCATCGTCGGCGCACTCGATGTGGCCCAGGCGCTGCGAGAGGGACGGGCTCAATTGCGCTCCGGCTTGCTCGCGAAGGCCAACGCAGGGGTGTTGTATGTCGATGAAGTCAACCTGCTCGCCGACCATCTGGTCGATCTGTTGCTCGATGCCGCGGCGAGCGGTGCGGTGAGCGTGGAGCGCGACGGGCTGTCCGCAACAGAGGAGGCCGGGTTCGTGCTCGTGGGTACGATGAATCCCGAGGAAGGCGAATTGCGGCCGCAGTTTTTGGATCGCTTCGGGCTTTGTGTTCAGATGCGGGGGCTCGCCACTGTGCCGGAACGTGTTGCGGCGGTTCAACAGCGACTGGCTTTCGACCGCGCGCCCGCGGAGTTTCTGAGTGACGCCGCTGCCGAGGAGCAGCGATTGCGGGATCTGATCTTGGCGGCGCGCGAGCGCCTCAACCGCGTTGGGCATACCGATGCCGACCTTGCGCTGATCGCGGAGCTTGCCTTGCAGCATCAAGTCGACGGCATTCGCGGTGATCTGGCAACGATCAAGGGCGCACGCGCGCTTGCGGCGTTGGAAGGCCGTGATGCGGTTAGTGGAGACGATATCCGCAAAGTAGTCGCGTTCTCCGTACCGCATCGTCTGTCGAAGCGACGCAGCCGGTCAGTGGCTCGCCCGTCGGCGGCAGGATCCGAGCCTGCCCAAGCGCACATGCCAGCGCCAGGGCGCGCGCCGCCGCCGGGGCCCTCGACGGCGCAAGGGCACGCGGCGCCCCACCCGCGGTCAACGGTTGCTCCGGCGGATGTCGCTATCCAAACAGACATCGTTGATGTCAATGCTTCCGGCCGCCGCCAAGCGGTGGCCGCCGTCGGTGAGCAAAGAGTTGTCGGCACGCGCGCATTCGACGGTACCGGAACGCTGGCGGTGAGTGCCTCTGTCGGTGCCGCGGCCGCGCGTGGCGCCCGTTTGGGCCGCGCCGGTGTGCCGCTTGAGCTTGCGGATCTGAAGCAACACGAGCGATGGGGTCAAGGTCGCAGCCACATCTTGTTTCTCGTGGATGCGAGCGGCTCCATGGGGGTCGAACAACGACTGACGCTGGCGAGTGCGTTGCTCGCCGGCTTGCTTAAGTCGAGCTATCAGCAGCGCGACGAGGTGGCCATGATGATCTTTCGTGGCCAGGGCACCGAGGTGGTGCTGTCCTTCACGCGCGACGTCGATCAGGTAGAAGCGGCGCTACGCGATGTGCCCACCGGCGGGCGTACGCCGCTCGCGCTCGCATTACTTGATGCAGCCCGTCTTCTCGAAGCACGCCAACCTGCATTGCTCGTGCTTTTTACCGACGGCCGTGCGAACGTCCCTCTCGGCGACAGCGACCCATGGCAGGACGCGCTCGGCACATGTGAAGTGCTGCGTGAAGCCTGCGCGGGCGCGCTGGTGATCGACTGCGAGACCGGCCCGATCTCGCTTGGTCGAGCACAACAGCTTGCGCAGGCTCTCGATGCGGAGTGTGTCCGTTTGGACGCAGCGGATACAGGAGACCTGGTACTACGCGTCCAGAGTCGGCTTGCCCGGCCGTGAGCGCTCTCCTGGCTTTGCTCGTTGATCGCTGCTTCGGAGAGCCTCGGTCGTCGTTCCATCCCGTCGTGTGGATGGGAAGTTATCTGCGGGCGGTCGGTGCGCGCCTGCCCGAGCGTCGACCCGCTGTCGCATTTGTATTGGGAGCGGTGTATTGGCTCGCAGGTGCCTCCCTCGTGGGGGCCATCGCTCTCGGGTGTCAAGTGTTGCTGCGGCAGCTCCCGGGATGGCTCGCGGTCGTCATCACCGGCGTGCTGCTGAAGTCATTGCTCGCACTGCGAGTCCTGGTGGAGGAGGTGTGTAACGTCGAGCAGGCGCTTGCTTCGAGCCTCGAGGCGGGGCGCAAGCAATTGGCGCGAATCGTCAGCCGTGATACGACGCAACTTGACGCCAGTCAGATACGGGAGTCCGCGCTGGAGTCGCTGTCCGAGAATCTATCGGATTCGGTGGTAGCGCCGCTATTCTGGTTTGCATTGTTGGGTCTGCCCGGTGCCGCGATCTATCGATTCGCCAACACCGCGGATGCGATGTGGGGCTACCGGGACGCATGGGAGTGGGGCGGAAAATTCGCCGCACGCACGGACGATGTTCTCAATCTCATTCCTGCGCGGCTTACCGCCCTGATACTTTTGGTGGTCGCGAGGGCGAAGGCCAGCGCTTGGCGAAGCCTGTCGCGCGAAGCTGCGCTGACGAGCTCGCCGAATTCAGGGTGGCCGATGGCAGCGCTTGCGTTGGCACTCAACATTCGGCTGCGTAAGCCCGGGGTGTATGCACTCAATCACGCCGGGCGCGCGCCCACCTGCGATGATCTCAACATCGCTCTGCGGCGCGCCGTTTGGGCGGCGTGGGCGTTTGCGGTCGTCGTCGCCGCGCTGACACCCTTTAGGCCGTGGTTGCACTATGGATAGTCTTCTCCCAATCCACGGTGGCACGGATGCGGGCGTGGAGCCGATCCATGACTTCTCGAGCAACGCAAATTGTCTCGCGCCGTGTCGTCCCGTACTTGATGCCGTACGAAAGGCCGATGTCAGTCGCTATCCGGATCCGCATTACACGCGGCTTCGCGAGTGGTTGGCTGCGCATCACGGCACCACGGCGGAGCACGTGGTGGTGGGTGCGGGAGCCAGCGAGCTCATCCTGCGACTCATTCGCCACTTCCCGGGCGCTGTGCAACAGATTGCGCCGACGTTCTCCGAGTACGCCCGTGGCGCCGCTCTGTCGCGTCGCGAGTTGATCTCTGTGGATTCGATGCCACGCTTCCTGGAAGCGCAGCGCCGGCATCCGGGAGTCGGGTTTCTGTGCTGGCCCAACAACCCGACGGGCGCGTTATATCCTCTGGATTTCATCGAAGCCGCAGCCGCCACGGGTCCTCTAGTACTGGATCTTGCCTACGCGCCGCTGTGTGAGCTCAATATGCGCGCCCTCGAACAGGCCGCGACTCGCGCGTACCGACTCTATTCACCCAACAAATCCTTCGGTCTGACGGGGGTTCGCGGCGCCTATCTGATCGCGCCACGTCCTGAACCGGATCTGGTTGCGCAGGCGCCGAGCTGGGTGATCGGCCGCGACGCGGTTGCGATGTTGGAAGCGGCGACCGGGCCCGCAGCGCTCCACTGGCTCGCACAAGCACTACCGCGGCTGCATCGCTGGCGCGCAAGGCTCACGGCGCGTCTGGGCGAACTGGGTTTGGAAGTGCAGGAAAGCCCCGCGAGCTTTGTGCTTGCCGAGGTCGGGAATGGCTCGCAAGTCAGTCAGCGGTTGCGCGAGCGTGGCATCCGGGTTCGCGATGCGACCTCTTTCGGACTCCCGCGCTGGATCCGCGTCAGCGCGCAACGTCCTCGCGCGCAACGCGTGTTGATCGATGCACTGCGAGCAATCCTTTGATAGCCCGTTTGACGACACCTCGCGTGGTCATCGCAGGTACTGCATCCGGTGCCGGCAAGACGACGGTCGCCGCGGGCTTGATTGCCGCGCTGCGCCGGCGTGGCCTGATCGTGCAACCGTTCAAGTGCGGGCCGGACTACATCGATCCGACCTATCACACGCTCGCGGCACAAAGAACCTGTCGTAACCTCGACTCCTGGATGCTCGAGGAGCAGCAACTCCTCGCAACGTTCGAGCGGGCTTGCGCCGGAGCCGACATCGCAGTGATCGAAGGGGTGATGGGCCTTTTCGACGGCGCGAGCTGGGAGGATGCACGCGCGTCGACGGCGCATGTTGCGAAGCTCCTGCAAGCTCCAGTGCTCCTCGTTCTTGACATTGCAGGGGCGGCGCGCTCGGCGGCGATCGGCGTCGCGGGGTGTCAGCGTCTCGACCCGGATCTGCAGCTGCGGGGTGTCATTCTCAATTTCGCCGGGTCGGAGCGCCACGCGCAGGGCTGTTCGACCGCTATCACGAGCCAGACCCAGGTGCCTGTGATGGGATGGCTTTTGCGGGATAACGATCTGGGCATTCCTGAGCGGCACCTCGGCCTCGTTCCGGGCAACGAGCGATCGCAGGCGGAACCTCTCATCGAACGGTTGGCGACGGTGGTTTCCCGGCAGTTCGATCTGGATGCCATCATCAGCCTTGCCCGGCACGCCGTGCCACCTTCAGCGCCGTCAGTTGCAGCGCCGGTGCGTGCTCAGAGCGCGGGGCAGGACACACCGGTTCTGGCAGTGGCTCACGATGCGGCATTTAGCTTCTACTACCCAGAGAATCTGGAGCTGCTCGAAGAGGCCGGTGTACGTATTGAGTTCTTCAGCCCGATCCGCGGCGAGGCGCCGCGGATGGACGCCGCGGGTGTGTACTTCGGCGGCGGCTATCCGGAGCTGCATGCGCGTGAGCTCTCGGCCAACGAAAATCTTTGGAAGGTCTTGCGAAGCTTACGGGAGCGCAACGCGCCGATCTATGCCGAGTGCGGCGGTTTCATGGTGCTCACCGAGGGTCTGATAGACCTCTCGGGAGCATTGTGGCCTATGGCGTGTTTGATCCCGGGACACGCCCGCATGTCGGAACGCCTCGCAGCCCTCGGCTATCGGCACGCGACCGCATTGACTTCGAATCTCCTGGTGGCCGCGGGTGAGAGCCTGCGCGGCCACGAATTTCACTACAGCATCTGGACTGAGGGTCCGGCGCCCGGTGCCGGGACCGAAGCGTGGCTCACGCGCGGCGTCCAGCCGGGAGCCACTGAGGTTACGCAGGGCTATGCCCACGGAAATCTGCTCGCCAGCTATCTGCACGTGCACTTCGGACAGGACCGCCGCATGGCGCAGCGCTTCGCCGCCGCGCTGCATGCGTCGCACATTTTTCTGGAGCAATGACATGAGTGTTGATGATCGAATCCCCGTGACGGTGTTGACCGGCTTTCTCGGCTCCGGCAAAACAACGCTCCTCAACCGCATCCTCTCGGAGAATCACGGTCAACGGATCGCGGTCATTGAAAACGAGTTCGGCGAGATCGGTGTGGATCAGGAGCTTGTGATCAATGCGGAGGAGGAGATTTTCGAAACCAACAACGGCTGCATCTGTTGCACCGTACGCGGCGATCTGATCCGCATTCTCGGCGGACTCGCGCAGCGTCGCGATCGATTCGATCGTATTGTCATCGAGACGACCGGACTGGCCAATCCCGGTCCTGTAGCACAGACATTTTTCGTGGACGAGGCGGTGCGCGATCAGTTCGCTCTGGATGGCATCGTGACCCTGATCGACTCGCATCACTTCGAACAGCAGCTTGCCGAGAGTGATGAGGTGCGCACGCAGGTGGCTTTCGCCGATGTCATTGTGCTCAATAAGGTGGACCTGGTTTCGGACGAACAACTGGCGTTGTTGGAGAGTCGCGTACGCAGCATGAACGCGATGGCGCGCATCGTGCGTGGCGACCGCAAGTCGCGCGCCGCCGTGGCGATGGAGGCCGTGCTGGGCGTGGGCGGCTTCGATTTGCAGCGCGCGCTCGAGTATCAGCCGAAATTTCTGTTGCCGGAGTATCCGTTTGAGTGGGCCGGCGCTTTCGAGCTCGCGGCGGGGAATTATCGAATCAGTCTGCAACAGGGCCCGGATCCGACCATGAAGTTGGTCTGTACGGCGCTACTGGGCGCAGAGCGCGAAGAGCCCGAGAGTGCCGCCGAGCGCGTTTTCGGGTGGTTTTCGGGCGCTGCGGAACGGGCCGCGCCAGGGGCCACGATCGAACCGTGCGCCCGCGGGTGGGAGCTGGACCTGCAGAGCGGGGGGGCAGTGCACTTCGACCTGCGCATCTCGCAGCGGGGTTGGTATTGGCTCTTTACGCAGCATCTTCCTGCTGAATTCGATCTGCAACTCACCACGTCCGCGGGCATTCCCCTGAGTGCAAGTCCCGAGTGTGACTTCGCGCCCGGTCACTCGCACGACGACCGGGTTGGATCATTCGCCCTGGAGGCGCGGCAGCCGCTGGACCCTGTGCGCTTTCAGACTTGGATGTCCACCGTACTGAAGGATCATGGCACGCGTTTGTATCGTCTGAAAGGCTTCCTCAACTTGTCCGGCACGAGTGAGCGTATTGTCATTCAGGGCGTGCACATGATCGTGGACACATCATCCTTAGGTTCCTGGGGCGAGACACAACGGCGCACGCAGCTGGTCTTTATCGGCCGCGAGTTGGATAAAGACGCGCTGGCTGCCGGATTTCGCGCCTGCTGCGTCTAACGTCGCCCTAGAGGCCTAAATATCGCCTCACGGGATCCAGGTTGACATGCTGGACGAGATGTTGGGCCATCCCTGCATACACACGCCGGCGCTGCTCGGCCCAGGATTCAGGGGGCGCATCATGCTGCGCGAGTCGCGCAGCGGCGGCGACACGCCTTCGAACGTGTGGAGAATCGAACCAGCCGTGCAGGTAGGTTCCCCAGACGTTCGCGCTTGCCATCCCTTCCGCACGCACACCTGCATCGTCCCTGACTTCGTGGAGCGGCTCGACGTGGCCATGGGCGGCGCGCGTGATACCCATGTGGATTTCGTACGCGGGCGACTCGTACACACCACATAGTGCCGCGACCTGGCGCAGAGTCTTTTCCTCGCTGAACACGGTTTGCGCGGGAAGGAGTCCCAAGCCCGCAACGGTGCCCGCATCGCCCGCGATTCCGTGTGCGTCGATCAGGCGTTCGCCGAGCATCTGATAGCCGCCACAAATTCCGATGACCAGCACGCCACGCGCAGCCGCGCCGACAATTGCATCGGCGAGACCTACGGCGCGTAGCCAGTCAAGATCCGCGATGGTGTTCTTGCTGCCCGGCAGTACGATGACACGCGCGGCTTCGAGCTCATCGGGGCGTGTGACCCATTGCGATCGCACGCCGTCGTCGTGCCACCACGGCTGGACGTCCGTCAAATTGGAAAGATGCGGCAAGCGGATCCAAGCGACCACGTCACCGTTGCCGCGCGATACATCCGCATCGGATAGGCCGTCTTCTTCTTCGGGCCGCAGGTCTGTTCGGTAGGGCAGAGTGCCGAGGATTTCGAACCCTGGCGCGTGCGGTGCGATCCACTGCTGCGGATTCTGAAAGAGCCGCAGATCGCCACGAAAGCGATTCACAATCGCACCCAGGCTTCTATCGCGGTCTTCCGCCGCCAGGAGCGACCAAAAGCCGGCGAGTTGGGCAAAGATGCCACCGCGATCGATGTCGCCCACAAATAGCCACTTGCCGTCGACATAGCGACAGGGGCGCAAATTGACGAGATCTCTGTGCAGGAGATTGAGCTCGACCGGGCTTCCCGCGCCTTCCATCAAAAGCACATCACACTGTGAGCGCCATTCGTCGATGACGGCCCGCACCCGACTCCAGAGGGCCTCGAAACGCTGATAGTAATCGGCGCCGCTGCAATGGCCTTCCGAACGACCCAGCACAATCACTTGCGAGCCCAGTGAGCCGCTTGGTTTCAGCAGGATCGGATTCATCTGCACGGTGGGAATCAGCCCACACGCTTCGGCCTGCACCGCCTGCGCACGCCCGATCTCGCCGCCGTCCGCCGTGACCCACGCGTTGTTCGACATGTTCTGCGCTTTGAACGGCGCGACACGAACACCCTGTTCGTGCAGCCATGCGGCGAGCGCGGTTGTGACCCAGCTTTTGCCGGCACCGGACCCACATCCCAGTATGGAAATCGCTTTCACGGGCGACATACTAGCGTATGCCACCGCCAGCGGCCTCGCCGTCATGCGAGAGGATAGCTTCCTCTACGCGCGACCGTCCCTCTAGATCCCTCCCAGAATCTGGCTGCGTTTCTGATTGTACTCATCCTGGGTAATGAGCTTTTTCTTGAGCAGCTCATCGAGCTTGGACAGGCGATCGGCCACGGAAGAAGTGGAGCCCACAGTTGCAGAGACTGACTTATCGGTAACGCCCGGCTTATTCATACCCCCGGCAGCGGCAGTGACTTTCTTTCCTTTTTTAGCACCGCCCGATGAGCTGCCGCTCGGCGTCGCAGTGTCTTGCGCCAATGCCTTACGAGCCTCCTCGTACTGCACAACCTGCACCGACAGTGCCTTGGCTCGCTTGCAGTCCGCGGCGACTTGAATGTAGGTTTGCGAGTCATCCAGCTTTTGCGCCGCGCCTAAATTGGTCAACGCGGCATCGAAGTCGTCTTTCATGAATTGCAACACGCCGATGTTGTAGTAGGCGTGCGCCATCGTGGCGGGTTTTACTTTGGGCTGCTCACGACAATCGGCCAGATTGCTCTCAGACTGCTTGAGGGCGCCGTCCACGTCCTGCGCCTTGAGCATCCCGGCCGCCAACTTCAGGTTGCATTGTGAGTCGTTGAAGAAAGTGATGTGCTTGGTTTCCTTCCAACGCAACAGCAACTTGTGAACCATGAAGGCCGCATTCTTCTGGGCCTCTGCCATTGCGACCGCGGGGTCGGGAGCGCCGCTAAGGCTTTGCACCTGCCCCGAGCCTTCGATGCGCTGGGCCGCCATCACCTGGCCGGTCGTCAGATTCACCACGCGCACCGAGCCGGACACGTTTCCCTGGGCCACAAACTGGTAGGACGGGGTTCCCTTTTTGTCGGTGCCTATCGTGTTCTGCCCGCTGGCGGTGTGACAATCCAGGGTCTTCAAGAAAATGAGCGCCTGGGCACCGATCATCTCACCGATCCTGGCCGCGGTTTTCTGATCAAACAGCGCGCCCACCTGCAATTTGTGCTCGGTGAGGATATCCTCGAATCGTTGCCTGTCAATGACGGTGACACCCGCGCCGACAAAATCCTCCTCAACACGGGAGGCCAGGTCATCCGAGCACTGACCTTCCGGCTTGCCGATCGCGATGGCGGTGACTTTGAGCGCAACGGCCGGCGGATGCTCAATGTTGAGATCGAACTTCGGGTTGCCGAAAGGAAGCCCGATGTTATCGAAGATTCCCGCCTGCACCGCCTGCGATGCCAGAAGTACGAGCAAAGAAGCGCCGAGTCTGGGTTTCATGTCCATGTCCACTCCGAGATGCTGGTTTCTATTTTGTCTTTGAGCCGGCTCAACGCATTGGTCGTGCTGAGTTGCGGGTCGGACCCTCCACCCTTCTCACGGATTTCCAGTGATTTATCGATCTGTCCGGTGGCCGGATCAATCTGGTGTACGTCCAGTACGATCTCCCGGACATAAAACCCGTTGGAAACCGCCTGCGCAGGTCCCACGAAGCGCAGACTGCCCACAAGCAAGGCGTCGCAGTGATCTCGCAATTTCAGTTTGCTGACCAACGTCGGATCGCCGTCGAAGAGGCGTATACCAATCCCGTCGATACGGAATCGATCGCGAAAGAGGGGAATGACGCTGTTGCCCCCGTCTATCAGCCCCTCTCGCATGGCGTCTTCCAGCGGCGCCAACTCTTCCCGCGCGCCTCCCTGAATAGAGATGGCGACGTTCATCTTGCCTGCCTGGCGCGCCGCACGCGGATCGATGTATTTCTCGTAATCCGAAAGCGGGACCTGACGGGACCGGACGCCTGAAGTTGGAGGCTCGAATGCAAGCAGATGCGGATCTTCGCGCGCAGGCGCTGCTGCAGAACGAACAGCCGGAATTGGCGTGACAGGAACGGAATCCGGCAACGGCGCTGTGCGGCTCCCCGCATTCTCGTGGTTACTGTTGTTGTTACCGTTGCCATTGCCATTGCCGTTGTTATTTTCAAAATGGGGTTCGATATTGATGGTCGGCCGGTCTTTTTGTTGCGCGACAAATAGCCCAAGGATTGCGGCCATACCCGCAAGTGCCAGCCCGATGGCGGCAAGCCATTGGTGACTCCATTGTCGACGGCTTCGCCGCTGGAGCCGTGAGTTACGCCGGTCCTGCTGTAAGGCCGACTCTTCCGGCGATACTTCTCTCAGGCGGCTGTCACGTTGAGTGCTCGGCATCTGCGCATTCCCATTATTTTTGTGCCCGCTCCGGTTGTCATTTAACCGTCACATGCAACCGCATGACCGGCATCCCCGCGGCTTAGGCTTTAGAAGCCTATAGTCTGAGCTTGCAGTTGGCAACGAAAGTCATTTGTGCGATGCGAGTCTCTCTTGTCATAACAAACACCATGTATCAATCAATGCACGTGAGCGACCGCGGACAAATATTGCAGCGCGGCGGAGATTGAACGGTGGCGTTCGGGAAGTTGCTCAGAGATCTTCAAGGTCCGGTCATGGGCCGGTCAGAGACAATCGCCGCCGAGCCGCCGTCGTTGCAGCGCGCTGCAACATGACCCAAAGGAGTTTGATGAGGCGGGGTTTATTTCGGAGGTGATCCCGGACGCGAGTGCGGATAGTCGCCTGGGCAGTCAGTGAAATTTCTCGCCGCGCGCGAGCATATCGATAATCAGCTTTATGCGCCTGATCTTTGTCTCTGAGCGCTTTGCTGTTTGCAACCGGTAGGCAATCGAATACAGATTGGCCTTGTTGAGCGTCGCGTAGAACTGCTTTGCCTTGGCGTTACGTGCGAGCTCCTTGACGAACTCCGGAGGCACCGTTGCGTTAGCGGAAGAATCGTACGCTGTGGCCCAGCGCCCGTCGGCTTTGGCCGCTTCTACCTCCTTGAGGCCAGCAGGCGTCATTTGGCCCTCCTGGATAAGCCGATCCACATGCGCAACATTTATCTTGGACCAACCGCTTTTCGCCCTGCGCGGGGTGAATTTTTGCACCCAGGAGTTTGCGTCAAACGGCAGCTTTTGCCCATCTATCCAACCGAAACACAGCGCCTGGTCAAGCGCCTCGGCATACGTGACCGATGGAACATCAGAGTCTTTCTTGTAAATTCGCAGGAGCAGACCACGGGCTCGGGCGTGCTCCTTCGCCATCCATGCTCGAAGTTCTTTCGATGACCGAAAACTCCGCGGTTCCGGCATGGCACGGGAAGGTAATTTGCCCATATGGGGTTCAGTTCAGGTTCATGTGGGTTAATCGTCGTACTGTACCAAGTTGCGGGCCTGCTTCCAGTACCCGCCACGGGCTAGAGCGTTTCCAACCAGTGCAGAAATGCTCTGCGCTGCGCCGCCGGCAACTGTTCGAAGCGGGCCCTCGCATCAGCGGCCTCACCGTCATGCCAGAGGATGGCTTCCTCCACCGATCGCGCCCGGCCATCATGGAGAAATGTCGGCGACCGCTCGAACGACACACGATAGCCCAGACCCCAAAGCGGCGCGGTTCGCCACTTGCTCGACACCTTCTCCCCCGTCACGGTCTCATCGGCAAGCCGCGTCCCCAAGTCGTGTAGACGTAGATCGGTGTACGGGGCGATGACGGCTGAAGTGCTGACCGGCATCTGCGGTTGATGACATGCGGCACAACCCAGCTGCGTGAATACTTTGCTGTCCCGGTCAGGTTGCGCGTGGGGTGAGGGCGAGGAGGGAACTGCCAGCGAGTGCTGAAAGCTGACGACAGCATCGAACAGATCGTCGGATACTTCTGGTGATCCACCGTTAGGTTGTTTCAGGCACTCCGCCTCGACGGGCGTGCAGTCGTCGTTGGAGATCTGTGTGGACGTCAGTCCCATCTCACGCGAAAAGGCGCGAGCGGTTCGATCTGCCACGGACAGCGCCGTGGCTTGCCAGCCGAAGTGCCCCGTTAGCACGCCTGCTTTTAACGCAACCGCGGTGTCTAGCAGCCCGACGCCGAACAGCGCGGGCGCCAACCGAGGCTTCACAACTGTCTGCGCAGCGAGCGGACCGTAGTTCAATTGGGGAAAAGTGTAGTGCGGTATCCGCAGGCTCCAAGCGCTTCCGTCGGGATAGTGTCCGACGCTGTCCTCGTACCGGATAGACACAACACCCTCGGCCCGGAGTCCCTCGAGGGAGATGGTGTTGAAGACGCGGCCGTAGACAGGGTCGCCCGGCGGGTCGGTTGAGGTTTCGGCCGCCGAGGCCGATGCGGCGAGTTGAATCACCAGTGCCGCCGGCGCCGGACCGCTCTCGGTCGGTCCGCGTCCGTGTGCTCCGTTGTTATGACATTGGTCGCACGATGCGGCATTGAATAGCGGACCCACACCGTCACGCCGTCCCGCGCCAGGGGTGCCGGCAACGATGAACTGTGTGTTGAATACCGCCATCCCCAGATCGTAACGAGCGGCTTCAGCCGAGCCGAGCTTGGTGTAGGGAGGCGGATTTCGGTGATCAGTGAAGGGCTGGGTACCGATCACAGCCGGTGGCGCCGCGAGCGCAATGGGAGTTGCCGACAATGCGGCGAGGGCTGCGGCTAAGGCTACCTGCGCAGCTGGAGTGGCGTTGCCCACGAGTCGGCCAACGGCCCTAACCTCAACGCCGCCCGCAGTCACGCCAACGGCGCTCGTCTAATGCGCCGCCCCGGCGGCGGCAACCGGTGTAACCGCAACACGCACCCGATCCTTGGCAGCCCCGCTGAGCTGCAACACCAGATCCTCCCCGGCCGGGAGGGTATACTGCACAATCTTACGTGGCGCGTTGCAGTCATGCGCTCCGGTGAAGTCTGTGGATTCGATCAACGTTTGGTGACTCACGATGTCCACCCAGAACCCTTGATCGAGTGAGATGCGATAGGCGCCACTCGTAGGCACCCGGAAGTGAACGAGCCCGGCAAAAGCGCCATCGGGCAAAGCCTTCTTTCCCGGGGGCACTACAAACTTCACACCATCCTGCGGCGCCAGCGAGAGCTCATACAGCGTTTTGGTTTTGATGGCCGGCGCCGTGGCGGCGTCGTGCCCGGCAGCTTCGGTTCGGGCCACCTGCGCGAAAACAGCGCGCTCATCGGTGATGTTCCATTTGATCGCGGCACAAGGATCGTCGGCTGCCAAGGCCACCCCGGTGCCGGTAACGGATAACCATGCCGCCGCCAGCCAAGGCAAAGTCTTCGATGAAAGCAATGGCATGGCGGACTCCTTCAGTAGTTCATGCGCAGATTCAGGAAATATTCGCGCCCTGGCCCGTGGTAGCCATCCTCGATGACATAGTTCCGGTCCATCAGGTTGGTGCTGCCGAGCTCGATTGTGACGCGTTCGAGCGGCTGATACGAGGCCTTGAGGCTCACCAGGGTGAAACTGCCGCCGCGATAGTAGATCAAATTGTTCACCGCGTTTTGCAGCCAGCGCTGACTCTCCACGTCGACGTTCGGGACCAGGGCCAATTGCGGTATCGGGTGCCAGTTGAGATAGGCGAACAGCTTCTGCCCTGGAGTGTCGGTCTGCACGGCGCCGCCGGAAAGCTCGACACGGATGAGGTCCGAGAAATTGACGCCGCCATCGAGCGTCGGGACGATCTGCCGCGAAAGCTCGATCTCGAACCCCTGGTGACGTGCGGCCCCGACATTCTCACTTTCGCTCACAGCGGGAGTGAGGGCGACCGAGGTAATCGCGTCCGTGATCTTCGCGACGAAGGCGTTCACGACGACCCGTGTGCCCAAGATGGTATCGGCAATGCCGATCTGCGTGTAGTGCGAGCGCTCGGGGCGCAGGTTCGGATTGTTGACGAACGAGCCGAAGCGCGTGCTGTACATCTCAAAGAGAGTCGGGAATCGCCAACGGTCCGCGTAGCTCAGATGTACGGAGCCCGTCTCGCTGTAGGCATAAACGGCTGCCAGCTCGCCGTTCAGCGCGTGTTTGTCCGCCACCGGATAGGCGAACGAGTGTCCATAGGGTGGGGTGGTTCCGGAAGTCACGAACTGGCTGTCGCCAAACAGATGCCGGGCGTCGTAGCTCATTCCGGCAATGAGCTGCCAGGGTTTCGCCGGTCGATAGATATTCTCCAGCGCCACCGAGTAGGTGCTTTCCTCCGCGGTTTCCCACGGCTGCTGGTACCAGGTGGCGAACGGAGCATTGCGGGTGCTCTCGGTCTCGTTATGCTGATCCCAGCGATAGTGGGTGCCGAGCCGGATGGTATCGGCATCGCCGAACAGGTTCTTGCTGAGCTCGATGCTGCCGCCGGCGGCTTTGTCGTAATAGGTGCTGTCGAACGACTTCGGCAGGTTCTGGGTGTTGTAGGCGAGGGTGTCGTAGGAGTCGAGTTGATTGAAAAAGCGGTCGTAGTAGAGCCGCACCTTCACGTACGAGCCGGAGTCGTCAATAGCGGTCTGCGACAGCCAGTATAAGCTCTTCTTGTTCCACGCCGGCCAGGTCCAGTACTTCACCTGGTTGAGCGCTGCGGTTGGAATGGTGCTGTCGGGTACCGGGTTGTCCTTGCGGCCGTGCTGGTCGATGTAGTTGATGCTGTAGTCGTTGCCAGGGCTCGGCTCGTAACCGGCCTTGAGATTGATCTTGTAGTCCTGGTGGAAGGAATCAAGCCGGTCGCCGGAATCCTGAAAGGTGCCCGGTGTGAAGTCATCCGACAGCCGAAAGTGTGAGCGCCGGTCAAAGGAGCCCGCACCTTGAATGAACCATGTCCCCTGGTGGGTGCCGAGGAAAACATCCGCGATCGACTCGGCGTGCGAGCCGCGCGAGTCGAGCACATCCTCATAGCGCGCTTCACCCTCAAAGGGCTTTGAGACCACGCGGCTCACCAGGTTGATCGAGCCACCCATGGCGCCAGGGCCGTCGATCACCGAGGCAAAACCCTTCGAGACATCGACCGAGGCTAAGTCAATGGTGCTGAAACGGCTGAAGTCGATCCGATCGTCGTAAGCCAAGTAGACCGGAATGCCGTCCTGATAGAGCGGCACTCGCCAGCGGTCAAAGCCGCGGATCCAGACATTGGTCTCGTTGCGTGCCCCCAAGAGGCTGACGGAAGTGCCCGAGGCAAGCACGAATGCCTGGTCGAGGGTGCCGCGGTTGAACTGTTGCATGTCGGCTTGCGTAATAGTCGCCCCGCCGAGCGACACACCGCCACCGTTATTGCTCGGCGCGTAAACGGTGACCTGCTCGAGGCCAGGGAGTGAGCTACTCTGATCCGAATCGTTAGCATCTGCCGCTGTTGCCGTGCCTGCGAGGCTGACGCCGAGCAAGCCGAGACCGAGGGCGGGTAGGGCGCCGCCTGTTTTCATTCTTCAAGACCTGTTGAAACGCTGGGAACGCGCAGTATACAATCATATACTGCGGTGCGATGCAATCATCCCAGCGCGTATCGGTGCGTGTCCCCACCGCTCGACGTGTCAGGGTGCGTTGCGCATCCGCTGGCCGGCGATCTTGCCTTGCGCATTCAAAAGAATGTGCCAGTCGAGTGAGCCGTGCTCGAATTTCACGTTGTAAAGGTCGTATCCGCTCGGTTCCACGCCTTTGAAGGTGACGGACTGCAGGGACCCAAGGCGCTCAAACAACCCCTTGATATGCTCCTTTTGCGGCTGCGCAATTTCCGCAAGCTCAGGGGTCATGGCGTCGAAGTTGATATTTCCCTGCTCGATATCCTCGATCTGCCGTCGAACCAAGGCCTCGCTGCCGGCAAGGGGCTTCTGATCCTTGAAGCGCTGCGTGACCAAGTCTTGCAGTTGCTTGGCGGTCGCATCGTCGATGTGCTTGGCGCGTTGATTGCGACCGCCCTGATGCACAACGAGCGCGGTGGCATGCCCCTCGGCATCCGTCTCGAAAGTGAACCGGGCGTCAACCAACTTCGCGAAGAACTCGGTGTCGCTCTTGGGATAGATGGCCCCGCGAGGTTGGCCCGACAGTTGGATGAACATCTGCTCGCCTTCGCGCGTGACCGTAAAGATGGCGTTGGGAAACAACTCATAGTGGCCGACATAACGGTCGGCGGAGCTGGCCTGGGGAACCGGTTCGGTCGACGGCGCGCTCTCAGGGACCCACAGCGGATAGCGGGCATCCAACAGATGAAAACCTATATCGCTGGTACCTACGCCAGTCGAGGTATTTGCCAGGGCGACGACACCGACACGTGTTTTCGGCGAGTAGCCGATGAACGTGTTGTATCCCGCCGTGGCGCCGCCCTTTGAGATGATTTGCGCGCCGCCGCGGGTATCGACGTCCCAGCCGAGGCCCGTTTCCATGAACGCCGCGCCGGTGGGACGTTTGATGGAGAGTGTCGTTTTCTGGGCGGCGGCCAACGGATTATTCGTATAACCCATCATGGCGGCCAGAAATGTGAGCAAGTCGTTGGCGCTGGAACGCAGGGCCCCAGCTCCCGCAAGCGTAGTGTTGTCCCATGCGGGAACGGTTACGAGGTCGGACGTGTGGCCGGCAGCAAAGCGCTCCTTCAACGGTCCCGTGAGCGTGATCCGAGTGCTTTGCATTCCCAACGGGTCACAGATCCGGGCGATCACCAGTTTCTCGTAGTCCATATCAGCCCGCTGCGCCAGCCCCAATCCCAACAGACCGAAGCCCAGATTGGAGTACACATACTTGACGCCGATGTCGCGGCGCAGATCGTACGAGGACAAGAACGAATACAAGGCGTCGACAGTGTAGTCGGCGTACGGGTTGTTGGGATCCTTGGGCTTGATGTTCTCCGGCATACGCGGCAGCGCGGAGGTATGGGTCGCCAGATCGATGAGGGTGATCTGCTTGCCGCCGCGCTGTGGGATCTTGACCGTCGCGGGGAGGTATTTCTGGATGGGATCATCCAGTTTCACCTCACCCCGCTGCGCCATGTCAGCCGCGAGCAGGGCGGTGAACACCTTCGTAATAGAGCCGATCTCGAAGAGTGTATCGCCGTTGAGCGCTCGCTTGTCGCCTTTTTCGGCGCTGCCGTACGCTATGACACGGCGTCCGTGCGGGTCGATGATGCCGACGACGATGCCAACGCCTTGCTTCTCGACATCGATGCGGTTGACCAGGATCTGGCGGATTTCAGCGTCGGTGGGCGGCGCGACCTCGTTCGAATGCAGCGGTGCGGCATGCAAGTTGGCGCCAAGCACAGCAACCAGGCCCAGAAAAGCGAACCTCAAACACGAGCGCCGCATAGTAGTACTCCTTCGGTAGCGGGTACATTTTTGACGGAAATGATGGTGCTGACGATCTCGGCGTCGGACCGCGTTTCCTTGCCCGACAGGACAGGCGAGGGTATCTGACGCGCACCCGTGTCCGGAATGATGCTCACATAACCGCCGTAGTCCGCGGCGGCAAACCCGTATACATGCAGCACCGTGAGCAGCTCGTCGTAGTTGATATTCGCGACATCCTGTCCGACGAGCTCGACGTCCGCACGTACCCTCGGATCGATGATGAAGCGCTTGCCGGTTTTCTTTGCTACAGCAGCGATGACCTTGCCCACAGGCACCCCATTCTCCACCCGTGCGGCGCTTTCCGAAACAAGAGACGCGGATTGGGTGTAGGCGGCGCCGGCGAGACTCAGCATCAGTACGGCACAGGTTATTCGCAGCGGGTGCATCGTCGTCTCCATTGTTAGTTCAGAAATTCTTCGTGGGCTGCTTTGAGGGTTGCGGCCTGTTCGTCCGGGTCCAGCTGTGTGAACCCCCAGCCGTCAGGGTCGGTATCATTCGTACTGGGCCGCACTATGCTGGAGCGGACGAAGGCGTACAGTTCCTGGTTGTATCGTAAGCGGGCCTTGGTGGTGTAAAGATACAACGTCCAGGATGCGGGATAGCTGCCGGAGGCCAAGCTCGCCCCTGACGGCTCGATCCCGTCGAGGGGAGATGCGGATAGCCGATCTTTGACAGAGGCGAACTCATTCGTGCTGAAGACTCCGACAGCTGTGGGATTCCCGACCAGCTCATCGGCGTATGCCCACCCCGATACAGCGGCCTGCGTGTAGACGCCATCATCACGCAGCGTTGTGCAGATCTGCTCGTAACGGTCGGGATCCCGGTCGCGCAACGCAGTGATCCAGGGATAGGTGTTGCAGCCGGCTTCGAGCATGAGCCGGGCGGCGAGCTTTCCAGACTCGGAGTCAGGCGGCGGCCCGAATACCTGAATCCTGTCACGCTCATAGGGTATTCCCGGATCGACCTGATTCCATGTGGTGTTGGGGTTGTCGATCAGGGTGCCGGCGCGATTGGGATTGGGATCTGGAATGCGTTTCGCGAGCGCGAGGAACAGGGCGCGCCGCGTGAGGCGCAGAGGTCCGTAGAGTTTCGCCCGACCCAGCACGAGGGCCTCGTAGCCGATCCTCATCTCTAGCGCCTTGAGGATTGCGCTGCAATTGCGCGGCTCCTCTGCTGGAATGCGTTGGGACAACACAATGGCGGCAGGGGGATAGGCGGTATTTGCGGTGCCGGCACTGAGGCCACACAGCCGCTCCAATGCCGGTGCTCCCGTGTCGAGCTCCACCTTCACAGAGCCGGTGCCCCGAGAGACGAACGTTGCGTGCCCAAAGGCTGTCTTCGAGGCGATGACAAGCAGGCTCCTGGTCAACGGGTCGCCCCCAACCGACGCGGTGCCATTGGCCGCGTTGTTCTGGTGAGAGTGGTCGCCGGCGGGAGCCTCGAAGCTGGCGGAAGCTGTTGGGATTGTCGGCTTCGAGGGCTGGCCCGGATGTTCCGGCAGCCAAACCGGCCCCAGTGGGACCGCCTTGTGTTGGTTGCTGTCTGCCACGCTCGGACCATATAACCAATGCCGGGCAACGAACTTACCCGGCGCCTGCAGGAGGGGGAGCAGCGAATCAGACACGCCTGGAACCGATGTCACTCCGATCGCGATGGCCGCGCCGCCGAGCACGAACCCTACAATCATCCCACGGGAGAAAGCGAAGCGCCGCGGTCGCGGCGGCGTTGGCAGCAGCGGCTGCCGGTCCAATTTGGCCTTGAGCCGGTCCAGGAACTGCGGGGGCGGTGCCTTGCGCAGCCGTTGCAGAAAATCGTCATTCATCACGAACACTCGCTTGTTCGTACCACTGGGCACGCAGCGTCCGCACGAGACGATGCAGCAGCGTCCCGACGTTGGATTCGCTGAGGCCTGTGAGTCCGGCGATCATCCGGTTGTTGAGCGAAGCGCCGTACTTGAGTGCGATCAATTCGCGCTCGCGCTCCGGGAGGCTCGCAGTGAGAGCTGCCAGTCTGGCGAGGTCCGACCGCAGCTCCGCATGCAACTCAGGCGTGCCGTCGACGGCGACATCGATTGCGGCGCCCAGCGGAAGATGCTCGCGCAACTGGCTGCGGTAGTCGGTGCCGACGTTCTGCGCGATCTTGAACAGCCAGGTCGAGAAGCCGGCGATGTCGTGACGGTAGTTCGCCCGCGAGCGCCACGCTCGCTCAAAGGTACGCGACGTGAGCTCCTCGACGTCGGCCTCGCTGCCCATCCGGTGGCGACCCATCCGGAAACGAAAATAGTTGTAAACACGCGGTGCAAGGTCCGCGTAGAGAGCATCCCACTCCAAGTCGTCGGTTGATAACCGATCCATCGGGCGATCCGGTACCGCCTGTTGTACCACCATAACCGTATATACCGGCCGGCGGGCGCAGTATCACAGCCGTATGGTGAATTTTTAGCCCGGCCCCGGGGGCTGTGGTGTCTCGATCGCGTGTAAGAACTTCTCGAGCGCGATGTTGCGCCCACAGACCACCGCGGCTGCCTTGGGCCCCCGAAGGCCGGCCGTGGATTTGAGGAGGCCGGCAATGGCAACCCCGGCGGCGCCTTCGATGATCCAGCGGTCGGTTTGCGCAACCGTCCGCATGGCGGCCGCGATTTCGGCCTCGGTGACCGTGAGAGTGGCGTCAATCACCTCGCGGCAGATCGGGAACGTCACGGAGCCTGCCTCGACCGCCCCGGCGGTGGAGTCGGAGAGTGTCGGGTATTCGACCGTATCGATGATCTTTCCCGCTTTCAGAGCTTCGAGCATGCAGGGCGAGTTTTCCGGCCACACGCCTACCACGCGGGTGTGGGGGCTCAAGCGCTTGAGCGCCGTCCCGATTCCGCTGATGAGGCCACCGCCGCCGACGGATATGAATACCGCGCTCAGATCCGGCGCCTGCCGGGCGAGCTCGACCCCGATGGTACCTTGCCCTGCGACAACATGGATATCGTTGTATGGCGAGATGTACGTTTTTCCCTGGCGCTGTGCCTGACGGCGCGCTTCCAACTCCGCCTCGATCGGCGGGCCCGCGACGATGACGACTTCGGCATCCAGAGAACGGATCCCCGCGATCTTTTGCGGTGCCGTGCAAGCCCCGACATAGACGGTCACTGCGACACCCGCGAGGGCGCCTGCCCGCGCCACACCTTGTCCGTGGTTTCCGGTCGAGGCGGTGAGCACGCCCGCCCGGCGCGCCGCCAAATAACCGGAGCCGGCTGTTACAGGACGGCTATTGGGAAGGGGAATTCCGGTTCCGCCACCCGAAAACCGGGGAACCCATTCCCCTTCATTTCCTCTCGGTTCTCATCCGGGACCCTCAAACGGCCTCCAACAGGGAGGCGCCTCCATCGCCCGAGGTTTGAGCCCAGCAAAGACTGGCCCACCAAAAACTGCTGGAAAAGACCGCCGACCTGGAACTGCTGAAGGCCGTGGCGGTGGCCTCCAACCAGGCGGTGGACCTGGAAGAGGCGATGAAAATCGCCGTGACCGAGATCTGCAACCTCACCCATTGGCCGGTGGGGCATGTGTATCTTCTTGTCGGAGGATGGGAAAATGCTGCGGCCCTCGGGCATCTGGTATTTCGAGGAGCCCGAACGCTTCGAGATTTTCGAAAGATCACCGAAGCCACCACCTTCCTGGCGGGGGAAGGCCTGCCCGGGCGGATTTTGGACGCGGGCAAGCCCCTGGCTATCCCCGACGTGACGATGGATTCCAATTTCCCCCGGGATCCATCGTCACGTCGGGGATAGCCAGGGGGCTTGCCCGCGTCCAAAATCCGCCGGCAGGCCTTCCCGCCAGGAAGGTGGTGGCTTCGGTGATCTTTCGGAAAGTCTCGAAGCGTTCGGGCTCCTCGAAATACCAGATGCCCGAGGGCCGCAGCATTTTCCCATCCTCCGACAAGAGATACACATGCCCCACCGGCCAATGGGTGAGGTTGCAGATCTCGGTCACGGCGATTTTCATCGCCTCTTCCAGGTCCACCGCCTGGTTGGAGGCCACCGCCACGGCCTTCAGCAGTTCCAGGTCGGCGGTCTTTTCCAGCAGTTTTTGGTGGGCCAGTCTTTGCTGGCTCAAATCCCGGCCGATGGAGGCGCCTCCCGTCGGCTGGCCCGTTTGAGGGTCCCGGATGAGAACCGAGAGGAAATGAAGGGGGATGGGTTCCCCGGTTTTCGGGTGGCGGAACCGGAATTCCCCTTCCCAATAGCCGTCCTGTAACAGCCGCTCGGTTATTTGGCGGCGCGCCAGGC
>CAVVXG010000019.1:0-29644 GCA_963752125.1 uncultured Pseudomonadota bacterium | reverse complement strand
CATGAGGCTGGCGACACTATAAACTCAGCAATACCACCCACGAGAGTTCGTTGACGCTGGATCGCCCGAGCTGGATAGCGAAGCACTTGCTGCCCTATGAAACCGAAGTGCGTCGCTGGATCGGTGCCCGCGGCCGAGTCGGCCGCAGCTACGAGGTGGACGACATCATTCAGGAAGCGTACGCCCGCATCGGCACCATGGATCTGGCGAGCATCGTGAATCCGCGGGCGTACTTCTATCAGACCGCCCGCAACCTCATCCTCGAGCACTTGAAGCGCGACCGGATCGTGCCGATCGAAGCGATGGCCGATCACGAGCTGCGCAATCTGCGCGATGCCGGTCCCGGGCCCGAGCACATCGCAAGCGCTCACCAGGATCTGCAGCGCTTCCAGCGCCTGTTGGAGGCTTTGCCAACCCAATGTCGCCACGTCTTCATGCTAGGTAAGATCGCGGGTTTACCTCGTGAGGAGATCGCCTCGAGACTGCACCTGTCGAAAAGCACGGTGGAGAAGCATCTATCCAGAGCCTTGCGCCTGATGCTTCGGTCCTATGAAGAGGAAGAAATGGATATCAGCGAGCAGGCAATGCCACGGAACCGTGAGGTCACCGAGCGATGAGCGGACCAATCGACGACATCGCGGCCGATTGGGTGGTCCGCCTCGCCGCGGAGCAGCTTTCTTCGCACCAGCAGGCGCAACTCGATGCCTGGGTCGCAGCGGACCCGCGTCATCAGGGGGCGCTCTTGCGGGCACAAGCGGTCTGGCAGGACATCGACCGGCTCTCCAGCCTCCATGGGCGGATTGAGGTCGACGCGGTCAGCGCACCAGCTCACCGCTTCATTCCCACGGATTGGCGTTACGCAGCGGCATTTCTGGTCGCGATCCTGATCGCGGCCGGAGCGTGGTGGAAGACCCATCCCCGGCCTCCCGTTCAGATGACAGCCATCGGAGAAATGCGCCAGGTCGTGCTGCCGGAGGGCTCGATACTCACGCTGAATACCGACTCCAAAGCCATGATTGCCTTCGATGAGGACCGCCGGCGGGTGACGCTGGAAAAAGGAGAAGCGAGCTTCAAGGTCGCCCATGATGCTCGCCGTCCGTTCGTCGTCGAGGCAGGAAATACGACGATCAAGGCTGTCGGCACCGCCTTCGACGTTCGCATCGCGCGCGGCGGCATCAACATCATCGTCACCGAAGGTGTCGTCGATCTGCAGACGGGTCCAACAGCCGCTTCACCACCCAGGCGCGTTACGAAGAATACCGCGGCCCAAATCCCTTCCAACGGCCCGCTCACCTTGAGCGAGCTACCCGATCATGCCGCCGAAAAAGATCTCGCCTGGCAAAGCGGCCTGCTCGTCTTCGAGGGAGAAAGCCTCGCCACGGCCGCCGCCGAGTTCAGCCGCTACAGCCCGCGCCCCATCCGGATCTCCGGCAGCCGGCTCGCCGCCCGGCCGATTTTCGGCGTCTTCAAGACCCACGACGCGGCCGCCTTCGCCAAAGCGGCCGCCGCGACACTCGGGGCCCGGGTGGCCGAGAGCGACACGGCGATCGAGCTCCTCGAGACTCCCCGCTAAAAAATCTTTGCGTCCGATGGCGGTTTTGCGCCTCTGAATCATCCTCTCTCGCTCGTACAAAGCGCCCACAAGGCGCACCACGGGGAGATTCATGATCGATCGTGCCATCGCGGGCCGCATTGCCGGCCGCTCGTCCAAGCGTCCCTCCAACCGGGCTGCTGGCGCTCTTGCAGGCCGCCTTCTGGAGATTTTCCTGCGGCGCCCGGCTTGCGGCCCGACGCTGGCCGGGATCGGCCTCGCAACCAGTCAGCTCGTCTTCGCCCAGCTCGCCTGGGCCCAGGCCCCGATCGCCTTCGACATTCCCGCCGACTCGGCAATGAGTGCTTTACAGCGCTTCGCACGCCAGTCTGGAATCCAGGTGTTCGCACCCGCGGAAGTGCTGGGCGGCATCCGGACCCAGGCGCTGAAGGGCACATATGCGCCTCAAGAGGCTTTGACGAAGATGCTGGCGGGCTCCGGCCTCGTCATTTCCTCCACCGACGGCGGCAAGACCTTCACCGTGACGGCTCCCCCGAAAAGCGAAGCCGCGAATCAACTCGAGGAAATCGTCGTCACGGCCAACAAGCGCGTGGAGAACTTAAGCGAGGTCTCCGGATCGGTCACCGCGATCACCGGTAGGGAGATGGACCGGCTCGGCGCCCAGAGCTTCTCCGATTACCTCACTCGCGTCCCCGGCGTGCAGTTCAACGCCGCCGTTCCGGGACTGTCCTACATCACCATTCGTGGTGTATCGACCACGACCTCCACTGATACTGGACAGGCGGCAACGGGTACGTACATCAACGACATCCCGCTGACAGATCCTTTCAACAGCGCAGGCGTGCCGGACATCGATACGTTCGATGTGGAGAGAGTCGAGGTTCTGCGCGGGCCGCAGGCGACCATGTTTGGCTCGGCAACACTCGGCGGCGCGGTGAACTACATTGCCACCCGCGCGCAGCTTCATGACTTCTCGGGGCGCTTGGAGGGCTCCCTGTCCGGTACACAACATGCTGGCGATCCGGGCTACACGGCCAAGGGCATGGTGAACATTCCGTTGATCCAGGACACGCTTGCCGTCCGTTTCGTGGGCACCTATCGCAGCCTGCCCGGCTATCTCGACAACGTCGGCATCGGACGCAAGGACTCCAACAAGATGGATGTCACCGCGGGTCGAGTGTCGGTGGAGTGGCAACCGAGCGAAGCCGTGCGCATCTCCGGATTGAGCCTGTACTCGCGGACACGATACGACGACGCCTTCACGGCGGAGCCGTACATAGGCGTGCTGTCGCGCAGCTCGAAGCTGGCCGAGCCTTATGACTCCCAAATACTCATCAACTCCTTGAACGCAAAGATGGATATGGGGTTTGCCACGCTGTCGCTGACAGGGGCCCATTCGCACAAGGACTGGGTCAGCACCAGCGACTACAGCGCAAGCTTCGGTCCGGTATTCAACGGGCTGGCGCCCCCCATTCCTTTCATCGCCGAGCGCAGCTCGGGCGGCAGCACCTTCGAGGCGCGTCTCACCTCGCCATCCGGACAAACGTTCGAATGGCTGGCGGGAGCGAGCCGCACCAAGACACAGATCGACTCGCCCCTGAGCTCAGGGTTTCCTGGGGCTGCGAACCTCATTCAAACCTTGTTCGGTGCAAACCAGGGACCGGGTTTCGGCGCGGCGGCAGCCCCCAACGATCAATTCATCCAATACAGACTGGTGGTCGACGGCACCGAGACCGCCGGTTTCGGTGAGGCAACCTACCGCTTCACCGACACCTGGCGCCTGACAGCGGGCGGCCGTTATTTCAGCACCAAGGTCGACAATCAGACCACCCAAAGCGGCCTGTTCACGTTCCTCTCGAGCGGCTCACTCTCCTCCTACTCGGGCGGAGCATCGGATCAGAACGGCTTCACACCGAAGGTCGTGCTCACCTACGAGCCGGACAAAGCTCAGCTCTACTATGCGTTGTTCTCCAAGGGTTTCCGCTTCGGCGGACCCAACGCGATCCCGCAGAACCCGCAGTATCCCTCGCCCACGAGCTTCAAATCCGACTCGCTCTACAACTACGAGATCGGCACCCGCCAGAGCCTGTTCGATCGCCGGCTGCAACTGGATGCGACCCTTTTTTACATCGACTGGCACAACATCCAGGTTGGCCTGGAACGCGGCGACAATCTTGCGTACGCGGCCAACGCGGGGCGCGCACGCAACGAGGGACTCGATCTGTCGACCACCTGGATCGCCACCGACCATCTCAATCTGCAGCTCTCGGCAAGTTACCTGGACGCCGAGCTGCGCGACAATGTACCCGACGCCGGCTTCGTGGCTGGGACAACCCTACCGGGGGCCTCGAAATGGCGCTTCGCCACCACAGCCCAATACCAGTGGGACGGACAGTACAAGCCCTCGGTTGTACTCTCACACCGCTTCGTATCGTCTGTTGAGAGTGTCCTCGGGTCTCCGCAGCGGCAAGGCGGCTACCACCAGTTCGATCTGATCGGGCGGATGCGCCTGGCGGACTGGACCGTCGAGGGGTATGTGGAAAACATCGGAGACGTCCGTGGAGTCACCGTGGCGGAGGCTCCTTCCAGCGGAACCCGTTACTACTACATCACGCCGCGAACCATTGGGGTGCGCGCAATATGGGACTTCTGATGCGAGCCGTTCCAGGACCTATACCCGCCGGCGCCCTGTCGCTGTTGGTTGCGGGACCGCTGCTAATGGGCGCGGGCGCTCCGTCCGATCGCAAGGCGACCGAGCCTGCGTCGATCACATCGGTTGCGAATCCAGATGCCGCGCCCATTCCGGTCCAGTCGCTGTACTACACGCACAGCGTCTCCGCGCCGGCCTGGTCGCCAGACGGCGCGACGATCGCGTTCACCGCTGACATCTCCGGACGTCCCAACCTGTGGGAAGTGCCAGCCGCCGGCGGCTGGCCGGTGCAGTTATCGGTTTCCGACGAGATCCAGAGCGGCGCCGCGTGGTCCCCGGACGGACAATGGATCGTCTACCAATCGGATCAGGGCGGCGATGAAATGTGGGACCTGCTGGCGCTACCCGCCTCGGGTGGCGCCGCCGTTAACCTCACTCACACCCCCGACATCTCGGAGTCGGATGCACGTTGGTCTCCCGACGGCACCCGACTGCTGATCAGCTACAAGCCCCGCAGCTCCTCCGTTGCGGACATTGCCGTATTCGATTGGCAAACACGTCAGACCCGGGTGCTGATGCACGAATCGACCAAGGATCATCGCTGGGTGCCCGTGGCGTGGGCACCGGACGGCAAATTTGTCTATGCCAACCGGATCAATGCCGCCTTCACCGAGGCAGAGGTGTATCGCATCGATGCCGCCAATGGAGCGGCGCGCAAGCTCGCACCCCTGACAGGGGCGGCCCTGGTGCTCGCCAGCAGCGCCTCACCGGACGGCAAGGAGCTCCTGCTGAGCTCCAACGCGCGCAACGGCATCAACAATGTCGCGCTGCTCGATATCGCCAGCACCAAGCTCACGTGGGCGACAGACACCGGTTGGGAAGCCGCCGCGGGCGACTTCGCGCCCGACGGCCGGTCCTTCACCTATGTCATCAACACGGATGGCCGCACCGACGCTTACATAGCGGATCGAGCCACCATGCGCTCGCGGAAACTGGCCTTTCCCGCGGGCATGGTCGTCCCGGGCGGTGTACCCGGCGCATTTTCGCCGGACAGCAAGCGCCTGCTGGTCGACTTCCAAAACTCACAGCATCCGGCGGACCTTTGGACCTACGCCATCGACGGCGAGACGCCCCGCCAACTGACCCAGTCCGCCATCGCCAGCCTCAAACCCTCACGCATTCCCGAAGCTCAGTTGGTGTACTACCGCAGCTTCGACGGCACGATGATCAGCGCCTACCTGTGGATGCCGTTTAACTTGAAGCGTGATGGCAAAAACCCGGCGGTCGTCCTGCCCCATGGTGGACCGACAGGGCAAACCAAGGACTATTTCAATTCGCTCGCGGCTGCGCTGGCCTCCCGTGGATACCTATGTATCGCGCCGAACGTGCGCGGCTCGACCGGCTACGGCATGAGCTTCGAGAAAGCCAACTTCAAGGACTTCGGCGGCGGGGATCTGCAGGATGAGGTGTATGCCGCGCGATTTCTGGCCGACACCGGCTATGCCGATGCGCACAGAGTTGGCATCACCGGCGGCTCCTACGGTGGATACATGACACTGATGGCCATCGGCAAGACCCCGGATGTCTGGGCGGCCGCGGCCTCCCAGTACGGCATCATCGACTGGCTGGGCATGTTGGAGCATTCCGATCCGCTGCTGCGCGAATACGAGATCTCCAAGCTGGGCGATCCTGTCAAAGACCGCCAGGTCTATCTGAATGCATCGCCCATCACCTTCTTGAAGAATGCCAGGGCCCCCCTGTTGGTATTTCAGGGGGACCGCGACATTCGGGTGCCCAAGACCCAGGCGGAGCAGGTGGTTCGCGCCATGCAGGAGCACGGCCAGACGGTGGCGGCACACTTTTATCCGGATGAGGGTCACGGGTTTGTGAAGCGCGAAGACCGTATCGACGCGCTGGAGCGGACCCTCGCCTGGTTCGACAAATATCTGCGCGAACCGCCAGCTCACTGAATCATTTTCGGGCGCCCGAGATGCGTTACCAACAAACTTTCGCACCCCAAAAGGAGCGCCCCCCGGCACGACACGACCCGGCAATCGTGCGACCATTCGGGCGCTTAAGACGCAAGGGGGAATTGCTTTGCTATATCTTGACCGCGCCGAGCTCGCCGCCCGACTCGAACGCAGCACGTTGATAGAGCGCCTGCAGCGTGCCTTCGCTTCCGATACCGCAACACCCTTGCGGCAGCGCTACGACCTCGGGGGCGGTGGCACTGGAAATTCGTTACTGCTCATGCCCGGATGGCGCGCGAACGGGGCTGTCGGAGTAAAGCTCGCGACGGTGTTCGCGGACAACGCGCGCCATGGCCTGCCCGCCGTACACGCCTGCTACATCCTGTTCGACGGCAAGACCGGCGTTCCCCGTGCCATGCTCGACGGCAACGAACTCACACTGCGACGCACCGGCGCCGCCTCGGCACTTGCAGCGAAGTACCTGGCGCGAGCCGACGCGGAACGGTTGCTCATGGTTGGAACCGGCGAGCTCGCAACCCACGTCGTGCTGAGCCATGCAGCGGTGCGACCCATCAAGTCGGTGCGCATTTGGGGACGACGGGCCGAAAAGGCTCGCGAGCTGATCGCAACCCTCCAAGGCCACGATTTCTCGGTTGAAGTTTGCGACAACCTCGAGTCCGGTGTCGCGTGGGCGGACATCGTCAGTTGCGCCACTTTGAGCCAGGAGCCTCTGATCAGGGGCCGCTGGCTGCGTCCCGGCCAACATCTCGACCTCATCGGAGCGTTCCGTCCCAACATGCGCGAAGTGGACGATGCCGTCATGACTCGAGCCGCCCTTTACGTCGATACACGCTGCGGCGCTCTCGCCGAAAGCGGGGAATTCGTGCAATCACTGGCGGCCGGCGTAATCCAGCCCTCGGACGTGCGCGGCGAGCTGAGCGAGCTCGCACGCGGAACGATTCCCGGCCGCACCGACGCGGCGGCCATTACCCTTTTCAAGAGCGTAGGCACCGCAATCGAAGATCTCGCCGCCGCGGAACTGGCTGTCGGTGGTTGATGCGTCCTTCCTCTTATACCTTCAGCCCGACTGCGCGCATCAATTCAATGCCGTTGCTCTTCGTCACCACACCTTCGCGCAGTGTGAAATCGAAACGCATTTCGCCGTGGGCTAACTCGTCCTGGAAATGCACGTTATGCAAGCTCCCGGAGGGCAGACCACTGATGTCCGTCAGGGCGAGGTCGTGTGTGGTGACCAGCCCGATGGCGCCGGCCTCCACAAAGGCTCGCACGATACCCTCGGCACCGATGAGGCGGTCCTTGGAGTTGGTTCCCTGCAGCAGCTCGTCCAACAGGAAAAGCACGGACAGGGATCCGTCCAACAACGCATGGATCTCGCGCAGGCGTGTGATCTCAGCATAGAACCGCGAGCTGCCTTCATGGAGAGAGTCGTTGACCCTGATACTGGCGCCTACTTGCAGCGGCGTGAGGCGCAAACTCGTTGCCCGCACGGGAGCCCCGGCCATTGCCAGGATGGTATTGATGCCGACAGTGCGCAGCAGCGTGCTCTTGCCGGACATATTCGAGCCGCTGACGAGCAGCACGCGAGTCGGTGCATCAAGGCTCACGCCATTGCGAATACACTTCGTGGCGGGAATCAGCGGATGCCCCAGGTCCGATGCAAGGAATGACGCGGGACCGTCGGTCAATTCGGGAAAAGGGTCCTGCGGATGCTCGTAGCTGTAGCTCGCCAGTGACAGCAGCGCTTCGAACTCTCCGAGCACGTCAACCCATTCGCGGACGACCTTGCCATGATTGCGGCGCCAACGCTCGGCAGCTAGCGCGACGTGCACCGAATACAGCAGCGGCGTATCGAGCATCCGTAAGAACGGGTTGTTTCGTGCATCCGCGTAGTCAACCACGCGCGCAAGCCGCTCCATGGTTGCCGACGCTGCCAGTGAGTGCGAGGCGAGGCGATTGGTCAACTTGACCAGTGCCGGCGCGGCGAACGAATTTCGCTCCATGCGGATGAGAAGCTCCGCCAGCAGTTTCAGTCCCTGAAACGCATTCTCCGTGCCCTGGATCGCCCCTCCCATACTCCGTCTCACCAGGTACATCACCGCGGCTTCCGCCAGCACAACCAGAACGAAGGGAGTCATCAGGCCGATGACCGTCCATATCACGGCGGTGGCGAGCGCCAGCAGCGGCAGTACCAGCGCCACCCACAACAATGCCTGGGGCAACTCGTTCGGCGCCTCCGCCCAGGCCAACAGAGTCTCGGATTGGACTGCGACGCGGGAATCGTCGCCGAGAACAGCCATGTCCTCGCGCAAGTCCAGACGCTCACGCAAATCCGCAATGCTCTCGTGCCGTTCCTTGATAGTCGCGAGCGGCGCGGGCGCGAGCAGCCAGCTCGCCAGTGTCGATTCTCCCATCGGCGTGCGCGCGACAGACAGCAGCTGAAACAGACTTCCGCGGCCAAACAGGTCGAGATCACCGGCATAAATATGTCCGTTGCCCGCAAAGCGGTCACCGGACCCGCCCTGCCCCATCCAACGATCCTCGATACGGGCTATGCCGTGCTTGTAGTACTCCACCGCACGCTCGGCGCGAACACGCGCGCGACGCACGGAGAGGTGGTAAAACACCAGCGCGACGAAGGCCGCGGCCGGTGGCAACAACCACAGCGGCGAGAACGCCCGGGCGAGCAACGCACCCCAGGCGACGAGGGCGAGTATCAGGCCGAGCGTCAGGCGCCCGGTACCGATCCGATCATGCAACCCCGCCAGTCGGGCCGCCGCGGCCTCACGCAAACCCAGCCGACGGGCGTACTCCTCGGAAACGGACATTACAATGTTGCCCCCGCAGCTCTTGACCTCACCGACCATGATCGCATGGTTGAGCCGCGTGAGCGCAGAACCTTCATGCGTCAGTCGCAGAAGCTTAACGCATGCTGCTTAGAGTGCTTGTGCGCCTTGAATGCGCACATAGTCTCCCGTTTATCCGGAGACGACCATTGGGCGCCGGCCGCGCAGGGAGACGCGCCGGCGCCCGATTGCGGCGGCTTACTTGGGGTCGAATACGGAAGCGACGCGTTCCAGGATGGCCCTGACGAGCTCGGCGGCGCCTTCAATGTCCTGGGCTTTGAAGCGGCTCAGCAGCTCGCGATGGGAGGCCGCCAGCGAGCTCAAGCTATGCCCCCTCTCGGTCAGTCGGCGCAGGGCGATCCGGCCGCGAACATCCCACAACAGCGAGTCCCACACGCCCAGGAACGTGCGATTGCCGCTACCCTCGACCAGGCGGCGGTGAAAGCGCAGCGCCGCGTCGATGTAGCGCTCCGGATCGTCATCCTTGATCGCAATCTCCATCTCGACCAGATACTCCTCGAAGGAGGCCAGCAGCTCCTTGGCGTACGGCGCCGCCAGTCGCACCGAGCGTACTTCCAACATGGTGCGCAGCTCGTACGACTCGTGCATCTCGGCCGAATCGGCGCCGCGCACGCGCGTGCCCCGGAAGCGCTCATTGGTCACCAAGCCGGAGCCCTCGAGCTCGCGCAGCGCCTCGCGGATCGGGGTCTGGCTGACATTGAACTCGCGCGCCAGCGACAACTCCTTGAGCTGAGTCCCCGCCGGATAGGTGCCGTCCAGAATGCGCGCAACCAGCACATCGCGGATCCGGTCCCGCATGCAGGTACGTTTGAGGACCGAGTCCTCATAGGCGGTCGATCCGCTCTTGGGTCCAGCCTCCCCCGGTCGCGCGTACCAACCCGACGGCCGCATTCAACTGCAACACCCTGGCGGAAATCGCATCGCGCTCTTCCTGCAAAGCGGCCGTATGCGTGGTTGTGACCTCAACATAGTCCGCAACCCCGGCGTCATAGCGCTTGTCCGCGTGATTGGCGGCGCTCTGCGCGGCCTTCGAAGCCGCCTGGTCGGCAGTCACCTCATCGGTGAGGTGATGCAAGGCGGCCAGGTTGTCCTCGACCTCCTGGTACGCCGTCAGCGTGGTCTTGCGATAGTTCGCGACCGCTTCCTCATAGGCCGCACGGGCCTGCTGGTTGACCGCCGAGCGGGCGCCGAAATCCAACAGCGCAACGGTCGCGGCCGGACCGACTGACCACATCCGGCTCGGAGCCTTGAACCAGGTCGAGGCATCCATGCCCTCGAAGCCACCCGTACCTGTCAGCGAAAACACTGGAAACCACGCGGCCCGAGCGACGCCGATCTGCGCATTCGCCGCCGCCATTGCCCGTTCCGCACGCGCCACGTCCGGCCGGCGCTGCAGGAGCGCGGAAGGCAACCCGGTGCCCACAACAGGGACCGACCCAGCAAGTTGCGCCGGCTCGAGTGTGAAGTTGGATGGAACCGCGCCCAGCAGAACCGCTATGGCGTGCTCGAACTGCGCGCGGTCGCGGCGACTCGCGGCAAGCTGCGCGCGTGCGTTCTGTCGCTGCGTATCCGCCTGATCCACATCGGTGGCGGCTGAGATGCCTTCCTGATAACGATTCCTGGTCAGCTCATAGGCGCGGTCGTAAACCTTGATCGTATCCTCGAGCAAGGCAATAGTCGTGTCATCACCGCGCAGAGTGAAGTAGTCGCTGGCCAGCTCTGCCTGCAGAGACAACGCCACTGACGCCTCGTCCGCGGCACTACTCTGCGCCTGCGCGCGCGCGGCGGCGGCGGTGTTGCGCAGGCGGCCAAACAGGTCAATTTCCCAATTGAGATTCACGGAGGCCAGGAGGTCATTCGACGTGTAGGGCACGTATGCCGGTGCCGCCTGAGGCGAGTTACCCGAGGTACGCGTGCGCTTTCCGGAAACGCCCAGACCCAACGTCGGAAACTCGTTGGAGACATCCTGGCGTGCAATCGCACGCGCCTGATCGAAACGAGCCACAGCGGCCTGCAGGTCAGGGTTGGACTCGTTGAGCCGTTTCTCGAGCTCATTCAGTCGCGGATCAGCAAACACCGCCCACCATTCACCGCGCAGCTGCGAGTCCGCGGGCTGTGCCGGCGCCCAATCGCCCGCCTCCTTGAAGCTCGCCACCGCCTCAGTCGCGGGCGGCTTGTAAGGCGGGGCCAGCGAGCATGCGCTCAGCACGCTCGCGGCGAGTCCGGCAGCCAGTGATGACAGAACGATGCGTCTCACGATTTCGCAACCTTCTCAACCTTCGGTGTCGTAACACGGACCGTGATGCCGTCCGTCAGCGAGTCCGGCGGCGACAGGATGACATTGTCGCTCGCTTCGAGGCCGTGAGTGATCTCGATGTCGGAGCCATAGTCCCGGCCGACCTGCACTTCCTTTAGCACTACGTGGTTGTTTGCATCGACCACGCCGACATGCAAGCCGTCGCCGCGGAACAACAGCACGTTGGCGGGCAACTTGTACGAGGCTTCGACTCCGGGCGGCAGCTTGAAATGCACCTCCGCGTAGGCGCCCGGCAGCAGCTCGCCATTCTTGTTGTCAATGACGAGCTGAGCCAGCAACGTGCGCGTGTTGGCGTCGATCGCGCCCGAGGTGCTATCCAGCGTGGCGACGTAAGTTTTGCCCGGGCGGTCCGGGAAGTTCAGGTCCGCCTTGATGCCCTGTTTCATTTCGGCGGCGTAGGTCTGCGGCACCTGCACATACAGCCGCAGGCGACGCATGTCGGCAACACGGAACAGCGCGGGCCCGGTGTTCTCGCCGGCCGAGATCAGCTGTCCAATGTCGGTGTTTCTGGCCGTCACCACACCGTCGAACGGGGCAACGACCTTTTCAAAGCCCGACAGCTCGCGCAGGCGCTGCACATTGGCGCGAGCCGACTGCATCTGCGCATCGCCGGAAGCGGCCAGGCTGATCTTTTCATCAGCCTCCTGTTTGGACACGGAGTCGGTGGCGCGCAGATTGCGCCATCGCTCCGCGGTGAGATCGGCAATCTTATGGTTCGCCTGCGCGGTCGCGAGGTCCGCCTGCGCCTGGCGCAGCTGCGAATCAACTTCCGGAGACTCGATCTCAGCCAACAACTGACCCGCCTTGACCGGGGTACCGATGTCCACCAGCCAGCGCTTCAGATAGCCGCTGGTGCGGGCGTAGATCGGCGCTTCGTAGTTGGCCTGGATGTTGCCCGGGAGAATGAGCTCCGCGGTGCCGGCTTGCGACAGTGGCTTGGTGGTCGCCACCGCCACGACCGCCTGCTCCTCGGTAACCTCTTTGAGCTTCGCCGAGGCGCGATGTGCCGAGAGTGCCGCCCCTACGAGAATGATGACAGCGGCGATGCCCAGCACGGCGCCCGCACGGCCGAGTTGCCGTGCGCCCTGCTTTGTTCCGGAAAGCGTCGCGCCGCGCTCTGCGCTTCCGAGTTCATTCGTTGGTACTACTTGGTCCATGATGCTTCCGCCTTCCGCAGTCTCAAAGCAACTTTTGTATGGAGTACGCGCCTGAGCTGCTCAGGCCGTCCCCTCAATCAGGTTCTGTTGGGCCAGCTTGTCATCGCGCCGGCCATGAATCGCGGCGAACACCGTCGGTACGAAGACCAGGGTCGCAATAGTGGCGAAGATCAAGCCGCCAATAACCGCGCGGCCAAGCGGCGCATTCTGCTCACCGCCCTCGCCCATGCCTAAGGACATGGGCAGCATGCCGATGATCATGGCGAGCGCGGTCATCAGCACCGGCCGGAAGCGGGTGAAGCCCGCGTCGTACGCAGCCTGCAGCGCGTTGGCGCCCTGATTGATCCGATCACGCGCAAAGCTCACGACCAGAATACTGTTGGCGGTCGCCACGCCCATACACATGATCGCCCCCGTCAGCGCCGGAACGCTCAAGGTGGTGCCGGTTATCAACAACATCCAGGCAATACCGGCCACGGCGGCAGGCAGTGCGGTGATGATGATGAAAGGATCGGTCCAGGACTGGAAGTTGATCACGATCAAGAGGTACACCAGCACGATTGCGCCGATGAAGCCGATGGCCAGTCCGGTGTAGGACGCCGTCATGGTCTGCACCTGGCCACGGATAGTGATCCGCGTACCCTTGGGCAGCTTGCCGTGCCACACCGTGCCGGTCTCCGTCGCGATGGCCGCCTGGATGTCCTTGTAAATGGCGCCGAGATCGCGGTCCTGCGCCGCGCCGTAGATGTCGATGATCGGCTGCGCGTCGTAGTGCATGACCACGGCAGGCCCGAAGCCACGCGTGATGGTCGCCAGTCCTCCCAGGATCTGTTGCTGATCGTTGGTCGTCACCGGCAGGTTTTCCAGGTCCTGCAGCGAGGTCATCCGGTATTGCGGCGCCTGCGCGACCAGAGGGTATTGCAACCCGGTTTCCGGGTTCAGCCAGAAAGTCGGTGCGATCTGCCCGCTGCCGGAGAGCGTCAACAGCAGGTTGTTGGCCACGTCGTGTTGACTGATGCCGAGCTGTTGAGCACGGCTGCGGTCAGTGACGACACGCAGCTCCGGCTGGTTGAACACCTGTCCGAGACGCAGGTCAACCAACCCCGGCACGTGGCGCAGCCGCGCGACCATGTTGTTGGCGATCTCGTGATTCTTCAGGCTCGGCCCCTGGATCTGGATGTCGATGGGCGCCGGCGCTCCGAAGTTGAGAATCTGACTCACAATATCCGCCGGCAGGAAGCCGAACACCGTGCCCGGAAACTCCTGCGGCAGGCGCAGACGTAGCTTGCGAACATAGTCCGCGGTCGGCGGATGATCCTCCTTCAAGGAGACCAGAATGTCAGCGTCACTGGAGCCGATGGTGCCGGAGTTACCGTAGGTGGTATTGATGCTGGAGACCGGCAGGCCGATGTTGTCCACCATGCTCTGGATCTGGCTCGGGGGAATCACCTCACGCAGGGCCGACTCGATGTGATCCACCAGGACCGCCGTGTCCTCCACGCGCATGCCCGTCGGCCCTCGCACGTGTAGCTTGATCTGTCCGGCGTCGACCTCGGGGAAGAAGTTTCTGCCGAGGAAGGGGTAGATCAACATCGAGGCGACGGCGGCACCGAGGAATACTGAAATGAACGCCGTGCGGTGCGCGAGCACGGTGGTAAGGAAGACCTGGTACCGATGGCGGAGGATCTCAAAACGCGCCTCGAAGCCTTGCTGGAAGCGCTTCAGAAGGCCGGGATTGGCGGCCGCGGCATGTTCCGCCGCAGCTGTGCGCAGCCAATACTTCGAGAGAGTCGGCACCAGCGTTCGCGACAGCACATACGAGGTCAGCATCGCGAACACGACGGCCTCAGCCAGGGGCACGAACAGGAACTTCGCCACACCGCTCAACAGGAACATCGGCACGAACACGATACAGATGGAGAGTGTCGAGACCAGCGCGGGAATGGTGATCTCGTGCGAGCCCTTCAGAATCGCAGGCTCGACGTCCTCACCCAATTCGAGGTGCCGGTTGATGTTCTCGATGGTCACCGTCGCGTCGTCGACCAGAATACCCACCGCCAGCGCCAGCCCACCGAGGGTCATCAGGTTGATGGTCTCGCCCAGCGCATCGAGAATGATGATGGACGTGAGGATGGAGAGCGGAATCGAGATGGCAATGATGAGCGTGCTGCGCCAGCTACCCAGGAAGAGCAGCACCATCAGTGCGGTCAGGCACGCGGCGGTCACCGCTTCCATGACGACACCCTTCACCGCGGCGCGCACGAAGACGGATTGATCACCGGTAGCGTTGATCGACACGCCATCCGGAAGAAGCTCGCGCACACGTGGCAGGCGGTCACGAATCTCATTGACAATATTGAGCGTGGAGGCAGCGCCCGTCTTCTGAATCGACATGAGCACCGCGCGCCGGCCGTTGACACGCACTACATTGGTCTGCGGAGCATGGCCATCGTGCACGAAAGCGACGTCGCGGATATAGGTGACGGTACCGCCTACCTTGCCGCGGATCGGCAGATCGTTCAGCTCGTCGACCTTGAGCGTGCTCGAGTTCAACTTCACGTTGTACTCGGTGTTGCCGATCTTCTCGGTGCCGGCCGGCACGATCAGATTCTGATTGTCGATCGCGTTGTTGACGTCATTGGCGGTGAGTCCCTGAGCACGCAGCGCAGCCGGCTTCAGATCGACCTGAATCTGACGAGTCGCACCGCCGAACGGATACGGCATGGCGGCACCGTAGACCGTCGCGATCTGGGTGCGCACGACCTGATTGCCCAGGTCGAACAGCTGCGACTCGGTGGTCTTGCTGCTCGACAACGCCAACTGAATGACAGGTACCGTGGCCGCGTTGTATTTGAGAATCAGCGGCGGTTGGATACCCGGCGGCATCTGCTTCAAGGAAAGCTGCCCGAACGCCGTGACCTGCGCCATCGCCAGGTTGATGTCGACCCCGGGCTGGAAGAACAACTTGATGACCGCCATGCCGGGATACGTCTGCGACTCGACATGCTCGATGTCGTTGACGATGGTGGTGGCATAGCGCTCGATCTGCGCCGTGATCCGGCCCGCCATCTCATCCGGCGGCATGCCGGTGTAGTTGAACGTCACGGCAATGATCGGGATCTTGATATCCGGAAAGATGTCGGTCGGCATCCCCGGGCGCAGCGGCGTCCCCAGTATGGTGAGCGCACCAATCAGGGGAATGAGCAACGCAAGAACAATGAAGGTATAGGGGCGCTTCAGCGCCACCTCGACGATCCACATAAAGCGAGACCTTCTTGGTCGAGAAGACTTGGGATTCAGGGCCGCTCGCCCCACCCTATATAGTCTCGATTATCGATAATCCAAGCGAGCTAGCAAGTGAAGGTTCGTTTAGGCGACGCGCCCGCCATTCCGTTAACCAATTGTAATAAAAGGAGATTTTATCCAGATCTCTCGAAAGGATGAGGGGTAGGTACAGCCTCTGAGTGGACCGTGCGGGCAGCGAGCTTCGGCGTCAGCGCGACCAGGGACGCGGGAACGGGCGGACTTGGGGTACGCCGCTGCGATCGGACGGAAGGCTACTTGCCGCTGACGGCGCGGCGGACGAGCTCGCGGTTCTGGATGCAGCGACGACGGCCAACGAGCGAGAACCCCACACCGGGGTCGCAAATGCACGCAACCAGGACCTCATTGTCCCGGAACTTCACTGCCACAATCTCGCCCTCGGTGAGGATCGAGCCCGAGGTGCGTGCTTCGAGGCATCGCCCGGGCACCCGCGAGGTGAGGCGCCAGCCTGAGGTCTGCGCCAATTGTAGGACCGCGTCGAAATTGGCGGCAGGATCCGACTGCGTCCGAACAACCTGGAAATTCAGCTCGCGCAACTGCATGCGCAGAATCGCGGCGCCCAAAGCACCGGAAGCCAGCAACCCGAAGAGCCCGGCGGCGGTGATCGCGATCGCGTCCCGCATGTTCTCGAGAAATGCGGACGTGATCATGAGCGCCACGCACAGCCCCGCGAGATAAGCGCAGATCGCCACCGGGGCGAAATACTTCACCCGCTCGGTTCCGGCGAGCTTCAGGCGCTCAGGATGTGCGATTGCGGATTGCATACTGGTTGAAATTCGACCCTCAAAACCAACGTCGTTCGATCATCTTACGCCCGCCAATTCCATTTAAAGCGAGTACCCCGACACACTATGGGGGGCGTCATGCGTATATTCACGCACGCTTTTCTCTATCCTTCGTCCGCAATAACCGCTCGCGCACGATCGCATCCCCACCCACCGCGCTCTACGAGCCCGTGCCAGCCAAAGCAGGAGCCGTGCCATTATGCCCTTTGCACTGCGTCGCAACATCCTCGCCGCCGTGCTTTTTTTGGCGGTGTTAGTTAAGAACGCCTGTGCCGCCGATCCGGTACCGAGCTCCTGCGTACCGACGGGCGCCGCGGCGGAGGCGCAGAAAGCCGCGATTCTCAGGGTCATCACCGACATGCAGTCAGCATGGAACCGAGGTGACTTCAGGGCCTACATGCAGGGTTTTAGGAACCCCGGCGTCATCTTCGTCTCCGGCGGCCGCGTCCAGAACGGCTGGGCTGGGACGCTCGATCACTACATCGCAGATTATGGCTCGCCGGACACGCGGGGGACGCTACGCTTCTACGATATCCAGATCGAGCTGCTCTCGAGCGATGCCGCGCAGCTCATCAGCCACTACCAACTCATCAGGCCGCAGCATCCCCAATACGGGATCAACACGCGATTGATGCGCAAGGTGAATGGCGCGTGGGTGATCGCACTCAATCACGTCTCCTCGAGTGAGACGCCGCCGTGATCTCTTCAGAAGCGGAAACCGCCGCTGCGCAGCGCCTCGACAACGGCGTCCGGGTGATCGCCGAGCCAGTCACGCACAGCGGGACTCATGTACAGCTTCGCAGCCATTACCCACTGCACGGCAAGCCCGCGGTCGCCGCGATCCAACGCCGCCCGCGCGTTGAGGATGCAATCGTGGTCGGAGGCGGTTAGACGCTGCACACGCGCAAACGGCACGATCGATCCGTCGCTGAACGTGATAGCCACTCCGAAGGAATCGAAGTAAGCCGTGCAAGCTTTACGGCCGTCGCACTTCACGTAGTTTTCCCAAGACGACCGGATCTCTTTGAGCGCTCTTTTGAGATCGTCGGCCGGCACGACAGCGCTCGCGGGGGCAGCATTGCCGCCGGATTGCTCGCTACCGGTCGGAGCGGCATTGTTGCCTTGCGCCATAACAGGCGACACCACAAAGGCCGCCGCGACCGCGCCATAAGTCGCAAGTGCGCGCAATGAAGCTCTCATGTCGGTCCTCACTTGAAGGGCCGCGATAGTACCTCAGCGTCGAAGATCATAGAACGCGCGTCTGCGCACCGCGACATGCCATCAGATCATGAACGCGGGAATCTGCGCGACCAGCGCATCGATCGCGGCGCGGGTCTTCGAGGGCAAATATCGCGTTTTCGGCCACACTGCGTGGATTTCAGCCCCAAGCAGGCGCTCATGGGTCATGACCATCGCAAGCTCGCCCGTCCGCGCGTATTGCGCCAACATCCAACACGGCAACCACGCCAGGCCGGCGCCGGCGATCGCCGCGTCCGCTATCGCCTGCAGATCGTCGAACCACAGGCGCGCTTCGCAATGGACCTCGTGAACACGTCCGTCGGATTCGCGAACGCGCCAGGCTCTGCGCTCCCCGGGGCGGCCGTAAATGATCCCGACATGCCCGCGCAACTGCTCAGCACTGGTCGGCGCCCCACACCTTGCGAGATAAGATGGAGCCGCGCAGATTCCCATGTGTTGCATACCCAACTTGCGCGCCGCCAGGCTGTCACTGTCGCCCAGATCACCGATGCGCACGGCGAGATCGAACCCCTCGTCGACGAGATCGACGACCCGGTCGCTGAAGGAAATCTCCAGCGACAGCCGCGGATGCTCGTTGGCTAACGCGACGAGCACCGGAGCGACACAACGGCGTCCGAACAACACCGGACAACTGACACGCAATCGGCCTGTGGGCTCGCGCCTCCCCGAGTCGAGAGCGGCGTCCGCGGCGTCCAACTCCGCCAGCGCTCGGACGCATCGCTCGTAGTACGCTTCACCGTCGGAGGTCAACCGCTGGCTACGAGTGGTGCGCTGAAAGAGCCGCACCCCAAGGCGCTGCTCCAGCCGCGCGATGCTCTTCCCCACAGCCGAGCGCGTGACATTCATACGCTGCGCGGCATGCGCGAAGCTGCCGGCCTCCACGGCCTGTACGAATGCGGCAATCCCGCTGAGTCGCTCGTTCATGGCGAATTGGTTCCATTGAGTCCACAGAGTGGCTAGTTTAATGCTCCACTCGGGACATTGGTACGCCTATAGGATTCGCCTCCTCGGCCAATGGAGGACTCAAGTGAAAGCCTATCGGATTATCTCAGGCGCCAACATCGACGGTCTGGCGCTCCACGACGAAAAGTCGCCCGCTCTGGGACCGAATGATGTGCGGGTTGGCGTACGGGCAGTATCGCTCAACTTCCGCGATCTCATGTTCGCGCGCGGAGTTTATCTCGCCTCGCTCAAGGAGCCGCGCATACCATGCTCCGATGGTGCCGGTGAGATCATCGAGGTCGGGACACAAGTGCGGCGCTTCAAAGTAGGCGACCGGGTTGCGACGGCATTCTTCCCACGTTGGATCGATGGAGACCCGACCCCGCTCAATACCGTGGGCGCTCTGGGCGGCCAGAGTGACGGAACGCTCGCGGAAGAGATCGTCCTGAATGAAGAGTCGCTGGTCAGCATTCCGGCGCACATGGACTTCGCCGCAGGCGCCACGCTGCCCTGCGCGGCAGTCACCGCCTGGAACGCCCTGTTCGTTGCCGGCAACCTCAAGGCCGGCGACAGCGTGCTACTGCAGGGCACCGGCGGTGTTTCGATCCACGCGTTGCAATTCGCACATGCGGCGGGCTTGCAAACGATCATTACCTCCTCGAGCGATGCGAAGCTGGAACGGGCACGCACACTCGGCGCCGGCGCAACGATCAACTACCGCAGCACCCCCGAGTGGCAGGATGAGGTTCTGCGCATCACCGGCGGACGTGGCGTGGATGCGGTGTTGGAAGTCGGCGGACAAGACACCCTGCGCAGGTCAATCGCGGCCACGCGGCTGGGAGGAATCGTCGCCGTCATCGGCGTCCTGAGCGGCGTGAGTTTCAACTTCGACCCCTTCCCGCTCATCGCCGGAGCGCGGCAGCTCGCCGGTATCTTCGTGGGGAATCGTAAGATGTTCGAAGACCTCAATCGCCTCGCGAGCCACGCAAAGATCCAGCCGGTCGTGGACCGTACGTTCGCGTTCGACAAGGCGCGCGATGCTTACCAGTACCTGGCGTCCGCAAACCACTTCGGGAAAGTAGTCATCCGCGTCGGCGACTAGCGCGCCGGCGCGGCTATTTGAACACCAGGCTTACACCCATCAGCACGTCAAACCCCGAGCCCGGCTCAAAGTAGCGGCCGTTGCCGTCGTCGACAATCACCGACCCCACATAGTGGCGGTTCAAAGCGTTGTTGACACGCACGAACCCATTGAGCCGGTAATCACGCAACTGCACGCCATAGCCCGCATCCGCGCCAAAAATGGTGTAGGCAGGTGCCGCGACGGTATTCAGGTCGTTGGTGGCTACGTTACTCACGTACTGGGCATTGATCGAGGCATGCGGACCTAAGTCCTCGCCCCAAGCAACGCTGGTGTAAGCATAGCTCTTCGGCACGCCCGGTAGGCGGTTGCCTACCGGGACGAACGCCGTTGGCCGCGCACACGGTGCGGCGACACAAGTCAGGTACCCGTCGATGTAGTTCGCCTCGACGTACGTGTAGGCGAGCTGCGCGTGCCAGTTAGGCGCAAATCGGTAGTCGAGCGAAGCTTCAGCGCCCTGACGCCGGGTGCGATTGCTGTTCTGATACGTCGAACGCCCCCCGATGTTGGTATCGACGACGATCTCATCATGCGTGAGCGCGTGAAAAATCGCGGCTTCCGCGTTCAGATCGGGGGTGACCTGCACTTTGGCGCCCAGCTCCGTGCTGGTATTGCGCGCCGGCAGCAGCCCGAAATTCAAGCCGCTGCCGCCATCGGGCTTGTAGGCCAGCTCGGAGCCGAGCGGTGTTTGAAACCCTTTGCCATAGGATGCGTACAGGCGCAACCACGGCTGCGCTTTGAATATCAAACCCGCCACGGGAGAGGTGGCGCGATACGTCACCGAGCCGCTGTCGTCCGGATTCGTAGCGGTAATGAAATGATCGTCCGCCCGGAACCGCACCTCACTGTGGCGGACGCCGGCCATCAACGACCACAGGGGCGCGAAGTCCCACGTTCCCTGCGCATACTCGTCGATGTCGTCGACGATGTCGTTCTCATTGCGCCGTAGCACGCCCTGCACTCCCAGAACACTCGCGACGAAGTTGTTGTAGCCACGGCGCAGCTCATTCTGGCGATCGTACGATGCGCCCATGACCCAGCTGATTGGTTGGTCGGCCAGCAGTCCCTGCCACGACCAACGCGCATCCGCACCGCCGTAGTTGCGATTCAAGTCGACCACACCGCCGGCGCTGGTCGGGGAGGCCTGCGCGCTCGCGGGAATGGACAGAAATTGCTCGACGACCCGGTGGCCGAGATAACCCACCACACGCACCGACTGTGCATCGCTGAGGGTCAGATCGTAGATCAAGCCGCCCTGTTGTTGTTGCAGGCTCTTGCGCGTCTTGAACTGCCCCGCGGCCGGGTCGGTCGACTCCGGATCGGCGTTGAACTCGGCCTGCGTCAGGCCGAGGGGATCCATGGCATCCGGCCGGTCGACGATATTGGTCACCAGGGTGAGCTTGTTCGCCTCGTTGAGGGTGTAGCCGACTTTGCTGTTGAAGGATTCGTTCTTCGCACTGCTGTGCGAGCGAAAACCGTCTATGGAGAAATGGGTGAAGTCGAGATTGTAAGCCAGCGGCCCCTGAGAGCCCGAGAAGTCGGCTCCGGCCCGTAACGCGCCGAAGCTCCCATACACCACGCCGGCACGCAGCTGCGGCGGCCCGCTGCCGTCGGCGGTGAAGATCTGAATGACGCCGCCGGATGAGTTGCCATAGAGGGCGGAGAACGGCCCACGCAAGACCTCCACCCGGGCGGCCGAGTCGAGATTGAATTGCGACACCTGGCCCTGTCCATCCGGTCCGGTCGCCGGGATGCCGTCCTGGTAGACCCGCACGCCGCGGATACCAAACGTCGAGTTGGCGCCGAAACCGCGGATGGAGATCTGCTGATCCTGCGCATAATTGTTGCGATTGCGGGCAAGCAAACCAGGAACGGTGGCGATGTCGTCGGCGAGGTTGACGCCGAGCGCATCGTTGCGAAGTTGGGCACCCTGGACTGTGCTGATGGCCGCCGGAATGTCATAAGAGGGCATGGCCAACCGTGTGGCGGTCACCGTCACGACATCGACACTCGAGCTTGCCTCCGCGGCGAAGCCAGTTGTCGCAGCTGCGACAGCACCGACAGCCGCCGCGGCGACGGTAGCGCCCCATCCTCCGACCCGAACCGCCCGCGACACGAGCCTGCCCCAGGCACCCGATTTCAGCGTACGCACGTCAACAAATGCCCCGCAGACAAAAACATCGCGAGTCTTCCTCAGTCTTTTTATTAAGGGCGCATATCATCGAGGAAAGGCCCCGCGCTCAGGAAGGCGCCCGGGTAAATTTAGTGATTTTCTCTAGGCCCTAAGGCCCTGACCCGGGCAGCTCGACGGCTGCTACTCTCAAGTCCATGCAGCCGGATAGTCAGCCGGATGAGCACCCACGGATCGGCAAAGCGACAGGCGTTACCGCCGGAGGATGTGCGTGGACGCTGCTGACGGGTGATGTTGCCTTCGCCTTGCGGGAGATCGACTCGGAGTCGGTCGACTGTGTCGTAACGAGCCCACCGTACTATTGGCAACGCGACTACGAAGTCGCCGGCCAGATCGGACATGAGAGCACCATCGACGCTTATGTCGCGGCCCTGGTGCGCGCCTTCGCGCAGTTACGTCGCACCCTGAAACCCGCCGGAACCTTCTTTCTCAATCTCGGCGATACCTACTATTCCGCCAAGGGCCGCCCCCACGGCCGCGACGACAAACATAACGGGCGGCAGATGATGCGGCGGCATCTGCGCGCGGTGGACGGTCCCGGACTCGGGTTGCCACGCAAGTCGCTCATCGGCATTCCGTGGCGAGTTGCGTTGGCACTGCAGGACGATGGCTGGACGCTACGCAGCTCCATCATCTGGCAGCGGCCGGCGTCCTTGCCGGAACCCACCGCTCACGACCGCCCATGGCGGACCTTCGAGTATGTTTTCCTGTTTTCCAAAAGCACCCGCTACTGGTTCCATCGCGCCGGACTTGCGGGCACGGAAGACGTCTGGAGGATTGTGGCGCGCCCTGAAAATCAGGGCTCGCACTTCGCGCCCTACCCCATCGAGCTCGTGCAACGCTGCCTCGACTGTGGCTGTCCTCCGGGGGGAGTCGTGCTCGATCCCTTCGTCGGCTCCGGCACCACCATGATCGCAGCGCTCGCGCGCGGCTCGAACGCCATCGGGGTGGACTTGAAGCCGCAGTACAGCGACTACGCCATCGAGCGGATCCAGAAGGATTTCGGTACCCGCGACAGTTGGACCTGAGCTGTCAGCGAGGGACGCCGCGCCAACATCGAGCGCAGCGCCCCTGCGGGTGATTACAGCTTTGCGACGAGCTCCTCGAGCTGGTCGGCGCACTTGCCCCAGCCTCCATGGAAGCCCATCTGCTCGTGCCTTTCGCGGTCGGCCACGCTCCAGTGCAGTACACGTGCGGTGTACTTCGTCTTGCGCCCTTGATCGTGCTGCTCAAAGGTCAGAATCACGGTCATAAACGGCTGTTCCGCAGGCTCCCACGCGCCTGTATAGGCATCGGTGAATACCAGCCGCTCGTTCTCGAGGACCTCGAGATAAACGCCCCGGCTCGGGAATTCCTGCCCGTCCGGCCCGCTCATGACAATGAGACTGGCTCCGCCCGGGCGCACGTCGAGCTCAGCGCGCGGGGTCTTCCACGGCTGCGGCGCGAACCACTGTTTCAGCAGCAGGGGGTCGGTCCAGGCGCGATACACCTTGGCGCGCGGCGCATTGATGATGCGGCTCAAAGTGAGCTCGCGGCTGGTATTCGGGGCGGTTTCGGCTGAGGCAAGAACGGCTGACATCGGTACTCTCCATTCACAAGGTGATCGGGGCGCGCTGCCCTAAAGACGTTGGCAGGCACCAGGAATCGACAGCGTCCACCCTGGAATTGCGTATTTTTGTACCCATTGTTCCCGCACCGGGACCCTGCCGGGTACCGCCGTGTCCGCGGTCGCGTTCAATGAGGCCACGGACCGCCCCGGGCCCCGACGTTTGATACAATGGGCCATCTCACGGCCTCACCCCCACCCAAGCTGCATTGCCCATCCAGGCACACGCGGCCTTAAGAGGGGCGCGTTTTTCATTCTTATTGGACTGTAAATGCTCTCTACTTCCAACGTCACGGTTCAATTCGGCGCCAAGCCGCTCTTCGAACAAGTCACCGTCAAGTTCACCGATGGCAATCGCTATGGACTGATCGGCGCCAACGGTTGCGGCAAATCCACACTGATGAAGGTCCTCGGCCGCGAGCTCGAGCAGAGCGCCGGGGACGTCATGCTGCAGGCAGGCCTGCGCCTGGGAAAGCTGAACCAGAACCAGTTCGGCTACGAGGACGATCGCGTGCTGGACGTCGTGATGCAAGGCCACGTCGAGATGTGGCAGGCCATGCAGGAGCGCGATCGTATCTATTCGAACCCCGAAGCCACGGATGAGGACTACATGCGAGCCGCCGAGCTCGAGGGGAAATTCGCCGAGTACGGCGGCTACGACGCGGAGGCGCGTGCCGCCAGTATCCTCATCGGCGCCGGTCTGCCCGAGTCGCAGCACACCGGTCCGATGCGCGAGGTGGCTCCGGGCCTCAAGCTGCGCGTGTTGCTCGCGCAGGCGCTGTTCTCCAAGCCCGACGTGCTGCTGCTCGATGAGCCGACCAACAACCTGGACATCAACTCCATCCGCTGGCTCGAAGGCGTGTTGAACGACTACAACGCCACGATGATCATCATCAGCCACGACCGGCACTTCCTCAACCAGGTCTGCACCCATATCGCCGACCTCGACTACCAACAGCTGAAAATCTACCCCGGCAACTACGACGACTTCATGCTGGCCTCCACGCAGGCCCGCGCGCGCGTCGAAGCCTCGAATGCCAAGGCGAAGGAGCGTATCTCGGACCTGCAGGAGTTCGTGCGCCGCTTCTCGGCCAACGCCTCCAAGGCACGGCAAGCGACCTCGCGGCGCAGGGCTATCGAGAAGATCAAGATCGAGGAGATTCGGCCCTCGTCGCGCCAGAATCCCTACATCCGTTTCGAGCAGGCGAAGAAACTCTACCGCTCGACGTTCAACGTGGAAGGCTTGCGCCTGCGCTACCCGAACTCGGATGTCGACGTGTTGAGCAACATCAACTTCAACGTCGAGGCGGGCGAGCGCATCGCCATCATCGGCCCGAACGGTATCGGCAAGACTACTTTGATGCGCTGTCTCGCCGGCGACCTGAAACTGACGGCCGGCACCATCACCTGGGTGGAGAACGCCGAGCCCGGCTATATGCCGCAGGACAGCCAAGCCGAATTCGCGGAAAAAACCGACCTCTTCAACTGGATGTCACAATGGACCGGTAAAGCGGACGACGATCAGATCGTGCGCGCCACCCTGGGCCGGCTGCTGTTCTCGGGCGATGAGACCAAAAAATCGGTTCAGGTGCTTTCCGGCGGCGAGAAGGGCCGTATGATGTACGGCAAGTTAACGTTGCTGCGATCGAACGTGATGCTGCTCGATGAGCCCACGAACCACATGGACATGGAAAGCATCGAATCACTGCAGATCGGCCTGGAGAAGTATCCCGGCACGCTGGTGTTCGTCTCGCACGACCGTGAGTTCGTCAGCTCGCTCGCGACGCGGATCATCGAGCTCAAGCCGGGCGGCACCATCGCCGATTTCAGCGGCACTTACGACGAGTACTTGAAGTCTCAGGGTATCGAAGTCTGAAAAGGATCGGGTAAAAGGTGCGCCGATGGCAAAGATTCCTCCAGGTGTAGGCCCGCGCTTTGCGCAGATCGTGGTCCTCTTTGGTGCAACGGGAGATCTGTCGCACCGCAAGCTGCTGCCGGGGCTGTTCAGACTCACCTGCATCGGCTTCATCCCTGGCTGCCGCATCATCGGTGTATCACTGGAGGATATCGACACCGATGCCTTCCGCAAGATCGCGCGTACCGCGCTCGATGAGTTCTCGACCCATCCGGTAACCGACGCCGACTGGCAGATGTTTTCCGATTGCCTCGAGTACGTGCCACTCAAGGCCGGCGCTCCCGCGCTCAAGGCAGCCGTGGAGCGGGCAGAGAAGTCGATCGGCGCCGCGAGCCGCCGCCTCCACTACTTGAGCGTGCCGCCGAGTGCGGCGCTGTCCGCGGTCCGGCTGCTTGGGGAAGCGGGCCTGGTGGAGGGCTCCCGCATCGTGATGGAGAAGCCTTTCGGCACGGATCTCAAGAGCGCGGTTGCCCTCAACGCGAAGTTGCACGAAGTCTTCGACGAGGATCAGATCTTCCGCATCGATCACTTTCTCGGCAAGGAGGCGGCGCAGAACATTCTCGCGTTTCGCTTCGCCAATGGCCTGTTCGAGCCCATCTGGAACCGCAACTTCATCGATCATATCCAGATCGATGTGCCCGAGACACTTGGGCTCGGCAAGCGTGCCGGCTTCTACGAAGCCACCGGCGCGTACCGCGACATGGTGGTCACGCACCTCTTCCAGATTCTGGCTTTCACCGCCATGGAAGCCCCGACATCACTCGAGCCCAAGCCCATCAGCGAGGAGAAGAACAAGGTCTTCCGCAGCCTCCTGCCGCTGCAGCCGAACGATGTCGTGCGTGGCCAATACCAGGGCTATCGCAAGGAGGAAGGCATCGACCCTGAGTCCGATACCGAAACCTTCATCGCCTTGAAGTGCTTCATCGACAACTGGCGTTGGGCCGGCGTGCCCTTCTTTCTGCGCACCGGCAAACGCCTCGCGGAAGGGTGCCGGATCATCTCCATCGCCTTCCGCGAACCGCCGCGCAGCATGTTTCCTGAAGGTTCCGGCATTGGCACCCAGGGACCCGACCATCTGACATTCGACCTGGCTGATGCCTCGAAGATGTCATTGTCATTCTATGGCAAGCGTCCCGGGCCGGGCATGCGGCTCGACAAGTTGAGCATGCAGTTCGCAATGCGTGATACGGGGTTTGTGGGCGAGGTGCTCGAGGCCTACGAGCGCCTGATTCTCGATGCCATGCGTGGCGATCACACGCTCTTCAACACCGCCGAAGGTATCGAGCGGCTGTGGGAAGTGTCGACGCCGCTGCTGGATGGGCCGCCGCCGGTGCGCGTGTACGCGCCCGGCTCGTGGGGCCCCAATGCAATCCATCAGCTCATTGCGCCGCGCGCCTGGCGCCTGCCCTTCGAGCGCGCCTGGCGCTACTCGAACGACACGGCTCAGTAGCTCTCGTCCTTGTTGGGAAAAGATGCCGCTTTGACATCGGCGATGTAGCTCTCGAACGCACCCTTCACGATATCGTGGAGGCGCGCGTAGTGCCGCACGAACCGGGGCTCGAACTCCTGGTTGATACCGAGCATGTCGTGCATCACCAACACCTGTCCGTCGACTCCGGCGCCTGCGCCGATGCCGATCATGGGGATCGCCAGCAGCTTGGCGACCCGCTCCGCCAACAATGCCGGGATCTTCTCGAGCACGATGGCGAAACAGCCCGCCTCCTGCAGCAGTCGCGCGTCGCGCACGAGTTGCTCGGCTTCATCGTCGGTTGTAGCGCGCACGACGTATGTGCCGAACTTGTAGATCGACTGCGGCGTGAGGCCCAGATGTCCCATCACAGGGATGCCCGCCGAGACAATGCGTTTGACGCTTTCGAGGATGAATTCACCGCCCTCCATCTTCACGCAGTGTCCACCGGTCTCCTTCATGATCCGCACCGCGCTCTCCAGCGCCAAGGTGCTATTGCCTTGATACGAGCCAAAGGGCATATCGACAACAACCAACGCCCGCTCCACCCCGCGCACCACAGATGCGGCGTGGGAGATCATCTGGTCGAGGGTGATCGGAACCGTGGTCTCGAAACCATGTACGACGTTCGCGGCGCTGTCCCCCACCAGCACGACATCCACCCCGGCCCTGTCCATGATCCGGGCGAACGAAAAATCGTAAGCGGTGAGCATGGCGATCTTCTCGCCTCGCACCTTCATTTCGGCCAGGCGCGCCGTCGTGACCTTGCGCCGCTTGGCGCCTTCCGTGCGGGAGGCAGGGGTTTCGGTAGACATAGTTTGGAAACTCGCGTGGCCCGGTATCGGGCACCTCAAGGGTGCCGATTCTGCCACGACGCTCCTTGTAACGCCGTGTAAGCTAGCGCCAGCGCGCTGGCGTCCCACCGGGCGAATTCACGCGACCGGACCTGCGCTCGCTGGTCACCCTCAAGCGGGCGCTGCTAAAGTAGCCGGCAAGCTCCTTCCGGGCACCCTACCGCTGCGTCACCGCTTGAACACTGTCACCGCCCCCATGGAAGGCGCCGCTCTCGCAACGTCAGCCGCACCACTGCGGCCGACTGTCCTCTACTTCGCCCGCCTCGGCGACACCGTCATGGCGACCGCGCTGCTGAATTTCCTGCACACGCGCTACCGACAGCCGTGCCATTTCATCGGCGCGGGCTCCTGGAACGAAGGGGTGTTCGTGGACAATCCGGACGTCGCGCAAGCTTGGGTCTTCGGGCGGCACTTCCCCTTTCTGTTGACTCGCCGGTGGCCAACAGTGGCGCGCGCCCTACGAGAGGCTCACCCCGGTCCGGTCTATATCTGCGAGCACAATCACCGGCAGCTACCGCGCATCCGCCGCATGCTCAAGTTCGCTGGCGTAGACCCGCGACGCTGCCTATTCATCACTGAACGGCCGGGAACGGTACATCACTCGGTTGACCGCCTCATCCATCTCGGCAAACAAACACCCGAGCTGCTCAATCCGGACGACTACCCCTCCCCGGCGCCCGACGGTACCTGGGCTCCCCGACTGCGCGTAACCCACCGCGACCGTATGGAGTTGGACGAGTGGCTGCGCGCCCAGGGTTGGGCCGGCCGCCCCATTGTCATGGTGCAGCCCGGCAATCATCGCAGCATGGGCCGCAAACGCAAACGGTGGCGCCGCCTGAACACCGACAACAAGGCATGGCCCATCGAGCGTTGGGTCGCCTTGTTGCATCTGATGCATGCACGGATGCCGAACGCGCTCATCATGCTGCGCGGCTCGCAGGAAGAAGTGGAGATGCTGCGCGACGTGCAGTCTGCCGCGGGACTCGACGCCGTGGTCGTCGCGGGTGTCGGACTGCGTCGCCTGTTCGCGCTGTGCGAGGCCTCGCACAGCATGATTTCGGTGGATACCGGCCCGGCGCACGCCGCCGCGGCCTTAAGCCTGCCGTTGGTTGTCATGTACGGTGCCGAAGAGCAACGCTTCTGGCTGCCCCGCAGCCCATCGGGCTCGACAGTGGTCGGCGTAGGTGGACCGCCAGCGTCGGTGCGCGCCGACCAGATACCGGTTGAGGCCGTGTATGACGCTTGGTGTCAGCTATCGGAGTGAGGAGCCACGGTAAGCGCGGGTTTCGCGGCAATCATGGGTCGGGCTGGCTTCTGGCGCCGGCCACCATCTGGCCGCTGACGGCCTGCGGTTGCACGCTGATAAATGGACCCTTCTGTTCGGGCGGCACCGGCTTGCGCCGGCTCTTGCGCCACAAGTCATAGATGGTCAGCGCGCCGGTCAGTGTAGCGAGAGTCGCGAAGTAGGCAGGAGGCCCGAAGCCTGCCATCAGACTGCCTGCCAACACGGGACCGACGGCGGCGGCGCAACCGTTCAAACGCAGCAGAGCGCTGCTCGCTGCCACCATCTGCGCGGGCTCGAGCTTATCGTTGATGTAGACGACGGATGAAGTACGCCACAACACTA